>NZ_JBHSKM010000008.1:0-816018 GCF_042657965.1 Streptomyces coerulescens
CCGAAATCACCGTCGGCCAAAGCCCCGCCACCCCCGAAGCCACCGCCGCCCGAAGCCCCGCCATCTCCGAAGCCACCCTCGACCGAAGCCCCACCGTCCCCGACCGTGTTCGCCGCCGGCCGCGCCAGCTCGAAGTCGCCGTCCGCGGCGGTCGGGGCGCCGCTGCCTGTGGCGGCGGGGCGAAGTTCGAAGTCGCCGTCCACTGCGCCGACGTCGCCAGGTGCCGTCTCGTCCGGCGCGGGTGCCGTCTCGTCCGGCGCGGGTGCCGTCTCGTCCGGCCGGCCCGAGGCCTCCTGCGGTCGAGGTCGGTTCCACCACTTCGCCTTCGCGGGCTTCCCCTCGTTCATGTTCTGCTTCCTACTCGCTGCCGACCGATGCTCGAGTAGGAGGCGGGCCTTCCGAAGAACCCCGCCCGAACGCGATCCCTGGTTCCTCCGCAGGCCGCCACCGGAGATGTCCCGGCGCCCGAATGCCTACTCGACACTGCGCTGTCGCGCTCGGCTTCCCTCGGGAAACCGGCGACTTCGTGCTACCTCCCCCACCCGCACGCGGCGACAACGGCGACCGCGGTTCCTCGACTCCGCGCCCCGGCCCGCAGGGCACGGCGCGCGGCCCACCCTGGATTCAACCAGGTTCATGGGCCGCTGCGCAGAGGCCGGTCAGCGGTTGGTGGCCGAGGAGGCGGAGGGGGACGACGTCGCGTCTGGGACGGGTGCGGCGAACGGACCCGGGGCCGCGGTGATCCCGGTGTCCGAGGACCAGGCGGTCAGGGTGAGGGGCGGGGTCGCGCTGAGCGGGCGTATCAGCGGAGACATGGCGGCCGCGCCGGCCACCACGGGAGCCGTCAGAGTGTGCATCTCCTGGTCGGCGCCCTGGGCCGGCATCCCGGGCAGCAGCGGAGCCGACACCTCGGTCGAGGCCGTCGGCGTGCCGAGGGTGCGCTGGCCCTGTCCCTGCGCGAGCAGGGGGCCGGCGCCACGACGGCGCTGGTTCTCGGGTGCGGTCGCCGCGCCGGTGCCCTGTGTCCGCGCCGGCGTCACATTGCTGCCGCCCGAGCCGCCGCGGGCCTCCGTGTCGGTCGGCACGCTGCTCGTCACGCCGCCCAGCGCGATCGCGGCCAGCGACACCGCGCCCGCCGCGACGAACGCGAACCGCATCCGCGAGGACGCGGAGCGATCGGTGTCGGGACGGCCCACGGGGTGGGTGCGGAAGCCACGGTCGGAGGCGGGGAGCGCCGGGGCGTGCGGGCCCGCGGGGACGTAACCGAACTCGAAGCGCTCGCCGCGCTTCACGCCGAAGGCCCCGGTGGCGCCGGGTCGCCCGGACAGTCCGCCGAGTCCTCCCCCGCCCAGCGGCGAGCCGCCGCCGTCGAGGTCACCTCCACCGGGGAGGCCCTGAAGGCGGGCCAGGAAACTCTCGGAGGGAGGCGGCGGGGCCGCCTCCGCGAAGACGTTCTTCAGCCGGCGCTGCGCGTCGACCTCGGATTTGCACTTGGCGCAGGTCGCCACATGGGCGAGGACCCGCTCGCGGGTGTCATGACCGAGCTCTCCGTCGACGAGGGCGGAGAGTCGGTCGCCTAGGTGCTGCTCGGCCAGGAGTCGTTCGGCCGGATTGGGTCGGGAGCCACTCACGCGGGCGCGCCCCCTCCCCCCAGCGCGGCCACACGCGGCACGAAGGAGCGGCGCTCGGCACGCGCCTCCGGCGAGCGGTGGGCGAGGGCCTTGCGCAGCTGCGAGCGGCCCCGGTGGATACGGGAGCGGACCGTGCCGAGCTTCACGCCGAGGGTCGCGGCGATCTCCTCGTAGGACAGTCCTTCGATGTCGCACAGGACGACGGCGGCCCGGAACTCGGGTGCGAGGGTGTCGAGGGCCTGCTGGACGTCCGCGTCGAAGTGGGCGTCGTTGAAGACCTGCTGCGGCGTGGGCTCCTTGCTGGGCAGCCGCTCGGCCGCGTCCTCTCCCAGCGCGTCGAAGCGGATGCGCTGCTTGCGGCGGACCATGTCCAGGAAGAGGTTGGTGGTGATGCGGTGCAGCCAGCCCTCGAAGGTGCCGGGCGTGTACGTCGACAGGGACCGGAAGACACGGACGAAGACCTCCTGGGTGAGGTCCTCGGCGTCGTGCTGGTTGCCGGTGAGGCGGTACGCCAGTCGGTAGACGCGGCCGCTGTGCGTGCTGACGATCTCCTCCCAGGTGGGCGGAGTCCACGCCTGCCCGTCCGCGTCGGTGGAGAAGGTCGCGGTCTGGGCGAAGTCGCCGGCGTGACTGTGGTCAGCGGTGTCGTTCACGGATTTCGGCCTGCCCGCCGATCCGAGGAAGCGCCGCAGCACTCCTCCCCGATCCACAGGCGCAGCCGCACCTCCCCTGTCGGCTCTGGTGGTGTCCAGTGGAGCCCCTACCATAGCCACCTCGCCCGTTAGCTCCGGATAAGCGGTTTTACGAGAATTTGATCTGGGCTGACACGGCTGGTGCGCCTGCGTCAGCACTTGCTCGCGGCCTTGCTCGTCGTCGTGATCCAACTGTGTCCCCCCGCTCGTCTTCCCACCCCTCTAAACGCCTGGTCCCATCTGCGGGTTCCCGGCCGCAACGGATACAGTCACGCCCAGGCAACCACGGGGACAGGAGAGGGTCATTACCGGCAACCGGCAGACGAGCTGGGCGTTCGCCGACGCCTACGTCGCCGAGGACGACGTCCTGCGCTGGGCCCGTGACCGGGCCCGTGAGGCGGGGCTGCGCTCGGTGTCGCCCGGCACGGGCGCCGCGCTGCGGATGCTCGCCGCCACCGTGGACGCCAAGGCGGTCGCGGAGATCGGCACCGGTACCGGCGTCTCCGGGATCCACCTCCTGCACGGCATGCGCCCGGACGGCGTCCTGACCACCGTCGACCCCGAGCCGGAGCACCAGCAGTTCGCCCGCCAGGCTTTCCGCGCCTCCGGTTTCGCCAGCAACCGTGCCCGTTTCATCCCGGGCCGCGCGCTGGACGTCCTGCCGCGGCTCGCGGACGCCGGCTATGACCTCGTCTTCTGCGACGGCGACCGGCTGGAGTTCCTCGACTATCTCGCTGAATCGTTGCGCCTGCTGCGTCCGGGTGGTCTGGTCGTCTTCGAGGGCGTCTTCACCAACGGCCGCACGGTCGACTCGGGCCCCCAGCCCACCGAGGTCATACGCATCCGGGAGCTGCTGCGCGCCGTGCGCGAGAGCCAGGACCTGGTGCCCTCGCTGCTGCCGGTGGGCGACGGGCTGCTGTGCGCGGTCAAGCGCTGAGCGCCTGACTCCGCGGATCGGCCGGCTCCGCAGACGCAGCAACCCCGGCACCATGTGCGATGCCGGGGCCGCCGAAAGGGTAGGGTCGCTGCCGCGTCAGCCGACGACCTTCTTGAGGGCGTCGCCGAGCGCGTCGGCCTCGTCAGGGGTCAGCTCGACGACGAGCCGACCGCCGCCTTCGAGCGGAACGCGCATGACGATGCCCCGCCCCTCCTTGGTCACCTCGAGCGGGCCATCGCCCGTCCGCGGCTTCATGGCCGCCATGCTCGTTCCCCTTCCTGAAACCAGCTCATCGTCAAAGCCGACGGCCCCATGGAGGGCACGCGCGTCAGGCATGAGACGCGCGACACCGGCATCGAACACATTGCTTCCAAGCCATTATCCCGCATCTCAGGACCCGATGACCAACATCAGTCGGCATCGCTTGGGCAACGCACGCGACCAAAACCACTCAATTCGGCGATGTGACTGCGATACTGCGCCACCGCGCGCACTTCGGCCGAACGGAACCGGACACAAATTCTTTGACGCAGGTCACACGTCCGGTCAGACCGGTTGTCGGTGATCTCCGCCATGCTGTCCTCAGACAATCGCGTACCGACTGGTACGACCGAGCCGCGACACCGGAGGGGATACGCCATGGCCGACACCGTGCTCTACGAGGTGAGCGACGGACTCGCGACGATCACGCTGAACCGCCCCGAGGCGATGAACGCGCTCAACGTCGCGGCCAAGGTCGCTCTGCGGGAGGCGGTCCAGGCCGCGGCGGGTGACGACGCCGTACGCGCCGTGCTGCTGACCGCGGCCGGGGAGCGGGCGTTCTGCGTGGGCCAGGACCTCAAGGAGCACATCGGGCTGCTGATCTCCGACCGGGAGACCGGGACGAGGCAGACCATGAGCACCGTGCGGGAGCACTACAACCCGATCGTGCGGGCGCTGGCCGGGATGTCGAAGCCGGTGGTGGCCGGGGTGAACGGGGTCGCGGCCGGGGCGGGCTTCGGATTCGCGCTGGCCGCGGACTACCGGGTCGTGGCCGACACCGCCGCGTTCAACACGTCCTTCGCCGGAGTCGCGCTGACCGCGGACTCCGGCATCTCCTGGACGCTGCCGCGGGTGGTCGGCCCGGGCCGCGCCGCCGACCTGCTGCTCTTCCCGCGGAACATCAAGGCGCAGGAGGCGTACGAGCTGGGTATCGCGAACCGGCTGGTGCCCGCGGGTGAGCTGCGCGCGGAGGCCGAGAAGGTGGCGCGGGCGCTCGCCGAGGGGCCGACGGTGGCGTACGGGGCGATCAAGGAGGCCGTGGCCTTCGGGCTGTCGCACTCCCTTGAGGAGACCCTGGAGAAGGAGGATGAGCTCCAGACTCGGGCCGGGTCCTCTGAGGACCATGCGATCGCCGTGCAGGCGTTTGTGAACAAGGAGAAGCCGAAGTATTTGGGCCGCTAGGTCCGGAGACTGCCGCGCCGTCGGGTGCTGCGGGTGCGTGGGGGCTGATCGCGCCCACGCGGCGGAGCCGCAAATCGATACAGTCCCGCGCCCCTAGGCGGCGTTTCTCGCGACGCAAGCTGCCAAGTGATCGTCGACCAGGCCGCACGCCTGCATCAGCGCGTATGCCGTCGTCGGGCCTACGAAGCGGAGGCCCCGCTTCTTCAACGCCTTCGACAGCGATGTCGACTCGGGCGTGACCGCGGGGATGTCGGCGAGCGTCTTGGGGGCCGGGCGGGTGGCCGGGTCGGGGGCGTGGGACCAGATCAGTTCGTCCAGGTCACCGGGGGTCCACTCGGCCAGCGCGCGTGCGTTGGCCATGGTGGCCTCGATCTTCGCCCGGTTGCGGATGATGCCCGCGTCCGCGAGGAGACGGTCCTTGTCGGCGTCCGTGAAGGTCGCGACCTTGGTGATCTGGAAGCCCGCGAAGGCGGCGCGGAAGCCCTCACGCCGCCGCAGGATCGTGATCCAGGACAGGCCCGACTGGAAGGCCTCCAGGCTGAGGCGTTCGAAGAGGGCGTCGTCGCCGTGGACCGGGCGGCCCCACTCCTCGTCGTGGTACGTCACGTAGTCCGGCGTGGACAGGGCCCAGGGGCAGCGCAGGGCGCCGTCGGGGCCCGCGACCGCCTCGCCGTCACTCACTGCTGGTCCTCCGGGGCGGGCTTGTCCATGGAGACATGGCCGGGCGCGGTCCGGGCGCCGGCCAGGGCGGACTCCAGGTCGGCGATCCGGGCGTCGCGCTCGGCGAGCTCGGCGCCGAGGCGGCTGAGGGCGTCGTCGACGTCGGCCATGCGGTAGCCGCGGGCACAGAGCGGGAAGCGGAGGCTGTCGATGTCGGCGCGACCGACCGGGCGGTCCGGGGGCAGCGGGTCCTGGAGGCGCTCCGGCGCTGCCTCCGGCAGCGGGCCGCCGCCCTCGCCGCCGCCCACCACGGCGAGCGTCACCGCGGCGACCACGACGGCCAGCGCGACGACCAGGAACAGGAACATAACCATCGCTGTGGCCCCCACGGTCCGGTGAATGCGTGCGGTCGAGTGTGTCAGGGTCCGATCGTGCCATGCGACTCTGACAGTTAAGGTCGCAGGCGGCCGAAAGGCCAGGACGTACCAGGACGCTCAAGGAGAGGTCACAGGGGATGCTCAGGCTGGGCAGGCGTGAGTTCGACGCGCACGAGCCGGTGATCATGGCGATCGTGAACCGGACCCCGGACTCCTTCTACGACCAGGGAGCGACGTTCCGCGACGAGCCGGCCCTCGCGCGCGTGGAGCAGGCGGTCGCCGAGGGGGCCGCCATCATCGACATCGGCGGGGTCAAGGCCGGGCCGGGCGAAGAGGTGACCGCCGAGGAGGAGGCACGGCGCACGGTCGGGTTCGTGGCCGAGGTGCGGCGGCGCTTCCCGGACGTCGTGATCAGCGTGGACACCTGGCGGGCCGAGGTGGGCGCCGCGGTCTGCGAGGCCGGTGCCGATGTGCTGAACGACGCGTGGGGCGGCGTGGACCCCGGCCTGGCTGAGGTCGCCGCGCGCTATGGAGTGGGGCTGGTCTGCACGCACGCGGGCGGCGCGGAGCCCCGGACGCGGCCGCACCGGGTGACGTACGACGACATCATGGCCGACGTGCTGCGGGTGACCGTGGGACTGGCCGAGCGGGCGCTGGCGCTGGGGGTGCCGCGCGAGTCGATCATGATCGATCCCGGGCACGACTTCGGGAAGAACACCCGGCACAGTCTGGAGGCGACCCGGCGGCTCGGGGAGATGGTGGAGACGGGCTGGCCGGTGCTGGTCTCCCTGTCCAACAAGGACTTCGTCGGGGAGACCCTGGACAAGCCCGTGAAGGAGCGGGTGGTCGGGACGCTGGCGACGACCGCGGTGTCTGCGTGGCTGGGTGCGCAGGTGTACCGGGTCCACGAGGTGGCGGAGACCCGGCAGGTGCTGGACATGGTGGCGTCGATCGCGGGGCATCGGCCGCCTGCGGTGGCCCGGCGGGGGCTGGCGTAACGCCTTCTCGCCCCCGCCGCCCCTACCCGTCGCATCCCGGGGGCTGCCGCCCCCGGACCCCCGCTGCGCCTGAACGGCCTCGTCCTCAAACGCCGGACGGGCTGAAAGACCCGCCCGGCAGGCTGAGTACAGCTAGCGCGCCGCCTCCTTCGACACCAGGGCGACCGCCTCGTCCACGTCGTCCGTGACGTGGAACAGGAGCAGGTCCTTCTCCGAGGCCTTGCCCTGGGCCACCAGCGTGTTGTTCAGCCAGTCGACCAGGCCTCCCCAGTAGGCGCTGCCGAAGAGGACGATCGGGAAGCGGGTGACCTTCTGGGTCTGGACGAGGGTGAGGGCCTCGAAGAGTTCGTCGAGGGTGCCGAGGCCGCCGGGGAGGACCACGAAGCCCTGGGCGTACTTGACGAACATCATCTTGCGGACGAAGAAGTACCGGAAGTTCAGGCCGATGTCGACGTAGGGGTTGAGCCCCTGCTCGAAGGGGAGCTCGATGCCGAGGCCGACCGAGATGCCCTTCGCCTCCAGCGCGCCCTTGTTCGCCGCCTCCATGGCGCCGGGGCCGCCACCCGTGATCACGGCCCAGCCGGCCTCGACCAGGCCGCGGCCGAGGCGGACGCCGGCGTCGTACTCGGGCGAGTCCACGGGCGTGCGGGCCGAGCCGAAGACGCTGATGGCGGGCGGGAGTTCGGCGAGGGTGCCGAAGCCCTCGATGAACTCCGACTGGATGCGCAGGACGCGCCAGGGGTCGGTGTGGACCCAGTCCGACGGGCCGCCCGCGTCGAGCAGCCGCTGGTCCGTGGTGCTCGCGGTCACCTGGTCGCGCCGCCTCAGGACCGGTCCCAGGCGCTGCTCCTCCGGTGGCTGCTTCTTGCCCTCGGGGTTGCCGGTAGCCATGTAGCGCTCCCTCCGCTTGCCAGGTCTTTCCACCTCAGCGTAGATCCAGGCGGGTTACGGAGGGGGGACGTGAGCATGTCCGCCATGAAGCGCCACCAGGGCGATCCCGAGGTCCACGCCCCGCCCCGCACCCCCCTGTCCCGCGACCGCTACGCCGTGAGCCACGCCCTCAGCCGCTCCTCACCCGCCAGAACCTTGGCGGTTTCCACCCGTTCGTCCCGCTTGTGGGCCAAATGCGGATTGCCGGGGCCGTAGTTGACCGCCGGGATACCGAGGGAGGAGAAGCGGGAGACGTCCGTCCAGCCGTACTTGGGGCGGGCGGTGCCTCCGACCGCCTTCATGAACGCCGCTGCCGCCGGATGGGACAGCCCCGGCAGCGCGCCGCCGCTGTGGTCGTCCACCACGAACTCCTCGACCCCGCAGTCGGCGAAGACCTCGCGGACGTGCGCGACGGCCTCCTCCTCCGTGCGGTCCGGGGCGTAGCGGAAGTTGACCGTCACGACGCATTCGTCGGGGATGACGTTGCCCGCGACGCCGCCGGAGATGCCGACCGCGTTCAGGCCCTCGCGGTACTCCAGGCCGTCGATGATCGGGTACCGGGGCTCGTACGAGGCGAGGCGCGCCAGGATCGGCGACGCGGCGTGGATCGCGTTCGAGCCCATCCAGCCGCGCGCGGAGTGGGCGCGCTCGCCCTTGGTCTTCAGCAGGACCCTGAGCGTGCCCTGGCAGCCGCCCTCGACCTCGCCGTCCGACGGCTCCAGGAGCACCGCGAAGTCGCCCTGAAGCCACTCCGGGCGGTTCTCGGCGATGTGCTTGAGGCCGTTGAGCTCGGCGGTCACCTCTTCGTTGTCGTAGAAGACGAAGGTCAGGTCGCGGTTCGGGGCCACGACCGTCTCGGCGATGCGGAGCTGGACGGCGACGCCGGACTTCATGTCGCAGGTGCCGCAGCCCCACAGGACGCCGTCCTCGTCGAGGCGCGAGGGGACGTTGTCCGCGATCGGCACCGTGTCGATGTGACCGGCGAGGATCACGCGCTCCGGCCTGCCCAGGTGCGTGCGCGCGAGGACGTTGTTGCCGTAGCGCTCGACCGTCAGGTGCGGCAGGGCGCGCAGGGCGGTCTCGATGGCGTCGGCCAGGGGCTTCTCCGTGCCGCTGACGGAGGGGAAGTCGACGAGCTGCGCGGTGAGCTTCGCGGCGTCCAGCGTGAGGTCAAGGGAGGTGTCGGCCATGGGGCCGACCCTAACGCGCCGTGCCCTCACCTCACTTTTCCCACCGATTTTCAACTGCGCCGGTACCCCTCAGTAACCTCAGCTACCTTGTACGACGTGCCAGAGCCGTCGCCTTCCCCCAAACGTCGTGGCCGCCTCCTCCGTCGCGGAGCGGCCTTCATGGTCCTGCTCGCCGTCGCGGGCTACCTCGCGGTGCAGTACGTCACCGGGGGCACGGGGACACCCGGCTGCGACGTGGTGTCGGGCAAGGGAGACGGCGCCGGCTACGAGTTCACGCCGGAGCAGGCGGTGAACGCGGCGACGATCGCCGCCGTGGGCACCGGCCGCGGGCTGCCCGAGCGAGCCGTCACGATCGCGCTGGCCACTGCGCTCCAGGAGTCGGGCCTGCGCAACATCGGCCACGGCGACCGCGACTCGCTCGGTCTGTTCCAGCAGCGGCCGTCGATGGGCTGGGGCACCGAGGAGGAGATCCTCGACCCGATCTACTCGGCGGGCGAGTTCTACGAACACCTGGTCAAGGTCCCCGGCTACACACGTCTGCCGCTCACCGTCGCCGCCCAGCGCGTCCAGCGCAGCGGCTTCCCTGAGGCGTACGCCAAGCACGAGCCGGACGCCTCGCTGCTCGCCGCCGCTCTCACGGGCCGTTCGGCGGCCACGCTGACCTGTGAGGGGCGTCCGGGAGCCACTCGGGCCGCGGGTGCGGACTCGGTACGGGACGCGCTGCTGCGGGACTTCGGACGGGACGCGCTCCAGCCGGCCGCGGCCGAGGTGGGCGGCGAGAAGGCGACGCCCTCGCCGACCCCGTCCGTGATCAAGAAGGACGACCGGACCGTTCTGCTGCCGGTGCCCGCCGGCGAGCGCGGCTGGCAACTGGCCCACTGGGCCGTGGCCAACGCCTCCGATCTGCACATCAAGCGCGTGTCGTACGCGGGGCGGCAGTGGACCGCCGGGAACACCGACAGCGAGTGGCGCGCGATCACCGGGCCGGGTGCCCCGGAGGCCGGGAACGGCGCGGGCGCGGTCCGGATCGTCACGGGTCCGTAGTACGCCCGGCAGTTCGACGGATCACTCTCACGGGTTGGTAGAAGTGTCGGGCGGCGACGGTGTGGGCAGGTTTTCGCGCGACTCCTGCGGAATCCGTCAAAAGCCTTGAGAACAAAGGGCTGTAAGGATTCCGCGGGCTTTCGAGCGGGTCGCACTTTGCCCGTTTTTATCCGCAGGCGATAATGCGACGCATTGCCAACTCTTTACATTGGCGCGCCGCAACCTTCGCGGGCTTCGAGCGGTAGTCACTGCGTCCGAGCCCGGAGATCAACAGCCAGTCGGTCCACCGTCAGTCGCCGAGTTGAGTCGGCTCAACTGCCGGGCGTGGTCGGACACTTCATCATTCTCATCCGACAGACCGTCGAAGGAGCATCATGTCCCTCCCCCTGACCCGCCGGATCGCCCGTGCCGCGCTGCTCGTCGCTGCGGGAGCGGCTGCCGGGGTCGGTGCGGCCGGCTCCGCCGGCGCGGCCCCCGGACTGCCCGAGGCCCCCCAGGTCGGCGGACTGACCGCCCTGGACGGCACGACCGTCGTCGACGGCGCGACCCAGAACGCCGCCGGGCTCGCGGGCGGCGCCGTCGACACCGCGGTCGACAAGGCGCTCCCGACCGCGGCCAAGACCGGCGACAAGGTGACGAAGACCGGTGGCAAGGCCGCGAAGAAGGCGGTGCCCACCGCGACCAAGGCCGGCGGCAAGGTGACGAAGACCGGTGGCAAGGTCGCGAAGGAGCGTGCCGCCGCGGCGCAGGAGACCGCGGGTGGCGTGGCCGGTTCGGTCGGTGCCGTTCTCGGCGACGCGGCGGGGTCGGCCACGCAGGGTGGCCTGCCGGCGACCGGTTCGCTGCCGGTGCAGGGTCTTCCGGTCGGCTGACGGTCGACCGCGTCCGGCTCGAGCCGACGGGGTTCAGGGAGTTCCCTGGCCCCGTCGGCTTTTGCGTTCCTACGCCGGCGGGGTGATCACGCCAGGCGTTGGACCGCCTTCTCCACTCGTTCGTCCGTCGCCGTGAAGGCCACCCGTACGTGGCGGGCGCCGGCCTCGCCGTAGAAGTCGCCGGGGGCCACCAGGATGCCGAGGTCGGCCAGGTGGGCGACCGTGGTCCAGCAGGACTCGTCGCGGGTGGCCCAGAGGTAGAGGCTGGCCTCGCTGTGCTCGATGCGGAAGCCGTGGGCCTGGAGTGCCTCGCGCAGGGCCGCGCGGCGGGCGGCGTAGCGGTCGCGCTGGACGCGGACGTGCTCGTCGTCGCCGAGGGCCGCGACGACCGCTGCCTGGGTCGGGGCGGACGTCATCATGCCGCCGTGCTTGCGGATCTCCAGGAGCGGGCCGAGGACCGCCGGGTCGCCGGCCAGGAACGCCGCCCGGTAGCCCGCGAGGTTCGAGCGCTTCGACAGGGAGTGCACCGCGACGATGCCGTCGTAGGAGCCGCCGTTGACGTCCGGGTGCAGGACCGAGACCGGGTCGGCCTCCCAGCCCAGCTCCAGGTAGCACTCGTCGGAGAAGAGCAGCACGCCGTGCTCACGGGCCCAGGCGACGATCCTGGTCAGCTCCTGCTGGGAGAGGACCTTGCCGGTGGGGTTGGACGGCGAGTTCAGCCAGAGCAGCTTCAGACCGCGCGGGTCCAGCTCGGTCGGGTCGTCGTACACCTCGTAGTCGGCGCGGGCGAGACGGGCACCCACTTCGTAGGTCGGGTACGCCAGCCGCGGGTAGGCCACGCGGTCGCCGGGGCCGAGGCCGAGCTGGGTGGGGAGCCAGGCGACCAGTTCCTTGGAGCCGACGATCGGCAGGACGTGCCGGTGGGTGACCTCACGGGCGCCCAGGCGGCGCTCCACCCACCCGGTGAGCGCGTCCCGCAGCGCCGGGGTGCCCCAGACCGTCGGATAGCCCGGGGAGTCCGCCGCGTCGATCAGGGCCTTCTGGATCAGCTCGGGGACCGGGTCGACCGGCGTGCCGACGGAGAGGTCGACGATCCCGTCCGGATGCGCGGCGGCCGTCTTCTTGTACGGCTCCAGCTTGTCCCAGGGAAAGGTCGGAAGGCGGTCGGAGACTGCGGACACGGGATCTGGCTCACTTTCTGGTACTGCCGGTACTTCCGGTGTCAGGGGTACTGCCGGATACGGCAACGCCTCGGTCCCGTACGGTGATCAAGGCGATCAGGCCGTACGGGACCGAGGCGGCACGCTGTGCGGGTCGCCGTGAGGACTACTCGGCCTGCGGCGGCAGGGCGGCGATGAAGGGGTGGTCCCGCTCGATCAGACCCAGCTTGCTGGCGCCGCCGGGGGAGCCGAGCTCGTCGAAGAACTCGACGTTCGCCTTGTAGTAGTCCTTCCACTCCTCCGGAGTGTCGTCCTCGTAGAAGATCGCCTCGACCGGGCAGACCGGCTCACAGGCTCCGCAGTCGACGCATTCGTCCGGGTGGATGTACAAGGACCGGGAGCCCTCGTAGATGCAGTCGACCGGGCACTCCTCGATGCACGCCTTGTCCTTGACGTCGACACAAGGCTGCGCGATGACGTAGGTCACGCTGTCGTTCCTCCTCGATAGGGCGCTGGCGGGCCTCTTCAGGCTCCGCCGCCTGGCGCGCGGGAGCGCGGCGTCGTCGATGCCCGCCCCTAGTATCTCCGTTCTTGGGCATGATCCGAACAGGAGGGGTGAACTGACCTGTGGAAATATCTGCGACGGGGCGCCTTGAGGTCCGTATCACCGCTGCTGACGTGGGCAAACGGGTCTCCGTACGCCGCCTGGACGATCCTGCGAGCGAGGGTGAGAAGTTCACCGACACGGTGGGTGTTCTCGCATCATGGGACGACGGTGTGCTGCTGATCACACGGAAGAGTGGCGAGACCGTCCACATTCCGGAAGCCTCACTGGTCGCGGGCAAGGTCGTGCCACCCGCTCCGGCCCGCCGCCGCGGCCCCGCCGCCTCCTACGAGGAGCTCGCGCACGTCTCCTCGCGCGCGTGGCGGCCCGTCGAGAGCGAACGGCTCGGCGAGTGGGAGCTGCGGGCCGCCTCCGGGTTCACCCGCCGCGCCAACTCGGCGCTCCCGCTCGGCGACCCTGGACTCCCGCTGCCGGCCGCGCTCGATGCCGTACGGCGCTGGTACGGCGATCGCGGGCTCCCCGCGTACGTCCAGACCGCGACCGGCGCCGAGGGCACGCAGGAGCTGCTGTGCGCGGAGCTGGAGCGGCTGGGCTGGACCCGGGAGGTCTCCGCCGAGCTGTGGATCGGGGCGCTGGCGCCGGTCGCGGACCGGGACGAGGGCGCCGGAGTGGTGCTGTCCCGGGAGGCGGACGACGCTTGGCTTACGCGGTATCAGCGCAAGGGGGTGAGCGAGGTGGCCCTGAAGGTGCTGGGCAGCGGCCCTTCGGTGTGGTTCGCGACGGTTCCGGGCGACGGCGGTGGCGTTCCCGCCGCCATCGGACGGTGTGTGGTGGACGGGCGGTGGGCCGGTTTCGCCGCGGTGGAGGTGGACCCGGCGCTGCGGCGGCGGGGGCTGGCCACGCGGGTGATGGCCGCGCTGGCCCGGCGGGCCCTGGAGGAGGGTGCGTCGGCGGCGTGGCTCCAGGTCGAGGCGGACAACGCGGGCGCCCGCGGGCTGTACACCGGCATGGGGTTCGTCGCGCATCACGCGTACCACCACTATCGATCAGCTTGATCAGCGGTACCGATCGCCGTGAAAGGGCACGAGCCAGCTATGCGTCCCCTCCACCCCCCGACTCCCGAACGCTCCGCCGAGCTGCGGCGGCGGTTCGCCGAAGAGGCGCGGTCCGAGCGGCCTGACCTGTCCATGCTGTGTCTGCTGGTGGGAGCCGAGGCCGACGGCGCGCTGGACGAGGCGGGGATGGACTCCGCGCAGGTGGCCCTGGACGAACTCGCCGGACAGCTGCCGTACCGGCCCGGCGGGCCGCGGGCGTGGGCCGTCGCGCTGCGGGAGCTGCTCGGGGAGCGGTACGGGTTCCGTGGCTGTGCCGCGGACTATCAGCGGCTGGAGTCGTCGCTGTTGCACGAGGTGCTGAGGCGGCGGCGGGGGCTGCCGATCCTGCTGTCGGTGGTGTGGCTGGAGGTGGCCCGGCGGGCGGGTGCGCCCGTGTACGGGGTCGCTCTGCCCGGCCATTTCGTGGTGGGGTTCGGGCCCGCGGACGATCAGGTGCTGGCCGATCCCTTCGACGGGGGGCGGGTGCTGACGGGCGGCGACGCGGAGCTGCTGGTGGCGGGGGCCACGGGGGCGCCGTTGCAGCCGTCGATGCTGACGCCGGCCGATCCGCTGGAAGTGGTGCTGCGGATCCTGAACAACGTACGGGCGTGGGCGTCGGCCCGGCCCGAGCGGACGGATGTCGCCCTGTGGGCCGTGGAGTTGTCGCTGTCGCTGCCCTCGCATCCGGCCCGGTTGCGGTTCGAGCGGGCGCAGTTGCTCGTGCAGCGGGGGGATTTCGTCGCGGGGGCCGTGGAGTTGGAGGAGTACGCGGAGTTGATCTGTGAGGTGGATGAAGGGGCGGCTGAGCGGGTGCGGGGGGAGGCTCGGGCGGCTCGGGCGATGTTGAACTGAGGGTTCGCCCAATCGCCGTGGGGGTTGTGTTGTCGTGCGAGTGCGGGTGCGTTGTGGCTGGTCGCGCAGTTCCCCGCGCCCCTAAAAGCAGGGCCTTAGAGCCAGCCCTTCTCCCTCGCGATCCGTACCGCCTCCGCTCTGTTCCGTACCGCCAGTTTCTGGATGGCTGTGGAGAGGTAGTTGCGGACCGTGCCCTGGGAGAGGTGCAGGGCCGCTGCCAGTTCGGCGTTGGTGGAGCCGTCCTCCGCCGCCCGCAGGACCTCTCGTTCGCGGTCGGTCAGGGGGTTGGCGCCCTCCGCGAGGGCCGCTGCCGCCAGGGTGGGGTCGATGACGCGCTCCCCCGCCAGCACCTTGCGGACCGCTTCGGCGAGTTGGGCCGCGGGGGCGTCCTTGACCAGGAAGGCGTCGGCGCCGGATTCCATCGCGCTGCGCAGATAGCCGGGGCGGCCGAAGGTGGTCAGGACGACCAGCTTCACGGACGGCAGCTCCTCGTGCAGGAGCGCCGCCGCCTCTATGCCCGTCGCGCCGGGCATCTCGATGTCCAGGAGCGCCACGTCCACGGCGTGCTCGCGGGCCGCCGCCAGGACCTCGTCGCCGCGGGCCACCTGGGCGACGACCTCGATGTCGTCCTCCAGTCCGAGCAGGGCGGCCAGGGCCTCGCGGACCATCGACTGGTCCTCGGCGAGGAGGACCTTGATCGTGGGGCTCATGTCGCGGATCCTACGTGCGCCGAGGCCGCCACCGGGACGCGGGCGGTGAGGCGGAAGCCGTGCCGGGTGCCGCCCGCCTCCAGGGTGCCGCCGGCCTTGGTGAGGCGTTCCGTGAGGCCCGTCAGACCGTGGCCGGGGCCGCCGCCCTGGTCGCCGGAGCCGTCGTCCTCGACGGAGAGTTCCAGGACGAGGCCGTCGAGGGTCTGGCGGCGCAGCAGCTCGACCGTGCAGCGCCGGGCGCCGCTGTGCCGTACGACGTTGGTGACGGCCTCGCGCAGCGCCCAGGCCAGGGCCGTCTCGCTGTCCTCGGGGACGCCGCTGAGGTCGGGCTCGGCGGGAAGCTCGGCCCTCACCTCGGCGGCCGTCAGGGCGACTCTGGCGCCCGCCAGTTCGGCGGCCAGGCGGGGGCGGCGATAGCCCGAGACGGCCTCGCGGACGTCGACCAGGGCCTGTCGGCTGACCTGCTCGATGTCGGCGACCTGCTGGGCCGCCTTGTCCGGCTGACCGGGGAGCATACGGCCCGCGAGTTCGCTCTTGATGGTGATCAGGGACAGGGAGTGGCCGAGCAGGTCGTGCAGGTCGCGTGCCAGGCGCAACCGCTCCTCGTTCGCGGCCAGTTGGGCGACCGTGGCACGGGCCTCGCGCAGCGCGATCGTGGTGCGCACGAGTTCGCGTACGCCGGTCATGGCGAAGCCGCCCAGCAGGGCCGGGATCAGCAGCCCGGCCAGGAACGCCTTGCCGCCCGGGGTCGCGAACGCGATCACGGTCATCAGCGCGGACGCGCCGGGGATCGTCCAGCGGGCCATGCGCAGCGGCAGGGCCGCGCCGGACGCGATCGAGACGTACACGAACAGCACCAGCCACTCGCGGCCCAGGGTGAGGGCGAGGAGCGTGGACTGGGCGGCGAGGACGCCGAGCGAGGCGAGGACGACGCTGTTGCGTTCGCCGCGGCCCGTGCGGAAGAGCAGCAGCATGTACCAGGTGACGAACGCCGCGAGACCGAGCCAGCCGAGGATCCGCACGCCCGTGCTGTGCCCGCCGTGCAGCAGGTCGTTGGCCGGTGCGCTCAGGTACACCAGCCAGATGCCGGTCCACAGGAGCTTGACGAAGCGTTGCTTGCGATTCTCCGGGCGCTGCCCGAGCCCGACGCCTGTGCCGCTCACGCCTTCAACGTGTCCTTCCGGTACAGCCAGGCCGCGCCGCCCGTGAACAGGGCGAAGGAAATCAGGAGGACGACGAGGTCCTTGGCGTGCGGTGCCCGGCTCTGTTCGATCGCCTGCCCGAGGGCAGCGTACGCGTGTGTCGGCACCCACTTGGCGATGTCCTGGAGCCAGCCCGGGAAGGAAGTGGTCGGCATCCACAGGCCGCCGAGGATGGACAGCCCGAAGTAGGTGATCATCGTGATCGGGCGGACCGCGTCCCCGCTCGCGAGGTAGCCCAGGGCGACGCCGAGCGCCGCGAAGACGAGGCTGCCGGCCCAGATCGAGCCGGTCAGGGCGAGCCACTGCCAGGCGTCCAGGCGTACGTCCTTCACGGCCGCGGCGACCACGAAGACGATCACGATCGACGGCAGGCTGACCACGGCGGAGCCGGCCGTCTTCGCGAGCACGTAGCCGTGCCCGGGCAGGGTCGTCAGCCGCAACTGCCGTACCCAGCCGCCCTCCCGCTCCTTGGCGATGCGCTCGCTGTTGCCCATCAGGACGGCGGTGAGGGCGCCGAAGGACGCCATGGACACCATCATGTAGGTCGGCAGCGTCAGGCCCGTCCCGTCGATCTTCGTGGTGCTGTCGGCGCTGCCCGCGATGAGCAGGAACAGCAGCGACGGGTACAGCACGGAGAAGAACAGGAACTTGCGGTTGCGCAGGGCGCGGGTGAGTTCGAGCTTGATCAGACCGTTCATGGCGTACGGGCCTCCTCGGCCTCGGTGATGGCGACGAACGCCTGCTCCAGGCCTAGCCCGGCGACTTCGAGATTGCGGGGGTACAGGCCGAGGCCGTAGAGGGCGTGGACGGTGGCGTCGGCGTCTGAGGACTGGATGCGGACGGTGTGACCCGATACGTCCACGTGCGTCAGGAAGGGCAGTGCCCGCAGCGCGCTCTCGTCGACGTCCGTGGCGTGCAGGTCGAAGGAGATGCGCCGCGCTCCGGCCTTCGCCTTGATCTCGGCAGCCGTGCCGTCCGCCAGCAGCCGGCCGCGGTGCAGCACGAGCACGCGGTCGGCCATGGCGTCGGCCTCCTCCAGGTGGTGCGTGGCGAACAGGACGGTCCGGCCCTGGTCGGCCTGCTCGCGCATGGTGGCCCAGAAGGCGTGGCGGGTCGTGACGTCCATGCCGGTCGTCGGCTCGTCCAGGACGATCAGGTCGCTGTCGCCGGCGGTCGCCAGGGCGAAGCGCACGCGCTGGGCCTGGCCGCCGGAGAGTTTGTCGACCTTGCGGTCGGCGATCTTCGAGACGCCCGCGCGGGCCAGCACGTCGGAGACCTGGTACGGCCTCGGATGCAGAGCGCAGGCGAGCCGCACCAGCTCGGCGACGGTGACCTCGTCCATCAGCCCGCCGCTCTGCAGCATGGCGCCCACCCGCCCGGCGACGATGGCCTCGCGCGGCGTGGTGCCGAAGATGCTCACCGTGCCGCTGTCGGGCTGCTTGAGGCCGAGCAGCAGGTCGAGCGTGGTCGACTTGCCGGCCCCGTTCGGGCCCAGCAGGGCCACGGTCTCCCCGGGGTGCAGCGCGAGTGTCAGCCCGTCGACGGCCCGCACGTTCCCGTAGGTCTTGCTCACCCGGTCGAATCCGACCGCTGTCGTTGTCATGCGCTCAAGCCTGGCCGCGTGGGGTGCCGCCCCGGCAGTGTCGGCGGTCCTGACTGCCGGATGACAGATGTCATACGACGACCAAGGGGGCACCCGGCGAGTGCCGGGTGCCCCCTTGGTCCGAGCGGTTGCGCCAGGCCCTAGTTCGGGTTGGTGTCGATGGTCGCGACGCGTTCCGCCGCCGTCTTGCCGCGCAGCGCCTTGCGCAGGGCGGAGGCGACATCCTGTGGAAGGACGTCGCGCTTGCCGCTCGCGCCGTTGATCTGCACGCCGTCGAAGGTGGCGCCGTACGCCTCCTTGAGCGCCTCGAGGTCGTACGTGTCGACGAGCTTGCCGTCGACGGCCTTGACCCCGAGGATCTTCGGCAGCGACAGGGAGCCGAACGGGATGCTGTGCGCGGCGTCCGTCTGGACCGTGACCTTGTTGGCCATCGCCGGCTGGGCGAACTCCTTCATGAACCGGTCGACCTCGGCGTTCGTCACCGTAGGCTCCCGGGTGGTCGTCGCGACCTTCACCGGGGTGGACGTACCCGTCTCCACCTGGGTGCGGTACGCCTCCTCGACCGCGGTGGTCGACCCGGCGACGTCGATGCCCTGGCCGGCCTTGCCGTACACGGCGACCGCCTTGCCGGTCTTGAAGGAGACCGAGCCCTCGGTCACCGAGCCGGAGCCGCCGGAGGCGTCCTCCAGGGCGGCCTGCAGCTTCTCCTCGTCGGTGGGCATGACCGGGTCCACGACCCGCTGCTGCCCGAAGAGGGAGCCGATCACGGAGACCGGGTTGTAGTCGCTGCTCGCGGCCGTGCTGACCGTCTGCGCCATGTCGAACTGGAGCCCCGCCTGGTCCGGCTGCAACTCCACCGTCTTGCCGCCCACGGACAGCTTCAGCGGCTTGACGACCCGATCGTCGAAGGCGTCGTTGAGCTTGCGGACCGCGTCGTCACGGGTGCCGCCGCCGATGTCGACACCGAGCACGGTGGTGTTCTTGGGCACGTCGGTGTGGTTCATCAGCAGGCCCGCGCAGTACAGACCGCCCGCGAGGACGACCACGCCGCCGCCGACCAGGGCCAGCTTGTTGCGGCCCTTCTTCTTCGGTGCGCGGGAGGACGAGGAGCTCGACGAGGACGGCTCGGGGAGCTTCGGGGGCGTGTGCGGCCCGGACGGCGCGTCGCTGCCGCCCGGCCCGAAGGGGCCGCCCTGGGCGCCGCCGGGTACGACCGGGATGCCGCTGGTGACGGTGTGGCTGGAGACGTTGTCGGCGACGCCGTAGTTCGGGCCGCCGGGCTCGGGAGCCGGCTTCTGCGGGGTGAGGATCGCGGTGTCGTCGCTCATACCGCCGCCGGGGCTGTGGCCCGGGGCGTTGAAGGCGGCGCCGGGGCCGTTCGGACCGGGTCCGGTCGGGCCGTTGCCGGGGGCGCCCGGGCCCGCGGGTCCTGCCGGGCCGACGTTGATGCCGGGAATGGCGGAACCGCCGGGTGCGCCGGGACCGCCCGGTCCGGCAGGACCGCGGTTGCCGGGACCGCCCGCTCCGGCCGGGCCGCGGCCGCCGGGGCCGCTCCGGCCGCCCTGTCCGCCGCCGGCGACCGGCGGCACCGCCGGACCGTCGCCGGTGGCCGGGCCGGTCGTGGGGCCGGCGGGACCCTGCGGGCCGCCTCGGCCGCCTCGGCCGTTGGGGCCGTTGAAGTCGCTGGAGCCACCGAAGTCGCCCGGGGCGTTGAAGTCGGCGGCGGGGTCGAAGCCGGCCGGGCCGCCCTGGGCGCCATAGCCGCCGGGGCCGTTCGGGCCGCTCTGCGCGCCCTGGACGCCGAAAGCGTTCTGCCCGCCCTGTCCGCTCTGTCCGTTCGGGCCGCCGGTGCCGTTGTCGGCGAAGTACGGCAGGTCGTCGCGGCGTGCCTCGCCGCCGGGGCGGGCGCCGCTGCCGTTGCCCAGCGGGCCCGCGGCCAGCGCCTCGGTGACGTCGAAGGAGCCGGTGCCGCCGCCGTGCCCGGGAGCCACGGGTCCGCCGGTCGCGCCGGGGAGCCCCGCGCCGCCCGGACGGGAGCCGCCGTCCGGCCGTGCGCCGTTCGGGCCACCGGGACGGGAACCGCCGGGCACGTTCATCGAGCCGACGACACCGCCGGGCCGCCCGGGTCCGGCGGGTGCGCCGGTACCGGGGGCGCCGCTCGCGGCGGGACCCGAACCGGTGGGCGTACCGGCACCGTTGGTGGCCGGGCCGCCCTGACCGCCCTTGCCGCCGGAGGACTTGCGCGGTGCGAACCAGTCGCTCGTCTTCTCTCCGGGCTGTGGGGCGGGTTCGGCCGGGGGCTCGACGTTGCCCGTGGCCGCGGCGGTGGCGCCGGCGGGCGGCGGTGCCTCGGTGTCGGCGCTGTCGCCCGGGTTCTCGGCGTCGGGGACGGGCTTTCGGACGACGACCGGCGGAATGGGCCGCGATCCGGGGATGTTGATCCGGATCCGGGTCGTCAGCGTCGTCTCGGTCTTGCGCTCCTCCGGCTGCGCGGCCGAACGGCCCGCGTCCGCACCGCTGTCGGAAGCCATGGGGGTCCCGTACGGCGGCGTGCCCGAGGGGTATGCGGCTCCGCCGCGCCCGTTGGGCCCGGAGGACGGAGTGTCAGTTTCACGACTCAAGGCAGGTTCTCCCGGTTGGCTCCACCGCCCGTTTCGACCTCATTGCTGCGGGCGGCTCGGCGGCGCGCACCACCATACTGGCCACCTCTGGCACGTATCCCACGACCGCCTGGGAAACCCACACGGGACTCGCACGAGTACGTCGTGGAGAAGTGGTACGTCACTTGCCAAGTCGGACGCCGTCGCCACCCGGTTGCCGCAAGGGCGCGAGGGTGGCGCAGATCACAGCGACAGCCATGCCGCCGAGCAGGAAGAGGTAGGAGGAGGCTCCTGTGCCGAACAGGAAGTCGCCCTCCGGACGGCTGGCGGTCAGCAGGATGACGGAGATCATCCAGCCGCCTGCGGGTGCGACGGCTCCGGCGCGGCCGCCCATCGCCCGGGCGGCGCCCAGCAGCAGCCCGGCCTCGCCGGCGATGGCGAGCAGCAGCCCGCCCGGGAACCACGCGGGCTGCATCAGCGCGCCGGCCACGCCGACCACCGCGCCGAGCACGAAGAGGCCGAGGTAGGCGAGGGCCCGCAGGGCGGAGGGCCGCTTCAGTTTCAGCGGCTGGGCGAGCATCGAGCTCATGACGCCTCCCCGGAGGTGAGACCGGCGAACAGGTCGGACTCCGGCCGCGCCCCCGGCTCGCCGCGCACCAACTCGTAGTACTCGGTGCTGAACAGGGGCTGTGCGAGCTCGTTGGACAGCGCGAAATACGGCTCGGCCACCTCGATCTGGGTGGCGTGCGCGCGCATCGCGGCGGCCTTGGCGGCGACGTGCGCGGTGCCGTCGATCACGGTGGTGATCCGCTCGTCGGCGACGACTCCCGGTACGTCGGCGACCGTGGCCGCCTTGCCGAAGGACAGTCCGGGCAGATCCGCCTGAAGCCGGGCGAACGCCTCGTCGGCGGCGGTACGCGGGACCCGGTTCCAGTAGATCTTGGGGATCTCCCACCCGGCGTCCACGGCCAGCTCGGCCGCGCGCATGGCGACCCGGTGGGCCTGGATGTGGTCGGGGTGGCCGTAGCCGCCGTCGGGGTCGTAGGTGACCAGGACCTGGGGGCGTACCTCCAGGATGACCTCGACCAGGGCGCGGGCGGCGTCGTCGAGGTCGGCCTGCCACAGGCTCGCGGGGTCGTCGTTGTCGGCGAGGCCCATCATCCCGGAGTCCTCGTAACGGCCCCTGCCGCCGAGGAGACGGAAGTCCTCGACGCCGAGCTCGCGCATCGCGGCGGTGAGCTCGCCCAGGCGGTGTGCACCCAGTTCGGCGCCGGTCAGATGCCCGAGTTCCGGGGGAATGACCTCGCCGTGCTCGCCGAGGGTGCAGGTCACCAGGGTGACCCGGGCACCCTCGGCCGCGTACCTGGCCATGGTCGCGCCGTTGTTGATCGACTCGTCGTCCGGGTGCGCGTGCACCAGGAGAAGTCGCCGGTCGGGGAGTTCCGTCATGGACCCCACCCTACGAGGCGGCCGGGGAGCTCAGAACTTGATGCTTCCGATCATGCCCGCGATGTTCGTCGTCAGCTCGCTGATGGTGGGAGCGACGGTCGAGGACGCCAGATAGAAGCCCAGCAGCATGCAGACCACCGCATGTCCGGCCTTCAACCCTGATTTCTTGATCAGAAGGAAGACGATGATCGCCAGCAGCACCACCGCCGAAATCGAGAGTGCCACGGCGGCTCACCTCCAAGAATCCCAAGCGCGGGGGTCGGACTATGGGGGCAGATAAATCCATCGAGGAGCCAGCAGGTTCATACCCACTATGCGGTTGTGATCATAACTATCCGTACGTGCGCATCGATCGGCGCACAGCCGCACAAGGGGGCGCACTGGCCAATATGGTCGGGGCATGACGACCGAGCCTGTGTCCTTCCCCCGACGGCACGCCCGCACCCAGAGGTTCACGCTCGGCGCGCCGCGCGCGTTCGCGGTGTCGCCCGACGGTTCCCGTGTCGTGTTCCTGCGCTCCACCTCCGGTACGGACCCGGCGAGTTCGCTGTGGGTGCTCGACACACCGAGCGGCGAGGAGCGCGTGGCCGCCGACCCGCGCGCCCTCCTGGGCGGCGCCTCGGAGGACCTCTCGCCCGAGGAGCGGGCGCGGCGCGAGCGCAGCCGTGAGGGCGGTGCCGGCATCGTCGGCCACGCCACCGACAACGCCGTCGAGTTGGCGTCTTTTGCCTTGTCAGGGCGGCTTTTCACGGCCGAGCTGCAAGCCGGGACGGCTCGCGAACTCCCCGTCGTCGGGCCGGTGATCGACCCTCGCCCCTCCCCCGACGGACGGCACATCGCGTACGTCGCGCAGGGCGCCCTGCGGGTGGTGGGCGCCGAGGGCGAGGGCGACCGTGCGCTCGCCGAGCCGGAGTCGGACGGGGTCACCTACGGGTTGGCCGAGTTCATCGCGGCCGAGGAGATGGCGCGCTATCGGGGCTTTTGGTGGAGCCCCGAGTCGGACCGGCTCCTGGTGGCGCGCGCGGACGACACGCCGGTGCGCCGGTGGTGGATCTCCGATCCGGCGCGTCCGGAGCGGGAGCCGCAGCGGGTGGCGTACCCGGCCGCGGGCACGCCCAACGCGGACGTCCGGCTGTTCGTGATCGGGCTGGACGGGGTCCGCACGGAGGTGTCCTGGGACCGGGCCCGCTACCCGTATCTGGCGCGAGTGCACTGGTCAGCGGCGGGTGCGCCGCTGCTGCTCGTACAGGCGCGCGATCAGCTCAGCCAGTTGTTCCTGGCCGTGGACCCGGCGACGGGGGCGACCCGGATGGTGCACGCCGACGAAGATCCACAATGGCTGGAACTGTTCCCTGGTGTGCCGTGCTGGAGCCCTGCCGGGCATCTGGTGCGGATCGCCGACGAAGGCGGTGCGCGGGTCCTCGCGGTGGGCGAACGCCCGCTGACCGGACCGCAGTTGCATGTCCGGGCCGTGCTGGACGTGACCTCCGACGACGTACTGATCTCGGCGTCGGCGGGTGAGGCCGCGGACGAGCCCGAGATCGGCGAAGTGCATGTGTATCGGGTGAACGAGCTCGGCGTGGAGCGCGTCTCGCAGGAGCCCGGTGTGCATGCGGCGGTACGCGCCGGCGGGGTGACGGTGCTGGTGTCCCATACGCCCGACCGGCCCGGGGCCGAGGTCCAAGTGCTGCGGGACGGAAAGCAGATTGGCTTGGTCCGCTCGTATGCCGAGGATCCGGGTCTGTCCCCGCGCCTCACCCTCACCACAGGGGGCGCACGCCACATCCCGTGCGCCGTGCTTATGCCTCGGGACTACGCCGGCGACACCCCACTCCCGGTTTTGCTGGATCCCTACGGGGGACCGCACGGCCAGCGGGTGGTGGCCGCCCACAACCCGCATCTGACCTCGCAGTGGTTCGCCGACCAGGGCTTCGCGGTGATCGTCGCGGACGGCCGCGGCACGCCGGGGCGCTCGCCCGCCTGGGAGAAGGCGGTCAAGGACGACATCGCGGCGGTCGTGGTGCAGGACCAGATCGACGCCCTGCAGGGGCTCGCCGAGCGGTTCCCGCTCGATCTGTCCCGGGTGGCCGTCCGCGGCTGGTCCTTCGGCGGCTATCTGGCGGGGCTCGCGGTACTGCGCCGCCCGGACGTCTTCCACGCGGCCGTCGTCGGCGCCCCGGTCACCGACCTGCGCCTGTACGACACCCACTACCAGGAGCGCTACGTCGGACACCCCGACCGGCAGCCCGAGGTCTACCGGCGCAACTCGCTGATCGACGACGCGGGCCTGGTGGAGCCGGCCGAGCCGCACCGCCCCATGATGATCGTGCACGGGCTGGTCGACGACAACGTGGTCGTCGCCCACTCCCTGCGGCTGTCCTCGGCCCTGCTCGCCGCCGGCCGCCCGCACGAGGTGCTGCCGCTGTCCGGGGTGACCCACATGACCCCGCAGGAGGAGGTCGCGGAGAACCTGCTGCTGCTCCAGCTCGACTTCCTCAAGCGGTCGCTGGGGCTCGCCTAGACGGCAGCGGACCGGGGTGACATGGCGCACCCCGGTCCGCTTACGGCACCCGCACGGCCGTACGCTGTACACCCTGACGCGTCCGTATATCGGAATCGGGTCGGTCAAGTTGCCTGCGTGTTAACGCAGTTCATGCCCCTTTGTACGGCTATGGCCGTGCCGGTCACCGTGCCTCGGCCGCGACCACCTGCTTCTCCTCCGCGAAGTGGCACGCCGACTCGTGCCCAGCGGGCCCGCCCGGCTCCCGCAGCCGCGCCGGCACCGCGAGCAGCGGCACCTCCTCGGCACATACGTCCCGCGCCTTCCAGCAGCGGGTGCGGAAGCGGCAGCCGGAGGGCACGTTCGTCGGGGACGGGACGTCGCCGGTGAGGATGATCCGCTCGCGGCGCTCCCGGGCCTCAGGGTCGGGGACGGGGACCGCGGAGAGCAGCGCCTGGGTGTAGGGGTGCGTGGGATGGTCGTAGATCTCGGTGTCCCGGCCCCTCTCGACGATCCGGCCGAGATACATCACCGCGACCCGGTCGGAGATGTGCCGGACGATCGACAGGTCGTGGGCGATGAAGACATAGGAGAGGTCGAACTCGCTCTGGAGGCGGTCCATCAGATTGATGACCTGGGCCTGGACGGAGACGTCGAGCGCGGAGACCGGCTCGTCGGCGACGATGACCTCCGGGCGCAGGGCCAGGCCCCGCGCGATGCCGATGCGCTGGCGCTGGCCGCCGGAGAACTGGTGCGGATAGCGGTTGATGTACTCGGGGTTGAGGCCGACCACGTCCAGCAGCTCCTGGACCCTTCTGCGCCGGTCTCCCCTGGGGGCCGCCTCGGGATGGATCTCGTACGGCTCCCCGATGATGTCGCCCACCGTCATCCTGGGGTTGAGGGAGGTGTACGGGTCCTGGAAGACCATCTGGATGTTGCGCCGTACGGCCTTCAGGGCGCGGCCGGAGAGCCGGGTGATGTCCTCGCCCTTGTACTTGATGCAGCCGGCCGTCGGGCGTTCCAGGTTGACCAGCATCCGGGCGACCGTCGACTTGCCGCAGCCGGACTCGCCGACGATGCCGAGGGTGTCGCCGCGGTGCAGGGTGAAGTCGACGCCGTCGACCGCCTTCACCGAGCCGACCTCCTTTCTGAACAGGACGCCCCGGGTGAGCGGATAGTGCTTGACGAGCCCGTGGGCCTCCAGAATCGCCTCAGCCATTCAGGCACTCCCTCCACAGGTGGCAGGCGCTGCGCCGGTCCTCGGCGACCTCGTACGGGGGCGGCACGTCGGTGCGGCACACGTCCTGGGCCATCGGGCAGCGCGGGTGGAAGGCGCAGCCGCGCGGGATGTCCATGAGGTTGGGCGGCAGGCCCTTGATGGCGTAGAGCTCCCGGCCCTTGAGGTCCAGGCGGGGGATGGAGTCGAGCAGGCCGCGGGTGTACGGGTGGGCGGGCGCCTTGTAGATGTCGTGGACCGGGGCCGACTCGACGATCCGGCCCGCGTACATCACCGCGATCCGGTCGGCGACGTCCGCGACCACGCCGAGGTCGTGGGTGATGAGGATCAGGGCCATGGCGTACTCGCGCTGCAGCTCCGCCAGCAGATCCATGACCTGGGCCTGCACGGTGACGTCGAGAGCGGTCGTCGGCTCGTCGGCGATGATGAGCGCCGGTTCGAGGGCGAGGGCCATCGCGATCATGATGCGCTGGCGCATGCCGCCGGAGAACTGGTGCGGGTACTGCCTCACCCGCTCCTTGGCGGCCGGGATGCGCACGCGGTCCATCAGCTCCACGGCCTTCGCCCGCGCGTCCTTCCTCGACAGGCCCCGGTGCACGACGAACATCTCGCCGAGCTGGTCCCCCACGGAGAGCACGGGGTTGAGGGAGGACAGCGCGTCCTGGAAGATCATCGCCATCTCGGCGCCGCGGACCTTGCGCCGCTCCTCCTCCTTCAGCCGGAGCAGGTCCCGCCCCTGGAAGAGGATCTCGCCCCCGGTGATCCGGCCGGGCGGCATGTCGAGGATCCCCATCACGGCCTGGGCGGTCACCGACTTCCCGGACCCGGACTCGCCGAGCACGGCGAGGGTCTCGCCCGCGTCCACGCCGAAGCCGACCCCGTTGACGGCCCGGGCGACCCCGTCCCTGGTGCGGAACTCCACCTGCAGGTCACGCACTTCGAGCAGCATCGGCGGCTCACCTCGGCTTCGGGTCGAGGGCGTCGCGCACGATGCGCTCCGCCGGGGCTTGCCGCGACAGGCCGTCGGTCGTCCGCCGCTTCGTCGTGGCTGGTCGCTCCCCCACTCTCGGCTTCGCTCCGGCGGGGGGACCCCCATCGCGGCGGAGCCGCAGATCGACGCGGCCTCGCGTCCCTTCGGGCGCTGACACAACCGTCACTTCCTCACCTCAGCTTCGGATCCAGCGCGTCGCGCACGGCGTCGCCGAGCATGATGAACGCCAGGACGGTGACCGCGAGCGCTCCGGAGGGCCACAGCAGGGCGTGCGGGGCGTTGCGGATGTACGGGGACGCCGCCGAGATGTCGATGCCCCAGGAGACGCTCGGGGGCTTCAGGCCCACGCCCAGGTAGGACAGGGTCGCCTCCAGGGCGATGTACGTGCCGAGCGCGATGGTCGCGACCACGATCACCGGGGCCACCGCGTTCGGGGCGATGTGGCGCAGCAGGATCCGGGAGTTCGAGGCGCCGAGGGCGCGGGCCGCCTGGACGTAGTCGTTCTGTTTGGCGGTGATGACCGCGCCGCGGGCGATGCGGGAGATCTGCGGCCAGCCCAGCAGCACGATGAAGCCGATGACCGGCCAGACGCTGTTGCTGGTGACGACCGAGAGCAGGACCAGGCCGCCGAGGACGACCGGGATGGCGAAGAAGACGTCGGTGATCCGGGACAGGACCGAGTCCCCCAGGCCGCCGAAGAAGCCGGCGAGCGCGCCGAGGACCGAGCCGAGCAGGGCGACCCCGAGCGTGGCGCAGACGCCGACCGAGACGGACGTACGGGCGCCGTAGACCGTGCGGGTGTAGACGTCGCAGCCCTGTCCGTCGTAGCCGAAGGGATGGCCCGGTCCGGCGCCCTGCTGGGCCTTGGCGAGGTCGCACTGGAGCGGGTTGCCGGAGGCGATCAGGGAGGGCCACAGGGAGATGACGACGAGGAAGACGATGATCAGCGCGGAGAGCAGGAAGACCGGGTTGCGGCGCAGGTCGCGCCAGGCGTCGGACCACAGGGAGCGGGGGCGGCCCGCGGGCTCCGTACCACCGGCGGCCGGCCCTGTCCCGTCGGCCGCCGGCGGCCGTTGCTCCAGTGTCTCCGCCGCGGACATCGCGAGGCCTCCCGCGACGGCGCCCTCCGGCTCGAACGGCGGCTCAGGCATAGCGGATCCTCGGGTCGAGTACGGCGTACAGGAGGTCGACGACCAGGTTGCAGAGCAGGAAGACGAGGACGAGGACCGTCACGAAGCCGACGACGGTCTGGGTGTTGTGGCGCAGGATCCCCTGGTAGAGCTGGTAGCCGACGCCGTGGATGTTGAAGATCCGCTCGGTGACGATCGCCCCGCCCATCAGGAAGCCGATGTCGGCGCCGATGAAGGTGACCACGGGGATGAGGGAGTTGCGCAGCAGATGCCGGGTGACGACCCGGTGCCGGGGCAGGCCCTTGGCGATCGCCGTACGGACGTAGTCCGAGGTCCGGTTCTCCGCGATGGAGGTGCGGGTCAGGCGGGTGACGTAGGCCAGGGAGACCGACGCGAGGACGAGGCCCGGCACGAGCAGTTCGTCGAAGGGGGCGTCCGGGGAGACCGACGGGCGGATCCAGCCCCACTCCACGCCGAGCAGCAGCTGGAGCAGCAGGCCGGTGACGAAGGTGGGGACGGAGATGACGACGAGGGTGAGCAGGAGAACGCCGGTGTCGACGGGGCGGCCGCGGCGCAGGCCGGTGACGACGCCGAGGGTGATCCCGATGACGACCTGGAAGACGATCGCCACGATCGTGAGCCGGATGGTGACGGGGAAGGCCGTGGACATCAGCTCGGTGACTTCCTGGCCGTTGAACGCCGTGCCGAAGTCCCCGGTGAAGAGGTTCCCCATGTAGGTCAGGTATTGCTGCCACACGGGCTTGTCGAGGCCGAACTCCCGCCTGAGCTGCGCGGCCGTCGCCGGGTCGCACTGCCGGTCGCCGCACAGGCCCGCGACGGGGTCGCCCATCACGTTCACCATGAGGAAGATCAGCAGGGTGGCCCCGATGAACACCGGGACCATCTGCACCAGGCGCCGGACCACGTACCCGCCCATGACGGGCTCAGCCGACCTTGATCTCGTGGTAGACGGGGACGCTGAACGGGTTGAGCGCCACGTTCGACAGCCGCTCCGACCAGCCGGCGCTGCCGTTCTGGTACCAGAGCGGGACGGACGCCATGTTGTCCCGGACGACCTCCTCCGCCTTCTGGAAGGCCTCGACGGCCTTGGCGACGTCGGTCTCGGCGTTCGCCCGGTCGATGAGCCTGTCGAACTCCTCGTTGGACCACTTGCCGTCGTTGGAGGAGGCGTTGGTGTAGTAGAGCGGCTGGAGGAAGTTCTGGGGCAGCGGGTAGTCCATCTGCCAGCCCGCCCGGAAGGGACCGGAGAGCTGCTGGGTCGTGGACTTGCTCCGGAAGTCGGCGAAGGTGCCGATCGGGTTGCCGACGCAGGCCCGGTCGTTGTCCAGGGCGTTGTTGATGGAGTTGCAGACGGCGTCCACCCACAGCCTGTGGGAGCCGGTGTCCGCGTTGTATGTGATCTTCACCTGGCCGCCGGGCAGCCCGCCGCCCTGCGCGATCAGCTTCTTGGCCGCCGCGGCGTCGTACTCGCACCACTTGCCGCACAGCCCCGCCTTGTAGCCGCCCTCGGGGCCGAGGACGGGCGAGGTCCAGTCGGTGGCGGGGGTGCGGGTGCCCTGGAAGATCGTCCGGGTGATCTGCTCGCGGTCGATGGCCCGGGACAGCCCCTGACGGACCTTGACCGAGCCGGCCTTGCTCCACTCCTTGTCATAGTGGGGGAAGGACAGGGTCTGGATGATGCCGGCCGGGGTGTTGAGGTACCGGTCGCCGAGGTCGCCGCGGACGTTCTTCAGCTGCTGGGCGGGGACGTCGTCGACGAGGTCGAGGTTGCCGGCCATCAGGTCGGTGTAGGCCGTGTTGTTGTCCGTATAGACCTTGAGGGTGACGCCGTCGTTGCGTGCGGCGTCCTCGCCCGGGTAGGCGCCCCACTTCGCCAGCTGCATCTCGGAGCCCTTGATGTACGACTGAACGGTGTAGGGGCCGTTGCCGACGGGCTTGGACAGCCAGGCGGCGTGGTCCTCGAAGAACATCCGGGGCAACGGGACGAAGGCGTTGTAGCCGAGGGTGTCGGGGAAGCTGGAGAACTTCTGGCTGAGCCGGACGGTGAAGGTCCGGTCGTCGACGACCTTCAGGCCGGACATGGTGTCGGCGCTCTGCTCGCCCCGGGCGGGGTGGACCTGGTCGTAGCCGTCGATGTAGCTGAAGAAGTAGGCGTTCTTCTGGTTGTTCTTCAGACTCGCCCCGTAGTTCCAGGCGTCCACGAAGGACCGGGCGGTGACCTTCTCGCCGTTGCTGAAGGTCCAGCCGTCCTTGACGGTGATCGTGTAGTTCTGCGAGTCGGAGGTCTCGATGCGCTCCGCGAGCATGTCCTCGGCCTCGCCGGTCTTCGGGTCGTACTGCTTCAGACCCCGGAAGATCATGTAGAGCACCTTGCCGCCCTGCACCTCGTTGGTGTTGGCCGGCTCCAGCGGGTTCTGCGGATCGGTCCACGAGGAGCTCAGCACCGCGCCGCCGGCGCCGGTGCCCTCACCCCCGCCACCGCAGGCCGTCGCCGTGAGGGCAACCACCATCGCGCAGGCGGCCCATCGGGCGTGCGTGGCTCCGGGCATGGAATGCCTCCTCAGATACTGATCCATTACGGGCCAATATCGAGCCAAAGGGCACATATCGCACATGGGCTCCACCCAATGGAGCTACGTGCCATCCGGATGCACGCATCTACGCAATGGATCTTCGCCATCCGATGCCGAACCGTTGGATTAGGACCTAGGGATGTACACATTTCGGCACTGGAGCATCCGCATATCGAACTCGTTGCCCGAATAGTCCAGTTGGTCCGAGTCAAGGCACGACTCCATCACGTTGCGCTACCCGCGTAGCTACGGAATGGTCAAGGCAGGGTAAAGAACGTAAAGAGACAACCAAGTCGGCCGAGAATTTATTGACCTTGAATGAATTGCGTTGAAAAAGTCCGGCGTAGCCCGTAGGGGAGCGTGCCCTGCGGAGTCATCAGACCCTCCCTTGGGCCAGGAGCACCATGACCCCCCCAACTCCATCCGCGGCTGCCCCGCTTGAGGCGACTGACGAGAGCATCGAGAAGTCGCCTTCGCCCTCCACCCATAAGGGCAACGAGAGCCGCTCGCCTGGACGGCTGGCGTGGAACCGCTTCAAGCGGGACCGCACGGGCGTCATATCGGCGTACGTCGTGATCTTCTTCTTCGTCGTCGCACTCGGCGCTCCGCTCATAGCCAAGCTGTACGGCAAGGACCCGTACACGACCTATGCGAGCCAGCGCCCCGAGCTGCTCAACGCCTTCGCGTACCCGGCGGGTCCGAACGGCGGCATGAGCTCGGAGTTCTGGTTCGGTGTCGAGCCGCAGCTCGGCCGTGACGTCTTCACCTTCCTGCTCTACGCGATCCGCAACTCGCTGGGCATCGCCTTCGCCGCCACCCTGCTGACCGTGACGCTCGGCGTGGTCATCGGCGTCACCGCGGGCTACCTCGGCGGCAAGACGGACTACTTCGTGGGCCGTGTGATCGACATCCTGCTGTCGTTTCCGTCCACCCTCTTCTTCATCGCCTTCATGCCGGTCGTCTACGGGCTCTTCGTCGCTCCCGACGAGAACATCCCGACCTGGCTGCGTGCCGCCGGCCTGATCATCGTGCTCTCCGCCTTCGGCTGGGCCTCCATCGCCCGTCTGCTGCGTGGCCAGGTACTCGGCCTGCGCGAGCGGGAGTTCGTCGAAGCGGCCAAGGTCACGGGCGCATCACCGCGGCGTATCGTCTTCAAGGAACTGCTGCCCAACCTGTGGACGCCGATCATCATCCAGTCCACGCTGATGCTTCCGGCGTTCGTGACCGCGGAGGCGGGCCTCGCCTTCCTCGGGGTCGGCATGATCGACCCGACCCCGGACTGGGGCGTCATGATCCAGCGAGGCGCCCAGTTCTACACGGAGGACCTCACCTTCATGCTCTTCCCGGGCATGTCCATGGTGATCTTCGTGCTCGCCTTCAACCTTCTCGGCGACTCCGTCCGTGACGCGCTCGACCCGAAGTCCAAGCGCTGACTCCGGCTCTCTTCAGGACCACGGCCCGAGTGCCGGGTGCCGGATCACTCTCATCAACCCACTTCAAGGCAGGATGCGATGTCCTTCTCGCGTAGAAACTTCCTGATCGCCACCGGCGTGGCCGCGGCCTCGACCTCCGTGCTGAGCGCGTGCAGCAGCGGCAGCGAGGGGGGCTCGTCTTCGAACGACGCCCCGAAGGTCACCGGTTCCAAGACGACCGAGATCCCGGTCGGCACCAAGGCCGACTCCACGGGCCCGGCCCCCGAGGTCAAGGGCGCGGTCAAGGGCGGGACGATCTACTCGCTCCAGCAGTTCGACATGGACCACATGGACCCGGCGCAGATCTACGTCTCGACCGAGGGCGCCATCACCGTCCCGATCATGCGTGGTCTGACCGGCTACAAGCTGGACGACAAGGGCAACGCCACCCTGGTGGGCGACGCCGCGACCGACCCCGGCACGATGAAGGACGGCGGCAAGACCTGGTCCTTCACCCTCAAGGACGGCATCAAGTGGGAGGACGGCGCCGACCTCTCCATGGACGACGTCCGCCACACCTTCGAGCGTCTCTTCGCGAGCTTCATCACCGAGGGCCCGGTCTACGTCCAGGAGTTCCTGGAGGGCGGCGACAAGTACGAGGGCCCCTACGACGGCAAGAGCCTCGACTCCATCGAGATCGACGGCAAGACCATCACCTTCCGTCTCAAGGAAGCCCGCGTCGACTTCAACTACACGCTCGCGATGCGTGGTTACTCCCTGGTGCCCAAGAAGCACGACACCAAGGAGAAGTACGACAAGAAGCCGGTCTCCTGCGGCCCGTACAAGGTCGAGAGCCGTAGCATCGGCAAGTCGATGACCTTCGTGCGCAACGAGCACTGGGACGCGAAGACGGACCCGATCCGCAACGCCTACCCGGACAAGTTCGTCTTCCAGATGGGCTACGAGCTGGTCGCCTCGACCGACCGCTGGATCGCGGACCAGGGCAACGACCAGTACGCGGTGCCGATCTTCAACGAGGTCGCGCCCGAGCGTCTCGCCCAGGTGCTCACCAAGCCCGAGCTGAAGAAGCGCGTCCTCACCGCGGTCGACACGGTCACCTACTACTGGCCGATCAACATGACCCGGGTCAAGGACCTCAAGGTCCGCCAGGCCATCAACTACGCCTGGCCGCACCAGCAGCTCCAGACCATCGGCGGCGGTGCCGCGTCCCAGGAGATCGCCACCACGATCTTCGCCCCGGTGACGCCCGGCTACACCAAGTTCGACCTGTACGGCGTCGACAAGAAGCCCGGCGGCCAGCCCGACAAGGCCAAGGCGCTGCTGAAGGAGGCCGGCAAGGAGGGCTACAAGCTGGTCATCGCCTACCAGCAGTCGGACACCGCGGTGAAGACCGCCGTGGCCATCAAGAACGCGCTGGAGGCGGCCGGCTTCCAGGTCGTCAACAAGCAGGTCGACAAGTCGACGTTCTACACCCAGATCGGCAAGATCGACAACGACTTCGACCTGTTCGCCGCGGGCTGGAGCCCGGACTGGCCGGGTGGCTACTCGCAGTTCTACCCCTGCTGGAGCGGCAAGAACATCGGCGACGGCCGCAGCAACTACGCGCAGCTGAACGACCCGAGCGTGAACAAGGCCATCGACGCGGCCGGCAAGATCGCGGACGTGGAGGAGGCCAACAAGGCCTGGGGCAACGTCGACAAGATGATCATGGAGCTCGCCGCGGTCGTCCCGGACTACCACAAGATCCGGAACTACCTGTACGGCTCCAAGGTCGGCAACGTGATCTGGGACGCCGGCAACACCTGCGTCGCGCTCACCAAGCTCTACGCCAAGAAGTAAGCGAGCACGACCCCTTGGGGGCGGCCATCCCGTATGGCCGCCCCTGCGGCCCACCCCCCTCTACTTCCCTCCCGGCGACGGCGCCCCGTCCGGAAAGTCACGCCTCATGTTCCGCTTCCTTGTCCGCCGAGTCACCGGCGCGCTGGTCATTCTGTTGATCATCAGCGCCATCACCTTCTGGCTCTTCTATGCCGTGCCGCGTGACCCCGCGATGATGTCCTGCGGCAAGAACTGCACGCCCGAGAACCTGGCGCAGATCCGGCAGAACCTGGGCATCGACAAGCCGATCCCGGTGCAGTACTGGCTGTGGCTCGTCGGCGTCTTCGCCGGACGCGACTACAGCACCTGGGGCTACTGCGACGCCCCCTGCCTCGGTTACTCCTTCGCGAACAACGAGCCCGTCTTCGGCACGATCATGGACCGTCTGCCGACGACCCTGTCGCTCGCCTTCGGTGCGGCCGTCGTCTTCCTGATCCTCGGCATCGGCGCCGGCATGATCGCGGCCCTCAAGCAGGGCCAGTTCCTGGACAAGTTCGCCAGCTCGGCCTCGCTGCTCGGCTCCTCGCTCCAGATCTACTTCGTCGGTTACATCGCGATGTTCTTCTTCGTCGCGCAGCTCGGGTGGCTCGACCAGCCGCAGTGGACTCCGCTCACCGACAACCCGGGCGCCTGGTTCTCCGGACTGCTGTTGCCCTGGCTGGTCCTGGCGATCATCTTCACGGCCAACTACACCCGTATGACCCGCTCCCAGCTCGTGGAGCAGCTCAGCGAGGACTACGTCCGTACGGCCCGCGCCAAGGGTCTGTCCCGGTCGAACGTCTTCTTCCGGTTCGCCTGGCGCGGCGCGATGGGCCCCATCGTCACCGTGTTCGGCATCGACCTGGGCACGCTGATCGGTGGCGCCATCATCACCGAGTCGACCTTCAGCCTCCCGGGCATCGGCCGGCTCGCGGTGAAGTCCGTGGACCAGAGCGACCTGCCGATGCTGCTCGGGGTGACCCTCCTGGCGGCCGGCGCGATCGTCTTCGCGAACATCATCGTCGACGCCGTCTACGCCCTCATCGACCCGCGGATCCGGCTCGCCTGACCTCCGCCCCACCCCCGACCTCTCGCATCACCCCCTCAGGAGCGTCCCCGTGACGAGCACCGATCAGCAGCCCTTCCTCTCCGTCAGGGACCTTCAGGTCCACTTCTCCACCGAGGACGGCATCGTCAAGGCCGTCGACGGGCTCTCCTTCGACCTCGCCAAGGGCCAGACGCTCGGCATCGTGGGTGAGTCGGGATCCGGCAAGTCCGTCACGAACCTGACGATCCTGGGCCTGCACGACCCCCACCGCACCAAGATCGACGGCGAGATCCTGCTGGACGGCAAGGAGCTGCTCACCGCCTCCGAGCGCGAGCTGGAGCGGCTGCGCGGCAACAAGATGTCCATGATCTTCCAGGACGCGCTGGCCTCGCTGTCGCCGTACCACACCATCGGTACGCAGATCGGCGAGACCTACCGCAAGCACACCGGCGCCTCCAAGAAGGAGGCCCGGGCGCGGGCGATCGAGATGCTGCGCCGGGTCGGGATCCCGCAGCCGGACATGCGGGTGGACGACTATCCGCACCAGTTCTCCGGCGGTATGCGCCAGCGCGCGATGATCGCGATGGCGCTGGTCTGCGACCCCGAGCTCTTGATCGCCGACGAGCCGACGACGGCCCTCGACGTGACGGTCCAGGCGCAGATCATGGACCTGCTCAAGGACCTCCAGCAGGAGTTCGGCACGGCGATCATCTTCATCACCCACGACCTCGGTGTCATCGCCGACATCGCGGACGATGTGCTGGTGATGTACGGCGGCCGCTGTGTGGAGCGGGGCACCAAGCAGGAAGTGCTGCGCCGGCCGCAGCACCCGTACACCCTGGGTCTGCTCAGCTCCATGCCGAGCCTGGACGGCCCGGTCGACGTGCCGCTGTCGCCCATCCCGGGTTCCCCGCCGTCGCTGCTGAACCCGCCCACGGGCTGCCGCTTCCACCCGCGGTGCGCCTTCACCGACAAGGTGTCGGGCGGGCTGTGCTCCAGTGAGCGGCCGCTGCTGGAGGTCGTGGAGGGCAGGGGTTCCGCCTGCCACCTCGCGCCGGACCAGCGCAAGGACCTCTTCGCCGACTACGCCGGTACCCGGCACTGACTGACGTACACGAGACGGGACTTCACCATCATGAGCAACGCGCAACCGCTCCTGGACGTCAGCGGTCTGACCAAGCACTTCCCCATCAAGGGCGGCTTCCCGATCAAACGCACGGTCGGTGCCGTCAAGGCCGTCGACGGGCTCGACTTCCAGGTCGCCGAGGGCGAGGCGCTCGGTCTGGTCGGCGAGTCGGGCTGCGGCAAGTCGACGACGGGCCGGCTGATCACCCGGCTCCTGGAGCCGACGGGCGGCAAGGTCTCCTACCGGGGCCAGGACATCACGCACGCGGGCCGCAAGGCGCTGGCGCCGATCCGGTCCGAGATCCAGATGATCTTCCAGGACCCGTACGCGTCGCTGAACCCCCGCCAGACGGTCGGCAAGATCATCTCGGGGCCGATGGAGATCAACGACATCAACCCGGCCGGCGGACGCGAGAAGCGCGTCCGTGAGCTGCTGGAGATCGTCGGCCTGAACCCCGAGCACTTCAACCGCTTCCCGCACGAGTTCTCCGGCGGCCAGCGCCAGCGCATCGGCGTCGCCCGCGCCCTCGCCCTGGAGCCGAAGCTCATCGTCGCGGACGAGCCGGTCTCCGCCCTGGACGTCTCCATCCAGGCGCAGGTCGTCAACCTGCTCCAGAAGGTCCAGCAGGAACTCGGCATCGCCTTCGTCTTCATCGCCCACGACCTCGCCGTCGTACGGCACTTCTCGCAGCGCGTCGCGGTCATGTACCTCGGCAAGATCGTCGAGATCGCCGACCGGGACGACCTGTACGGCAACCCGCGCCACCCGTACACCCGGGCGCTGCTGTCCGCCGTGCCCGAGGCGACCGTGGACGAGACCCCCCGTGAGCGCATCCGCCTCCAGGGCGACGTCCCCTCCCCCATCAACCCGCCCTCCGGCTGCCGCTTCCGCACCCGCTGCTGGAAGGCGACGGACAAGTGCGCGAGCGAGGCGCCTCCGCTGGTCCAGGTCGAGGGCAACAAGCCGGGTCACCTGACCGCCTGCCACTACCCGGAGACCGACGACACGGTCCCCGCGCCGCGTCTGGCCAAGGACCCCCAGCCGGCGGCCTGACACGACGTCCGGTTCCGCTCGGTTCCGAAGGAGAGGGCCCGCGCCTGCCTGGCGCGGGCCCTCGCTTTGCATGTGATGCACCGACGTCAGCAGATCCCGGTGCTCACGGGTTGAGGTCGAGGATCCGCACGGGCCGTCTCTTCCACTGCTCTGGAGAGACTGTGGCGACCACGGCCCCGTCGGGCCGTTCCGGCGTCGGTCGAGCGGCGCACTCGACATGAGCCGGAGCCCACACCGCGTCGCGGGCGACGGCGAGGGCGGAAGACAGGTCCAGGTCCAGGACGATCACACCGGGCAGCGCGACGATGTGCTCAGCCGTTCCACGCCGGGTCCGGTCGGCCTCGACGAGCGCGCAAGTGGGCGCGTACAGGAACCATCCCTGCGTCGCGTGTGCCCGGTGGATCAGGCGGGAGGCCAGGATGTTGCCCGAGCCTGCGGCGACCATGGCCGTGTCATCGAGAATCACGTGGAGCGCGTCGGTCACGGGGCGGCCGCCTCGGCCAGCCGGCGGTCGAGTTCCGCATCCAGGTCGGCCTGTTCACGGTCGCTCGGGTCATAGCCGTTCCATTCCCTCAGGACAGCACGAGCGCCTTCGGCCCGCTCGGCACGCTCGGCGGGAGTGAGTATGGAGTCCGCCAGCCGGGCCAGGTAGGCACGCAGAGACAGGCCCTCACCAGCCGCTATCTCGGCAAGCCGGTCGCGGGCTTCGGCAGGGATGCGGATGTTGGCGTCAGTCACGACGGAGCCCCTTTCACTCGTCCACCCAGGGTACGGGTACGCACACGTACCCGTGCACAGTTTGACCAGAGCCACAAGCCACGTAACTCATGTGAAGCCGGCATGAGGGCTTGCCGCGAGCGAGCCCAGGCGGCAAGACTGCCTCGCCATGGCCCTTCACCTGCGTGGCACCCTCCTCCCCGACGGCATCGTCCGCGATCTGTGGATCCTCGGCGACCGCATCACCTTCGACCGGCCCTCGGTCGAGGCGGAGACGGTGGCCGACGGTGGTTTTCTGCTGCCGGGGCTGGTCGATGTGCACACGCACCCGGGGTCCGCGTCGGAGGATGAGCCGCGCTGGGACCTCGACGCGTTCGGCGAGCAGATCGCCGCGCACCGGGACGCCGGGACGACGGCGTTGCGGTTCCCGGGTCTGCTGGGGGAGATCCCGAAGAGCCTGCGCGACGCGCCGGACACGCCCCGCATGATCACGGCCGGACGCTGGCTGGCATGGGCCGGGCTGTCGAAGAACGCCGACTTCCACCTGGTGACCGACGACCTCGTCGCCGCCGCGGTCGCGGAGGCCGAGGCGCACGACGGCTGGTGCAAGCTCATGGGCGACTGGGACTTCGAGGCGGACCCGGTGCCGTACGACCTTCTGCGGACGGTCGTGGACGCGGTGCACACGGCGGGCGGACGGGTCGCCGCGCACTGTCAGTCGGCCCAGGGCGTGCTCAACGCCGCCCGCGCGGGCGTCGATTCGATCGAGCACGGGATGGCGATGCCGCAGGAGTGCGTGGAGCTGATGGCCGCGCACGGGTCGAGCTACGTCCCCACCCTCACCGCCTTCGCCCGCCGGGCGCCGCAGATCATCGACAACCCGCGCGGCCGGCTCTGGCACGAGGGCCACGCGATCATGATCCGCCGGGTGCGCGAGGCCCATGACGCCGGCGTCACCGTCCTGGCCGGCACCGACTCCGCTCCCTTCGGAAACGTCGCCACCGAGGTCGAGCACCTCATCGCCGCCGGACTGCCCGCCGACGTGGCGGTCGGCGCGGCGAGTTGGACGGCCCGGGACTTCCTGGGCCTGCCGGGCCTGACCGAGGGCGGCCTCGCCGACGTCACGGTGTACGACGCGGACCCGCGACGCGAGCCGGCGGTACTGCGGCACCCGCGCCGGATCGTGCTGCGGGGCCGCGTCCTGAGCCGGAGCCCGGAGACGGCCGCCTGACTCAGGTCCGTCCGGTGCGCGCCGTCCACTCCTCCAGGAGCATCCCGAACAACACGCCGTCGTACCACTGCTCCCCCACCCGTACCGCGGCCCGTCGTCGCCCCTCCTCGACGAACCCGATCCGGCGGAAGGCCCGCATCGCGCGTTCGTTGCCGCTCCAGGTCTCCAGCTCGATCCTGCGGAGGCGGCAGGCCCCGAACAGATGGCCCGCCAGGAGTTCCAGCGCCTCGGAGCCGTAGCCGCCGCCCCAGCGGTCGCGCTCCCCGATGGTGATGCCGACCGTCGCCTGTCCCGTGAACGGGTCGAGGTCCCGGTAGTCGGCCATCCCGATCGCCCGCCCGTCGGCGAGATCCTCCACGGTGAACGTCGCCTCGCTGCGCGGGTTGTCCCGCAACCGCGCCTCATGAAACCCCGCCACGGCCTCCCGGCTCACCGGCCCGAACAACGGATCCCCTCCGGTGGCCCAGTACACCACCTCCGGATCATTGCGCCACCGCACATGATGCTCGAGATCCCCAGAACCCAACGCCCGAAGCCGCACAAGCTTGCCTTCGATCATCACGCGATCATATGGAACGCCCCGTCATCCGCTCCCCGCCACCAGCTCCACCTCGAACCCGTCCGCGTTCTCCAGATACGCCGCGCAGTGCCCCGGTCCGCCCGCATAGGGGTGCCGCTCCGGGAAGAGGAGCCGCCAACCGTGCTCGGTCGCCGTCTCGACCAGCGCGTCGAGGTCGGCGCGGTCACCGGGTACGTGGAAGGCCAGGTGGTTGAGCCCGGGACGCATACGGTCGTGCTGGCCGACCGCCATCGCCGGTGACTGCTCGACGACGATGTAGGTCTCCCCCGCGCGCCAACTGCGCCCCGTCGGCCACACCTGGTGGGGTTCATGGCCCAGCCGCGTCAGCAGCCACCCCCACGACGCCACGGCTCGTCCCAGATCCGGCACCCACAGTTCGACATGATGAAGCAACTCCCCCGCCCCTCCTTCGCGTTGCGCTTCCGTGTGGCAGACTTCCGCGCGTGGTCGATCGTTCGTTCGCGGATCTCTCGCTTGCCGCGTTGTACGACATCCTCAACCCGTGGGGACCGGGTGACGACTTCTACCTCGGGTTCGTGATGCGTGCCGACGCCGTGCTCGATGTCGGGTGCGGGACGGGGCAGTTGCTGCGGCGGGCCCGGGGTGACGGGCATCGTGGGCGGCTCGTCGGGCTGGATCCCGCCGCCGCCATGCTCGTTCAGGCCCGGCAGCGTGCCGACGGGGTCGAGTGGGTGCTCGGTGATCTGCGGACGCGGAACTGGGCCGGGGAGTTCGATCTCGTCGTGATGACCGGGCATGTCTTCCAAGTGCTGGTCTGCGACGAGGAGTTGCGTGCGGCCCTGGAGGCGGTGCGCGGTGCTCTGCGTCCAGGCGGTCGGTTCGTGTTCGAGACCCGGAACCCCAACGCGCGCGCGTGGGAGGGCTGGACACCCGAGCGGGTCCGGGAGGTGACGGACCCGGAAGGAAGCGCCGTACGGGTGTGGCACGAGGTGGAGCGGCCCGTCCTCGGGGACCGTGTGACGTTCACAGAGACCTTCGACAGCGACACCTGGAAACGGCCCCGTGTCAGCCGCACCACCCTGCGCTTCCTCGGCCCCGACAACGTGAACCGTTTCCTCGGCGCGGCCGGGTTCACGGTCGTCGACCGGTACGGCGACTGGGAGGGAGGCCCGCTCACCCCGGCCGCCTCCGAGATCATCACCGTGGCCGAGGCCGGGCCCTAGTCGTCGTCCGTCGCCTCCTCCAGCGCCGCCAGCGCCGGGTCCAGCACGATGTCCTCGTCCCGGGCCTCGATCGTCGGCTCCTCCGGGAAGTGGCAGGCCGTCAGATGGCCCGTGTGATTGCCGGAGATCTGGATCAGCGGTGGTTCCTCCGTCGCGCACTTGTCCTGCGCCTTCCAGCAGCGGGTGCGGAAGCGGCAGCCGGAGGGCGGTGAGATCGGGGACGGGACGTCACCGGCCAGCCGGATCCGCTCCCGCTGGGCCGCCTCCTCACCGACCACGTTCACCTCGGGCACCGCCGACAGCAGGGCGTGGGTGTAGGGGTGCCGGGGGCGGGTGTAGATGGAGTCGCGGTCGCCGACCTCGATGACCTTGCCGAGGTACATGACCGCCACGCGCTGGGAGAAGTGGCGGACCACCGCCAGGTCGTGGGCGATGAACAGGAAGGCGATGCCGAGTTCCTGCTGCACCTTCTGGAGCAGGTTCACGACCTGCGCCTGGATCGAGACGTCCAGCGCCGAGACCGGCTCGTCCGCCACGATCAGCTTCGGCTCCAGGGCCAACGCCCGTGCCACGCCGATGCGCTGGCGCTGGCCGCCCGAGAACTCGTGCGGGAAGCGGTTGAAGTGCTCGGGGTTCAGGCCGACGATCTCCAGCAGCTCACGGACGCGCTTCTCGCGTCCGCCGGCCGGGTTGACGTCGTTGATCTCCATCGGTCCCGAGATGATCTTGCCGACCGTCTGCCGCGGGTTCAGCGAGGAATACGGATCCTGGAAGATCATCTGGATCTCGGACCGGATCGGCGCCAGCTGTCTGCGCGAGGCGTGCGTGATGTCCTGGCCGCGGTAGGAGATCTTGCCGCTCGTCGGCTCCACCAGCTTGGTGATCAGCCGGCCCGTCGTCGACTTGCCGCAGCCCGACTCCCCCACCAGACCGAAGCTCTCGCCGACGTGCACGGTCAGGTCGATACCGTCCACCGCCTGCACCTGCCCGACCGTACGGCGGATCGGGAAGCCGCCCTTGACCGGGAAGTGCTTGACGAGCTTGTCCACCACCAGCAGCGGTTCGCCGGGCGCGTCGGCGGCGGCCTCGCGGGGAGCCGGGAGGACGAGGTCCTCTGTCATAGCCGTAGTCCTCCTCAGACGTGGCTGATCAGGGGGCGTTAACCGAGTCGGGGCTTGATCTCCTCGGCGAAGATGGTCCGCTTCTGGTCCGCCGTGAGATGGCAGGCCGAGTCGCGGTCCGGGCCGAGCAGCGGGACCTCGGTGACACAACGGGTGCCGCCGACCCGGTCCTGGAAGGTGCAGCGCGGGTGGAAACGGCAGCCGGAGGGCGGCCGCAGCAGCGACGGCGGGGTGCCCGGGATGGGCGCGAGCGGGGTGTCCGGGTCGGAGTCCAGCCGGGGCATGGAGTTCAAAAGGCCCCAGGTGTACGGGTGTTGCGGCGACCGCAGCACCTCGTCGACCGTGCCCCGCTCCACAGCGCGGCCCGCGTACATCACCATGATGTCGTCGGCCATGTCGGCGATCACCCCGAGGTCATGGGTGATGAAGATGATCGCCGAGCCGAACTCCTGCTGGAGGTCCTTCAGCAGGTCCAGGATCTGCGCCTGGACGGTGACGTCCAGCGCGGTGGTCGGCTCGTCGGCGATCAGCAGGTCGGGGTCGCAGACCAGCGCCATCGCGATCATCGCGCGCTGGCGCATACCGCCGGAGAACTGGTGCGGATAGTCCTTCGCCCGCTGCCGCGGGTTGGGGATGCCGACCTTCCCCAGCATCTCCACCGCCCGCTCCCAGGCGGCCTTCTTCGAGGCGCGCATGTGCTTCATGTACGGCTCGGCGATCTGCCGGCCCACCGTGTAATACGGCGACAGCGCGGTGAGCGGGTCCTGGAAGATCATGGCGACCTTGTTGCCGCGCAGCCTCTCCAGCTCGGACTCCCGGGCGGTGGTCAACTCCTTGCCGTCCAGCAGGATCTCGCCCTCGACGGTGGTGAACATCGGGTTGTGCAGGCCGAGGATCGTCAGGTTGGTCACCGACTTCCCCGAGCCCGACTCGCCCACGATGCCCAGCGTCCTGCCGCGCTCCAGGTCGAAGGAGAGCCCGTCCACGGCCCGTACGACGCCGTCCTCGGTCCGGAAGCTGACGTGCAGGTCCCGCACCGAGAGGAACGCGCCCTCGCCGGCCGGGACCGGGGCGCCGGCCTCCTTGGTCAGAGTGGTCACGTCAGTGCTCCTCAGCCTGTTCCTCAGCGCGGCCTAGGCCAGCCGCACACGCGGGTCGATGAAGGCGTACGTGGCGTCGACGACGATGTTGCACAGCAGAATCATGGTGGCGGAGAACAGCATCACGCCCAAGAGGAGCGGCAGATCGCTGAAGAACACCGACTCCACCGCCAGCCGCCCGAGCCCGGGAAGCCCGAAGGTGTACTCGGTGATGATGGCGCCGCCGAGCAGTGAGCCGAGATCGATGCCGAAGATGGTGATGATGGGGATCAGCGAACCCCGCCAGGCGTAGCGGAAGAAGACATACCGTCTGGACATGCCCTTGGCGCGGGCGGTGCGGACGTGTTCCTCCTGGAGCTGTTCGATCATCGACGAGCGGGACATACGGGTGTACTGCGAGGCGAAGATCGTGGACAGGACGACCCAGGGGATGATCAGGCCCGTGAACCAGGCGCCCGGGTTCTCGGTGAGCGGGTTGTAGGCCGGTTTGTCGAAGACATGGGTCTGATAGACGAGGATCGCGAGGGCCAGCGGGCCGAGGAAGTAGATCTGCATCGAGCTGATCACCATCGCGCCGGCCGTGAAGGTCTTGTCGACCAGCGTGCCGCGCTTCCAGGCGGCGATCAGGCCGGTGCCGAGTCCGACGATCAGGAAGCAGACGGCCCCGCCGAGGGTGAGCGAGACGGTGGTGGGCAGCCGGTCCATCAGGGTGCCCCAGACCTGCTCGTTGGAGTGGTACGAGTAGCCGAAGCAGGGGGCGGGGCAGGGGCCCTGGGCGAAGTCGTCGCTGCCCGTGAAGAGGTTGGTCAGGAAGATCCAGTACTGCTCGGGGATCGGTTTGTCGAGGCCGAGGACCCGGTGCAGGTTCTCCAGGTTGGCCGGGGTGCACGTCTTGCCGCACATCAGGAGCGCCGGGTCGCGCGGCATCCCGAAGAACAGCAGGAACGCGACGATGCTGAGCAGGAAGAGGATGATCACGGCGCCGAGGGACCGGCGGAGCAGGAAGCGCAGCATGGCAGGCAGCTCTCAGACGTCGGCGGGCTCTGGAGCCCCTCCGGCGGCACCCGGCGCGGCCGTCACGGGACGGGCGCGCCGGGTGCCGGGCGGGCGGGGTTACTTGACGTACAGGCGGCGCGGGTCGACGCCGGCGATGATGTCGTCGTAGACGAGTCCGCCGACCTTGGTCCCGGCGATCTGGGTCTGCTTGTAGTACGCGGTCGGGACGACGTTGACGACGTCCTTGACCAGGTACTCGTTGAGCTTGCCCCACTCCGCCGACGCCTTGGCCGGGTCGGTGATCTTGTTGATGCGGTCGATCTCGCTGTTGACCTTGGAGTCGTTGACCTGTGAGTAGTTCTGCGCGCCCTCGGCGATCGCGCGGCCGTCGTACAGCGGCGGGATCACGGTCGAGGCGGACGGCCAGTCGGCGCCCCACGCGGTGTGGAAGATGTCGTAGTTGTTGTCCAGCTTGCTGACCTGGTCGTAGAAGGTCTCGGCCGGGATCTCCTGGCGCTGGACGTCGAAGCCGGCCTTCTCCAGGCCCGCCGCCATGGCGGTGGAGTACTGCTGGCCCTCGGGGGTGTTGATGTAGCCGAAGGTCAGCTTGAGACCGGTCTTGCCGGCCTCTTCGAGGAGCGCCTTGGCCTTGGCCGGGTCACCCGCGGGCTTCTTCTTCTTGCCCCACGGGTCGAAGTCGGGGTCGTAGCCGGTGACGGTCGGGCTGATGATGCCGCCCGCGACCTCCATCGCGTCGGTGCCGCCGTAGGCACGCACGAACGGCGTGACCGGGAGGGCGTAGGCGATGGCCTGGCGGACCTTGATGTCCTTCATCTCCGGGTGGGCCAGGTTGATGTTCATCTGGCCGACGTAGGGCTGGAAGCCGGAGACCGTGCGGGACTTCATCTTCGGGTCGTTCAGGACCTTGGACAGGTTCCCCGCGTCGACCTGGTTGCTGAAGCTGACGCCGGTCTGGTCCGTGCCGCTGTCGGCGAGGAGCGCCTTGGTGGAGTCCTCGTACTGCTGGTTGAAGGTGATGTTGAACTTGTCGACGTACTGGTGCCGCAGCGGGTCGGTGGCCGGGTCCCAGTTCTCGTTCTTCACGAGCACCATGGACTTGCCGGACTTGAACTCCTGGATCTTGTACGGCCCGGTCACCACCGGCTTCTTGTCGTACTTCTCCTTGGTGTCGCCCTTTTCGGAGACGATGGCGTAGCCCGTCATGGCGAGGGCGTACGGCAGGTCGGCGTGCGGCTGCTTGAACTTGAAGACGACCGTCTTGTCGTCCGGGGTCTCGATGATGCTGTCGGGCAGGTGCTTGCCCTTGAACGGGCCGTCCGGCAGCAGCTTGCGGTAGTCGGCGCCGGGGGTGTCGGCCAGCCACTGCTGGATGTACGGCGGGCCCTGGTTGACGAAGGCCGCGAACTGCCGCTCGAAGGTGTGGCGGACGTCGGCCGAGGTGATGGCGGAGCCGTCCTCGAACTTGATGCCGTCCTTGAGCGTGTACTTCCAGGTCTTGCCGCCGTCCGTGGTGGTGCCGGAGTCGGTGGCGAGGTCGCCTACGACCTCGTGCTTGCTGCCGTCGTTGCTGGTGGCCTTGTAGCCGGTGAGTCCTCTGTGCAACAGCTGGGACACGGCCATCTCGTCCTGGACGTAGATCTGTCCGGGGTCGAGGTGGGCGTAACTGTCGCGGGCCAGCACCGAGATGGTGCCGCCGGGCTTGGCTCCGGGGACCTCCGCCGCGGGTCCCTTGGAGGCCGCCTCGTCGCCGAACTTGATGGCAGCCTGCTGCCGTTCGGCGTTCTCCTTCTGTTCCTTGTCGTTTCCGCCGCCCTTGCTGCCGCCCTCGCTGCACCCGGTCAGCACCAGTGCGCCGGCCGCGAGCACCGAGATTGCCGCGTATGTGTGGCGTCCGCCCCTGCTCATCACTCAGTTCCCACCCATCTGTGTGTCACCAGTGCCAAGGAAGTGCCAAGTGCCAAGTGCCAACCAGTGCGTCAGCGCGCCGTCTTGGGGTCGAAGGCGTCTCTGACGGAATCCCCGAGCAGGTTGAACGCGACGATGAAGATGATCATCGAGATGCCGGGGAAGAACATGTACGTGATGTCGTTCTGCATCACGAGTTCGGTGGACGCCTTGGAGAACATCTGCCCCCAGTCCGGCGTCGGTTCGACGATGCCCACGCCGAGGAAGGACAGACCGGCCTCGGCGGTGACGAAGTTGGGGAGCATGTAGGTGCCCTGTACGAGGATCGGCGTGACCACGTTCGGCAGGATCTCCTTGCGGATGATCCGCCACGGCGGGGCCCCGCTGACCTTCGCCGCTTCGATGAACTCCCGTTCTCGCAGGGCGAGTGTGGTGCCTCTGAGGATCCGTCCGAGGCTCATCCAGCCCAGGAACCACATCACCAGGATGAGGGCGACCACCCGGACGTAGACGGGTGTCTCGTCGCGCGGGCTGACGAAGAGCGAGACCACGACCGGCATGCTCGCGATGAAGAACAGCTGCGCCGGGAAGGCGAGCAGGAAGTCGATGACCCGGCTGATCCAGTAGTCCGCCTTGCCCCCGAGATACCCGGCGGTGACGCCCAGGAGGATGCCGGTGAGGACGGTCGCGAGCGTGACGGCGACCGAGATGCCGAGCGAAGTGCGGATGCCGTAGAGCAACTTGGTGAAGACGTCGTATCCGTTGCCCGGTTCGAGGCCGAACCAGAACTCGCCGCTGATGCCGCCGTTGGGCTGCACGGGCACACCCGCGCTGTCGAAGAGCTCGGGGCGTTCGTCGGCGTAGACCGTGTACGGGTTCTTGCCGTACAGCCAGGAGATGACCGGGGCGAGCAGGCCGATCAGGAAGAAGAAGAGGACGACATAGGCCGAGATCACGCCGGTGCGGTCGCGTTTGAAGCGGATCCACATCAGTTGGCCGGGAGACCGGCCGATGAGCTCCTCGTCCTCGGCCTTCACCACGGCCGGTGGTTCACCGTCCGCGACGACCGAGGTACCGCCACCCTCAATACCGATACGACTTGTCACGTTTCGCCCGTTTCGCTGGTATGAGTATGCCAAAGCGAGGCGTACGGAAGTCCGCAGCCGGACGCGCGTAGGGGGATTCAGCCGCCCCCCTGGTGCCGCTAACTATCTGCCATGCGCCAACTACCGACTACCGTCTTTAAATCTCAATTCAGTCACAGCTCGCGCCTCGATCTTCCAAAATCCGGACAAACTGTTTGCGGGGAGAAGGGCGCGAAACGGACGTGTTACATGGGTATCGTGCGAGGATCTCCGCATTTCGGACATGGGGGCGATTCTCAGCCAGTGAAAAACGGCTTGCAAAAACCCGGGCTCCCCCTGTGTGGGGGAGCCCGGGCTCAAGTGTCCGGGAATCAGCCGTGCTTGGCGCGGCTCGCGGCGCGGGCGCGCTCGCGGGCGTCCAGGTTCACCTTGCGGATGCGGACGGCCTCCGGGGTCACCTCGACGCACTCGTCGTCGCGGCAGAACTCCAGGGACTGCTCCAGGGAGAGCTTGCGCGGCGGGACGATCGACTCGGCCACATCGGCCGTGGACGACCGCATGTTGGTGAGCTTCTTCTCCTTGGTGATGTTGACGTCCATGTCGTCGGCGCGGGAGTTCTCGCCGACGATCATGCCCTCGTACACCTCGGTGCCGGGCTCGGTGAACAGCACGCCGCGCTCCTGCAGGTTCGTCATCGCGAAGGCGGTGACGGCACCGGAACGGTCGGCGACCAGCGAGCCGTTGTTGCGGGTCTGCAGCGCGCCGAACCAGGGCTCGTGGCCCTCGTGGATGGAGTGCCCGATGCCCGTACCGCGGGTCTGGGTCAGGAACTCGGTCCGGAAGCCGATGAGGCCGCGGGACGGCACGACGAACTCCATGCGCACCCAACCGGAGCCGTGGTTCGACATGTTGTCCATACGGCCCTTGCGGACACCCATGAGCTGGGTGACGGCGCCCATGTGCTCCTCGGGCACGTCGATCGTCATGCGCTCGACGGGCTCGTAGACCTTGCCGTCGACGTCCTTGGTGACGACCTGTGGCTTGCCGATGGTCAGCTCGAAGCCCTCGCGGCGCATCTGCTCGACCAGGATGGCCAGCGCGAGCTCACCGCGGCCCTGTACCTCCCAGGCGTCCGGGCGCTCGGTGTCGAGCACGCGGAGGGAGACGTTACCGATCAGCTCGCGGTCGAGGCGGTCCTTGACCTGGCGGGCGGTGACCTTGCGGTCCTTGACGGCCGACTTGGCGTCGGCGCCCTTGCCGGTGCCGCCGCGGCCGACCAGCGGGGAGGTGTTGGTGCCGATGACCATGGAGATCGCGGGCTCGTCGACCGTGATCAGAGGCAGCGGGACCGGGTTCTCGGTGTCGGCCAGGGTCTCGCCGATCATGATCTCCGGGATACCGGCGACGGCGCAGATGTCACCCGGGCCGGCCTTCTCGGCGGGCTTGCGGGTGAGCGCCTCGGTCATCATCAGCTCGGAGATGCGCACGTTGGTGACCGAGCCGTCGCGCTTCATCCAGGCGACGGTCTGGCCCTTCTGGAGCTCGCCCTGGTGGACGCGCAGCAGCGCGATACGGCCGAGGAAGTTGTCGGCGTCCAGGTTGGTGACGTGGGCCTGGAGCGGGGCGCCCTCGTCGTAGGTCGGGGCCGGGATGTGCTCCAGGATCGTGGAGAAGAACGGCTCCAGGCTGGTGGAGTCCGAGGGCACCGTGCCGTCGTCCGGCTTGGTCAGGGAAGCGATGCCGTCACGGCCGCACGCGTAGACGATCGGGAACTCGATCTGCTCCTCGTCGGCGTCCAGGTCGAGGAAGAGGTCGTAGGTCTCGTTGACGACCTCGTCGATCCGGGCGTCCGGACGGTCCGTCTTGTTGATGCACAGGATGATCGGCAGCCGGGCCTGCAGGGCCTTGCGCAGCACGAAGCGGGTCTGCGGGAGCGGGCCCTCGGAGGCGTCGACGAGCAGCACGACACCGTCGACCATCGACAGACCGCGCTCGACCTCGCCACCGAAGTCGGCGTGGCCCGGGGTGTCGATGATGTTGATCGTGATCGGGTCCCCGCCGTCCTTGGGGTGATACTTCACCGCCGTGTTCTTGGCGAGGATCGTGATGCCCTTCTCACGCTCCAGGTCGTTCGAGTCCATCATGCGGTCGTCGACGGAGTCGAGCTGGTGGGCGGCGAAGGCACCGGCCTGCTTCAGCATCCCGTCGACGATGGTGGTCTTGCCGTGGTCGACGTGGGCGACGATGGCGACATTGCGGATGTCGTGGCGCGTGGCCATATTGCGGCGTACTCCCGGAGTGTGAGGAAGGGGCCGGCGCGTACGTCTGTGTTACGCGGACCCTGCCGGGCTGTACATGCCACGGCCTCACCCCATGGTACGTGCCCGCCGCGGGAGGGGCTCGCTGGGCCGACCCTCGGCCCCCGGCGGCAGGGGCCGAGGCCACGAAGCCTGGGGTCGGCCTACGAAGCCTGGGGCGCCGGAGCGGCCGCCCCCTTCTTCAGGAAGCCCATGTCCTCGTACACCGGCGTCCCGAAGCCGAAGGCGCCCACGTTGGCGATGCTCGTCCGCACCGCGGTCAGCTGGGGGCGCTGGTAGAGCGGGATCGAGCCGGCCGCCGCCCAGATGCGGGAGTCGGCCTTGCGGATCAGGGAGCGGGACTCGGACTCGTCCAGCGTGGCGATGGCCTGGTCGAAGAGCTGGTCGACCTGGTCGGTGCCGACGCGGGTGTAGTTCTGCTCGACGTTCAGGGAGCCGTCGGCGGCCGGGACCGGCTTGGCGTAGATCGGGCGGGCGTCGGTCGCGGGGTAGGCGGACGTCGGCCAGGAGTAGAGCGCGAGGTCGTACTGGCCGGAGGCGATGTGGTCCTTGAAGTAGCTCTCGTCCGGGACCTTGCTGATCACGGTACGGATACCGACCCGCTCCAGCATGATCGCGATCCGGTCGGCCACGGCCCGCAGCGACTGCGAGCCCTCCCCTGCCGGGACCACGAACCGCAGCGTCAGCGCCTTGCCGTCCTTCGCCAGCGTCCGCACCGCCGTGCCCGCCGGGGCCGCGGTGCCGCGGGGGGCGTAGGCGCCGGGCACCCCGCCCTGCTGGAGCTGCTTGCTGCCGTACTGCTTGCCGTCCTGGGCGAGGTGCTCGCCGGTGCGGCCCTCGTCGTCGCCCGGCTTGTTGTCCTCCCCGACGATGTACGTCCCGTCGTCACCGCCGTCGGATTCCTTCTTGGACTTCTTCTCGGACTCCTTCTCGGACTTCTTCTTGTCGGCCTCCTCGGCCGAGTCCTTCTTGGAGTCCTTCTTCGACTTCTCCCCTTCGGAGCCCTTCTTGGACTTGTCCGCCTCGCTGCCGGCCGCCTTCTCCCCCTTCTTCTCCCCCTTTTTCTCCTTCTTCTCCTTGATCGGACCGCCCTGCACCCAGCCCGCGTCCGCGAGCAGCGCCTGCGCCTCGGCCCTGTCCTGGCCGCCGATCGCCCCGCTGCTGTCGGCGTAGGCGGCCTGGCCGGACAGTGCGAGATGGCTGCCGACCGGCTCGGCGGGCAGTCCGAGCGGGGAGAGGACCAGCTTCGCCAGTTCCTCGCGGTCGAGCGCGCGGGCCAGGCCGCGCCGCACCCGCTCGTCGGCGAGCGGACCGTCGCCGCCGTTGAGGGCGAGCTGGGTGTACGCCGGCTCCAGCGACTTCCGTACCTCGAAGCCCCGGAACCTCGCCTTGTCGCGCTTCTGCCCGGCGGTCAGCGTGCGCCGGTCCGGACCCATCAGCGGGGTGCCGGACGCGCCGGGCGACGGTGACTGCGGACGCGGCGGGGCGGCGAGCGCGATGCGCTTGGCCGCGGTCGGGTCGACCTCGGCCAGGTCCAGATCCCCGGCGGCCAGCGCGGCGGCCCGCTGGTCGCGCGGCACGGCCCGCAGCAGGATCTCGTTCAGCTTGGCCGGCTCGCCCCACCAGCGCGGATTGCGGGTGAGGCGGACCTCGTTGCCCTTGCGGTCGATCGACTTCACGGTGAACGGTCCGGCGCTGACCTTGAGCTTGCGCCGCGCCCCGTCGTTGAACGAGTCCGGCGTGCCCATGACCTCCTTCGGATACAGCGGCGAGAACAGCGACCGCCAGTCCGAGTAGGGCTGTCCGAAGGTGACCCGTACCTCCAGGTCGTTGTCGCCGCGCTGGATCTTCTCGATCCGGTCGTAGCCGGCGTTGCGGGCGGTCCAGTACGCGCTGTCCTTGCCGGACAGGGCGCGCCACTGGGCGGCGAAGTCGGCGGCGCCGATCTCCCGGCCGTCGCTCCAGACGGCCTGCTGGTTGAGCTTGTACAGGACGACCTGCTTGGGCTCGGTCTCGACGACCTTGGCCGACTCCAGATAGGCCGGATTGCGCTCCGGGCGCCCGGTGGCGTCGAACCGGAACATCGAAGGCAGCGTCGCCTGCGCGATCCGGGTCGTGGCGGCGTCGGCGTCCGACTGGAAGGTGTTCAGCGTCTCCGGTACGGCGTCCACGGCCCAGCGCAGCGTGCCTCCGTCGGCGATCCGGGACCGGTCGGCGGCGGCGATGTCCTGGCCGGCGAGCGGCTTGCCGGCCGGGTCGGGGTCGCTGCACCCGGCGAGCACGGACATCGCGAGCGCGCTCGCTGCGAGGAAGGCGACCGAGCGCATGACCGAGCGGGTGGCGATGCCGTCGTGGGACATCTCTGGTACCTCCGTGGAGCGGCTCCCGCCGGTTACAATTTGTGCGTTCTGATCACATTTGGCGGTATTTTGGAGTTGATCAGATCTATGGCCCCCCACTGAAGAGGAAAGGGTTCGCCCGGCGGAGACGACACGGCGACGGGGGCGGGCAAGCCCACCCGTCCGGAGTAAGGCACCCCCCTCTCGCTCCTTCGGCTCACCGGCGTACACAGAGCGCGTGCGAGCGCGCGTCGGAGGCGTGCAATCCGCCAATCGCTGCACATCCCTTCACAGCGATAGGTGTGACGCGCAACACTCGCAGGCGCATGAACGTTGCCACCCAGGGCCGAAGGGCCCACGGAAGTGAGGTCACGTCATGTCCGTGCAAGACGACCTGACAACTGTCCAGCGCTGTCTCGACGACCTGGCCCGGTCCGTGGGCCGCCTCGAACAGCAGCTGGGCACCGGCGGGCTGGAGATGCGCCGTGTGCGCACCGACGCCGACCACCTGCGCGAGAGCGTGGCGCTGCTGCGGGAATCCGCCGCGTCACCGGGCGCGCAGCGCAGGCCGGAGCTCGTCACCATCCCCGACACGCCGTACGACGACTCTCTGTGGATCGACACGGACGACGAGGGTCTCGGCGCCAGGGACCGCCGCGCCCCCTGATCCCTCCACCTGAACCGACCGGAGTCATGCATTGGCCACTGGTACGGAACCCCATCTGAACAGCGGCGGCGTACGAACGGGTACGCGCGCCGCGATCGAAGCCCCGCACCTGCGGACCGACCGCTGGTGGCTGGCCCCGGCCGCCACCGCGGCCGGTCTGCTGGCGTTCATCGTCTACTCGACCTGGCGGGCCTTCGCGAACGCGGACTACTACGCGGCGCCGTACGTCTCCCCGTTCTACTCGCCCTGTCTGGCGGAGAACTGCGAGCCCATGCGCGCCGGGCCGAACTGGGAGCTCTTCGGCAGCTGGTGGGGCATCTCCCCCGCGATCATCATCCTGATCTTCCCGCTCGGCTTCCGCCTGACCTGCTACTACTACCGCAAGGCCTACTACCGCGGCTTCTGGATGTCGCCCCCGGCCTGCGCGGTGGCGGAGCCGCACAAGAAGTACTCCGGTGAGACCCGCTTCCCGCTGATCCTGCAGAACATCCACCGGTACTTCTTCTACGCAGCGCTCCTGGTCGCCGGGATCCTGACGTACGACACGGTGCTCGCCTTCCGCGACGAGAACTACGAGTGGGGCCACATGGGCCTCGGCACCCTCGTCTTCCTCGCCAACATCGTGCTGATCTGGGCGTACACCCTGTCCTGCCACTCGTGCCGGCACATCGTGGGCGGCAAGCTCAAGCACTTCTCCAAACACCCCGTGCGCTATCGCATGTGGCAGTGGATCGGGAAGCTCAACGCCCGCCACATGCTGCTGGCGTGGGCGTCGCTGGTGAGCGTGGCGCTCGCCGACTTCTACGTCTATCTCGTCGCGTCCGGGGTCTTCGACGATCCGCGCTTCTTCTAATTCGTGAGTGGGGACTGAACAGATGTCCGTGGTCGAACGGCAGGAGTGGGACGTCGTCGTGATCGGCGCGGGGGGCGCGGGCCTCCGGGCGGCGATCGAGGCACGGGAGCGAGGCGCCCGTACGGCCGTGATCTGCAAGTCGCTGTTCGGCAAGGCGCACACCGTGATGGCCGAGGGCGGCATCGCGGCGGCCATGGCCAACGCCAACGAGCACGACAACTGGCAGGTCCACTTCCGCGACACCATGCGCGGCGGCAAGTTCCTCAACCAGTGGCGGATGGCCGAGCTGCACGCGCAGGAGGCGCCGGACCGGGTCTGGGAGCTGGAGACCTGGGGCGCGCTCTTCGACCGTACGAAGGACGGCCGGATCTCGCAGCGCAACTTCGGCGGGCACGAGTACCCGCGTCTGGCGCACGTCGGTGACCGCACCGGTCTGGAGCTGATCCGCACGTTGCAGCAGAAGATCGTGGCGCTGCAGCAGGAGGACAAGAAGGAGACCGGGGACTACGAGTCCCGGCTGAAGGTGTACCAGGAGTGCACGGTCACCCGGGTCCTGAAGGACGGCAGCCGGGTCTCCGGGGTCTTCGCCTACGAGCGCGAGACGGGCCGCTTCTTCGTCCTGGAGGCCCCGTCCGTGGTCATCGCGACCGGCGGGATCGGCAAGTCCTTCAAGGTGACGTCGAATTCGTGGGAGTACACGGGCGACGGGCATGCGCTGGCGCTGCTCGCGGGTGCGCCGCTGCTGAACATGGAATTCGTGCAGTTCCATCCCACGGGGATGGTCTGGCCCCCCTCCGTGAAGGGGATCCTGGTCACGGAGTCGGTGCGCGGCGACGGAGGGGTGCTGCGCAACTCCGAGGGCAAGCGGTTCATGTTCGACTACATCCCCGACGTCTTCAAGGAGAAGTACGCCGAGTCGGAGGAGGAGGGCGACCGCTGGTACGAGGACCCGGACAACAACCGGCGTCCTCCCGAGCTGCTCCCCCGCGACGAGGTGGCCCGCGCGATCAACTCCGAGGTGAAGGCGGGCCGCGGCTCCCCGCACGGCGGGGTCTTCCTGGATGTGTCGACCCGGATGCCGGCGGATGTCATCCGGCGCCGGCTGCCCTCCATGTACCACCAGTTCAAGGAGCTGGCGGACGTGGACATCACAGCCGAGGCGATGGAGGTCGGGCCGACCTGCCACTACGTCATGGGCGGCATCGCGGTCGACTCGGACACGGCGGCGGCACGTGGGGTGCCGGGGCTGTTCGCGGCCGGCGAGGTGGCCGGCGGCATGCACGGCTCCAACCGGCTCGGCGGGAACTCCCTGTCCGACCTGCTGGTGTTCGGCCGCCGGGCCGGCTGGCACGCCGCCGAGCACGCGGCGGCACGGGCCTTCGAACGCCCCGAGGTCAGCGACCTGGAGATCGACACCTCGGCCGCGGAGGCGCTGCGCCCGTTCTCGGCGGAGGGCCCGCCCGGCACCGAGGACGACGGCCGCCCGCCGGAGAACCCGTACACGCTGCACCAGGAACTCCAGCAGGCGATGAACGACCTCGTCGGCATCATCCGCCGTGAGGGCGAGATGGAGCGGGCGCTGGAGAAGCTCGCCGAGCTGCGGGTGCGGGCCCGCCGGGCCGGCGTCGAGGGGCATCGGCAGTTCAACCCGGGCTGGCACCTCGCGCTCGACCTGCGCAACATGCTGCTGGTCAGCGAGTGCGTGGCGCGGGCCGCGCTGGAGCGCACGGAGTCCCGCGGCGGCCACACCCGTGAGGACCATCCGACGATGGACCGCAAGTGGCGCAGCATCAACCTGCTGTGCCACCTGGCCGACCCGACGGGCGGCCTCGCGGCCACCGACCCCGAGCGCGGCCAGATCGATCTCGTACGTGAGACCACCGAACCCGTCCGCCAGGACCTGCTGGCTCTCTTCGACAAGGAAGAGCTGGTCAAGTACCTCCCCGAAGAGGAGCTCTACCAGTGAGCAGCTACGAGGCCCGCTTCAAGGTGTGGCGGGGCGATGTGCAGGGCGGCGGCCTGGAGGACTTCAAGGTCGAGGTGAACGACGGCGAGGTCGTCCTCGACATCATCCACCGCCTCCAGGCCACCCAGGCGCCCGACCTCGCCGTCCGCTGGAACTGCAAGGCGGGCAAGTGCGGTTCGTGCTCCGCCGAGATCAACGGGCGGCCGCGGCTGCTGTGCATGACGCGGATGTCGGTGTTCACCCGCGAGGAGACGATCACCGTCACCCCGCTGCGCGCCTTCCCCGTGGTCCGGGACCTGGTCACGAACGTCGGCTTCAACTACGAGAAGGCGCGCCAGGTGCCGGCCTTCGTGCCGCCGGCGGACCTGGGCCCGGGCGAGTACCGGATGATGCAGGAGGACGTGGACCGCTCGCAGGAGTTCCGCAAGTGCATCGAGTGCTTCCTGTGCCAGGACACCTGCCATGTGGTGCGTGACCACGAGGAGAACAAACCGGCGTTCGCGGGCCCCCGCTTCCTGATGCGGGTCGCCGAACTCGACATGCACCCCCTGGACGCGGCCTCCGACACCGGACTGGACCGCAAGAAGACCGCCCAGGACGAACACGGCCTCGGCTACTGCAACATCACCAAGTGCTGCACGGAGGTCTGCCCCGAGGGCATCAAGATCACCGACAATGCGCTGATCCCGCTGAAGGAACGGGCCGTGGACCGCAAGTACGACCCGCTGGTGTGGCTGGGCTCGAAGATCAGGAGGCGCTCCTCGGCGGAGTGAGCCCCGGTCGTCAGCGGACCCAGCCCTCTTCGTACGCCGTCCAGTCGCCCTCTGTCGCCGCGAAGTCGACGTAGAGGGCGACGCCGAAGCACGCCCGGTCGGCGTCCGTACGGGACAGGCCGAGGCGGACGCCGCGGACGGCGGCGGGGACCGTCTCGGCCGCCGCCCGGTGACCGATCTTGTTGTCGTGGAAGAACGGCAGCCCCATCAGGAGGTCGGTGCCGGGCGGGGTGGCCTCCAGGGCGAGCGAGGTCTGCTGGGCGACATAGCCGCCGTACAGGCTCTCCAGCGGCATGGCCGTGTCGTACGACATCACCGCGATCTGGTCGACGCGGCGGGCCACCTCGCCGAAGAACTCCTGCGACCACCACTTGGGGTGCCCGGTGAGCGCGCCGGCGACGGAGTGCAGTGCCGGGAGCGGGTCGATCTGGTGGGCGGCGACGGAGAGCGGGACGTCCTGGGCGCGGGTGAGGCGGCCGAGGGCGTCGAGGAGGGTGAGGTAGTCCCGGTCGCCTGAGTGGAGGGGTTCGAGGTCGAAGTGGACCCCGTCGAAGCCGGTGGTGAGGATCCGGCGGGTGGACTCGACGACCGCCTGACGGGTCGCGGGACGGCTCAGGCGCATGCCGTCGTCGTCCTCGGTCGCCAGCTTGTCGCCGAGCCATGCCTGGACACGGACGGCCGGGATCTGTCTGTGTACGGCCTCTATGAGCCAGCGGGCCTTGGGATAGGCCGAGGCGGGGAGGGTGCCGTCGTGTTCCAGGGGGCCCGCGTGGACATAGAGGTCGCGGATGCCGGTGCCTTGCAGACGGCGGGCCAGGGCCTCGACGTCGGCGTCCTTCTTGCGGCCGTCGACCCAGGCGTGGCCGAGCCAGATGGCGTCCCGGTTTCTGGTGTGGGTGCCTTCGGCTAGGTCGCCTGTGTAGTTCAGGCGCAGGGCGAGCGCGGCGCTCAGGACGGGGACGAGGAGGAGCAGGGCGAGGGTGAGGGCGGTGCGGCGCAGGAGGCGACGGCGGCGGGCACGGCGTCCGGTGTCCGCCCGCGCCCCTGTTCCGCCTTCGCCCTCGCCCTCCCCCTCGGCCGGGGCTGACCGCTCCCGCTCCTCCGGCTCGGAGTCGGTAGGTGCGTGGTCGTTGCCCTGTCGTTCCATCGCCGGGTTCCCCTCATCCGTTGCCCTGTGTCCCTGCACACCACCCTGGACGCATCCCGGTCGCGCGGGGGCATTGCTGCTCATACGCTCCGAAATGTGACGTCATCCTTGATCCGGGGCCGGTCGCGGCGTGGGCGCTCGCACATATCGGTGCGGGTGGCGCACGCCGTGGTGGGCGGTCTGGTCGGGGTGGTGTGGCTGGTGTTGCCCGGCATGACGACGAGCGATGGGGGCACGGTTGCGGGCGGCACGGACCGGCCCGTCGCGGGGGCGATGGAGCAGCGGCAGGGCGCGGGGGACGCGCAGGGCGGGAACACCTCTGCCGCCGACTACGTGCTGCCCATGGTGGCCGTGCTCGTGGCCGGGATCCTCGCGGGATACGGGTTCATTCGGCGCAGGCGGCGGACACGGGACCGTACGACTCCCGGAGGGGCGCCCGTCCAGGCCGCGGAACCGCCCGCCGACGAGCTCGACGAGCGGGCGCGGACCGCGCTGGTCGAGGCCGACGACTCGGTGCGGGTCAGCGAGGAGGAGCTGGCGTTCGTCGCGGGGCGGTTCGGGGTGGAGGACGTCGAGCATGTGGAGCCCTTCACTCGGGTTCTGCGGGACGCGCGGGGCGAGTTGGCGGTGGCGTTCCGGATGCGGTGGCAGTACGAGGGCGGGGTGCCGGCGGAAGCCGCGGCCCGTCGGCACGCGCTGGCGGGGATCGTCGGGCGGTGCGAGGAGGTGGGGCGGCTGCTGGACGGACAGGCAGCCGCGTTCGATCAGTCACGGGGGCTGGAGGAGGGGCTGGGCGGGGGCCTTGGGCATGCCCTGGTCGTCGCCGAGGGCCGGTTCCGTGAGCTGACCTGGCGGACCGGAGGTGCGGACACGGTGCTGGGCGAGCTCGGCGAGCGCTACGCCCCCTCCGCGACCGCCGCCGTCACGGGCCATGTCGAGCAGGCCAAGGACCGGCTGGTGTTCGCCACGACCCAGCTCAACCACGCCCGCCAGTCGGCCGATCTGGGCGACAACGAACGAGCCGGCGGCCGGCTGCGCGCCGCCGAGGGTGCCATCGCCCAGGCCGCCGTCTTCGTCGACGGCGTCGAACGGCTCGCCGGGGAGCTCGCCACGGCCGCGGCGATGGTTCCGGCCGCGCTGACCGGCGGGGAGGTGGAGATCGCGGGGGCGCGCGAGCCGGTGCCGGCGGCGGTGGGTGCCCCGTACGCCGACATCCCGCCGGGCGAACTGCGCGCCCGGGTCGGCCACGCCGACGTCACCCTGGCCGGCGTACGCGAGGAGCTGGCCTCCGGGCGGCCGTACGACCCGCTGGACCTGCTGCGGCGGATCGTGCGGGGCGTTGCTCCTCTCGCGGCGGGGCGGGCCGGGGTGATCCCGGCGGCCGCGGTGGTGTGCGCTCGCAGTGCGGTCGGCGGTGCGGACGACGTCGTCGCGACGCATCGGGCGGCGGTGAGCTGCGAGGCGCGCACCCGGCTGGCCGAGGCGCGGCGACTGCTCGCTCCGCCGGTGCCGGCGCCGGCCGGGCGGGGCCCGCGTGAGGAACTCGCCGACCTGGTCTCGGCCGACACCCTGGCCCAGCAGGCCCGCGAACTGGCCGAACAGGACATCCGCCTGCACGGCCACCCCGTCGACGACCCCGGCCACGACATCAGTGGCCTCACCGGAGCGGTCCTCGGCGGCATCCTCCTGTCCACCGAGCCCCCCGGCGGCCCGCCGCCCAGCTTCGGCGGCCCCCGCACCAGGGGCCGCCGCCCGGCGGCAGCAGGCTGAGGCTCAGCGCCTCAGAACAGGCTGAGCAATGCCTCCGCCGGATCCGTGAGGCCGTGCTCGCCGTCCGGCAGGGGGAGTTCGAACCACACCGTCTTGCCGCGGGGGGTGCGGCGGGAGCCCCAGGCCGCGCTGAGGAGGCCGACCAGTTGCAGGCCCCGGCCGCCCTCGTCGGTGTCGCGGGCACGGCGGCGACGGGGCTGGACCAGGCCGGAGTCCCAGACCTCGCAGACCAGGGTGCGGTCAAGCAGGAGGCGCAGTCTGATCTCGCCCTCGCCGTAGCGCAGGGCGTTGGTGACCAGTTCGCTGACGAGGAGTTCCGTGGTGTCGACCAGGGGTTCGAGGTCCCAGGACAGCAGCCTGCCGCGGGCGTACTCGCGGGCCCGGCCCACGCTGCGGGGCTCGCGCGGCAGGGTCCAGTCGCCGACCGAGTCGGCGGGCAGCCCCTGGACACGTGCCATCAGCAACGCGATGTCGTCCTCGCCGTGGTGGGTGTCGAGGGTGTTGAGGACGTGGTCGCAGACGTCCTCCAGGGGACGCGTGGGGTCGGTGAGCGCGCCGACGAACGCTTGCAGGCCCTCGTCCAGCGGATGGTCGCGGGACTCCACGAGTCCATCCGTGTAGAGCGCCAGCAGCGCGCCCTCCGGCAGTTCGACCTCGACCTCCTCGAACGGCTCCCCGCCCACGCCGAGCGGCATCCCCGGCGGCACGTCGAGCATCAGCGCGTCCTCGCCGGGCTCGACGAGAACGGGCGGAAGGTGGCCCGCGTTCGCGAAGGTGCAGCGGCGCGTGACGGAGTCGTAGACGGCGTACACGCATGTCGCCAGGTACACCTCCGACAGGTCCGCCTCCCGGGGGCGGCGGGCCGCGCGGGTGGCCTGCTGGACGCCGCCGGGTGCGCCGAGGCCGCGTGCGATCTCGTCCAGGGCGGAGAGGACCTCGGCAGGTTCGAGGTCGAGCAGGGCCAGCGTGCGGACGGCGGAGCGCAGTTCGCCCATCGCCACGGCGGCACGCAGTCCGCGGCCCATCACGTCGCCCACCACCAACGCGGTGCGGTGGCCGGGCAGTTCGATGACGTCGAACCAGTCGCCGCCGACCTCGCTGGGCCGGTCCGCCGAGGAGTTGCCGGGCAGATAGCGGCACGCGATGTCCAGGCCCGAGGCGACCGGGTCCCCCGGCGGCAGCAGGGACCGTTGCAGGATCAGCGCCCGCTCGTGCTCGCGCCGGTAAAGCCGGGCGTTGTCGATGCAGACCGCGGCGCGCGCGGCGAGTTCGACCGCCAGGTCCCGGTCCCGGTCGCCGAACGGCTCGCTGCCCTTGGTCCGCGCGAACTGCGCCAGTCCTACGACCGTGTCGTGGGCGACCATCGGCACGGCGAGCGTGGACTGGACGAGCCCGCCCTCCTCGCCGGGCACGTGCTGCGGCCGGGCGGTGCGCAGGGCGTCCGCGCAGGGCGAGTTGAAGGGGTAGTGGTGGACGGCGCCGACCGCGACGGGGACGCCGCCGCCGACGAAGGGCGCGTCGGAGACGGCGCTGGCGAAGGCGACCCGGCGCAGTTCCGCGCTGCCGTCGGCGAGGCCGGGCGGGGCCTCGTCGCCCGCCAGCAGTCCTTGGTAGAGGTCGACCGTGGCGAGGTCGCAGAAGCCGGGGACGACGACGTCGAGGAGTTCGCGGGCCGTGGTCTCCAGGTCGAGGGAGTTGCCTATGCGGGCACCGGCCTCGTTCAGCAGGGCGAGATTGCGCCGGGCGGCGGCGGCCTCGCGGGCGGCGGCGCGGCGCGCGGTGATGTCGATTCCGAGCCAGGCGATGCCGATGGGGCGGCCGCTGCCGCTGTGCACCCGGTAGAGATTGACGGACCAGTGCCGGCGCTCGTCGGAGCCCGGCAGGAACCCGGTGACGTGCATGTCCGTGATGGAGTCGCCGCTCTCCAGGACGCGGCGCAGGGTGGCCGAGACACGTTCGGCCTCGGGGCGCGAGAGGTAGTCGTGGACGTCCTTGCCGCGGTGGTCGTCGGGGCGGCCGCCGAACAGAGAGGCGAACCGCTGATTGGCGCGGCGTACCCGCAGATCGGGGTCGATCAGCAGGAAGCCGAAGGGAGATTGACCGAAAATCGCCTGCGAGGCGGCGAGGTCGGTCTCCATCCGGCGCAGGGTGCGCACATCCACGACGATGCACACGGCGGCCTTCTCGCCGTCCTCGGTCCGCGTCGGCATGACGTACACCTCGGCGAGGCCGTCCTGGCCGGGCCGGCCGTCGGCGTCGTCGGGCACCCGGAAGGGGACCACACCGGTCCACTCCCGCCCGTCCAGGATCTCCGCCATCTTGCGCTGGCCGTGGTCGCGCAGGTCGGGGTCGACGAACGCCTCGATGGGGTCCATGCCGACGGCGCGTTCGGCGGGGATGCCGAATATCTGCTCGGCGCGCAGACTCCACTGGTCGACCAGGCCGTCGGGGCCGATGGAGAAGGAAGCGGCCTTGATGTAGTCGTAGATCGAACCGGGCGGGCTGCTCTGCCAGACGGAGTCGCCGGGCCGTGGTTCGTCGAACGCGAACCCCAGGTCGGAGGCCGGTCCGTCGTCGGCGGCTTGCGCGTCACGGGAGTTGGATACGCCGCCGTGGTTCTGTGTGTCCTGAGAGGCCCGTGTGACCTGAGAGGCTCGCGAGGCTCGTATGCCGTCGGACCGCTGTCCCGCGGCCCCCGTCCTCGCGCCGTCCGACGGGTCCTCGGACTCCGTCGCCTTCGCTGGTATCTCGCTCACGCGAACCGTCCCCTCCAGCTCACCGCGTCCGGCACCGGTCACCGGCGGCGGCTGCCCGCAGTATCCAGCACTACGGCCCCGCACAACACGGTGTTCACGATCACAGCACGGTCCCGATGGTTTTCGGTCCCGGCCGCAGAAAACACTTCCAGACTTCTAACCAGCGGACACGCAGTCGAATCACGCGGTTGCGCAACTGCCACTGGCCTGAACCATTCGTTCGACAGGGCGAGGGGCCGCGTACACCGCCATGGACGCCTACTGACGGGTTGTACAGGGCCGGGGAACACCACGCGAAACCCGCGGGGTCACTCCGGCACCGCGAGTTCGAACCACACGGTTTTGCCCATGTTCCGTCCCGGCCTGGTGCCCCAGCGGCGCGAGGAGTGCGCCACGAGCTGGAGTCCGCGCCCGCTCTCGTCCTCCAGGTGGGCGACGCGTTCGCGAGGCGGGTCCGGGAGGGGGTCGGAGACCTCGACCAGCAGGACGTCACCGAGGCGGGCGGGGCGCACCAGGCGTACGCCGATGGGGCCCGTGGCATGCCGAAGGGAGTTCGTCACCAGCTCGCTGACCAGCAGCGCCGCGATATCGGCGAGACTGTCCAGGCCCCAGTCGCGCAGCCTGTCCCGAACGGCGACCCGTGCCGCCCGTACGGCGCCCGGCTCCGCGGGAAAGCTCCACTCGGCGCAGTCGCCTTCGGTGTCGATCACGCCGATCACTTCCCAGGCCAATGGGTTCACCCATGTCCGGTTTCGCAGGGTTAATGACCACATACCCGATATTCATGGGGCGGTACCGCGCGAAACGTGGAGGACACGTCAGGAATCCGGGAAGTTCCGGGACGTTCCTCAGGGCCGCAGCCGCGCCGCCACCTCCCGGACGGCAGCCACGTCCTGGTCCAGCCAGTCCACGTCCCAGAGTTCCCCGGGGCCCAGCCAGCGCAGCGCATCGTGGTCCTCGATGGGCCTCGGTTCACCCGTTCCGGGGAGGAGTCGGGCCGTCCACACATGCAGGACGTAGGGGGATTTCAGGGGCCATGCCCCCGGTACGCGCTCGATCACCTCGGCGTCCACGCCGAGTTCCTCACGCAGCTCGCGTACGAGCGCCGCCTCGGGCGTCTCGCCGGGCTCGACCTTGCCTCCGGGCAACTCCCAGCGCCCGGCGAGCTCCTCGGGCGCGCTGCGGCGCGCGGCGAGAAGGCGCTCTCCGTCCATCAGGGCGGCGCCGACCACGATCCGTTCCGTCATGCGCCGGAGCCTACGGGAGCTCAGGGGGAGTCAGTTGTCCGCACTGTCGCCGTTCTGCGCGATCCGCTCGACCCAGTACAGCTGCTTGTGGCCCCGGCTGTCGAGGCTGTCCGCGATCTTCTGGGCCTCGGCCCGGGTCGCGTAACGGCCCACGCGATAGCGGTTGCCGTTGTCGTCCTGCCGGACGACGAGCCAGGGAAGAGTGATCGTGCTGTCGTTCATCGCGCCCCACTGCTCCTTCCCGCCCTCGACCGGCCGCTCGCTCCCGCCCCCCGCCGCCCGAGTGCTGCTCGCGGCGTGTGCCGTGCCCCGCCCGCTAAGGAAACCGCAATCCGCATATGCCCGAGCCTACGCCTAACCTTTACGCAGCGAATACGCCTTTTCACAAAGAGGTACGCAACCAGCCAAGTCGTAGGGGGCGCACGGCATTGAATGCGCCGTGCGGGGACCTCGGTGCTTCCGGTCACGGGCATGCCGCGCACGCCTGGGGCGACCTGCGAGAACGGCCAGATTCCAACGGCGGCGGAAGGGGCGGGAGTTGAGGCTCTGTCGGCGGCAACTGCCGTGAAGGTGTGCGCTACCTCACCGGAGGGCGCGTCACTTCACCGGCAGGTGGTACGAAACCCGGTAGCGGTCCGCGGGGATGACCACGTCCGCCGTCTCCACCGGACGGCCCGACGCGTAGTAGGTGCGCTGGATGACGAGAACCACGTGCCCCGGGACGCCGCCCAGCGCCAGCAGTTCCTCCGCGAGGCCGGGGCGCGCGCCCACCTCCTCGGTCACGTTGTCCACGACGACGTCGATCGCGGCCATGCGCTCGACGACGCCCATGCCGCCCAGCGGGCCCTCCTCGGGCAGCATCACGGGCGTGCGGCCGGTGACGGCCAGGGGCTCCCAGGAGGTCGACAGCATCATCGCCTCGCCGGCGTCCCGATAGAGATAGCGCGTGCACATCACGCGGTCGCCGGGCCGGATGCCGAGCCGCTCGGCGACGGCGACGCCGGCCTCGGCCTGTTCGCTCCTGGACTCCCAGGTGCCGCGCGTCTCCCCGTCGGCCTGCTCCTGGCGGAACGGTGTGGCGCCGTGCGGCGGACGGAAGCCGGAGCGGGCGACCCGGCGGGGCACGGGCCGCTCCCGCACATACGTCCCGGAGCCGGAGCGGCCCTCGACCAGACCCTCGGCCATCAGCACCTTGCGGGCCTCCAGCGCGACGGTGTCCGAGACTCCGTACTCCTCGCGGATCCTGGCCTGGGACGGCAGGCGGGTGTGGGGCGGCAGCGAACCGTCGACGATCTTCTTGCGGAGATCACCCGCGACGCGCAGGTAGGCCGGCTGCTCACCGAAAGTCACTGGCCGCTCCCATCAGGTTGTACAGACAGCAACAGCCTGGCAACCATGAGTTGTCTCACGCAAGCAAAGGCCAGAGAATCACTCGATGTGATGACTTGTGCCCCCCGAGGCCTTTACGCAGGCACTTTCTCCCCGCTATAGCCGCGCTCACACCTCGGTTCACACATCGAGACCACCGCTACCGGCGCTCTCGCCCCCGCCTGTGGAGTCGTCCTCGTACGTCGGCGCGGTGGTGTCCAGGCCCAGAGCCTTGCGCGCGGTGACGGTGGTGGGGCCGTCGATGTATTCGTACCCGTTGTCGTAGTGCGCGTAGTACGTGTCCACGTCCTTCGCGGCGGCCGCCTTCGCCCACTCCCGGTGGGCGTCCTCCATCTCGTCGATCAGGTCGGTGAGCGGCTGCTCGGCCTCCCCCTGCCAGCTGTGCCCGCGCAGCGACTCCAGCTGTTCGCCGAGGACGGCGTGGACGTCCTTCGCCCAGGCCCGGTTGGCCGCCAGATCCTCCTCGGGGTATTCCTCGGGCTCCTCGAACAGGGCGATGTCGACGGCGTTGGCGGCGGAGAGGTAGGCGATCTGATCGGTGTCGAGCAGCATGGCGTCGTTGCGCAGCGAACCGGTCAGCCTGCCGTTCTCCTCCGCGCTGCCGAACACACAGACGATCGCGCGGTCACCGAGGCGCCAGCTCTGCCTCGACGGCATGTAGTAGTACACGTCCACGTCGTCCGGTACGGCCCAGGTGTCCATGGCGTAACGGTCCTGGAGCCCGTAGCACTTGTCGTCCGCGATCCGGGAGATCTCGTCGTCACCGGGATAGGAGGGGTAGGTGTTGTCCGGCAGTCCGACCATCGCGAAGACCTCGCCGTCGTGCTCGCCGGAGCAGGGCACCTCGGTGACGTCGTAGGTCTCGCCCTCCAGGTTGCCGGTCGGCGAGTCGAAGCAGTCGCCCGTGGCGAGCGCGTAGGTGGTGCCCTCGCCGCTCGCGGCGCCCTTGAAGCCGTCCCAGAAGTCGGACGCGGCGCCCGTGGACAGCGCCAGCCCCCACAGCACGAGCCCGGCGGTCGACAGGAGGGAACCGGCGATCGCCATGCCCTTGCCGCGCTCGCCCCGCTTCTTGATCTGCGTCAGCGCGATCAGCCCCAGCACCAGGCCCACGGCCGGCACGAAGCAGAGGATGCCGAGGACGAGGGCGCCGATGGCGACGCCGTTGACGGGCACGGGACGGCCGTACGGGCCGTAGGCCCCGTAGGGGTGGTACGCGTACGGCCCTTGGGCGTGCTCCGGGGGCCCTGGTGGCTGGTGCGGTCCGGGAGGCGGAGGTATGGACACGAGTACCGTGCTCCTGGTTCGGGCGGCGGGAACGGGCGTACGACTGGGCGAATGGTAAGCGGGGAACGAGGGGGATGGTCATGCCGGTGACGAAGGCGACGATCCGGACGGTGAACGAGCTGACCGCCCGCTGGGCACAGGCGTCGGGACCCGCCGCGGCCGGCGGCACGGTCTTCTCGGCGGCGGGCGTGTGGCCGCTGCTCGCCTTCCTGGCGGACGGCGCGGGCGGCCCGGCGAGGGCGGAACTGGCCGACGCGGTCGGGCTCCCGGCGGACGATGCGGCGGGCGCGGCACGGGAGTTGCTGGGCGCGATGGGCGAGATGCGGGGGCTGGACTCGGCGCTCGGACTGTGGACGAAGCGGACGCTGGAGCTGCGGGAGGGGTGGCGGGCGGGGCTGCCCGCGGCGGCGCACGGGGTGCTCACGGGGGATCCGGCGGCCGACAAAGGGGCGTTGGACGCGTGGGCGGCGAAGCGGACGGGTGGGCTGATCGGGGAGATGCCCGTCCCGCTGACCGAGGACACCGAACTGGTGCTGGCCAGTGCCCTGGCGTTGCGGACGAAGTGGCTGCGGCCCTTCCACGAGTGGCCGTGGATGCCGGAGACCGGCCCCTGGCGCGGGCGGGAGCTGGTGGGTCTGCGCCGGGAGAGCGCGCTGCTGGACCGGGTCGGCGTCGCGGACACGCCCGCCGGGCAGGTCACCGAGCTGAAGGTGCTGGGCGACAACGCCGCTGACGTCCATCTGCTGTTGGGCGAGGAGAGGATGACGCCCGGGCAGGTGCTCGGCGCGGGCGTGGACGTCCTGGCCGGCGGCTGTCCCGTCGTCCCGGGATCCCGGCTCCCCTACGGCGATGTGGGTCCCGGCCTGCGCGTCGTGAAGGAGCGCGCCGCGACGCCCGAGCCGCCGACGCTGGACGTGCGGACCGTGGCGTACGAGGTGCGCTCGAGCCACGATCTGCTCGATCACCACCCGGTGTTCGGGCTCACGACGGCGATGCTGGAGCAGCCGCCCGGCCACTTCCCCGGGATCGGCGGCTTCCCCCTGTACATCGAAGGGGCCCGGCAGTCGGCCATGGCCCGGTTCGACGCGCGCGGCTTCGAGGCGGCAGCGGTGACGGCCTTCGGCGCGGCGGGCGCGGGCCCACCCCAGCTCCGCTGGACGACCACGACCATCGAGGCCACCTTCGACCGCCCCTTCGGCTTCCTCGCCCTGCACCGCCACTCACGGCTCGTCCTCGCGGCAGGCTGGGTGACGGACCCGGAGCCGTACCGCGAGGACGAGGGGAACTACTGAACGCCGCGTTCAGCCACGCCCTCAGGGGCGCGGGGAACTGCGCGACCAGCCACGACACAGCCGCAGACGGCCATGCGCGGCGCTACCGGCTCAGAACTGAAGCGCCCAGGCATCGATACGCCCGGTGTCCAACCGCGCGTTGTCACTCACACGCAGCTTCCACACCCCGTTGGCCGCCTCCGACGAGGCATTCACGGAGTACGTGGTGTCGATGTTGTCCGAACTGCCGCCGGTGCCGTACGACTTCAGCGTGTACGCCGTGCCGTCCGGGGCGATCAGCTGGACCTGGAGGTCGCCGATGTACGTGTGCACGATGTGCACCTCGACGGCCAGGGCCGAGGGCGCGTTGCCGGAGACTCCGGAGACGGTCACCGGGGACTCGACCGTGGAGTTGTCGGCGATGGCGTAGTCACCGGTGTTGTCGAAGCGCGGGCCGGGCGGGGTGGTCGTACCGCCGCCGACGTACAGCAGCCGGTTGGGCGAGCCGGAGCCGGGGCTGGTGACGACGCCGGTCGTGGCGGCGGACGTCAGGGCCGAGGAGACCTGGGCCGGGGTGGAGCTGGGGTTGGCGCCGAGGTAGAGCGCCGCCGCGCCCGCGACGTGCGGGGTGGCCATCGACGTACCGGAGATGGTGTTGGTCGCCGAGTCGCCGGAGTTCCAGGCCGAGGTGATGGACGAGCCGGGCGCGAACAGGTCGAGCACCGAGCCGTAGTTGGAGTAGCTCGCCTTGGCGTCGGACGAGGTCGTGGCGCCGACCGTGATCGCCTCCGTCACGCGCGCGGGGGACCTGGTGGAGGCGTTGGTCGACTCGTTGCCCGCCGCGACGGCGAAGGTGACGCCGGAGGCGATGGCGTTGCGTACGGCCGTGTCGAGGGCGGTGTCGGCGCCGCCGCCGAGGGACATGTTGGCGACGGCCGGCTTGACCGCGTTCTGGGCGACCCAGTCGATGCCGGCGACGACCTGGGCGGTCGTACCGGAGCCGGAGTTGTTCAGCACACGGACGCCGACGACCTTGGCCTTCTTGGCGACACCGTAGGCGTTGCCCGCGACCGTGCCGGCGACGTGGGTGCCGTGGCCGTGGCCGTCCTGGGCGGTGTTGTCGTTGTCGATGGCGTCGTAGCCGTAGGAGGCACGGCCGCCGAAGTCGCTGTGGGTGATGCGGACGCCGGTGTCGATGACGTACGCGGTCACGCCCTGCCCGGCCGAATCCGGGTAGGTGTAGGAACTGTTGAGCGGCAGGTTCTTCTGGTCGATGCGGTCCAGGCCCCAGGAGGGCGGGTTGGTCTGGGTCGCGTCGATGCTGAACGTGCGGTTCTGCACGACGGAGGCGACCGCCGGGTCGGCGGCGAGCCGCTTCGCCTCGGTCGCGGAGGCCTCGATCGCGTAGCCGTTCAGGGCCTTCTTGTACGTCCGCTCGATGCCGGCGCCGTATCGCTCGACGAGGGCGCGTCCCGCCTGGGAGCCGGAGCGGGCGTGGTCCGCCCTGAGCGTCACGATGTAGCTGTCGGCGACGGCGTTGGCCGCGCCGGCGTACTGGACGCGGCCCTCGGGAGCGGCCGCCGCGGGGAGTGCGGAGACGAGGCTCGCGGCGAGCGCCGCGGTGGCCGTCAGGCTGAGGACGGCGAGTCTTCGCCTGCTGTCTCTGCGGGAATTACGCATCACTGCCATCTGAGGGGTCCTCCTCAATCGGTGGTGCGTCGGTGGGGGGAGCACGGGGCGAGAAGGAACGGCAATTTGGACAGGGACATGTCAAATTGCTGTGTCGCACCTGTGCACCAGCCGAAAGATTGAGGGCTCCACAGGAATTACACAAGGGCCCTGCACGGGCGAACCTGACGCGGTCAGTCGTCGAAACCCGTCGCCCGCGCGCGCTTCTCCCACGCCGCGACGTCCGTGCGGACCTGGTCGAGGTGGCCGAGGACCGCGTCGACGCCGTCGTCGCCCAACGGCAGCCGCAGCGGGGTGTTCTCGGACTTGAGGGCGGCGAGGATCAGGGCCGCCGCCTTCGCCGGGTCGCCGGGCTGGGTGCCGTCGCCGCCGGAGACGAAACCGCGCGTCTGGCTCACCTTCGGATACAGGCCGCTGTCCGTGCTGGTGCCGGCCCGCCCGGGCTCGAACAGCGCGGTGCGGAAGGAGCCGGGCTCGACGATCAGCACCTTGATGCCGAACTCGGCGACCTCGTCCGCGAGCCCCTCGGACAGGCCCTCCAGCGCGAACTTGGTTCCGCTGTACGCCGAGAAGCCCGCGAAGGACATCTGCCCGCCCATGCTGCTCATCTGCACGATCGCTCCCGAGCGGCGCTGACGCAGGTGCGGCAGCACGGCCCGGGTGAGCGCGGCCGGCCCGAAGACATGCACGTCGAACAGCTCGCGGAGCTCCTGCTCGGTGGTCTCCTCGAAGGCGCCGACGTGCGTACGGCCCGCGTTGTTGACCAGGACGTCGATCCGGCCGTGCCGGGCGATCACATCCCGCACGGCGGCCTCGGCGGCCCCCGTGTCACCGACGTCCAGCCGCAGCGCCTCCACCTGGTCGGGGTGGGCGGCCACGAGGTCGTCCAGCCCCTCGGGACGCCGCACCGCGCCCACCACCACATCGCCTTCGGCCAGGGCCGCTTCCGCCACCGCACGGCCGAAACCGCTGCTCGCACCAGTGATCAGCCACACCTTGTTCATGCCAACTCCTCGTCGTGGTTCGTGCGGAAGGGCTTGCACGGACCACCCTGGCTGCGGATGCGGTTGCCCGTCCAAGACCCATGCTGATAACCGATGGTTATGGCATTGGACGTTCATGTACGGGACCTGCGCTACTTCGTGGCGGTGGCCGAGGACCTGCATTTCACCCGTGCGGCCGAACGGCTGTACGTCTCCCAGCCCGCGCTCAGCAAGCAGGTGCGCGCGTTGGAGCGGCAGCTGGGCGTGGAGCTGTTCCGCCGCGATCCACAGGGCGTGACGCTCACCGCGGCGGGCGCGGCGCTGCTGCCGCACGCCCACCGGGTGCTGGAGGCCTGGTCGGAGGGGTCGGCGGCGCTGGAGGCCGCCCGGGCGGCGGCGCGCCGCACGCTGGTCGTGGGCATGAGCACCAGCCCCGGCCGGGGCGGCCTGCTGCCCGCGATCCGCTCCCGTTTCACGGCCGACCACCCGGAGACGGTCCTGCGGCTGCGGCAGGTGAGCTGGGAGGACCCCACCGCCGGGCTGGCCGACGGCGACGCCGACATCGCCTTCGTCTGGCTGCCGCTGCCGGACTCCGGCCGCTACGGCTGGACGGTCGTCGCGGAGGAGCCCCGGCTCGTCGCCCTCCCCGAGACCCACCGCCTCGCCTCCCGCCCGGAGATCGACTTCACGGACCTGATGGACGAGCCGTTCCTCGCCCTGCCGGCCGGAGCGGGGCCGTTGCGCGACTACTGGCTGGCCCTGGAGGAGCGGGGCGGTCGTCCGCCGCGCATCGGGGCGGAGATCGCCGGCACCGAGGAGACGTACGAGGCGCTGGTCGCGGGACTTGGGGTCTGCCTGGTGGCCACGGGCAACGCTCCGCTGGTCACCCTGGGCGGAGTGGTGACGCGCCCGGTGCGGGGGCTCGCGCCGAGCCGGTACGCGCTGGCGTGGCGGCGGGAGGACGCCCGGCGGCCTGTCGTACAGGCGTATGCCGAGGCTTGCCGGCGTGTGGCGGGAGGGCCGTGAGCTGTATGGCCGTGTGCTGTACGGCCGCCCGATGCGGTACGGCCGTATGCGGAAAGGTGTTCCCGTTCACGCCCGTTCCGGCGCGGGTGTGGCCGGTGTCGTGGCCAGCCGTGCCTGTTCCTCCTCGACGATACGGCGGGCCAGGGAGACGTCCGAGATGTCGACGGCGTCCGGGGTCGCCTCCGCGACGGCGCTGCGGCGCGCGTAGGCGTCGAACAGGCGGGACTTGTTCTCCAGCAGCCGCACCAGCCGTTCGTCCACTCCGCCCGTGCAGAGCAGGCGGTGCACCTGGACCGAGCGGACCTGGCCCATGCGGTGGGCGCGGGCGACCGCCTGGTGTTCGACGGTGGGCTTGAGCTGTGGCTCGCAGAGGATGACGACGGAGGCGGCCTGCATGTTCAGGCCCACGCCGCCGGCCTCGATCTGCGCGAGCAGGACGGCGTGGCCGGGTGCGGCCGCGAAGTCGTCGACGAGCTGCTGACGACGGGCGGGCGGCACGCTGCCGGAGATGGGGCCGAAGACCTGCCGGGGGTTCTTCCGGTCATGGCCGTTGAGCGGGCTGTCCTCGCTCGGGTCGTCAGCTCCGTCCACCGCTGCCGGAGCCGTGCCGGCCGCGAGGGCCTGCCGCGCCACTCCCAGAACGTCGCGGAAGGCCGAGAACACGACGACCTTCAGGCCGTTCTCGGCGGCCTCGGCGGCGATCTCGCGCAGCCGGTCCAGCTTCGCCGACCGCTCCGGACGCGCGTACGCCGCCCTGCGCATGGCCATGAAGTTGCCGGCGCGCACGGCCTCGCGGTAGGCCTCCTCGTCCTGCGCGCTGGGTTCCTCCCACTCGTCCGTGTGCTGGAGCGCGGGGAGTTCGGTGAGGACGTCCTGCTGGTTGCGGCGCAGATAGACCGGGGCGACCGCCTTCCGGAACGCCTTGGAGCCGGCCACGCCGTCGTGCTCGTCGACGCTCTCGGCCAGTTCGGGCCGGAGGATCCGCACCAGGCTGCGGAACTCCTCGACCCGGTTCTCCATGGGCGTACCCGTCAGGAACAGCACCCGGTCACAGTGCTCGGCCCACTCGGAGACGGCCATCGAGCGGCGGGTCTGCGGGTTCTTCACGAAGTGCGCCTCGTCCACGACGAGCATGACCGGCTCGCCGCCGCCGGGCACCGGGAAGCCGCGCAGGGCGTCGAAGGTGGTGACCGCGACGCCGCCCCGCCCCTTCCAGTCGGCGAACGCCTCCTGCCGGTCGGGACCGTGCAGCGGCGTCACCCGCAGTGCGCTGCGCTTCTCGATCTCCCGGGTCCAGTTGATGAGCACGCTGGCCGGGCAGACGACCAGGAAGTGGCTCTGTCCCTCACCCGCGAGGTGCGCGAGCGCGGCGATGGCCTGGATCGTCTTGCCGAGTCCCATCTCGTCGCCGAGGATCACCCGGCGCTGGGCGAGCGCGAAGCGGGTGCCGAAGGACTGGTAGCCGCGCAGGGAGACCCGGCGGTGCGTGTCGTCGAGCGTCTGGTTCCTGACCCGCTCGGCCACCTCGTCCGGCAGGAAACCCTCGGCCGCCGCCGGGTCGGGGGCGCGGCCCGAGAGCTCGGCGAGCAGGCCGTAGTACTCGGCGGAACGGAGCTCGAAGTCGATCAGGGCGGCCACCTCGGACTCCGGGCGGCGCAGCAGGTCGACCGAGGCCTGGGCGAGCAGTCGCGGCACCTCGTCCCGGTCGGCCTGCTCGGTGAGGGCGCGGACCTCGGTCAGGGCCGTCAGCGCGCGTTCCCGTCCCGCCCGGCCCGCGAACAGCATGCGCAGCCGTCCGGACGTCGGTGCCGCGTCGGCCAGCGGCCGCTCGAGCCGCTTGGTGAGCGTGCCGGCCGTGTCGACGGCCCGGCGTGCTTCGGGGCCCGCCTCCACCAGGACGTTGAGGGCGACGACCAGTGCGGTGGTGCGGGGCTCCGGGCGGTCCACGTCGATGTGCACGGCGATGGTCTCGCGTACGGCGTCGGCGATCCGCCGGGCGGCGGCCACCGTCTGGTCGGCCGTCTGCTGTCCGACGCCGGGCAGTTGCCGCAGCCGGTACGGGCCGGCGTCCAGGACCTGCCCGACCGTGCGGAACCCGCCCTTCTCCACCTCGCCCAGCCGCAGCCTGCCCTCGGTGAGGTCCTTCAGCCGGGCCACCGGGATGGCGTCCAGCTCGCTGCGGGCCAGGTCGTCATGGATCGGTTCCAGGGCGGCGCGTACGGCCTCGACGGCCCGCGCGTGATCGTCGACGACGGCCCGCGCCGCCTCGAACAGCCGCCTGGCCCTCGCCACCGCCTCCCGCTCGCTCCGCCCCATCCCGCCCCGCCCCTCTCGCCCCTCCCACCGCGTCCCCGCATCCTGCCATCCATGGGACGACGAATGTCGCCCGCCGGTATGCCCCGGCTGCCGCCATCGCCCCGAGGCGGGTCCGCCGCCTGCCGTCTGGCGTGCGGCGTGCGCGTGCGGCGTCAGCCCTATGCCCTCCGCCCCCGCCACCGCCCCCGCCCCTCCGCGTCTGTCGTATGCCGTCTATGGCAGTCAGCCTGGAACTTCACGCGGAGGCAGCCGAGTAGAGGACGGCGCGCCCGGCGGAACTCGGTGTTCGCGCGTGAGCGTCTCGACTAGCGGGGCTGCCAGGCCCGTACGAGATCCTCCGGCCCCCAGTGCGCCGTGAGCGGCAGGTCATCGGCCGCACCGCAGCGGGAGACGGCGACCAGTGGGGTGTCCGGGGTGGTGCCGGGGACGGCGAGCATGTCACGTACCAAGGAGTCGTACTCATGGCGGCCGAACCGCTGGTTCTCCAGCCACTTGACCGACCCGACGAAGTGCACCTGCCGGGCCACCGGTTCGCGGTCCGCGCCGATCAGGTCGATCTCGGGGTTGTTCTGACGGTTCCACCAACCGCCGATGGCCTCGGTCTCCGGCCACTCCTCATCGGGCATCAGCCGCAACAAGGACTCACGGACCAGTGGTTCGACCGCTCGGCCGCGCCACGTGGTCCATGACCGCTCGATGCGTTCCAGTGCCAAGTCGCCGCGGCCGCGCTCGATGAGGGGGATCGCGCGCGCCAGGAAGGCCAGCCAGAACCGCAGATAGGGGTCGGCGATCCGGTAGCGCTTGTTCTTGCTGTCCGGCTTGGCCGACAGGGGGAGGTCGGCGGCCAGGACCCGCTTGGCCTGCAGCGAGGCCAGCAGCGGCGAGAGCGTGCCGGACGGCAGTGCCCCGGCGCCGCCGGCCTGCGCTGCGATCGCGCTGAAGGTGCGCTCACCGTTGCCGACCGCCTCCAGCACCGCCCGTGAGTGCGAAGCCTCGGGGAATTCCCCCAGCAGTGACAGTTCACCGGCCACCAGCAGAGGCGAGAGAGGGTTGGCGACCGAAGCCCGCAGGAAGTCCCCGCGCCCCATGCCCGGTCGCCAGGACTGCACGATCTCGGGGAATCCGCCGGTGATCAACTGGGCGTCGACGGCTTCTGCGGCATCGAGCCCGGTCATGGCCCGCACATCGGCCAGGTTCAGGGGGTGGACGGTCATCTTGGCCGCCCGCCCGAAGAACGGGCGCCCGTACGACTGCAGCGCCTCCATCACCGATGTGTCGCTGCCGACCAGCAGCAGAAGCAGGGGCTTCGACGACAGATGACGGTCCCAGACCGTTTGGAGTGCCCCCTCGAATTCCGGATCCTGCTCGACCAGCCAGGGCACTTCGTCGATCACCACGATGCTGGGTACGTCATCGGGCACCGCGAGCGCCAACGAGCGCAGGGCCTGGTTCCAGTCCTGGGCCTGGAGGCCGGCGACCAGCTCGGCCCCCGGCAGAAGCGATTGCGCGAGAGCCGCCGCAAAGTCGCCACGCTCCGTCACCGGGTTGCGCCCCCGGGTGGCCTGGAAGACCACATACGGCGCCCCGGACCGGTCGCAGAACTCCTGCGCCAGTCGCGACTTCCCCACCCGGCGCCGCCCGGTCATGATCACCGCCCGCCCGCGAGTGGCTCCAGCCCCCTCGGCCACGGCCCGGTACTGCTCCGCCAGCAGTTCGAGATCTCCGGCCCGGCCTTGGAACTCCATGACGCACCCCAGGCAGCAAAGGTAGATCGATTATTACGTAGATTCCATCTTACTTTGCCTCCGATCCCAATGGCCGGTCCGGTGAGGAGTGTCAGGAGACCTCGTCGCCGCGTGGCGAGACATGGAAGTCGAACGCGAGCGCCCCGGGATCAAGGGCCGTCGCCCCGCCGTCGACGGTGAGCACCGCGCCATTGACATACGACGCCGCCGGGGACAGCAGCCAGCCGATCGCCTCCGCGATCTCACGCGGCTCACCCGGCCGGCCCAGGGGCAGGAGTCTGGTCACCTCCTCATAGGCGGTCGCCACGCCGTCTCCCGGCAGATCCGCTTCCGCGGCGAAGCGCGCCATGCGGCGGTCGGCCATCTCGCTCTTCACCCAGCTCGGACACACGATGTTGGCCCGCACCCCCTGACGCCCGTAGTCGACGGCGACGGAACGGCAGAGCTGGAGCAGGGCCGCCTTGGACGTGGCGTACGGGACGTTGCTCGTGCCGTTGCGCAGCGCGGACACCGAAGCAACGGCGACCACCGCTCCTCTCGTCTCCAGCAGGTGCGGGATCGCCGCACGCAGGAGCAGCAGCGGGCCGGTGACATTGGTGCGCATCACCTCGTCCCAGTCCTCCAACGACAAGTCGCCCACGGTGCCACCGCGCCCGATGCCGGCATTGAGCACGATTCCGTCGAGTCGTCCGTACGCGACCAGGGCTGCCCGGACGAGACCGTCCGCGGCCTCGGGGTCCCCCACGTCGGACGGATACGCGAGTGCGCCGGTTTCCCGTTCGAGACGCCGCAACGGCTCGCTCCGGCGACCGGAGACGACCACCTGGTGACCTCCCTCGCGCAGCAGGCGTACGGCGGCCTCCCCGATGCCCGAACCGCCGCCGGTCACGATGACCACTCGCTCGTCCGTCACTGCTGTTCCGGCCCCTTCTTCGTCACCCACGAGAACGGGGCCGGACCCCCTTGGGCCCGACCCCACCTGACCCGCACAGGTGCCGGATCAGCGATCGCGTACTGGATCACCCGCTACCCATTGAACTGGATCAACCGCTACACGTTGAAGCGGAATTCCACGACATCCCCGTCCTGCATCACATACTCCTTGCCTTCCATCCGCGCCTTCCCCTTCGCGCGGGCCTCCGCCACCGAGCCGGTCTCCACCAGGTCGGCGAAGGAGATGACCTCGGCCTTGATGAAGCCCTTCTGGAAGTCGGTGTGGATGACGCCGGCGGCCTCGGGGGCCGTGGCGTTCTTCTTGATGGTCCAGGCCCGGGATTCCTTGGGGCCGGCCGTGAGGTAGGTCTGCAGGCCGAGGGTGTTGAAGCCGACGCGGGCGAGGGTGGCGAGACCGGGCTCCTCCGCGCCGACCGACTCCAGGAGCTCCATCGCGTCCTCCTCGTCGAGCTCGGCGAGGTCCGCCTCCAGCTTGGCGTTCAGGAAGATCGCCTCGGCGGGGGCGACCAGGGCGCGCTGCTCGGCCTTGAAGTCGTCGTCGACCAGCTCGTCCTCGTCGACGTTGAAGACGTAGAGGAAGGGCTTGGTGGTGAGGAGATGCAGGTCGTGCAGGAGCTCCTCGTTGCCGGAGCCCTGGACGATGCCGGCCGAGAAGAGGGTGTCGCCCTTCTCCAGGATCTCCTTGGCCTCCTCGACGGCCTTCACCTTCGGCGCGATGTCCTTCTTGATCCGCGACTCCTTCTGGAGCCGGGGCAGGACCTTCTCGATCGTCTGGAGGTCGGCGAGGATCAGCTCGGTGTTGATCGTCTCGATGTCGTCCTTCGGCGAGACCTTGCCGTCGACGTGGACGACGTTCTCGTCCTTGAAGGCACGGATGACCTGGCAGATCGCGTCGGACTCACGGATGTTCGCGAGGAACTTGTTGCCCAGGCCCTCACCTTCGGAGGCGCCGCGCACGATGCCCGCGATGTCGACGAAGTCGACGGTCGCCGGGAGGATGCGCTGCGAGCCGAAGATCTCGGCCAGCTTGGCCAGCCGGGCGTCCGGGACGCCGACCACGCCGACGTTCGGCTCGATCGTGGCGAACGGGTAGTTGGCCGCCAGCACGTCGTTCTTGGTCAGGGCGTTGAACAGGGTCGACTTGCCGACATTCGGCAGACCGACGATTCCGATCGTGAGCGACACGTTGCGACTTCCCGTACGTGAGAGGACTTCATGGGCTGGGCTGGGGCCCGGTCCTTCTTCGATCTTCGATGCCGATAGATCTTCGACGCAGATGCACGGGCCGATCCACCAGTCTACGGCGTACCGGGTCCGGCCCCGGCGTCCTGTCGAACACCTGGCCAAGGTTCGCTCCCGGGCGTGTCTGAGGGCCGATTCGCCACAGGAACCGACCTAGGTTGGTCGAGTGAAGCAAGGCAGGGCGCGACCTGCCGACCACGCGCCGCGCCGCGAGGCGGAGCGGGAACGGGAACGGGGGTCGCGCGGGGTGAGGGCCGGCTCGCACGAAGGCGGGCCGGTTCGCGCCGGGCGATGGCGGTCTTCCGCCGGACGGGGACAGTGTGGAGCGGGGCGAAGGTCGTACGGGGCACGACGAGGGCCAATTCCTGCGAGAGGGCAGCAGCGGGGGCAGTCGCAACAGCGGGGGTGGCGGATACAAGGGGGGTGGTCGCGTCAGCGGGGGCGGCGGAAGCACCGGGGGCAGCCGCAACAGCAGGAGCGGCGGATACAGCGGGGGCAGTCGCACCAGCGGGAGCGGCGGATACAGCGGCGGTGGTCGCAACAACGGGAGCGGCGGAACCACCGGGGGCGGTGGTGGCACCGGAGGCGGTGGTGGCACCGGAGGCGGTGGTGGCACCGTGGGCGGTGCGGGGCTGTCCGGCTCCTGGCCTGCCCGGGCATCATCCCGGGCATCGACCCGCGCCCCCGCCCCGGCCGATGACGCCGGAGCGGCCGCCAAAGCCGCCAAAGCCGACCGAGCCGCTCGGATGGCGAAGGCCCGGGCCGCCCGGGACGCCGCGTCCCCCCGGCCCGCCCGCTCCACCCGCCCCGGCCCGCAGCGCCGGCCGCGTTCGGAGCAGGCCGCGGCGGCGGTACGGCGCCCCGGGCCGGCCCCGGCGCCGCAGCCCGTACGCCGTTTTCCCGACCCCCGGCTCACCGGACTCGGCAGCGGCCTGTTCTGCGCGGCCGTGATGCTGGTGCTCGGCTACCTCGACTCGCTGCTGTTCGGGTCGCTGACGCTGTACAGCGTGCTGTTCCTGCCGGTGTGCGTGCTGACGGCCGTCTGGGTGCGCGAGGGCGATCTGCTGACCGCACCGGTGGTCGTGCCGATCTCGTTCGCGGTGGGGCTGCTGCCGTTGGCAGAGGGCGGCGGCGGGTTCGGCGGCCATCTGATGGGGCTGGTGAGCGCCCTCGCCACGGAGGCCGGGTGGCTGTACCTGGGGACGCTGACCGCCGGTCTCGTCGTGCTCGTCCGCAGAGTCCGTCTGATCGCCCGGCGCACGGCGACACGCCGGGCGGGCGTCGGCGGCGGCTAGCTGTCGCTCTCCGCCGCGTGCATCGCGGCGCCCACGATCCCGGCGTTGTTCTGGAGCTGGGCGGGCACGATCTCCGCCTTGATGCCCTCGAGGTAGTGCAGGAACTTCTGGGACTTGCGGCTCACCCCGCCGCCGATGATGAACAGCTCGGGCGAGAACAGCATCTCGACATGGGCGAGGTACTTCCGCACGCGGTGCGCCCAGTGCTCCCAGGACAGCTCCTCGTCCTCCTTGACCTTGCTGGAGGCGCGCTTCTCGGCGTCGTGGCCGTGGAGTTCGAGGTGGCCCAGTTCGGTGTTGGGGACCAGGCGGCCGTCGACGAACAGGGCGCTGCCGATGCCCGTGCCGAAGGTGAGGAGGATCACGGTGCCCTTGCGGCCGCGGCCCGCGCCGAAGTGCATCTCGGCGACGCCGGCCGCGTCCGCGTCATTGACCACCGTGACCGGGTGGCCGCCGAGCCGGTCGCTGAACAGCGTGCGCGCGTCGGTGTCGATCCAGCTCTTGTCGACGTTGGCCGCCGTACGGATCGTGGAGCCGTCGGTGACCACGCCGGGGAAGGTGAGCCCGACCGGGCCCGTCCAGCCGTAGTGCTCGACGACCTGCTTCACGCCGTCGGCGACCCCGTCGGGTGTGGCCGGGTGCGGAGTGAGCACCTTGAAGCGCTCCTGCGCGAGGTCACCCCTGTCCAGGTCCACCGGGGCGCCCTTGATCCCGGATCCACCGATGTCCAAGCCGAAGATCTGCATGGCCCTACGTTACGACGCGGGACCGACAGTCACTCCCCGGAGTCGCCGGAGCCCTTGCGCTCGGCGATCAGGGCCGCGGCCTCCTCGCGCAGGTCACGGCGCAGTTCCTTCGGCAGCGAGAAGGTGATCGACTCCTCGGCGGCCCTGACGAGCTCGACGTCTCCGTAGCCGCGCTGGGAGAGCCACTCCAGGACCTCCTCGACGAGGATCTCGGGGACGGAGGCGCCGGAGGTGACGCCGACCGTCGTCACGCCCTCCAGCCAGGCCTCGTCGATCTCGCTGGCGAAGTCCACGAGGTAGGCCTCGCGGGAGCCGGCGAGCTTGGCGACCTCGACGAGCCGCTTGGAGTTGGAGGAGTTGCGCGAGCCGACCACGATGACCAGCTCGGCCTCGGCGCCCATCTGCTTCACCGCGAGCTGACGGTTCTGCGTGGCGTAGCAGATGTCGTCGCTGGGCGGGGAGATGAGCTGCGGGAACTTCTCCTTCAGCGCGTCGACGGTCTCCATCGTCTCGTCGACGGAGAGCGTCGTCTGGGAGAGCCAGACCACCTTCGACTCGTCGCGGACCTCGACCTTGGCGACGTCGCCGGGGCCGTCGACGAGCTGGATGTGGTCGGGGGCCTCACCGGACGTACCGATGACCTCCTCGTGGCCCTCGTGCCCGATCAGGAGGATGTCGTAGTCGTCGTTCGCGAAGCGGACCGCTTCCTTGTGGACCTTGGTGACCAGCGGGCAGGTCGCGTCGATGGTGGCGAGCCGGCCGCGCTCGGCCTCCTCGTGGACGACGGGGGCCACGCCGTGCGCCGAGAACATCACGATGTTGCCCGGCGGCACCTCCTCCGTGCGCTCGACGAAGATGGCGCCCTTCTTCTCCAGGGTCTGCACGACGTACTTGTTGTGGACGATCTCGTGCCGGACGTACACCGGAGCGCCGTACTGCTCCAGCGCTTTCTCGACGGCGATCACGGCGCGGTCCACACCCGCGCAGTAGCCACGGGGGGCGGCGAGCAGGACACGGCGGCCAGGCGAAGCAGTCATGCGTCCCATCGTAAGGGTGCGTTCGAGGGCTCGGAGATCGCGTGGGTGACGGGTTGACGAGGAGACGGGCACGGGGTTGTGAAGGGTGGGGAGCGGCGTGACGGGCGGGGCGGGTGGAGGCGGGAGGGCGCTGTCCGGGACGGCGGACCGTACGCCCGATGACGGACCGCGCGCGGCCGGGGCCGTCCGTGCCGACGCCCCGTCCGGCTGGCCGGCGTTGTCGGTGGCGGCCGTTACGCTCGCCGCATGGCTGTGAACACGACCCCGGAGTCCCCACTGCCCGTCGGTGAAGTGTCGCGGCTCATCGGGGGGTGGATCGACCGGCTCGGGGCGGTGTGGGTCGAGGGGCAGATCACGCAGTTGTCGCGGCGGCCGGGTGCCGGCGTGGTGTTCCTGACGCTGCGGGACCCGTCGTACGACATCTCCGTGAGCGTGACCTGCTACCGGCAGGTCTTCGACGCCGTCGCCGACGTGGTGACCGAGGGCGCCCGGGTCGTCGTGCTCGCCAAGCCCGAGTGGTACGCCCCGCGCGGCCAGCTCTCCCTGCGTGCCACCGAGATAAAGCCGGTCGGCGTGGGCGAGTTGCTCGCCCGGCTGGAGCTGCTGAAGAAGTCCCTGGCCGCCGAGGGGCTCTTCGCGCCGGAGCGGAAGAAGGCGCTCCCCTTCCTTCCGCAGCTCATCGGCCTGGTCTGCGGACGTGCCTCCGCCGCCGAGCGGGACGTCCTGGAGAACGCCCGGCACCGATGGCCCGCCGTCCGTTTCGAGGTGCGCAATGTCGCGGTGCAGGGCGTGCACGCCGTGCCGCAGGTCGTGCAGGCGGTCAAGGATCTCGACGACATCGACGACGTGGACGTGATCATCGTCGCCCGCGGCGGCGGCAGCGTGGAGGATCTGCTGCCCTTCTCCGACGAGCAGCTCGTGCGGGCCGTCGCCTCGTGCCGTACGCCGGTGGTGTCCGCCATCGGGCACGAGCCCGACAACCCCCTCCTCGACCATGTCGCCGACCTGCGCGCCTCCACCCCGACCGACGCCGCCAAGAAGGTCGTACCGGACGTGGGCGAGGAGTACGAGCGCGTGCGGATGCTGCGCGACCGGGCCCGGCGGTGCGTCGAGGGGTTCGTCGAGCGCGAGGAGCGCGGGCTCGCGCACGCTCTGGCGCGGCCGTCGATAGAGGATCCGCACCGGATGATCGACGAGCGGGCCGACCATGTGGCGTCCCTGCTCGACCGCGGCCGCCGCTGCCTGCGCCATCACCTCGACCGCGCCGATTCCGAGCTGACGCACACGCACGCGCGCGTGGTGGCCCTCTCCCCCGCCGCGACCCTGAAGCGGGGGTACGCCGTGCTCCAGCGGGCCGACGGGCATGTGGTCCGCGACCCCGGCGAGGTGACCGCGGACGAGGCGCTGCGGGCGCGGGTCGCCGAGGGCGAGTTCTCCGTAAGGGTCGACGCGCGAGTCGACGCACAGGCCGATGCATAGGGTGGGCGAATGACCGGCAAGGTGGAAGAAGCGCTCGGGTACGAGCAGGCCCGGGACGAGCTGATCGAGGTTGTCCGGCGGCTGGAGGCGGGCGGTACGACGCTGGAGGAGTCCCTCGCGCTCTGGGAGCGGGGCGAGGAGCTGGCCAAGGTCTGCCGGCGCTGGCTGGACGGGGCGCGGGCGCGGCTGGACGCGGCCCTGGCCGAGGAGGCCGAGGCGGAGGCCGCGCAGGAGAACGCCGAGGACGAGTCCTAGGGCGGCCGCACCCGCCGGGGACCGCCACACCTGATCAGGCTGTGAAGCGGATCACCACGCCCCGCTTTTTGTTGAACCTTGAACTTGTCTGCCGTACTGTCGTCATCGTAAACGGGCCCCGGTCCGTTTACGCACGACGCACACGCACAAGCGCACGCACAACCCGAGAAGGTTCCCGCATGTCTCTCGTTCTTGACCCCGCCGCCCAGGACCTGCTGTTCCGCGAGGCCCGCACCGCGAACACCTTCACCGACAAGCCGGTGACCGAGGAGCAGGTCCAGGCGATCTACGACCTGGTCAAGTACGGCCCCACCGCCTTCAACCAGACCCCGCTGCGCATCACCCTGGTCCGCTCGACCGAGGCCCGTGAGCGTCTGGTGCAGCACATGTCCGAGGGCAACCAGGCCAAGACCGCGAGCGCCCCGCTGGTCGCGATCCTCTCCGCGGACAACGAGTTCCACGAGGAGCTGCCGACCCTGTTCCCGGCGTTCCCGCAGGCCAAGGACGTCTTCTTCAGCGAGCGCCCGGCCCGTGAGAGCGCCGCCGGGATGAACGCCGCCCTTCAGGCCGCCTACTTCATCGTCGGCGTCCGCGCCGCCGGGCTGGCCGCCGGCCCGATGACCGGCTTCGACTTCGAGGGCGTCCGCAAGGAGTTCCTGGACGACGACCACACCCCGCTGATGGTCGTCAACATCGGCAAGCCGGGCGCCGACGCCTGGTACCCGCGCTCCCCGCGCCTGGACTTCGACCAGGTCGTCACCACGGTCTGAACCGACCGCACATGACGAAGGGCCCCGGCATCCCGGCCGGGGGCCCTTCGTCATGCCTGGGGTGTCACTCCGCCCTGAGCGCCTTCGCGAGCTGCGTGAGCTGCTCGAAGGAGCCCGTGCCCGCCACCACGGTCGTCGCGCCCTTCTCCTGGTGCACCAGGGCGTCGTAGCGGCCGCCCGTGTACCGCGTCCAGGTCCGCTCGCCGATCTTCTCGGTGACCTCGCTCGCCCGGCCGCCCTGGGTGGCCTTCTCCAGGAACGTCGCCGGCTTCTCGGCCGACTGCTCGACCTGGAGGTACTCCCCGCCGGTGGTGTGGAAGCCGAGGTGCCAGGCGTCGAAGTCGTCGCCCTTGAAGCGCACGGAGGTCGCCTTCCAGCTCTCGGGCAGGCCCTCGGGCGCGGCCACCGGGTAGGACGCCGCGCGCCGGGCCGTCAGCAGCTCGACGCGGTAGTCGATCCGCGGGAGGTCGGGAGCGCTGTCGTCACGGGGGACGAAAAGATAGATGACTCCTGCCGCGAGCACGGTCACTCCGAGCGAGAGCACCATGTTGCGGACCGACTTCTGCTTACCGTTCGAACCTGCCACGCCCCTATCGTCGCAGGTGCCCCGCCTGCTCATCCGTGGGGTCCCCTGCTCATCCGTGGGGTCCCTCTGCTCATTCCGCGCGCCCGAGGATAGAGTCAGGGCCGAACCCTCATCCGGCCGTCGTCGTATCAGAAAGGTGCGCCTCGATGACCGAGAATCATCATCATCTGCCGTCCGAGCTCGAAGTACCCAGCGAAGCCCCCGACCGCAACCTCGCCCTGGAGCTGGTCCGTGTGACCGAGGCGGCGGCGATGGCCGCCGGCCGCTGGGTGGGGCGCGGCGACAAGAACGGCGCCGACGGCGCCGCGGTGCGCGCCATGCGGACCCTCGTCCACACCGTGTCGATGAACGGCGTCGTCGTCATCGGTGAGGGCGAGAAGGACGAGGCGCCGATGCTCTTCAACGGGGAGCGGGTCGGCGACGGGACCGGGGCCGAGGTCGACATCGCGGTCGACCCGATCGACGGCACCACCCTGACCGCGAAGGGCATGCCGAACGCGATCTCCGTGCTCGCCGCGGCGGACCGGGGGGCCATGTTCGACCCGTCCGCCGTGTTCTACATGGACAAGCTGGTCACCGGCCCCGAGGCCGCCGACTTCGTCGACATCGACGCGCCGGTGGCCGTGAACATCCGCCGGGTCGCGAAGGCGAAGCGCTCCACGCCCGAGGACGTCACCGTCGTCATCCTGGACCGGCCCCGGCACGAGGGCATCATCAAGGAGATCCGGGACGCGGGCGCCCGCATCAAGCTGATCTCCGACGGCGATGTCGCCGGGTCGATCTACGCGCTGCGCGAGGGCACCGGCGTCGACATGCTGCTCGGCATCGGCGGTACGCCCGAGGGGATCATCTCGGCCTGTGCCGTGAAGTGCCTCGGCGGCACCATCCAGGGCAAGCTCTGGCCGAAGGACGACGAGGAGCGGCAGCGGGCGATCGACGCCGGGCACGACCTGGACCGGGTGCTGATGACCGACGACCTGGTGGCCGGGGACAACGTGTTCTTCGTTGCGACCGGCATCACCGACGGCGAACTGCTGCGCGGCGTGCGCTACCGGTCGGAGAACGCCACGACCGACTCGATCGTGATGCGGTCGAAGTCGGGGACGGTGCGGCGGATCGACTCCGAGCACCGGCTGAGCAAGCTGCGGGCCTACAGCGCGATCGACTTCGACAGGGCGAAGTGAGAGCGGGGCGGTCACCCGCCCCTCGCTGAGACGTGAAGCCGACAGGGCGCCCCCGGTGCGGAGGGGACGCCCTGTTTCTCGTTTGTCAGCCCGCCTGCGCTATCCGGTTCGCCGCCCGCGCCGCCTTCTTCAGCTCCATGTCGCGGCGGCGGCGCCTGGCCAGGACGACGCGGCGCTCGGCCGCGGTCAGGCCGCCCCAGACGCCGTACGGCTCCGGCTGGAGAAGGGCGTGTTCGCGGCACTCGACCATGACGGGACAGCGCGCGCAGACCCGCTTGGCCGCCTCCTCACGGGAGAGGCGGGCCGCGGTGGGTTCCTTGGAGGGGGCGAAGAACAGGCCGGCCTCGTCACGGCGGCACACGGCCTCCGTATGCCACGGGGCGTCTTGATCCCTGTCTCGCGCTGGCACCCGCTGGGCCGGAACGGCAGCTACCTGCAGGGACGAATGCGGCGGTTGCAGCACGGTCTACTCCTGACGACGGCTTCGCGAGCGAGAGACGATGCAGCAAGGTCTACCCGCTGTGCGCGCGCCTATGCAGTGAGTTCCGAACCGCTGGATTTCGGGTCGTCCCGCGCACCGCCGCACGGCCGTTCAGCGGCCGCGGAGCCGGAGTCGGGCGGTCCGATTCACAACCGTCAACGATCCAGATGCTTGCGCAAACTCTTGTCGACCTTGCGCTGAACCCGATCGAGTATGTCCGCGACGAGCTTGCCCCGTTTCGGCCTGCCCTCGATGTTGCCCAGCACGGCCCAGCCGTCGACATGGACGACCGGCGCCTCGGGGTCCTCCGCGTCGAGGTGGTCCACCTCGAAGTTGCCGAGCACACCGCCGCCGGCGCCGCGCAGCGAGACGTTCTCCGGGACCCGGACCTCGACGTTGCCGAAGACGGAGATCGCCCGGATCATCACGTGCTGGTACTGGAAGAGCGCCTCGCTGAGGTCTATCTCCACGCTGCCGAAGATCGCGTACGCGTGGATCCGGCGGCCCGCGCGCCAGCGGCCCTTGCGGACGGCGCTGCTGAACACCGCGACCACGTTGTCGTCGGGCTCGGCCGGGATCGCGCCCGGGGCGGGGCGGCTGGGGGCGGGGACGTAGGGATCCCGGCGCCGCTGTGCGGCGGGCAGGTCCCGGATGAACACCTCCAGTTCACCGACCGTCTTGGCCGCCAGGACACCCTCGACCCGCTCGGCGTGCTCGTCGGCGGTCAGGCGCCCTTCGGCCAGGGCCTCGCGCAGGATGTCGGCGATCCGGTCGCGATCGGCATCGGAGGCCCGGAGCTCGGTGGCGGCAGCGGGTGCGGTGCGCTTCTCAAGGTCCACGACAGCAGCGTACCCAAACACGATAGATCGCGATAGCCCCCGGAGGGATCTCAGGGCCGTCGAACTGAGCCTTACCTCACAAGCTCGCCGTCGGCGGCAGGTTCTACGCTGGTGGACGCTTGCCAATGGAGGCCGGCCGCTGTCTGTCGAGTGAGGAATGGGCGAGATGCCTGAGTTCGCGTACACCGATCTGCTCCCCATGGGAGAGGACACCACCCCCTACCGGCTGGTGACCTCCGAGGGTGTCTCCACCTTCGAGGCCGACGGGCGGACGTTCCTCAAGGTGGAGCCGGAGGCGCTGCGCAAGCTGGCCGAGGAGGCCATCCACGACATCCAGCACTATCTGCGGCCCGCGCACCTGGCCCAGCTGCGGCGCATCATCGACGACCCCGAGGCGTCGAGCAACGACAAGTTCGTGGCGCTGGACCTGCTGAAGAACGCGAACATCGCGGCGGCCGGCGTGCTCCCCATGTGCCAGGACACCGGCACGGCGATCGTCATGGGCAAGCGCGGCCAGAACGTGCTGACCGAGGGCGGCGACGAGGCTGCCCTCAGCCGCGGCATCTACGACGCGTACCTCAACCTCAACCTGCGCTACTCGCAGATGGCTCCGCTCACCATGTGGGAGGAGAAGAACACCGGCTCCAACCTGCCGGCCCAGATCGAGCTGTACGCCTCCGACGGCGGCGCCTACAAGTTCCTGTTCATGGCCAAGGGCGGCGGCTCCGCCAACAAGTCGTTCCTCTACCAGGAGACGAAGGCCGTCCTGAACGAGGCCTCCATGATGAAGTTCCTGGAGGAGAAGATCCGTTCGCTCGGTACGGCGGCCTGCCCGCCGTACCACCTGGCGATCGTCGTCGGCGGCACGTCCGCCGAGTACGCGCTGAAGACCGCCAAGTACGCCTCCGCGCACTACCTGGACGAGATCCCGGCCGAGGGCTCGCCGCTCGGGCACGGCTTCCGGGACAAGGAGCTGGAGGAGAAGGTCTTCGAGCTGACCCAGAAGATCGGCATCGGCGCGCAGTTCGGCGGCAAGTACTTCTGCCACGACGTGCGCGTGGTGCGCCTGCCCCGGCACGGCGCGTCCTGCCCGGTCGCCATCGCCGTCTCCTGCTCCGCCGACCGCCAGGCCGTCGCGAAGATCACCGCCGAGGGCGTCTTCCTGGAGCAGCTGGAGACGGACCCGGCGCGGTTCCTGCCGGAGACGACCGACGAGCACCTCGACGAGTCCTCCGACGTCGTCCGCATCGACCTCAACCAGCCGATGGACGACATCCTCGCCGAGCTGACCAAGTACCCGGTCAAGACCCGGCTTTCGCTCACCGGCCCGCTGGTCGTGGCCCGTGACATCGCGCACGCCAAGATCAAGGAGCGCCTGGACGCGGGCGAGGAGATGCCGCAGTACCTGAAGGACCACCCGGTGTACTACGCCGGTCCCGCGAAGACCCCCGAGGGTTACGCGTCCGGTTCCTTCGGTCCGACCACGGCCGGCCGTATGGACTCCTACGTCGAGCAGTTCCAGGCCGCGGGCGGCTCCAAGGTGATGCTCGCCAAGGGCAACCGCAGCAAGCAGGTCACCGACGCCTGCGACGCGCACGGCGGCTTCTACCTCGGCTCCATCGGCGGCCCGGCCGCCCGCCTCGCCCAGGACTGCATCAAGAAGGTCGAGGTCGTCGAGTACGAGGAGCTCGGCATGGAGGCCGTCTGGAAGATCGAGGTCGAGGATTTCCCGGCGTTCATCGTCGTCGACGACAAGGGCAACGACTTCTTCCAGGACCCGGCACCCGCGCCGACGTTCACCAGCATTCCGGTGCGCGGCCCCGGCCTGGCGTAAGCCCGGCGCGCCTTGCGCCGATCGCGCGATCGGCGCAAGGCCCGGAACATCCGGGCCCTCTCGCTCGCTGTACCGGGCATGAGCGAATACCGCATCGAGCACGACTCCATGGGCGAGGTCCGCGTCCCGGCGGACGCCAAGTGGCGGGCCCAGACCCAGCGTGCCGTCGAGAACTTCCCGATCTCCGGCCGGCACATCGAGCGGGCCCACATCGAGGCGCTCGCCCGTATCAAGGGCGCCGCGGCCAACGTGAACGCGCGGCTGGGCGTGCTCGACAAGGACATCGCCGAGGCGATCCAGGAGGCGGCCCGGGAGGTCGCCCGCGGGGACTGGGACGCGCACTTCCCGATCGACGTCTTCCAGACCGGTTCGGGCACGTCGTCGAACATGAACACCAACGAGGTCGTCGCCACCCTCGCGACCGAGCGGCTCGGCCGGGACGTCCACCCGAACGACCACGTCAACGCCTCGCAGTCGTCCAACGACGTCTTCCCGTCCTCGATCCACATCGCCGCGACCGCCGCCGTCACCCGGGACCTGATCCCGGCCCTGGAGCACCTCGCCGCCTCCCTGGAGCGCAAGTCCGAGGAGTTCGCCGACGTGGTGAAGTCGGGGCGCACCCACCTCATGGACGCCACTCCCGTCACGCTGGGGCAGGAGTTCGGCGGTTACGCCGCGCAGATCCGGTACGGCGTCGAGCGGCTGCACGCCTCCCTCCCCCGGCTCGCCGAGCTGCCCCTGGGCGGCACCGCGGTCGGCACCGGCATCAACACCCCGCCCGGCTTCTCCGCCGCCGTCATCGCGGAGGTCGCCCGCGTCACGGGGCTGCCGCTGACCGAGGCCCGCGACCACTTCGAGGCCCAGGGCGCGCGGGACGGCATCGTCGAGACCAGCGGGCAGCTCAGGACCATCGCCGTGGGTCTGACCAAGATCGCCAACGATCTGCGCTGGATGTCCTCCGGCCCCCGGACCGGACTCGCCGAGATCAACCTGCCCGACCTGCAGCCCGGTTCGTCGATCATGCCGGGCAAGGTCAACCCGGTCATCCCCGAGGCCGTCCTCATGGTCGCCGCCCAGGTCACCGGCAACGACGCCACCGTCGCCGTCGCCGGAGCGGCCGGCAACTTCGAGCTCAACGTGATGCTGCCGGTCATCGCCAAGAACGTCCTGGAGTCGATCCGGCTGCTCGCCAACGTCTCCCGGCTGCTCGCCGACAAGACCGTGGACGGCATCACCGCGAACCGGGAGCGGGCCCGCGAGTACGCCGAGTCGTCACCCTCCGTGGTCACTCCGCTCAACAAGTACATCGGGTACGAGGAGGCCGCCAAGGTCGCCAAGAAGGCCCTCGCCGAGCGCAGGACGATCCGCCAAGTCGTCCTGGACGGCGGGTACGTGGAGCGCGGCGACCTCACCCTGGAGCAGCTCGACGAGGCCCTCGACGTGCTGCGGATGACACGGCCGTAACGAGCGGTCACGGCCGCGTGAACCGTGACGGGCACCGCAGCGTCGTATGCCTGGGGCACCTAATATCTGTTCATGGCAGAGGGTGGAGCGATGACGACGGAAGTGGAAGCGGGCGGATCGACGGGCCACTGGGCGCCCGGGACGCGGATCCTGTGGCGGTACCGGGAGAACGCCGGTCATCGCTTCCACATCGCGCGCCCCGTCACCGTCGTCCGCGACGACCAGGAGATCCTCGCCGTGTGGCTCGCTCCGGGAACGGAGTGCGTACGGCCGGTGCTCGCCGACGGCACGCCCGTGCACCAGGAACCCCTGGAGACCCGGTACACCAAGCCGCGTTCCGTCCAGCACGACCGGTGGTTCGGGACCGGTGTGCTCAAGCTCGCGCGGCCCGGTGAGCCGTGGTCAGTGTGGCTGTTCTGGGAGCCGGGATGGCGGTTCAAGAACTGGTACGTGAACCTTGAGGAGCCGCTGGCCCGTTGGGCGGGCGGAGTGGACTCCGAGGACCACTTCCTCGACATCTCCGTGCATCCGGACCGCAGTTGGCACTGGCGCGACGAGGACGAGTTCGCGCAGGCCCGGCGGGACGGACTGATGGACGAACAGCTGGCCGCGCGGGTGCGCCGGGCGGGCCACTCGGCGGTGGAGGTGATCAGCGCCTGGGGGCCGCCGTTCCGGGACGGATGGCAGCACTGGCGCCCTGATCCCTCCTGGGCTGTACCTTCTTTGCCTGAGGACTGGGATCGCACGCCCGCGCACATGTCCTCATGAGACCCTTGATGCGCCCCCGGGCTACAAACGTAGGATCGTCCTCCGCAAGGGCGCGCAAGGGCAACTACCGGAGTGCGCGCCGGGCTTGACCGATCGTCACCGAGGGGCGGCAGGACGTGAGCGAGGGTTACCAGGCCGGTACGGACCGTGGGCGGTCCTGCACCGGTGGCACAGGAACTGCCTCTGGCCACGCGGCAATTCCGTTCCTGGGACACGTATTCCGGGTATCGGAGTTTCGGCGGGACGAACTGCACGCGCGGCGCGCAGCCCCGGACGGATGGATTCGAAAGGCGTGACGGAGCAGCCGACCTCCTTCGAACGCCCCGAGACGGGCGTAGACCCCGCGGAGTCCCGCGGGGCGCTCGTGCGTACCTCGACACCGTCGACATCGCACTCCACACCGCCCCACACCGCCGGCGGCGGCACCGCCTTACCCGCGCAGGCGCGCACCGGAGACACCCCCTCCACGCCGGGCAGCACCGCACCGTCCGGCCCGAGCAAGGAGCCCCCAGTCATCGTCGGCAACGGCCCCGAGCACTCGCAGCCCTCCGTCGCCGCCGAGCCCGACACACACCGGCCGCGGCCCGCTCCGGAGGCCATCCCGCCCCAGCCCGGCACCGAGCAGCCGTCGGCCTCCGCCGAGCGGCGCAGCGGACAGACCGTGCAGCCCGGCCGGCCCACGCCCATGCGGCGGGACGGCGACCGGCTGCGCTTCGTGGGCGCCGCCACCCGGCGCATCGCCCGCGGCATAGACCTGGACGAGATCGTGATGGGGCTGTGCCGGGCGACCGTGCCGACCTTCTCCGACGCGATCCTCGTCTATCTGCGCGACCCGCTGCCGGTCGGCGACGAGCGGCCCACCGGGCCCGTCGTGCTGCGGCTGCGCCGCACCGACCGCATCCCGGAGGAACGGGACAGCGAGAACGGCTTCCTGCCCGCCCAGCAGCAGCCCGAGCCGACGGAACTCTCCGAACTGTCCTCCCTGACCGCCGAGCTGTGCGAGGTGCGGCCGGGCGGCGCGCTAGCGGAGGTGCTGCGCGGGGTGCGTCCCGTCTTCGCCGACGCGCCCGCCGCCCGTGCCGCCCTGCCGGAGCTGCTCGGCGACGACGGCCAGTTGATCATCCCCGACGGCCAGCGCGCGATCCTCGCCCCGCTGCGCGGCCGGCGCCGTGTCATCGGCGCCGCGGTCTTCCTGCGCCGCCCGGAGCGCCTCGCCTTCGAGCCGGACGACCTCCTGGTCGCCGCCCAGCTCGCCACACACAGCGCGCTCGGCATCGACAAGGCGGTCCTGTACGGCCGTGAGGCGTACATCGCCGACGAGCTCCAGCGCACGATGCTGCCCGAGACACTCCCCCGCCCGACCGGCGTACGCCTGGCCTCCCGCTATCTCCCGGCGGCCGAGACGGCCCGGGTGGGCGGCGACTGGTACGACGCGATCCCGCTGCCGGGCAGCAGGGTGGCGCTGGTGGTCGGCGACGTCATGGGCCACTCGATGACCTCGGCGGCGATCATGGGCCAGCTGCGGACGACGGCCCAGACCCTCGCCGGCCTCGACCTGCCGCCGCAGGAGGTCCTGCACCACCTCGACGAGCAGGCCCAGCGCCTGGGCACGGACCGCATGGCGACCTGCCTGTACGCCGTCTACGACCCGGTCTCGCACCGCATCACCATCGCCAACGCCGGTCATCCGCCGCCCGTCCTGCTGCACCTGGGCGGCCGGGCCGAGGTGCTGCGCGTGCCCGCGGGCGCACCGATCGGTGTCGGCGGCGTCGACTTCGAGGCCGTCGAACTGGACGCTCCGGCCGGGGCGACCCTGCTGCTGTACACCGACGGCCTGGTCGAGTCGCGGCTGCGCGACGTCTGGACCGGCATAGAGCAGCTGCGCGAGAAGCTCGCCGCGACCGCCCAGCTCACCGGGCCCGACCATCCGCCGCCGCTCGAAGCGCTGTGCGACGAGGTGCTCGACATGCTCGGGCCGGGTGACCGCGACGACGACATCGCGCTGCTCGCCGCCCGCTTCGACGGGATCGCGCCGAGCGATGTGGCGTACTGGTTCCTGGAGCCCGAGGACGCGGCGCCGGGCCGTGCCCGGCGGCTGGCGCGGCGTGCGCTGGCCCGCTGGGGCCTGGAGGAACTCAGCGACTCCGTCGAACTGTTGGTCAGCGAGGTCGTCACGAACGCCGTGCGGTATGCCTCGCGGCCGGTGACGCTGCGGTTGCTGCGGACCGATGTGCTGCGGTGCGAGGTCGGCGATGATGTGCCGCAGTTGCCGCGGCTGCGGCAGGCTCGTGCCACGGATGAGGGTGGGCGGGGGCTGTATCTCGTCAATCGGCTTGCTCGGCGGTGGGGGGCCACGCGGTTGAGTACCGGGAAAGTCGTCTGGTTCGAGTTGAATCGGGGCTAGTCGCCGTAGGGGAACTGCGCGTCGCCTGCCGCGGGTGCGTTGTGGTTGATCGCGCAGTTCCCCGCGCCCCTTTCGGGGCGCTTTCCTACTGTTCGTTTCCTGGTCTGGCCGGGTCCAACGTGATGTCGCCCGTCGGCTCGTCCGTGGGCTCCTCCGTCGGTTCCTCCGTCGTCGGCTCCTCCGTGGGCTCCTCGGTCGTCGGCTCCTCGGTCGGCTCCTCGGTCGTCGGCTCCTCCGTCGGCTCCTCGGTCGTCGGCTCCTCCGTCGGCTCCTCGGTCGTCGGCTCCTCGGTCGGGGTCGGGGTCCACGTCGGCTGGACGGCCGCGCCCTGGTCGGTGTCGAGGTCGAACCTGGCGTCCGGGTCGGTCACCCCGAACATGTACGCCGCCCAGATCTGCGCCGGGAAGCCCCCTCCGTTGACGCGGTCGAAGCCGCCGGCGCCGTACATCTTGGCCTGCGCGTGGGTCTTGGCGTCCTCACCGAACAGGCCCACCGAGGTGACCAGGTCGGGCGTGTAGCCGGTGAACCAGGCCGACTTGTTGTCGTCGGAGGTGCCCGTCTTGCCGGCGACCTTCTGGCCGTCGCGCTTGGGGTTGTTCGCCACGGACTGCCGGGCCGTACCGTCGTCGACCACGCCCGTCAGGACCGAGGTCACGGTGTCCGCGGCCTCGGGGCTGATGACCTGCTCGCCGATCGGATCGGGGATGGCGACCGTACGGCTGTTGTGCTCGGCCTTCTTGAGGATGCCGGGCGTGACCTTCTTGCCGTGGTTGTCGAGGGTGGCGTACACCCCGGCCATCTGGAGCGGGCTCGCCCCCATGGTGCCCAGGGTCTGCGCCGGGACGGCCTGTTCGTTCTCGGTGTCCATGCCGAGCTTGCCGGCGACGTCCATGACGCTCTTCATGCCGACGTCGACGCCCATCTGCGCGAAGACGGAGTTGATGGACTTGTTCATCGCCGTCTGGACGGTGACGTCGCCGTAGTCCTGGTCGTCCTCGTTCTCCGGCGCGAACCCGACCTCGTCGCCGTTCGCGTCCACGACCGGCCGCTTGCTGGTGCCGTCGTAGACGGTCCTCGCGCCGATCGGCTTGCCGGACTGCGTCTCGGCGGCCTCCTCCAGGGCGGCGGCCAGGATGACCGGCTTGAAGGTGGAGGCGGGCTGGTAGTCGGTGCGGGTGGCGTTGCTCGTGTAGTGCTTGAAGTAGTCCACGCCGCCGTACATCGCGACGATCTTCCCCGTCTCGGGATCGACGGAGACCGCGCCGGCCTGGACGTTCGCGTCGACCTTGCGCTTCTTCGTGTCCAGCTTGCCGGTCAGCTGCGCCTTGACGGCCTTCTCCAGCGCGGCCTGCTTCTTCTTGTCGACGTTCAGGGTGATGGTCCAGCCCTGGTCGACGACGGCGGCCTCGGCCTGGGAGCGGGTGAGGCCCTGCTCCTTCATCAGCTGGTCCTCCAGCTGACGGTTGGCGAGCTCGATCAGATAGCCCTTCTGGCCCTCCCGGCCCGCGGTGGGCTTGGGCTCCTCGGGCACCGGGAGCTTCGTCATGTCCTGGCGATCGGACCGGTCCAGCCAGCCCTCCTCGACCATGTTGTCCAGGACGTAGTTCCAGCGGTTGGTGACCAGCCGCTTGCCGGTGTCGGAGGCGGCGTGCCAGTCGTACTGGCTGGGTGCCTGGAGCAGCGCGGCGAGGTACGCGCCCTGCTCGACGGAGAGTTTCTCCGCGTCCTTGCGGTAGTAGGCCTGGGCGGCGGCCTGGATGCCGTAGGCGCCGCGGCCGTAGTAGCTGGTGTTGATGTAGCCGGCGAGGATGTCGTCCTTGGACATCTGGCGGTCGACCTTCAGGGAGATGACCATCTCCTTGAGCTTGCGGCTGACCGTCTGCTCCTGGCTGAGGTAGTAGTTCTTGACGTACTGCTGGGTGATCGTCGAACCACCCTGAGCGCCCTTGCCCATCAGGGTGTTGAGCACACCGCGGGCGGTGCCCTTCAGGTCGATGCCGTTGTCGTTGTAGAACGACTTGTTCTCGGCGGCGACGAAGGCCTTCTGGACCTTCTTGGGGACCTTGGACAGGTCCACGATCTCGCGGTTGACCTCGCCGTCGCGGGCGAGGGTGGAGCCGTCGCTGTACTTGTAGACATTGCTCTGACGCTGCGCGGCCTGAGCGGCGGCGTTGTCGTCGGGCACGTCCACCGCGAGGTAGAGCGCGATGAAGGCGCCGATGCCGAGCAGGCAGAAGCCGAGGAAGGTGCCGAGGATCTTCTTCCATGTGAACAGCCGGCGTATTCGGCCCTTGCCGGCACCGCCCCCGCCCCTGGCCGCGCGCCGGGCGGCGGCCCGGCCGCCGGCTGCCGACGGGCTCCCGATCACGGTGGTCGACTCGCCGGCTCCCGCGTTCGACGGCGTCCCGGACGAACGCCGGGGCGCGGCGCGGCGGCCACCGCGCTGCCGTGCTCGTCTCTCTTCCGCTCGTCCCATGGGTCCGTTCCGCTCCGCTTCGTTCTTGTGTGCACTGCTGCCACACAGGTTCGCCGCTCAGGTCAGCTCAGAAAGCTAACACCGGAAGATGTGACAAAGGCCTGTCGATCCGGTCTTTTGCGGACGTGACAATCAGCACCTGCGCTACCGGAACCGACGGCTGAGGGGTGCGTAGGGTTGCTCAGGCCGGGTAAAGTGTTATCACTTAGATAGATCAAAGATAGACCGAGGCTTGATGAAACGGGGAGCCGCCCTGCCGAACGACCGCACCACGCCCGCGACCGCCGACATACCTGAGATGCCCGCACCGCACGTCCGCGAGTTCCGGGCACACAGCGTCGGCGGCGGGGCCGCCCCGGCGGTCGGCGGCCAGGTCGCCCCGGCCGTCACGGGCGTTTTGGTCATCGTCGCCTCGGTCCTCGCCATGTGCGGGCTGAACATGGTCGCGCCGGGCGAGGCACGTGTCATCCAGCTCTTCGGGCGGTACCGGGGGACGATCCGGCAGGACGGCCTGCGCTGGGTGAACCTCGAGTACCCGTACGACGCCCATGACGAGGGCGACCTGTCGCTGCGCGGCAACGCCGAGGAGATCACCGAGAAGCTCGCCGTCGAACTGCACGCGCGCGTGGAGGCGGCCGGAGTGCAGATCATCGAGTCACGCGTCACGCATCTCGCGTACGCTCCCGAGATCGCCTCCGCGATGCTCCAGCGCCAGCAGGCCGGAGCGGTCGTCGCGGCCCGGCGGCAGATCGTCGACGGTGCGGTGGGCATGGTCGAGGCAGCGCTCGCACGGATCTCCGAGCAGGAGATCGTGGAGCTGGACGAGGAGTGCAAGGCGGCGATGGTGTCGAACCTGATGGTGGTGCTGTGCGGCGACCGGGCCCCGCAGCCGGTCCTCAACACCGGGACGCTCTACCAGTGACGGCCCCCGCCGGGGGCTCGGGCCCTCAAGGTCGACCGCAGCGCAAGCAGGTGCTGCTGCGGCTCGACCCGGCCGTGTACGAGGCACTCGCGCGGTGGGCGGGCGACGAACTGCGGTCCGCCAACGCACAGATCGAGTTCCTGCTGCGCCGCGCGCTCGCGGAGGCGGGCCGGCTGCCCGGCGACACCAAGCCGATCCCCCGCAGGGGCCGTCCCCCGGCGAAGCCACCCGAGTCGCAGTAGCAGAACCGTGACAATCGGCCCCCACCTGGGCCTTCACACCCACCGCCATGATCTACACACTCCGCGTATACATGAGGCGTATACACCCCGTGTAGAGTCCTGGCCATGTCCATCGGTCACACCCTTCTAGGGCTCCTGGAGTCGGGCCCCCGCCACGGTTACGACCTCAAGCGGGCCTTCGACGAGAAGTTCGGTCACGACCGGCCGCTGCACTACGGCCAGGTCTACTCGACGATGTCCCGGCTGCTGAAGAACGGTCTCGTCGAGGTCGACGGGATCGAGCCCGGCGGCGGCCCCGAGCGGAAGCGGTACGCGATCACCGACGCCGGTATCACCGACGTACAGAGGTGGCTCGCGACACCCGAGAAGCCGGAGCCGTACCTCCAGTCGACCCTGTACACCAAGGTCGTCCTCGCCCTGCTCACCCGGCGCGACGCCGCCGACATCCTCGACACCCAGCGTGCCGAGCACCTGCGGATGATGCGCATCCTCACCGACCGCAAGCGGAAGGGGGACCTGGCCGACCAGCTGATCTGCGACCACGCCCTCTTCCATCTGGAAGCCGACCTGCGCTGGCTGGAACTGACCGCCGCGCGTCTCGACAAGCTGGCCGAGGTGGTGACCAAGTGACTCCGCCTCCCGGTTCCCTGCTCGCGGCCGAGAATCTGCGCAAGGCATACGGCCCGACCCTCGCCCTCGACGGCGCCGAGTTCTCCATCCACCCCGGCGAGGTCGTCGCCGTCATGGGGCCGTCCGGCTCCGGCAAGTCCACGCTGCTGCACTGTCTCGCCGGCATCGTGCCGCCCGACTCGGGGTCCATCACCTACAACGGGCGCGAGCTGGCCACCATGGGCGACGCCCAGCGCAGCGCGCTCAGGCGCTCGGAGTTCGGGTTCGTCTTCCAGTTCGGCCAGCTCGTGCCGGAACTGACCTGTGTGGAGAACGTGGCCCTGCCGCTGCGGCTCAACGGCACCTCCCGCAAGGAGGCCGAGCGCACCGCCCTCACCTGGATGGAGCGGCTGGAGGTCGACGACCTGCGCAAGAAGCGGCCGGGCGAGGTCTCCGGCGGTCAGGGACAGCGCGTCGCCGTCGCCCGCGCGCTGGTCACCAGCCCGCGCGTGCTGTTCGCCGACGAGCCGACCGGCGCCCTCGACTCCCTCAACGGCGAGCGTGTGATGGAGCTGCTGACGGACGCCGCCCGCTCCACCAACGCCGCCGTCGTCCTCGTCACGCACGAGGCCCGGGTCGCGGCCTACTCCGACCGCGAGATCGTCGTACGCGACGGCAAGTCCCGGGACATGGAGCGGGTCGTATGAGCGTCGGCCAGTGGGGCAAGGATCTGGCCCTGGGTGTCCGGTTCGCCTTCGCCGGCGGACGCGAGGGATGGGTCCGGGCCCTGCTGACGGCCGTCGGCGTCGGCCTCGGTGTGGCGTTGCTGCTGCTGACGACCGCCGTCCCGAGCGCGCTGACCGAGCGTGACCACCGCGCCAGTGCCCGGGACGACTTCACGTACGGCGCGCAGACCCTGAAGAAGGCGGACGACACGCTCATCATCGCGGATGTCGACACGACCTTCCGCAACGACGACGTACGTGGCCGGCTCCTGGAGCCCGAAGGCTCGCGGGCTGCGCTGCCGCCGGGCGTCGAGAAGTTCCCGGCGAAGGGCGAGATGGTCGCCTCGCCCGCGCTGAAGCGCCTGCTGGAGTCCGACTCGGGCAAGCTGCTGCGCGAACGCATCCCCTACCGGGTCACCGGCACCATCCAGGAGTCCGGACTCATCGGGCCCGCCGAACTCGCCTACTACGCGGGCGGCTCGGGCATGGCGGACCATCTGAGCAACGGTTCCATCGAGCGCATCGACTACTTCGGCCCCTCCTCGGGGGCGCCGGACGACGAGCTGGACCCGATCCTGATCCTGCTCGTCATGATCATCTTTGTGGTGCTGCTGCTGCCGGTCGGTGTGTTCATCGCGGCGGCCGTGCGCTTCGGCGGCGAGCGCCGGGACCGTCGGCTCGCGGCGCTCAGGCTGGTCGGCGCGGACGGCAGGATGGCACGCCGGGTGGCGGGCGGCGAGGCCCTCGCCGGGGCGCTGCTCGGGCTGGTCCTCGGCACCGGATTCTTCCTGGCGGGGCGTCAACTGGCGGCTCTGCTGAAGGTGCGCGACATCAGCGTGTTCCCGAGCGACCTCAATCCGTCGCCCGCTCTCGCCCTGCTGGTGGCGGTCGCCGTGCCGGCCGCCGCCGTGCTGGTGACACTGTTCGCGCTGCGCGGGGTCGTCATCGAGCCCCTCGGCGTGGTCCGTGCGGCCAAGCCCCCGCGCCGCCGGCTGTGGTGGCGGCTGCTGCTGCCGCTGGCCGGCCTCGCGCTGCTGTACCCGATGATGGGTCAGGGCAACAGCAACGGGAACTTCAACGAGTGGATGGTGATCGGCGGCACCGTGCTGCTGCTGGTCGGAGTCACCGCGCTGCTGCCGTGGCTCGTCGAGGCCGTGGTGGCCCGGCTGAACTCGGGCTCGGTCTCCTGGCAACTGGCCGTGCGCAGGCTGCAGTTGAGCAGTGGCACGGCCGCCCGCATGGTCAACGGCATCGCGGTCGCCGTGGCCGGGGCGATCGCCCTGCAGATGCTGTTCGCGGGCGTCGAGTCCGACTACACCAAGGAGACGGGCAACGACCCGAGCCGGGCTCAGCTGACGCTGTACGTGCGGGAGGACGTCTCCCTGAGCGAGGTCGCCGGGCAGCTGGGACGTACCGAGGGCGTGGCCCACGCGACGGCGCTCTCCGAGGGCTCGCTCGGCGACCGGGCCAAGGAGCCCGACAGCTCGGTGGAGGCGGCCGTCGGCAACTGTGCCGAGTTGCGCGAGGTGGCACGTCTGAAGTCGTGCCGGGACGGCGACATCTTCCGGGTTCTCGGCAGCGAGTACGACGAAGGCAACACGGAGAAGCTCACCAAGGCGGGCGGGACCCTGTACTTCGACCCGGCCTACCCCGGGTCGCCGAGCCACACGAAGTCCTGGAAGGTGCCCGCCGACATCAAGAAGGCGGGGCCGCGCGAGGACCCGACCGGCTACGAGCGCGGCGGCCTGCTGTTCACCCCGGGCGCACTGCCCGAGGGCGCGGGGGCCGGCATGTACGAGAAGGTGTACCTCTCGCTGGACAAGTCGGTGCCGGACGCCGCCGAGTTCGCGCGCAACGCCGCCGCGCGGATCGACCCGCTGACGGACGTGAACGCCCTGGCCGCCAGCCGCCAGACCGAGGAGTTCCGCGCGATCCGCAACGGTCTCTTCGTCGGTGCGACCTGCGTCCTGGTGCTGATCGGCGCGAGCCTGCTGGTCTCCCAGCTGGAGCAGCTGCGTGAGCGCAAGAAGCTGCTGTCGTCGCTGGTCGCGTTCGGCACCCGGCGCCGCACGCTGAGTCTGTCGGTGCTGTGGCAGACGGCGATCCCGATCGCGTTGGGGCTGCTGCTGGCGTCGGCGGTGGGACTGACACTGGGCGCCGTGCTGCTGAACATGGTCGAAGCCACCGTGAGCGTGGACTGGGTGAGCGTGCTGTCGATGACCGGCATCGGCGCCGGCGTGGTCCTCGTGGTGACGGTCCTCAGCCTGCCGCCGCTGCTGCGGCTGATGCGGCCGGACGGGCTGCGCACCGAGTAGGACGGCGTACGGCGAGGCGGTGGGGTTCCCCGGAGGGAGCCCCACCGCCGTCGCGTTCAGAGGCTGTACTCCCGTACGACCCGCCGGACCTGGGCGAACAGCATGCCCACGTTGACCGACTTGCGGCAGACGACGACGGCCACCACGTCCTGCTGCTCGTTCAGCCGCACGAACAGGTGCGTGAGGTTCTCGCTGTTGACCAGGATCTCCTGGAAGAAGTGGTTGTCACTGGTGATCCCGCGACGCTCCTTGAAGACGTCCTCGATCATCACGACCGTGCGCCCCTGGAACAGATCGAGCGTCGCGCCCGCCAGCAGGTCCAGGACCTCCGGCGGATGGGTCTCGACGGTCTCGTAGGACAGCAGCATTCCGGTGGACATGTCGACCACGCCGGAGGCCACGCAGTCCGGGGCGTCGGTGCGAAGGTGCTTGACCAGGCTCATCACCTGGTCGGAGAAACCTGAGGTCATGCGCTTCGTCGCCATCCCTTCAAACTCCTTCTGGTGCCTTGTCGGTGAGGATCAGATCGATACGTCGCAGGGCGGACTGGGTCGCCCGGTTCAGGTGGTCCACGTCCATGCCCTCGTCGCCGAGCACGACCATCAGGGCGGTGTCGCCGACGGCGTAGAAGGCGGCACAACCATGGCTGCCGTACGTCACCGTCCGGCGCAGGGCCCCGCGGGCGGTGGCGTCGGCGGTGCGCCTGGCGAGACCGAGACCGGCCGCGGCGAGGGCCGCGAGGCCCTCCGGGTCGATGGAGTCGGCGGTGTCCGCGGCGATGAGCAGGCCGTCGGCGGCGGCGACCGCGGTGTCGGTGATCCCGGTGACCTGTTCGCGCAGGCCACGCATTTCCAGTGCCAGGGCCTTGTGATCCATGTACGCGACTCTCCTCATTTCTTTTCACTTCTGATCGGCTGCTTCATTTCGGACTCATCTGGTAATTCCGTTCCGCAAGCGGAAGAAGCTGCCGGGCTTTCGGCGGGGCAGAGCGGTCGGGGCCGTGGGCGGGGGCGGCGGCTCGACGGGCGCCGGTTCCCGGGGGCGTAGTGCGTGCCCGTCCGGAAGGGGGCGGACAGGGATCGGCGCGGGCGCCTCGGCGCAGACCAGCAGCCCGTCGCCGAGCATCCGCGCGACTTCGACCGTGACGGCGTAGACGCCCCTCCCGACCCGGAAGGCGAGGTCCCGGGCGGTTCGGCGGCCGTCGGCGTGGGTGAGCAGCTCACGCCGCAGGGCGGTGAGCGGGGTGGCCGTGTCGACGGGTGCCGGTGCGGGCACGGGCCGCTCGCGGTCGGGGTGGACGGGGTGCGGCAGCGCGGTGAGCGCGGCGAGTCTGCGGGCCGCTCCCTGGAGCAGGCCCAGCGGTGGCTCCCCCACCGGGACCTGGGCGAACGGCTCGGTGGTGGGGACGTGTTCGCAGTCGTCGACCCGGCCGGCGGCGATCGCGAACGCGGCGTCGTGCAGCGCCATCGCGCACACGACCCGCAGCTGCGCGGCCCCCGCGTACCCGCGTGCGATGAGGGCGGTCGCCGGCCAGCGCGCGCCCCCGGACTCCCGCATCAGTTCGGCCCACTGCTCGCCGCTGACCCGCCCGGAGCGCAGCAGCAGCGCCTCGGCGCCCGGTGCTCCGGGGGACTCGGCGGCGACCACCCGTCCGTCGCCGAGATGGAACGTGCCGCCCGGCGTTCCGGTGACCCTGAGCTCTCCGGTGAAGCCGTCACGCGCGCAGACGGCGAGGGCCCGCGCCAGGTGTTCGTAGCCCGACATCACACCCCTCGTCGTTTCGCACACACGCCTGACGCATAGCGCTGAGGGGGGAATGTGTATCAGTCCGGGCGCATATTCCGGAGGCGGATATCCGTCCTGTCGCTAGTTGACGGAAGTTGAGTTTCCGGGCGGCTCAAAGAACTGTGTTCGGCGCTCATTTGACCGATTGGCACACGGTTACGGGCAGCGGGCGCAGCGCCTCCCGCAGGGCCGCCGCCAGCTCCTCGTACTCCCCTCCTCGGGCCGCTCCCGCCCGCATCGCGAGGGCGATCCGGCGGGTGGGGGCGGGGTCGGCGAAGTAGCCGGTGAGCAGTTGGCTGCTGCGGGTCGTCTCCACCTTCAGGGCCGTCCGCGGCAGCAGCGTGCAGCCGAGGCCGCCCGCGACGAGCTGCACGAGCGTCGAGAGACCTGCGGCCGTAGTGGTCACCGGTGCGTCCTCGCGGCCGGCCTCCCGGCAGATGTCGAGCGCTTGGTCGCGCAGGCAGTGCCCCTCGTCGAGGAGCAGCAGGTTCAGCGCCCTGAGCTCCTCGCGCGGGATGCCCTCGCGGCCGCCGAGCGTGTGGTCGAGCGGGGTGACGAGCACGAAGTCCTCGTCGAACAGCGGGAGTTCGGCGACTCCGGGGACCCCGAGGGGAACGGCGAGCAGCAGCAGGTCCAGTCGGCCGGTGGTGAGCCCGTCGACCAGGCTCGCGGTCTGCTCCTCGTGCACCTGGAGGTCGAGCTGCGGATAGCGGTCGTGGACCAGCCGCAGCACGGTGGGCAGCAGATACGGCGCGACCGTGGGGATGACACCGAGGCGCAGCGCCCCGGTGAACGGGGCCCGCACCGCCTCGGCCTCCTCCATCAGCGCCCCGACCTCCGCCAGCACCGCCTTGGCCCGTACGGCCAGACGCTCACCGGCCGGCGACAGCAGCACCTTGCGGGTGGTGCGCTCCAGCAGTGTCACTCCGAGTGACTCCTCCAGGGCGGAGACGGCACCGGACAGCGCGGGCTGGCTCATGCCGATCGCGGCGGCGGCGTCCCGGAAATGAAGGTGCTCGACGACGGCGGCGAAGGCCCGCAGCTGGGCGAGACTGGGAAGTCTTCTCTTGCTCACGTCTCACTCACGGTCACTGATAGCACTCTCCGATCAACCGGACCGAGTGTAGCTATTTCTTGTATCAATGCAGCCTGTGCCAGGATCGGTAAGGTCCAACCCAAGGGAGACACCTGTACCGATCAGGTGCCTCCTCGCTGCAAGGAGAGCGTGTGCTCACTGTCGGTGACAAGTTCCCCGAGTTCGAACTGACCGCCTGCGTCTCGCTGGAGAAGGGCAAGGAGTTCGAGACGATCAACCACAAGACCTACGAGGGTCAGTGGAAGATCGTCTTCGCCTGGCCGAAGGACTTCACCTTCGTCTGCCCGACCGAGATCGCGGCCTTCGGCAAGCTGAACGAGGAGTTCGCCGACCGTGACGCCCAGGTCCTCGGCTTCTCCGGTGACTCGGAGTTCGTCCACCACGCCTGGCGCAAGGACCACGACGACCTGCGCGACCTGCCGTTCCCGATGATGGCCGACTCCAAGCACGAGCTGATGCGCGACCTCGGCATCGAGGGTGAGGACGGCTTCGCCAAGCGCGCCGTCTTCATCGTCGACCAGAACAACGAGATCCAGTTCTCCATGGTGACCGCCGGCTCCGTCGGCCGTAACCCCAAGGAGGTCCTGCGGGTCCTGGACGCCCTCCAGACGGACGAGCTGTGCCCGTGCAACTGGAGCAAGGGCGAGGACACCCTGGACCCGGTCAAGCTGCTCGCGGGAGAGTGACCCCCATGTCGCTCGACTCCCTGAAGTCCCGCATACCGGACTACGCCAAGGACCTGAAGCTCAACCTGGGCTCGGTCATCGGCAATTCGGACCTGCCGGCCCAGCAGCTGTGGGGCACGGTGCTCGCCACGGCGATCGCCTCCCGCTCCCCGATCGTGCTGCGCGAGCTGGCGCCGGAGGCCAGGGCGAACCTCTCGCCGGAGGCGTACACCGCGGCGAAGTCCGCGGCCGCCGTGATGGCGATGAACAACGTCTTCTACCGGACCCGGCACCTGCTGTCCGACCACGAGTACGGCAACCTGCGCGCCGGCCTGCGGATGAACGTCATCGGCAACCCCGGCGTCGACAAGGTCGACTTCGAGCTGTGGTCGTTCGCGGTGTCCGCCATCAACGGCTGCGGCCTGTGCCTCGACTCGCACGAGCAGGTGCTGCGCAAGGCCGGCGTGGACCGCGAGACGGTCCAGGAGGCCTTCAAGATCGCTTCAGTGATTCAGGCCGTGGGCTCCGCCTTGGACGCCGAGGCCGTACTGGCCGACGTCGAGTAGTCGCCGTCGCCCTGTGGACCCCGCTCACCCTCGGTGGGCGGGGTCTCCCGCGTCTCCGGGAGTCTCGGCACCGCCGCCTCCTGGGAGTACGCCCGCAGATACCCCACGATCGTGTTCGACACCGCCACCAGCGGCACCGCCACCACCGCTCCGCCGATCCCGGCCACCATGCCGCCGGCCGCCACGGACAGCACGACCGCCAGCGGATGCACACGGACCGCGCGTCCGAGGATGAACGGCTGGAGGATGTGGCCCTCGATCTGCTGCACCGCGAGGACGACCGCAAGGGTCATGACCGCGGTGAAGATGCCCTGCGTCACCAGCGCCACGACGACGGCCAGCGCACCGGAGGCCACCGCACCGACGAGCGGGATGAAGGAGAACAGGAAGATGAAGACGGCCAGCGGGACGGCCATCGGTACGTCGAGGAAGTAGATGCCGATGCCGATGAACACGGCGTCGATCAGCGCGACGAGGACGGTGCCGCGTACGTACGCCGTCAGCGTCGCCCACGCCCGCGGCCCGGCACCCGCGACTCCCGGACGGGCGGCGGCCGGGACCAGCTTCAGGGTCCACTGCCAGATCCGCTTGCCGTCGTAGAGCAGGAACAGCGTCGAGAAGGCCGCGAGCAGGATGCCGGTGAGCGCCTCGACGATGACCGTGACACCTTCGAGGCCGGCCGAGGTGATCTCGTCGGTGTTGGCGCCGATCGCCTCCCGGAGGTTCTCGGCGATCTCGTTGATCTGCTTGTCGGTGACGTGGAACGGGCTGTTGAGCAGCCAGTTGCGCAGCTCGTCGATGCCGTCCTGGACCTGGTCGGAGAGATTGTCGATGTTCTCCATGACCTGCCAGGTCACGAACCAGCCCATCAGCCCGATGACGACGAACCCGAGGATCGCGGTCAGCGCGGTCGCCGGCCCGCTCGGCACGCCCCGCCTGGTCAGCCAGGCCACCGAGGGCTGCATCAACGCGGTGAGCAGCAGCGCGATGACGAAGGCCAGTACGACGAGTTGGACGGCGCTGATGACCCGCATCAGGACCCAGACGGTGCCGGCCAGCACCAGCAGCCGCCAGCCGGCCTCCGCGGCGACCCGTACGCCCCACGGCACGACCTGTGCGGGGTCGGGGCGCGGCGGCGGGGCGGCGGGCGCGTAGTCGGGGGGCCGTGGCACATGGTCGGCGGGCGGCGGGTCCGCGCCCGGGGGCGGTTCGGTGGCGACGGTGGTCCGCCCCACCGGCTCGCGCTCGGCGCTCTCTCGTTCCACCGCGGCCCGGCGCTCGTCCAACCGCTCACTCATCTCGGTCAGACCGGCACCGACCCGGCCGAGCCACCCTGGCACTCGCGACATGATCCGTCCTCTTCCCCCGTCTCTCCCCACCACTCCTCCCTGGAGTCGTTGATGCCGACCGTACATGCCACCACACGGGGAACAGCGAAAGCCCCTCACCAAAAGACGGTGAGGGGCAACGCAGGGTTGAGAGACGCGCCCTTTAGGGGCGCGGGGAACTGCGCGACCAGCCACAGCGGCGCCGCAGACGAGCGACGTCCTATCTCGGCTGAACCAGCGGAGCGCCTAGTACCAGTTGTTGGCCTGCCAGAAGTCCCAGGCGCCGCAAGGGCTGCCGTAGCGGTCGTTCATGTAGTTCAGGCCCCACTTGATCTGCGTGGCGGGGTTCGTCTGCCAGTCGGCGCCGACTGACGACATCTTGGATCCGGGCAGAGCCTGGAAGAGGCCGTAGGCACCGGAGGAGGGGTTCACGGCCTGGTAGTTCCAGTCGGACTCGTGGTCCACGATGTTGCTGAAGCACTGGAACTGGTCGCCGGGCACCATCGAACGCGCCATCGACTGGATCTGCGAGATGCTGTACGAGCTCTGGACGGGGAAGTCCGCGGCGGAGGACCGGGAGGCCTTGGCCTCGGCCTCTTCGCGCTCCTTGGCTTCCTGCGCCGCCTTCTCTGCCTTCTCGGCGGCTTCCTTCTTCTCGATCGCGCTCTGGGCGGCAGCCTTGCGGGCCGCCTCCTCGGCGTCCTTCTTTGCGCTCACGTCGGCGGCGATGGCCTGGACATCCGCCTGCGCCGACAGGGACTCGGTCTGCACCTGGGCCTGCTGGCCCGCGGGTATGTCCGCGAGGAGCGTCGAATCGGCAGCCGTCGCCTCGGCGTCGTTGTTCTGCGCGGTGCTGCCCGAGGCAACGCCGACGACGCTTCCGACAGCGGTGACCGCGGTGGCAGAGGCCACTGCGAATCCCCTGACCGAAATCGGACTCACACGGTTTCCTTCCAGCATCGCCCGCTTCGGTGACCCTGGCGGACGCAATCGTGCCCCTGGCTCTGGCCTCCCAACTGCGGGGTCACGGGAGGCGCGGACCCGGTGGGCAACTCCCGCGAGGGGAGCGCCGCGTGGTGACTCGGGCGGCATACGACGTCGCTATGCAGTTGGTGGTGGTGCTGCTGTGGTTCCGTACCGCTGGGGGTACAGGTGTGTCGTATGCGGGGCCTGACAGGAGTGAGACTCTGCCGCACCCGGACGCCGCAAGGCAATTCTGTGTTGCGTGTGAAAGCTCACACCTTGTTTGTCCCTGGGGATTTCCGGAAAGCCGCACACGCCCAGGCGCCGCCCGGATAGGCTCACTGCCTTTCCGAACGGCGCCAACCAACGAGTAGCTACCGCAAGTTGAGCACTTGGGTCAGATCTGCCCGTCTTCCAGCATTTCGGTCACAAGGGCCGCGATCTGGGACCTCTCGGACCGCGTCAGGGTCACATGGGCGAAGAGCGGGTGTCCCTTCAGCTTCTCCACGACGGCCACGACACCGTCGTAGCGCCCGACCCGCAGATTGTCCCGCTGGGCCACGTCATGGGTCAGAACCACCCGTGAATTAGCACCAATTCGGGACAGAACCGTCAGCAGGACATTCCTTTCCAGCGACTGCGCCTCATCCACGATCACAAAGGCGTCGTGCAGCGAACGCCCGCGGATATGGGTCAGGGGAAGGACCTCGAGCATGCCGCGCGCGGTGACCTCTTCGATGACCTCGCGGCTGGTGACCGCGGACAGCGTGTCGAAGACGGCCTGCGCCCAGGGGCTCATCTTCTCGGCCTCGGTGCCGGGCAGATAGCCGAGTTCCTGTCCGCCCACCGCGTACAGCGGCCGGAAGACCATCACCTTCTGGTGCTGACGGCGCTCCAGGACCGCCTCCAGACCCGCGCACAGCGCCAGCGCCGACTTGCCGGTGCCGGCCCGGCCGCCCATCGACACGATCCCGACGTCCGGGTCGAGCAGCAGGTCGAGCGCGATCCGCTGCTCGGCACTGCGGCCCTTGATGCCGAACGCCTCCCGATCGCCGCGCACCACCCGGACGTTGCCCTCGGGCGTGACCCGGCCCAGCGCCTTGCCGCGCTCGGAATGGATCGTCAGCCCGGTGTGCACGGGCAGGTCGGCGACCTCGGGGACGTAGACGTGCCCTTCCTCGAAGAGGATGTCCACCTGTTCGCCCGGCAGGGTCAGTTCGGACATTCCGGTCCAGCCGGAGGAGTCCGTGATGGCGAGCTCGGCGCGGTACTCCTCGGCGAGGAGACCGACCGACGAGGCCTTGATCCTGAGCGGCAGGTCCTTCGACACGACGGTGACGTCGAGTCCCTCGGCCTGGAGATTGCGGGCGACCGCGAGGATGCGGGAGTCGTTGTCCCCCAGGCGGTAGCCGCTGGGCAGCACGCTGGGGTCCGAGTGGTTGAGCTCGACACGGACGGTCCCGCCGAGGTCCCCGATCGGAATGGGGGCATCGAGACGGCCGTTCCTCACCCGGAACTCGTCCAGCAGACGCAGCGCCTGCCGGGCGAAGTAGCCGAGTTCGGGATGGTGCCGCTTGGCCTCCAGTTCCGTCACCACGACGATGGGGAGCACGACCTCGTGCTCGTCGAAGCGGTTCAGGGCGTTCGGGTCGGCCAGCAGGACGCTGGTGTCGAGAACGTAGGTGCGCCGGTCTGGCTTGTGGCGCTTTGTGCTGGTCACCACGGAAGGACGTACCCCCTCGGATGAGGTCGGGGAGCGACGGAGTGGGGCTGGACCGGTCGTCGGCCGCAGTGCACGGGCCGAAAACCGGCCCCCCGCGTCTTCTTCCGTGCCGTGACCGCACGGTGGGGCTGGTGCAAAGGGCCTCCCGGGCGGACGGCTCCGGCGCCGCCCGCTGAGATACGACACCCGTGGTTCGGGTGTCGACCTGCTTGGCTTATGCCCTCGAACATGCGGTGCCATGCCAGCGCATATGACGGCGCGCTGGTGAACTCCTTGTTACTTCTGTCCCGGAGAGGGTTGGTTTTGTCGCGCCGCGATACGGCCACGACAGCGCCGGAAGTGCGCTCAGCCGCCGTAGCGCCGATGGCGCGCCGCGTAGTCGCGCAGGGCCCGCAGGAAGTCCACCTTGCGGAAGGCCGGCCAGAAGACCTCGCAGAAGTAGTACTCCGAATGGGCCGTCTGCCAGAGCATGAATCCGGACAACCGCTGCTCGCCGCTGGTGCGGATCACGAGGTCGGGGTCGGGCTGGTCGCCGGTGTAGAGGTGACGTCCGATCAGGTCGACACTGACCGACTCGGCGAGGTCCTCCATCGAGGTGCCCTTGTCATGGGCGTCGACGATCATGGAGCGGACGGCGTCGGCGATCTCCTGACGGCCGCCGTAGCCGATGGCGACGTTGACCAGTATCCCGTCGACGTGGGCCGTGGACTCCTCGGCCTCCTTCAGCGCCATCTGCATCGCAGAGGGCAGCAGATCGGGGGTGCCGACGTGGTGCACGCGCCAGCGGCCGTCGGCGGCGAGGGTTCGTACGACGTCCTCGATGATGCCGAGCAGGGGGCCGAGTTCCTCCGGCGGGCGGTTGAAGTTGTCCGTCGACAGCAGCCAGAGGGTGACGACCTCGACGTCCGTCTCGGTGCACCAGCCGAGGAATTCCTCGATCTTCTCGGCGCCGGCACGGTGACCGTCCACGGGGGTGGATCCGGCGGCCTTCGCCCAGCGCCGGCTGCCGTCCACGATGACGCCGATGTGCTTGGGCACCTGAGCGTGGTCCAGGTGACCTTCCACCCGGCGTGCGTAGAGCCTGACCAGCAGGCCGCGCAGCTTGTCGCGCAGGTTCACGTGTTCGTCAGCCCCTCCGTACGGCGGTCCCCAGGGGCGAAGCCTACCCCTGCGGGGCTTGGGCCGTGGTTGTGGGGTGCGGTGGGTGAGGTTGGGGGTGGGTTGGCGCATGCGGGTTCGGTGGGGGCTGGTCGCGCAGTTCCCCGCCCCCCTCATCAGGTTGCGGTCCCGTAGCTCGCATGCCGCCCGGCGCGGGCAGTGGCCGTTGCTCACATGCCGCTGGGCGGGGCAATAAAACGGGCCGGTCCGTGGGGGGGGAGACGGACCGGCCCGAGGGGGGGTTTCCACCATAACCCTTCGTAAGGGATGCTGCGCGCATCGGCGTGCCACAACTACTCTCCGAAGTCGCTCGGCGACGGCCCGGTGGCCATGAGAGGGCCCTCTCATGGCGGATTCGTGGCGAGATCGGGCCTGTTTTCCAGGGGAAACGCGTGGGATGCGGCCGGATCCAGAGGGTTTGGCGGTTCTTGCGGCCTGGCTGGTGACTTGTCCGCGCTTCCCCCGCCCGGGTGACCCCGACCGCGAACGCCCGCTTGACGGTCCGCGAGAGCCGACGGCGATCGGCGAAGGGCACCGCGACGCGCGTCCAGCAGGGAGCCGGTCGAGGGCATGGCACCGCGCAGCCCCCTCCACTGCGCGGTGCCGCCGCGCAGCTTTGCGTACGCGAATTACCTTGGTCTGAACTTACGTGAGGGTGGGGAGGAAATCGAGTCGGCCGTCATAACAATGTGGAGAAGGTGAGCCTTCCTTGGATGCATAGGGGCTCAAGGGGCTTCGCGCTTGGATGCACGGTTTGCACGATGCGGGCGCGTGGATCCGAGGGAGCGGGGATACGCGGTCAGCTTCCCTCCCGGGTGACGGGGGTAAGCGGACAGCTTCCGACCTAGGTCCGGCTTACCGTCGCCCCATGACAGCGAAGTCGGGCAGTGGGACGGGCGGCGCGGGCGGCACGATCACCTGGGACGAGGTGAGTACGCGACGGCTGGAGCGACAGTTCCTGACCCGTCCCGCCGCGCCCGGCACTCCCGTCGCGGAGGTCGTCGGCGCGATGCTGGGCGCGCACGCCCAGGTGCTGTCGGCGGCCGAGGTGTCGGTGGGGGTGCGGGCCGCCGGGGTGACGCGGGCGGACGTCCGGGCCGCGCTGTGGGAGGACCGTTCGCTGGTGAAGACGTTCGGTCCACGCGGCACCGTGCATCTGCTCCCGGCCGCCGAACTGCCCCAGTGGTGCGGGGCGCTGACGGCGGTCCCGACCGGCCCGAGCCCGTTCCCGCCGGACATCCGGGTCACGGAGGAACAGGCGGAGCAGATCGTGGCAGCGATCGGAGACGCCCTCGACGGGGTGTGCCTGACCGTGGAGGAGCTGGGCGAGGAGGTCGTGGCGCGGACCGGCGCGTGGGCCGGTGACCTGGTGATGCCCGCTTTCCAGGACCTGTGGCCGCGCTGGCGGCAGGTGATGCACCGGGCCGGCCAGTCGGGCGCCCTGTGCGCCGGCCCGAACAGGGGCCGGAAGGTGACGTACACCCGTCCACCGCCCTTCACCCCGATGCCCGGCGAGTCGGCTCTGCGGGAACTTGTACGGCGGTATCTGCGCGCGTACGGCCCGGCCACACCCCAGCACTTCGCCAAGTGGCTGGCGGCACCGGCGAGTTGGGCGACCGCCCTGTTCCTGCAGCTGGCGGAGGCCGGGGAGATCGAGGAGGTCGCCTTCGAGGGGGCGGCGGCCTGGGTGGCGTCGGGCGACACGGAGTTCCCGGAGGGGCGGGTGCGGAGGGTGCGGCTACTGCCGTACTTCGACGCGTACGCCATCGCCGCGCAGCCGCGTCGGTCCCTGTTCCCCGGGAAGGCGTACGAGCGGGCGCTGGCCGGCGGGCAGGCGGGGAACTTCCCGGTGCTCCTGGTGGACGGCGTGGTGGCCGGGGTCTGGCACCAGCGACGCCAGGGCCGTCGTACGACCGTCACGGTGGAGCCGGTCGGACGCCGGCTGACGGCACGCCAGGAGCGGGAGCTGGGCGAGCAGGTGGAGCGGGTGGGGGAAGTGCTGGAGGCGAAGGCGGAGTTGGTGGGCGGGGAGGTGAGTGTGGGGCCGCATGCGTAGGGCGGGGGCTGGGGCTGGGGGGTCGGGCGGAGTCTGCAGGGGTCGGCGGGAGGCGGACGAGAGTCGGCGGAGGCACGCGCCATTCCGTAGGGCCGGCCCGGCGCGCCCGCGTCGGGATCAGGCGTCCGGCCTGCGGGCCTCGAACAGGTGGCGGGTGCTGTGGGCGACGAAGGGGCCGTCGGACGCGATCCGCTCGTGCAGGGAACGGAGTTGGGGCCGGTAGGCCTCGACGGTGAAGTCGGGGACCATCCAGATGACCTTGCGCAGGAAGTGGACGACCGCGGCGATGTCATGGAACTCGATGCGCAGTTCCTCGGCACGCAGGTCGACGACCTCCAGGCCGGCGGCCTCGGCGTCGGCCCGTTCCCGCTCGGGGTGGCGGCCGCTGCGGACCTCCTCCGGCTGAGGGCCGAGGAAGTACTCGACGAGTTCGAAGACGCTGTGCGGTCCGACGTGCTGGGCGAAGTACGTGCCGCCGGGCCGGAGCACCCGGGCGATCTCCGGCCAGGGCGCCTGAACCGGGTGCCGGCTGGTGACGAGGTCGAACGCCCCGTCGGCGAACGGCAGCGGCGCGTCCTCGGGCGAGGCGACGACCGCGACTCCGCGCGGGGCGAGCAGGGCGGTGGCCTTGGCGACGTTGGGCGGCCAGCCCTCGGTGGCGACGGTGAGCACGGGCGCTTTCGTGGCCCGGCCCAGGGCGAACTCCAGGACCTCCCCTCCCCCGGTCTGGAGGTCGAGCGCGGCGGTCGCGGCGGCCAGCCGGTCGGCCAGGGACACGGCGTACCCCCAGCTGGGCCGCGCCTCCGTGGCCCGCCCCTCGAACCAGGAGAAGTCCCAGCCCTCGGTGGGCACGGCGACGCCCTCGGCGAGGAGTTCCTCGAACGACCTGCTGTCCTGACCACCCATGACGGGCATGATCGCAGGCGGCCGTCGGCGACCGCTGCTAGTTTTCGGCGCCATGACGGACTCGACGTACACAGCGGGTGAGAAGGAAACGCTCCGGGCGAGCCTGGACCGGCACCGGGACGCGGTGCTGTGGAAGCTGGAGGGCCTCGACGACGAGGGACTGCGCCGGCCGATGACCCCGACCGGCACGAACCTGCTGGGCCTGGTCAAGCACCTCGGCTCGGTGGAGTACGGCTGGTTCGTGTCGAGCTTCGGCGGCGAGGTGGAGCCGCTGTGGTTCGACCCGTACAGCGACCAGGACATGCGGGCCGACCAGGGCGAGACGACGCGGCAGATCGTCGAGTTCTACGGCCGTGCGCGGGCCGCGGCCGACCGGGTGATCACCGAGCGGGCGCTGACGGACCTGGGGCGGCCGGCATGGCGGGACGGCGAGGTGTCCCTGCGCTGGGTGCTGGTCCACATGATCGAGGAGACGGCACGGCACGCGGGCCACATGGACATCCTGCGGGAGCTGCTCGACGGGGCGACGGGGGATCAGCCGCGAGGCTGAACGCCGAGCACGAGCAGCACATGCTCGTCGTCGCCGTGCCGGACGATTCCGGCCCGCCGGAAGCCGTGGTGTTCGAGGAGGCGCACGGAAGCGGTGTTGGCATGGAACGGGTCGGCGTACAGGGGACGGACCCGCTCCGTGTCGAGGAAGAGAGCGAGGGCTCTGGTGCCGATGCCTCTCCCCCAGTACGGCCGCCCCAGCCAGTACCCGAGGAACCGGCGCTCGGCCTCCCACCAGGAGACGATGCTCCCGGCCACCTCGCCGTCGGCCAGGACCGTCCGCACGAGGCAGGTGTCGTCGCCGAGCACGCTCGTGCGCCAGTGCTTCATGAAGGCGTCCCGCGGCCGGGGCGTGAACCTCGACCGCCGGAGGGCCTCCGGGTCGTGCTCGTAGGCGAGGAACGCCTCCAGGTCGGAGTCCACCACGTCCCGGATGCGTACGTCTGCGGTGTCGTCGCTCATCTTCAGGAGTCTGGCAGGCACCACTGACAACGCCTCCGGGTGCAGCCTACGGCACCAGCGGCCGGACCTCCTCCGCCACGAACCGCACGAACCCCTCGGGGTCCGGCTCGTCGCCCGTCGGCTGGAGCACGACGGTGTCCGCGCCGGCGTCCGCGAGCCGCTGCACGGCCTTCGCGACGGCACCCGCGTCCCCGGCGACACCGAGGTCGGGCACGGATCCGAGCCCTTCGGCGGCGAGTTCGGCCTTCAGCCGGGCGGCCCCGTCGGGCCCGGTGGCGGTGAGCAGATACACGACGATCTCGTGCCGCTCGGCATCGCCGCGTCCGGCCGTCCGGCGTCCCTCGTCGATGAGTTGCCGCGCCTTGCGCACACCCTCCGGTGAGGTCGAAGCGGTGAGCAGCGTCCCGTCGGCCGCCTCACCGGCCAGCCGCAGCGAGCGCGGCCCGGTGACCCCGGCGACGATCGGCACCGGCTCGGTGGGCGGCCAGTCGAGAGCGACGTCGTCGAGCCTGACGTACCGGCCCTCGACGGTCACCCGCTCACCGCGCAACAGGGCTCGCAGCGCGTCGAGATGCTCCCGCAGCAGCGTCACCGGCGACTCGACCCGCGCCCCGACCTGCGCCATCCAGTCCTGCACGCCGTGCCCCACGGCGAGGATCGGCCGCCCCGGGAACATCCGGTACAGACCGGCGGCCTCCATGGCGGTGATCGCGACGTTCCGCAGCGGCACGGGCAGCAGTCCGACGCCGACCTTGATCCGCTCGGTCCAGGCGAGGGCGGCCGCCGCGGTGGAGATCCCTCCCTCCCGGAAGCAGTCCTCCCAGAGCCAGAGCTCTTCGAGTCCCGCCTCGTCGGCGATCGTGGCGACGGATCGGAGTCGTTCGGGGGCCAGCTGGGGACGGAATACTGCGCCGAGTCCGGTCATGGGGCCTTCCTACCCGGGCAGCACGCGACGGACAACAGAAATCCTGGAGGTGGCTGAGGATGGCGCGACGCCTGAGTGATGGACGGGGGGTGCTGGTCGTTCACCGGGAAGGGGAAGGTGATGGGGAAGAGGGTGAGGTGCGGGTGCCCCTGGAGATCGCCGCGTCGTACCGGGCCCGTACGAGGGGGCTCCTCGGGCGGGACGGCATCGACGGGGCGATGCTGCTGACGCCCGCCGGCGGGGTGCACACGTTCCGGATGCGCATGCCCATCGACGTCGCCCATCTCGACCGCGGCCTGCACGTCATCGCCCTACACACCATGAAACCCGGCCGCTTGGGCCTGCCCCGCCTCCGCTCACGGCATGTACTGGAGGCAGAGGCCGGGGTGATGGCGGGGTGGGGGCTGCGGAGAGGGGTGCGGGTGACGATCGAGGGCGGGTGACCATGAGCAGGTCACCTCGTCAGCGCTGCTCCTCGTCACTCACGAGTCCCGTCTGCACCAGCACGTTCCCCCGCTTCCGTGAGACGAAGACACCCCGCCCGGCCGGCATCGGACGCGGGCGTACGTTGCCGAGGATGTCTCCCTCGTTCGGGTCGCCGGAGAGCACGACGCCCTGCGCGCCCAGCTCCTTGATGCGCTGCATGAAGGGTTCGTAGGAGGAGCGGCCGGCGCCCGCGGTGTTGCGGGCGGCGATGAAGCGGATGCCCACGTCGCGGGCGAATGGGAGGAGTTCCGTGAGCGGGGCGAGCGGGTTGCCGCCGGACGTCGACACCAGGTCGTAGTCGTCGACGACCACGTAGATCGTCGGGCCGCTCCACCAGTTGCGGGCCCGCAACTGGTCAGTCGTGACGTCCGGCGGAGGTGTGCGGCGCCGCATGAGGTCGGCCAGGGCCTCGACGTGGTGGTCCATGACATTGGACATGGGCACGTATTCGGCGAGGTGGGTGGCCGGGGCAGCGTCCAGGAGGGAGCGGCGGTTGTCGATGACGAAGAGTTTGCAGGAGTCGCCGTCGTGCAGATCGGTGATCTGCCTGATGAGGAGGCGCAGCAGGTTCGACTTGCCGGACTCGCTCTCGCCGAAGACGAGGAAGAAGGGGTCCTGGTCGAAGTTGACGTGAACGGATTCGAGGTTGTTCTCGTCAAGGGCGAAGGCCACGCCGCGGTCCGGCTGGGTGCCGGGCGCAGGCAGGTGCGCGAGGGGCAGTTCCAGCGGCAGGAGCCGGACCGCGGGCGCACCGGGCGCTGTCCAGTGGCGGGTCACGTCCCGGCTCATGGCGGCGGTCGCCTCGGACAGGTCGGTGTCGGAGTGCACACCGTCGATGCGCGGAACCGCCGCCATGAAGTGCAGTGTCTCGGGAGTGACGCCCCGGCCGGGGACACCTGCCGGGACGTTTCCGGCCGCCTTGCGGTCCAGTTCGGAGTCCATGGGGTCGCCGAGCCGCAGTTCGAGGCGGTTCATCAGCAGGTCCTTCAGATTCGCACGGACCTCCATGGCGCGGGAGGCGGTGAGGACCAGGTGGATGCCGTAGCCGAGGCCGCGCGAGGCGATGTCCAGGACGGCCGCTTCCAGACCCTCGTACTCGGTGCGGAAATTGCCCCAGCCGTCGATGGCCAGGAAGACGTCGCCCCAGGGCTGGTCCGCCACCGCGATGTCACCACGGGCCCGCATCTTGCGGAAGGTGGCGATGGAGTCGATACCGGCGCTGCGGAAGTACTCCTCGCGGCGCGTCATGATGCCGTACACCTCGGCGACCGTGCGCCGCACCCGCTCCGGGTCGAGGCGGGAGGCGACCCCGCCCACGTGGGGCAGCGGGGAGACGGATGACATGCCGCCACCGCCGAAGTCGAGGCCGTAGAACTGGACTTCGTGCGGGGTGTGGGTCAGCGCGAAGGCCGAGATGATCGTGCGGAGGAGTGTTGATTTGCCGGACTGCGGGCCGCCGACGATCTGCATATGGCCCGCGGCGCCGGAGAAGTCCCGGTAGAGCGTGTCGCGCCGTTGCTCGAAGGGCTTGTCGACGACGCCGAGGGGGACGACGAGACGGCCGGCGCCCTCGTAGCCCGGCTTGGTCAGGCCCCGGCCGTCCACGCCGGCGAGTCCGGGGAGCAGGACGTCCAGCGAAGGCGGGTTGTCCAGGGGCGGCAGCCATACGCGGTGAGCAGCCGGGCCCTGCCCGGTGAGCCGGCGCACTATGACGTCGAGGACGGTGTCGGCCTGCGGATCGGCGTCGCCCGCGCGTGGGTCCGGCACCTGTGCGCGGGGGTCGGGCTGAACGTACTGGACCGGCACGGGGGCGGCGGTGAAGGCCACGGGTCGGCGGTCCACCGGCAACGTGCCCCCTGTCGTGGCTCGGGCGTTGACGGGCCGGTGCGCACCGGAGACGTAGGCCGCCTTGAAGCGGACCATTTCGTCGGTGCCGTACTTCAGATAGCCCGAGCCGGGGATGTTCGGCAGGTGGTAGGCGTCGGGGACGCCGAGGGCGGCGCGGGACTCGGACTCGGAGAAGGTCCGCAGGCCGACGCGGTACGACAGGTAGGTCTCCAGGCCGCGCAGGCGGCCTTCTTCCAGACGCTGCGAGGCCAGCAGCAGGTGGACGCCCAGGGAGCGGCCGATACGGCCGATCTGGACGAACATGTCGATGAAATCGGGCTTGGCGGCGAGGAGTTCGCTGAACTCGTCGATGACCAGGACGAAGGAGGGGATGGGTTCGAGGGCGGCGCCTGCCGAGCGGGCCTTCTCGTAGTCGTGGATGTTGGCGAAATTGCCCGCCTTGCGGAGCAGTTCCTGGCGGCGGTTGAGCTCGCCGCGGATGGAGTCGCCCATGCGGTCCACGAGGGTCAGGTCGTCCGCGAGGTTGGTGATCACCGCGGCGACATGCGGCAGGTCCGCCATGCCGGCGAAGGTGGCACCGCCCTTGAAGTCCGCGAGGACGAAGTTCAGCGTCTCCGAGGAGTGGGTCACGGCGAGCCCGAGCACCAGGGTGCGCAGCAGCTCGGACTTGCCGGATCCGGTGGCACCGACGCACAGGCCGTGAGGGCCCATGCCGTCCTGCGCGGCCTCTTTCAGGTCCAGCATCACCGGGGCGCCGTCCTCACCGACGCCGATGGGGACGCGCAGGCGATCGGTGCGGGAGCGTGGGCGCCAGGTGCGGCTGACGTCCACGGAGTCCGCGTCGTCCAGGCCCAGGAGATCGGTGAACTCCAGATTCGCGAGCAGTGGTTCGTCGGAGTCGCCGCCGGAGGTCAGGTGCAGGGGGGCGAGCTGGAGGGCGAGCGCCTCGGCGGCCTCGGGACTCAGGCGGTCGGGCGACCCTTCATAGGCCAGACCGTCGCCGGACTCCAGGCGCAACGAGTGCGGATGCACCACGACCGAGAGTCCGCCGCGTGCCCCGGTGAGCCGGCCCGGCACGACCTCGACGATCGTGACACCCTGCAGCCCTTCGGCCGCCGCCAGCGCCGACAACGGCGACAGCGCCTCCCCGTCGAGTACGACGACGATGTGCGGCTGCTCCAGCAGGGCCTGGCCGCCGGCCTGGAACCGGGGGCGTCCTTCGAGCTGCTCCTTCAGCAGCAGCTCCAACTCCTGCGCACTCGTGGTGATCAGACGACGGCTGCCCGCTCCGTCGCTGCCGTCGGTCTGGACGTGGGGCAGCCACTTGGCCCACTCCCAGTGCGGGGCTGCGGCCTGCCCGGCAGCGACGGCGACGACCAGATCGTCGGGAGAATGCAGCGCGGCCAGGGAGGCCACCAGGGCGCGCGCCGTCGCCCGGACGTGGTTCTCGTGGTCCCCGCTGATGGTGAGGTGGTAGAAGGACCGCAGCGAGATCGCGATGGGCAGGCCCTCGATGGTGCTGTGCGCGGTGAGGAACTGTTTCATGGCTCCGGCGGTGAGCGGCTCCAGCTCGTCCACCGGAGCGGTCTCGGGCGCGACCAGCGGGGTGGCGAGCTGCTGGCCGCCCAGACCGATCCGCACCTGTCCGAAGTCGTCGTCACTGATCCGCCGCTCCCACACGCGGCTGCCCTCGGCGACCAGCGCCCACAACTGCTCGGGCGCCGGATGCAGATAGAACTGGGCGTCCCGCTGCAGCCGCGCCGTACGAAGCACGGCACGACGAGTCTTGGCCAGATATTTCAGGTAGTCCCGTCGCATATCGGCGAGTTGGCCCTGGTTGCCGCGTCGGTAGCGGACCAGCATCGCGATGCCCATGGCGATCGTCGACGCGATCATCACCATGCCCATGATGCGCATGACCGGATTCGGCGTCATGAAGAAGAACACGACCGAGCCGCCCATCCCGAGCATGGGCAGCAGCTGCATCAGCGCGCCCTCCTGCTGCCCTCTGGGCAATTCGGGCGGGGATTGCAACTGCACTGGATCGGCGGGCACCTCGGCAGGCAAGGCCCTCGGTGGCCGTTTGACGACGATCTGGCTCAAAGCTGACCCGTCCCCCTCGCGGACTGAAGAGCCCCTGTCCGCACCCCCGTGGCGCCGACTTCATCCGGATCGGATCCTACTGGCGGGCACTGACATTGCGGACGGTAGGGTAACGGTCACGCGTGTGCGCACCCGCGAATAATCAATGGATTCAGGGTCATTCAGGCCATTCGGAACCGGAGTGAGAGCGGACGCGCCAACAGGACAGGGGCGCGGCCCGCGAGTTGAGAAGCACCGCGAGGGGGAGCAGTACGTGCCTGCGACAGTTCGAACGGCAGGGAACGCAGGAAGCACCGGCGGTCACCCGGGACCAGGGGGCCATCCGGGACCGGGGCACCATTGGGGACCGGGGGCGCCGACCACGCGCAGCACCGGCTTCCGCCGGATCATCGTCGCGGCACCCGACAGCCGTATCGATGTGGCGCTGCCCGACGACATTCCACTCGCGCACCTGTACCCGGAGATCCTGCGCCTGTCCGGACAGAGTCCGGCCCCGGGTGCCCCGGTCGGCTACCACCTGGTGCGCCGCGACGGGACGGTGCTCGACGAGGCACGCTCACTCGCCGCGCAGCGCGTCGCCGACGGCGACTTCCTCCTCCTGCGCCCCTTCTCGGACTCCCTCCCGCCCGCGGTGTTCGACGACGTCTCGCATGCCACGGCCAGCGCCGTCACCCGCGACCGCGCACTGTGGAACGACGAACTCCTGCGCACCGCAGGGCTCTTCGGCGGCTGTGTACTCCTGCTGCTGCTCGCCTTCGTGGCCTGGAGTTCCGACATCCGCCATGACATGCACGGGCTCCCGGGCATCGTGGCCGCGGTCTCGGGCCTGGTGCTCCTGGCGATCGCCGCCGTACGCGCCCGGGTGTACGGCGACCGCGGCTCGTCCGTGGCCTTCGGCATCGGCTCCCTCGCCAACCTGGGAGTCGCGGGCAGCGGACTGGCGGCGCTGCCGGCCGGAGAGGGCATCGGCAAGCTGCAGTTCCTGCTGGCCTGCGCCGCCGTGCTGGTGGCGTCGGTCGTGCTGGTGATTCTCACGCCGATCGGCGACGGCCCCTTCGTCGCCTTCGTGTTCGCCTCGGCCGTCGGCATGCTGCTGACGTTCGTGTCGATCCTCGCCGAGTTGCGCCCGGTCGAGACCGCGGCGCTGTGCTCCCCCCTCGCCCTGGGCACCCTCGCCTTCCTGCCTGGCCTCGCCACGCGTTTCGCCCGCCTCCCCATCGGCTTCGACCCGCCGCGCACCGCCGTCGGCAGCGGTTACGACGAGGGCGAGAGCGAGGACGACGGCAGCGGGGCATCCGCCGCGATCGACGCCGACCGCATCGCCACCCAGGCCCGGCGCGGCCATGAGCTGCTGCTCGGCCTGGTCGGCGGGTGTGCGCTGGTCGCGGCGGGCGGGGCCGCGGTGCTCGGGTTCTCCGACGACGTATGGGCTCAACTGCTCGCGCTCGCCACGGGCCTGGCCCTGCTGATGCGCGCCCATCTGTTCCGGCACACGGTCCAGGTGGCCTGCACACTCGCGGCGGGTCTCGCCGCGCTGGTCCTCCTGGGCCTCGGCCTGTCCCTCAACCCGCCCGGATGGATGGTCCTGGAGGCGCTGCGGGGAGACGGCTCGGCGCTCGACATCAGGCTGGTCTGGCTGTCGGTCGCGGTGGCCGTCGTCGCCGGGGCGTCGGCCGCGATCGCGCTGATCGTGCCGAACAAGGGGGTCACCCCGTTCTGGGGCCGATTCCTGGAGATCGCGGAGAGTTTCGTACTGCTGACGCTGCTGCCGCTGTGTCTTGCGGTGTTCGGCGCGTACCACGCGATGCGCTCGCTCTCTTCATAGCCAGACCGGATCAATCAGCGGGGGAAAGAGGCAGCGGAACGATGGCATCACGGCGGGATGAGCTCAACGCCTACACCTTCGCGCGACGGCGCCTGGTGGGGCAGTTCCTGCAGCCCAGCCCGAACGGCACGGAGGAGGGCTGGCCACGCCCGCTGCGTGCGGTCGTGCCGGGTGCGATCGTCGCGACCGTCGTCCTGGCTGGCTTCGGGGCCTGGGGCATGTTCAAACCGGCGGCCCCGCAGGGCTGGGACAAGCCCGGGGAGAACGTCATCATCTCCAGCAAGTCGACCACGCGGTACGTGATCCTGACGACCGACGGCAAGACACAGCTGCACCCGGTGCTGAACATGTCCTCGGCGAAACTCCTGCTGACGCCCGACAAGGGCAAGATCATCAACGTGGATGAATCGGTCCTCGACAACGGCAAGATCCCGCACGGCCCGACCCTCGGCATTCCCTACGCCCCCGACCGTCTGCCCGACGCCGACGAAGCCGGTTCGAAGAAGCGGTGGGCGGTCTGCGAGCGGCCCGGTGAGGGCGGCCGTGCCATCCAGAAGGCGGCCTTCATCCTCGCCCAGCGCGACCTGGACCGCACCGAGGGCGCGGAACGGCTGCGCGGCGGCGAGCTGATGTACGTGGAGGGACCGGGCCCGGACCGCACCCGCTACGTCGTGGACGCCGAGGGAACGGCGTACCCGGTACCGAACGAGGAACTGCTGCTGCGCACGGTCGTAGGCGCGGACCAGGAGCCCCAGCGGGTGTCGGCCGGCTGGCTGGAGACCTTGCACGAGGGCGACCGCATCGCCTTCCCGGAGATCCCGGACCGGCCGGGCACCGACGCCGGGATCCGGGGTCAGTTGCCGGCCGCGGCGAACAAGGTGGGCATGGTGCTGGAGGCGCCGTCCGGGACCAGGATGCAGAAGTACGTCGTCCTGCGGGGGCGCGTCGCCCCGGTCTCCGACCTCACGGCGAAGCTCCTGCTCAGCAGCAAGGACTTGACCACCCTCGGACAGGCGGGCCGGGCACTGCCCGTCAGCGCCGGAAGCTTCACGCCCGGGGCGCCCTTCGGCGCGGAGAAGACCTGGCCGCAGCGAGAGCCGGAGCCGGTCAACTCGGCGAGCACGGACGAGGGCAGCCGTAACACGGTGTGCAATGTCCTGCGGGAGGTGGACGACGATCGGCAGGGCGCCACGACCCTGAGCACCTGGGCGGGCAAGGACTTCCCGGCGCCTCTTCCCACCGGTTCGAGCAGCGCGTACGTCACCCCCGGATCGGGCCAGTTCTACCGCCAGTTCACGGGCTCGTCGACCCGTTCCGGCTTCTTCTTCCTGGTCACCGACACGGGCCTGCGCTATGCGATGCAGTCCAACGGCGACAGCGAGACGGACGACGCGGGCATCGGCTCCTCGGGCTCGGCCACAGAGCGACGGAAACAGCGCGAGGTGGCGCTGAGGGAGGCCCAGCAGGCGCAGAACCGGCTCGGCTACAAGGATGTGACGCCGGCTCCGATCCCGGCGGCTTGGTCGGCGTTCCTTCCGACGGGGCCGCGGCTGTCGACGGGGGCGGCGCGGCAGCCGCAGGGGTCGTGAGGGGGCGAGGCGAGAGATGCGTGGGCATCACAGGTTGCGCTTCCTGACAGGAACGGCCGCTGTCACCCTCGTATTCATCTTCATCGGCCTACCGCTGGCTCCAACCGCCCGCGCAGCCGACCAGTGCACGTTCGGCGGCAAGATGTACGCGGGCCGCCCCTGGGCGCTCCAACGGGTGCTGCTGGACGAGCTGTGGAAGCAGTCCATGGGTGAGGGTGTGCGCGTCGCGGTCATCGACACGGGCGTGGACGTCAAGAACCGCCAGCTCACCCCGGCGGTGGATGCCAGGAGCGGCCGTAATTTCCTGCCGAAGAACCTCGAGGACGACAACGGCAACAAGATCGAGCGCGGCAGCGAGAACGGCACGACCGACGTGGTCGGCCATGGCACGAAGGTCGCGGGCATCATCGCGGCCAGACAGGCGAAGGGGACGGGCTTCGTCGGCCTGGCCCCCAAGGCGACGATCATCCCGATCCAGCAGAACGACGCGGAGAGCCACGGTGACACGTCGAGCCTGGCCAAGGCCATCGATTACGCCGTCAACGAAGCCAAGGCCGACGTCATCAACATCTCCCAGGACACGGTCAACCCGATCGCCTCCACCTCCACGCTGAAAAGGGCGGTGGACAATGCCCTGGCCAAGGACGTCGTCGTCGTGGCCTCGGCGGGCAACGACGGCCTAGGGGGGAACGTGAAGGAGACCTACCCGGCGTCGTACGACGGCGTCCTGGCGGTGGCGGCCGCGGACCGCAACAACGAGCGGGCGTACTTCTCCCAGTCCGGCGAGTTCGTGGGCGTGGCGGCCCCCGGCGTCGACATGGTCTCCACCGTCCCCGGCGGCGGGCACTGCGCCGACAACGGTACGAGCTTCTCCGCGCCGTACGTGGCGGGGGTCGCGGCCTTGATCAAGGCCAAGCACCCCACCTGGACGCAGAAGCAGATCACCGCCCAGATCAAGCAGACCGCGGAACGCTCCATCCCCGGCCATGACCGCCTGGTCGGCTGGGGCGTCGTCGACCCGGTCCGCGCCCTGACGGAGGACGACAAGCCGATCGAGCAGCCGGTGTCGGGCAATGCGGGCGCGGGTCGGGCCAAGGCCCCTCAGGTGGCCCAACTCCCGCTCGGAGAAACCCCGCAGGAGCGGGCGGTGCGCCTCGGCACGTATGCGGTGGTGGGCAGTTTGGTGCTGGTGGTGGTCATCGGGGGTGGGGCGGTGGCGGTGCGGGACGGCCGGAGGAGGGTCGGCGGCTCGCGGGGTGGTATCAGCTTCTGACCCGGCGAGCGCAGTGAGCCTCCGGCGACTTGAAGTCGCAGATCAAAGGGCTGGAGTGACGGCCTTCATGACAGCGCAGCACCACCAGAGGTGAACGGGCGCCGACGTAAATTGCGAGGGCTCGGCCCCGATCACATACGCGCCTTGGTGAGCTGGCCACTGATCACCAGCGAACGGGGAGGAAGATGACAGTCGACATAGACAAGTTCCGCCGAGACGCGCATCAGATCGAGAAGTGGTCGATCGGGTGGATGCTGCTGTCGTTGGCGATGTGGGGGTGGTTCGGCTATCGGTGGCTGATGGACGACGACCGGGAATACGGCAGATTCGGCAGTTACGCCGAAGACAGCCACGCGCTGGTGGGCATACTCGCGCTCGCGGTCATCCCGACGATCGTTGGGGCAATGACCATCGTGTACTCCCAGGTCCTGTTCCGCCTGGCCCGCCAAAACAAGCCAGAGGTCGAGTCAGGGGACTCCCGGACGGGTACGTCATGAACCCCGCCCGTGGTCCTGCTCGGCGCTCAGCGCGACGTACTCGAACTCCAGTCGGCGTTACCTCTCCCGCTGAGTAGGTGAGTCTGCTGGAACTGTCGAGCGTCAGACTGAGACCTTCTGCGGATGAGGACCGCCTTGATCGCCCACACCGGTAGGGAGCTACAGGCGAGTGCGCCGTCGGGCATCGCCGAACAGTTTCGTGCTGTGCTCAAGCGCTCGACTGTGACGCTGCGGACGCGTGCCCCCGCGGTGGCAGCATGGCGTCGAACCACTCAACGACCGACCGGACCCGGCTGCAATGCGACGTCGGGTGACACAGGTCAGTCGCTCTGGGGCGCAGTCAGCTGGTCTGGGGCCAGGTCAGGATCGCGAGGCAGGTGGGCACCGGGCATGCCAGGGCGCCCAAGAGGAGCAGACGAGTCGCCGGCGCGAGACGGCGAATGCCGGGTGCGAAGGCGAGGGCGATCAGCGTGGCGGCAGCAGCGGCGACTGTTAGGAAGAACGGTCGCAGGAGGTCTCCGATCGGTTGCCCTGCCGCCGCGCCCCAGACCGCCACCATGCCCACTAGAAACGTCAACCAGGCAAGTGACGCGAGAGTGAGGGTCCACAGTCCGCCCGCCAGCAGGACGACGACGGTCTCGCCGCGGCTGGGTCGGTGTGTCGGCCGATAGGGGCTGTACAGGGCGGTGTAGGCCTTGGTGCTCAGATTCACCGTCGGTCCTTCCATGTGAGGTGTGCACGATCTTCGTCGGGAAGACAGCGCCACGGCATGGGGGCGGATACTCACCTCAAGCGGACCCGTACTCAACTGGACGTGTCACCCACGGATTCCTGGGACCGGGTTCAGCCCTACTGCGCGACACCGAGGACGGGGGGCCTCTGGCCCTCCCCGTACGGGCCGGTGTCGCCGGTCTCCCACTCGGGGTCCCAGGCGCAGGGCACATTGGCGCCAGCGGTGAAGCACTCCCGGTCCGGGTACGAGAAGCACATCCGCTCATCCCCGTCGGCCCGCTGGACGGACAGGTGCCAGTCCTTGGCCTTCCTGGCCTCCTCGTAGGACGTGACCTCCCGGACAGCCACCCACGAGGACGCCACACCCCGGCATTCGAGCTGCCGAAGGCGTGGCGTTTCGCATCGTTGCGGCGCGGCGGCCGGGCGGAGTCAGTGGCTCCCGCCCGGGCGTGGCAGTGTCAGCTTCAGTGGGCCGCAGCCGAGGCGGGCGGCCTCGGCCTCGACGTAGCGGGGGAAGAGGGTGCGCAGGTCCGCGCTCATGTCGCCGTCGTTGGCCTGTACGAGGAACACCGTTGCGCCCGCCTGGCAACGGGCCCCGAAGGCACCGAGGTTGGGGCCGAGACCGCCATAGCCGACCGCGGAGCGCACCCGGTCGCCCTCGTTCAGCGTCATCCCCGTGAAGATCGCGGCCAGCCGCGGGTCCTCGACGGTCATCAGGCGCTGTTTCGGTCGCGAGCCGGTGATGTCCCGGTCGCAGGTGCGTACCGGGCCGTGCCCGTCGGTGATCATGGGGTACTTGCTCGGCTTGCGTGTCTTGCCCAGCGTCAGCCCCTTGATGCCGCAGAGCGCGTCCGGCTTCTCCGTACGGGTGTAGCGGGCGGCCTCCGGCAGGTGTTCGACCGGATCGGCGATCGTGCCGGTGCAGTCCAGGTCCGCGCTGACCTTGTTGACGAGTTTCACGACCATGCGGGCCATCGCGTCCCGCTCCTCGGTGCGCGGCTCCAAGTCGGTGATCCGGTTGCCCTGGGCGATGTCCACGACGATCGGTCCGTCGAAGTCGCTGGTGCGGCCCAGACAGCCGTCCGGGATGGCGAGCCAGGCGCGGTTGTCCGAGGCCATGCCCAGGAGGCCGCCGCCGAGCGGGGTGAGACGGGCGGAGAAGAACTCATCAGCCCACTTGCCGTCGTCGCCGGCCCAGCCGTCCAGCCGGTGCACCCGGGCAGTGAACGCCCATTCGTCGCCGTCGCTGTTCGTCAACTGGCAACTGCCGGTGGGGCCGTCCATGGAGCGCCTGCCGTGCAGCACGGGAGCCTCGACCGCCTTGACGTCCTCGGGCTCGCGGAACGTCGCGGCGAGGTCATCGCGGGACAGCGCGCCCCAGCACACCTCGTCCGGCGCGAACGGCCCGGCCTGCGTCTGCCAGGCCGTGCCGCCGACGCCGAGCAGCACCCCGGCGAGCCCCGCGGCCACCAGCGGCCGGACCCGGCCGCGCAGCACTCTGCGCCAATGCCACCACCGGAGTCTGCGCTTGCGCCGCTCGCTGAGCAGTTCCCGGTCGGCGGGCAGGGGCTGGTCGTATCGGTTCGGCTCGTCCGCGGTGGTGCTCACCGGGCGGCTCCCTTGGGGGCGATGGGGGCGCAACCCAGGCGGGCGGCGGCCGCGTTGGCGAAGGCGGCAAGGTATTCGGCGTCGGTGGAGGCGCCCATGAGGAACGTGGCGGGTCGGCCGGCGCAGTCGGCTCGTACGATCGCGTGCTGCTCGCCGATGGCGCCCTTGCCGCGCCAGCCGCGGGCGACGGGCCGTTCGCCGGTGATTCCGTCGAACAGCGCAGCCAGCCGGGGCTGCGCGACCATCGCCAGGTCCAGGTACGCCACGCCGTTGCCACGGACGCTGCAGGTCTGCAGGTCGCTGGTGACCGCGCCGGTCTGGTCCTCGATGTCTTCCAGGCCGAGGCGCAGACCGCGGATCCCACAGACGTCTTCAGAGGCGCTGAAGATGCGCTCCGGCTCACCCGGCAGGTCGTAGATCGGCGAGCTGACCCTCAGCGGCTCGTCCGGCGCGCAACCGGCCGCCGCCATCCCACGGTTGGCCGCCGCGACAAGCAGCACCGCCGTCTGTTGGGCGCCGCCGAGATCGGCTGGGTCGTTCTGGCTGTACGAGGGGCCGCTGGCGTACGTGCCGGACGCGTCCATGGTAACGACGGTCGGCCGGCCATCCGGTGTATCGCAGGACTTGGGGAGCACCAGCAGACCGCCACGCCCGTTCACCGTGCCCGGCAGGCCGTCCGGGAGCGGGACCATGTCGCCGCCCAGGAATTCGTCCTGGACCATGGCGAGCCGGGCCTCCGCGGCCTTGGGGACCGGGCCGTACTTGACGGACACCTGCTGGTCGATGGAGACCTTGTCGCCGTCGTAACCGCTCTTGTAGTCGCTGGCGATGGTGACCACGCAGCTGCCGTTCGAGCGCTCGCGGGTGGGCGCCGTCTCCTTGCTGGTGCGTGACCCGTCGTCATCGTCGCCGAAGGCCTCGTCGCCGAGGAAGTCCGGGCCGCTGTCCTGTTCCCATGCGCCCCAGCAGTAGCGGTCCTTCGGCCAAGGCCAGGTGTCCGTCGCCCATGTGCCGAGCCCGGTGCCTGCAAGCGCGAGCACCAGCCCGGATATCAGCAACAACCGGCCGCGCCTGCTGCGTGGCAGTGCTCGGCGCAGCCGACCGGGCGCCGCGGGCGCCTCGCCTGTCTCACTCACCCCGTGATCCCCCTCCGGCGCAGGAGGGAGTCGTGAATCGGCCCCCACATGCGCCCCTGCCGTGACCACACCCACATGCGCCCCTGCCGTGACCACACACGAACCCGCGGGCACACCAAACAGCGTCTGTTCCGGAGGTGGGGTGGGCACCTCCCGTGCGTGCCCAACCCGACCTCAACCAGAACTGCCGCGTCAGTAGTTCGCCGCGGCCTTCCGGTCCGCCGCGCTGTACGCCGCGCTCGCCTCGCGGATTGCGCGCGCGATGGAGTTCAGGGCTTGGTGGATCTCGCGGGCCTTGATGTCCCACTCGCGGTGGAGGCCGTCGGCCGCGGTCTTGGCCTCGCCTTCGAAGTAGGCGGAGAGGTCCTTCATCCGCTTCTGGAGGGCTTCCAGGTCCGTGTCCAGCTTCTTGGCCTGGGCGGTGATGTCCCCTGCGGCTCGTTCGAGTTCCGCATAGGTGACGAGCATGGTGCCGTTGTCTACTGCCATGGATTCCTCAACTGCCTTCCATGTGAGGGTGTTTGTGGAGGATGATCCTGCGTCACATGCCGGAGAACGCCGACGTCCTGCCCACGGCCGGCGCACCGCCCGCCGCCGAGCCGGAACCGGAGCCGCCCGCGTCGATGCCCGCCAGCGCCTGGTAGATCTCTTCGTCGGTGCTGCCGGCGATGCGCCGGTTGTCGTTGACCGCGTTCTGGAAACGCACGAGCAGGTTGCCGATGTTGGCCATCCGCTCGTTGATCTCGGTCTGCTTGCGGTCGAAGGACACGGCACCCTGGCCCTGCCACTTGCCCTCCACGCTGTCGATCACGGCGTGCAGCTGCTGCAACTGCTGCTTCACCGAACCGAAGCGCTCGTTGAGCTCCTGCTCGAACTGCCGCAGTACGTCATCTGTGACCTTCTGGGTTCCTGCCATCTGTTTTCCCTTCTCGTGCCTACCGGTTTTGTGGTGGGTCTGGCAGCTTGGAGAGGCCGTGTGGTGAACGGCGCGTGGCCGCAGCCGGAGGCGGATCCGCCGCACTGCGGGTGCGGACGAAGCAATGAGACACACGGCAAATACCCCGCAAGAGGCAGGACAGTTCGGCCTCGTCCGCGCGATGTCAAGTTTTCGAGGACGGCCTTGTTAGCCTGCCTGTTCCCTTAGTCACGTCCGACTTGGGGAGGAGGAAGGGATTGGTTCGCTGGCCGACCAGAAGTCCGAATGAACGTTTGGAGCTGGCACCTCCTGCTGCGAATAGTCAGGGCCAGCGGGCGGACTACTTGGAGCGGACACGTCGGATTCCTCCACGCAGGGCGTGGTCACACTGAAGTGCGCCTGACCGTGCGCACCGACGAGCACCTGCAGCTGGAACCCGTCCTCGGTCTTGAAGTTGGCCGCCAGCCCGTTCGCGCTGACGTCGACCAGCTCGTATCCCTTGCTCTTCCAATAGCGCTCCACCACCCCCAGAAACGCCGCGCGCCGTTGCTCCGAGATGATCGTCATGACCGTCCGGTCGCGGTCCACGTAGCACTCGGCCGGCACGGTGTAGGTGGGCGTCCACTGGACGGCGGGCTTGATCGCTGCGAACGTTCCGTCGAGGAGGGTGTCCGCACGGTCGGCCGCCTCTTGCATGTTCATCTTTACGTCCTGCTCCGTAGAGGAAGTTCCGGGGTTAGAGGACCCGCATCCGGCGAGCAGCAGAGCCATCGCCGCGACCGCCAGCGCCACACTTCTCATCGGGGCTTCTCCCTTGATACGAACCCAGGCTCGCCAGCGACGACGGCGGCAATGTTCCTCGCGGACACCTGGTCTTTCCCTGGCTCCGGGGTGAAATAGTTCGAATGCGCATCGATCGTCAGGCCTGAGTTCCAGACGTCCGGCGCGGAGACGAGCGTTGGACCGGGCAGCGTCTTGAACCTGTTCGCGCCGAACTCCGAGCTCGCCGGGTCCTTACCGAACCAGAGATCGTTGTTGTCGGAGTCGCTCACGCTACCGACAGCGGCGGCGCCAATCAGCGCACCTGGTGGACCGCCCGCGATGAGCCCGATGCCACCGCCGAGGAGCGCGCCGCCATTCTCTTTCATGGACGGCAGTTTGGTCACGACGTCGTTCTCGGCGGACCCGACCCACACGTGCTCCTTGCCGATGCCAAGGTCACTGGCCTTGTCCACGCCAACGCCAGGACTGCCGACCAGGACGATGTCGTCGACGCCCGGGATTCCGCCGGCCTGTCTGGCGGCGGTCCCCACCGTCAGCGATCCGTACGAATGGCCGATCGCAGTGATATGCGTGTCGGCGTTCTCATTGGTGGCCGCGATGCCACCCATGAAGCTGTTGTAGGCCGGCGCCCCGTGCTCGGCGTTGCTCGTCAGCGCCACACTGGAGCCAGAGACCAGTTCGCCGGGCGTCATCAGCGGCGCGTCGTACCCAAGCCAGACGATCGAGGCCGTCGAGGGATCCATGTCCCGACCCAGCTTGGCGGTGTAGAAGGCGCGGTTCACGGTGCCGTTGGCGAATTCCTCATCGAGTTTCGTGTCGAGGCCGGGAACGTACGCCGAGACGTTCTTGGACTTGTCGGGATTGCCGAACGAGATGATCGCCCGTCCGTTGCCCTCGTTGCCGATACCGAGGAGGTACATCGGCGGGACACTGACCGTGTCAAGCCTTTCCTGGATACGCCTGAGGCCGCCGAGCTTGGCCTGGGAGGTCTCGTCGTCCTTCCCCTCCAGCGATGCTATGAGCAGGGGCAGGTTCTCGCGATTTGCCTCGTCTCGCACCGCAGCCGGAATTCCGTCCAAGTTGCCGATGATCTCCGGAAATGCCCTCTTGTACTCATCGCGCTCCTCATCGCTGAGGCCGTCCCACCACTCCTTGCGATCGGCAGGCGACTTGTCCAGCGGGATGTTGTCCCGGAGGTATTCACTCGCGGCCAAGCTGACGGCATCGAGATCGGAGGCCACATTCGCCCAGGTCTTGGTACTGACAGTCAGTCCCGGTGCCGCCTTGAGCTTCGCCAGCGCCTTGCTGTACCGGTCGTCGATCTCCGTTGCTTCCTGGACGGCGTGAGCGATCCGGTCGGCGATGTACTGGGCCTTCGCGCGGTGCGGGTTGGCGCTGTGCAGGCCCGAGGTGTCCGGGCCCAGTCCGGGGGTATACCGGCCATTGTTGCCCGTGATCGTTCCGCCGAGGATCTCGTTATCGGTCAGCTCGTTCTTCCCACCAGCGGGATATGCGACGCTCCCGTCCGCGCCAACGGTGTACGACAGCGCCTCAGCATCCTCCAGCGCCTCAAGCAGGCGGCGTCTCGGGCTGGCGATCTCGGATGAGAAGCCGTTGAGAGCCCCGGTGACCAGCCCACACTCGACCTGGGCGTAGTGGAAATTCTCCGACAGCTTCTTCAGCTGCCTGAGCGCCGCCTTCGCCGCTTCGCCCTCATTGGCACCCTCAATGACCTTGGTGATCTGGTTGTCGATACGGTCCTTGGCCGCATCGGCCATGTCACTCGCCGCGCGGTACCCGTCCGCCGCGTCCGTGTACTCGGACGGCCTGATGGCCTTGAGCGTCTTGAGATCCATGCTTCCAGATCACCAGCCCTTGCCCGCGCTGCCGGCAGCCGGTGCATCCTCGGAGCGGACCTTCAGGCCCGCGATCTCGGACTTGATTGCCTCGTCGGTCCTCAGCTGGTCGTTGCCCGTCTTCTCCAGCACGCCGGCGAGCCCACCGCACAGCTCACTGATGTCCCTGATCCGGCGCTCCCAGGAGTGGTACACGCCCTGCTGGGCCCTTGCGGTCAAGCACCCCGGATCCTTGCCGAGTCCCGTCTGGCCGTCCTTCAGCTTGGTCAGCGCCTTACCGGCGTTGTCTCGCAGGTCGCTGACGTCCTTTCCCGCCTTGGACCACGCGGCCTTGTCTGACCTCACCTTGCCGGTAACGCCGCCACCGCTTGAGCCGCCGCCTCCTGCATCGGCCGGCAACTGGTTGAGCTGCATCTGCGCGGCGTGCCGCTCGGCCACCGCGGCTTTGAGCTGCTCCCACTCCTCCCACGCCATGCGTGGTCCCTCCCCGTGTTTTGTCGTAAGCCGTCGAACGGTTGTGAACGTGCGGCCCGCGATGCTGCGGTGGTCGCGAAGTACGGTAGTAGCACTGCATCACGTGCCCCATCCGTATCTGCCACCAGAGCGTCTGAGTATCTGTACTCAGTGAGCGGTGGACGTCGTGTTGCGGCGTCGGGTGCGCACTACGAGGGTGGCGATTGTGGCGCCGAACAGGGCGGCGGCGCCTACGCCCAGACTGATCCAGAGCGCCGGGTCGCTGTCATCGTCGCGTGCGGGGACGGCGGACTGCTTATCTTCCTCGTTCTTGTTACCTGCGGGCTCAGAGGCCTGTGGGGACGGGGACTTGGCGTCTGCAGCGGCAAGGTCTGGGAGAGGGTACTCGTCGGCTGGACCGCGATCGCCAGGAGTCGTCAGGGCGATCCGTGGACGCACGATTCCGTAGCCGATGGAGTCGTTCCGCTTCGCGCCGCTCGTTGGTCCGCCAGCGGTGTTGAGCATCACCCTGAGGACCTGGTTGTTGGTCCAGTCAGGGTGTTTCGACCAGATGAGAGCCGCGCTTGCCGAGACAAGGGCGGTGGCGCCACTCGTGCCATGGGAGTTACACAGGCCCGTCTTGTAGCGGCAAGCGTGGACCAACTCGGTGCCCGGCGCGGTCAGGTCCACCTGGGGACCGTACTGTGACTCGGCGGTCCTGCGGAGATCTTGGCCGATCGCCCCTACTCCGACGACTCCTGGAGTGGCGGCAGGGTAAGCGAGAGAAGAGTCTCCGTCGTTGCCGACGCCTGCGAAGATCAAAGCTCCCTTACTCAAGGCATACTTCACAGCCTCGCTCTCTGGATTCCACACGGCGGTTCCTCCTCCCGCCATGGAAATGTTGATGACCTTGGCCCCTGCGTCGACGGCGTACCTGATCGCTTTGGCGAATACGGTGGCGTTCAGGGGTACCCGAATGGGCAGGATCTTCGCCCCTGGGGCGAGGCCGAAAGCTCCATCCCCGGCTCCGCTCTCGCCGGTTCCGGCGATCAATCCAGCTATGCCTGTCCCGTGGCTGCGGTAGTCGGTGTGCTGATCGCCCGGCGCTTCTAGCGCGAAGTCCTTCCCCTCCAGCACCCGGCCGGGGAGATCGGGGTTCTTGTCGTCGACCCCGCTGTCGATGACTGCGACGGTGACACCCTCCCCCTTGGTGATCTTCCACATCTCCTCCGCCTTCATGGCGGTCAGATGCCACTGCTTGGAACGGATGGACTCCGCATGGGACGGCGCGGCGGCGGTGCCCACCAGCAGGGCTGCCAGTACTCCCGGGATCAGGGTCCTGTGAGTGAGACGCTGCGTGTTGCTGGTGGGCATCGGCATTCTTCTTACGGTCCTCACGGGTTCAGTCAATGACGGGCGGTGTCGCGCGACGAGCACCCTGCTGCCAGGTCACTTCGTCTTCGGTGAGGTAGTCGGGGCGCTCGCCTCGGCGATCCTCACGACGCGACTCGGTGGGGCGAGAGCCCGGCGGCACCGCATGTCCGCCACGGCCAACCGGTCCGGCCCCCTGCTGTGGCTCGCCTGGCCGGCGTGCCGCGCTTGAGGCTGCCCGTTCGCCGCGCGTTCCGTCCTGAGCTGCAGGGCTTGCAGGGCGCCTGCTGTCGCCGGGAGCACCGTGTACCGCTCCAGAGCCGCCCGGGGTGAAGTGACGCGCACTCCCCGTCCCAGCCTGCTGAGGACGGCCGCCGACGATGCCTCCAGTTTCCGGGGCGAAGCGGCGACCAGCTGTCCCGCCGCCTGGAGTGGAGGTAGTCGCGCCACGTGCCGTGTTGGAGCCGCCGGCACTGACGGGGCCGGCGTTCACGCCGCCCGCCCCCTGCGGGCGACCACCAACAATGCCCTCGGGCTGTCCTGCGACGCGACGGCCACTGCCCGATCCGCCCTGAACGGCCCCAGGCCTTCCTGTACCGACGGGCTGGCCCGCCGGCCCACGACCGGTCACACCCTCACCGCCGATCACCGTGCCCCGAGGGATGCCGCCATTGGCCCGTCCTGGAGACGGAGGCACTGGCCGCCCGCCCGTGATGCCTCCTCCTGCTGTGGGGCGCTGGGCGGAAGGCCCGGTGCCCATCGGACGTTGCCCAGGGGCCACCGGGGGCCGGAATCCAGGAGTGGGGCGGCCTGCCCCAGCTGAAGGGCTGGTCGGCCTTTGCGTGCCTCCGACCACGGGAGGTACAACTCCGGGAGGCATGGTCGCCGGTCCATCCGGCCGTCCTCCTGCGAGTGGCGGGCCACTCGGCGGCCCCGACGGCGCAGCTGGCGCCTCGGGCAAGGTAGCGACGCTGTCGATCTCCACTCCCGTGGGAGGATGCGGGCGCAGAGTTCCTCCGGCAGGGGCTCCTGGAGCATGGCCGGAGTTCTCGGGAGCGTCAACCGACCCACCAGCTCCATTACCTGGGCTCACCGAGCCATAGTCACGTTCGCCAGTAGCCGATCCGGTAGTGCCGCTTCCATCTGTGCCAGCGCCACCACCAGAACGCGCGAGACCTTCACTTGTGATGATGTCCTTCGGCGGCTGCACAGCCTTGGGCGGCGGCGGAAACTTCGGCCTCTCCAGCGAGTCCATCTGCTGCGCAGACAGCGTGTACGACTCCCCGAGCTTCCTCATCTGCTGAGCAGCCTCTTGCCGGTCCGCCTCCCGCTGGCCCAGCACCGCCTGGATGTCCCTGGTGGAATCACGGGTCACGGAAGCCGAGTCGGGGTCCTTGGGTGCGGCTTTCGCTGCTTCCAGGTTCGCCTGCGCCGTGCTCAGTAGGGACTGGCCGTACTTCGTGTCCCGGGGAATCGCCGCCTGGACATTCGCGATCGTGCCGGCGGCCTGGTCCAGCCACTTCGCCGCGCCCGCGCTGTACTCCGCCAGACGCAACGTCGCATTCGCCAGGTCGGAGCCCCAAGTGCGGAACGCATCCGCGCCCTCACCCTTCCACGCCACCCACTGCGGACGCGTCTTCAGCTCCTGCCCGGCCTTCTCAATCTCCGCAGCGACCTTCTTCAGCTTGGCCGCGGCAGCTACCACCGCGCCTGCGTCGGCCTGATCCAACCAAGCCAGCATCTCCTCGTGGCTCATGCCTTCGAACGACGTCCTGCCGCCGCCCTTGCCCGCTTCGCCCATCTCGTCTCCCCGTGTGTGTCCCCGTCACGCGCGACCGGCCGTCGATTCAGAAGCCCGACGCACCCGACGTGTCGCCACCACCCGGGATATCGCCCGGCTTCGTGGTCGCTCCACCAGGCGCACTCGGAATCTGCGGCTCGTAGCTTCCGCCGTAGTGCTTCGCCGTGCCCGTGCTGATCGCCAGCATCCGCCCGCGCGTCTCCGCATCCACGTTCTCGTAGCCCTTGTGCGAGGCCAGGACCGCGATGCTCATCCCCTCGATCGAGTCCGTCAGCATCCCGGACAGCTTCTCCAGCTCCGAGATCACCGTCTCGTACGCGGTGAACACACCGGCCGCCTCACCCCAGCCGCCGGCCCCGCCACCGAAACTGGCCCGCACCATCGCATCCTGCCCCACCTGCTTCGGGCCCGCCGGACCCTCCCGCAACTCCCGCAGCAGCGCATCAATACGGTCCCGGAACTTCGTGAACGACTGCAGCTCGGTGACGACATCACCGGCAGCCGAAGCCGTTGCCCGGAAGGCTCCGCCGACGCCGAACGCATCCGCGCCCCACCCGGCGGCCGCTCCCCCCAGCAAGCCCTCCGCCCACGCATCCGGATCCGCCACAGGTACGTCGATCGGCCCCTCGTCCGCCACAGCGTCCTCCCCGTTAGCCAAAGCGTCAGCTGTCACCTTAGCTACGGGCACTGACAATTCGTACACCCTCTTTGCGCCCGCAAGTAGGCGTGTATCCGGGCAAGTTGGGCACAGCCGGTCACAACCCAACGTCACGAAACAGTGACACACACTCCCACCACCGACGCCACCGATGGCCGAAAAGCCCGCCCAACCGCCGGTGACCTCGGCAGGCGGAATCAGCCATACCGCACCACGACCCGGCCAACCGGCCAGCATCGCGAAGGAGCCCCGTCTGCAACCCGAGCCCGGCATTCCACCCCGCCCAACCTCATGTTTCGCGATGCGAACACCCGAGGCGCCCGAAAGGAGGCACCACCTCAGAGCAGGTGGCCCACCCTCCCGTCCACATGCGTACCGGCTGGAATGCGGTGTGGGTGCGGAGTGTCCAATGCCGTACGGGAGTAGGGCCGCCCAGAGAAAGCAGCGCGGGGGCGCGGGAGTTGGTGCCGCGCAGACGTTCGGAAGCCCGTCCAGGTTGTGAGTATATCTGCGGATTGCCCTTGCGTCCGAGGTGCGCTTGCATCCCCTGAAGGTCCTGGCACCGGGCCGGGGCACCTGACCTTCCAGGGGGAACACATGACCAGAACTGAGCAGCGGGGAAGAGCCTTACGGGTGGCGGGTGTTGGTGCGCTCGCTGTGGTGCTGTCGGCGGCCGCCGCCCTCCCCTCGGCCGTCGCGGCGCAAGCCGGCACGCCCGCACCCGCCGTCGCTCCCACCGACACCCTGCGCATCAGCGTCGCCGCCGACGGCACCCAGGCGAACGGTTCCTCCGGCCGTCCCGTCGTCAGTGCCGACGGCCACGTCGTCGCGTTCACCTCGCACGCGACCAACCTCGTGCCCGGCGACACCAACGACCGTGCCGACCTGTTCGTCCGCGACCTGCGCACCGGAACCCTTCAGCGCGTGGCAGCCGACGGCGGTGACATCTACTTCCCCGTGCTCAGCGCGAGCGGTCGATACGTCGCCTATGGGGTCAACGGGCTCAACGGCGGTGACGGTGAATCAGCCGTGTATGTACGGGACTTGAGGACCGGGCGGACCGAGCGCGCCGACGTCGGCCTCGACCCCGAACACCGCGGCGCGCACACCCCCGCCCTCTCCGCCGACGGCCGCACCGTCGCGTTCGCCGCGTACGGGGTGGAGAGCGAGGGCGCCGGCGCCGTCTACGTACGCGACCTGCGTGCCCACCGCACCGAGCGGATCAGCCGCGACATGGGGCCCGGCCACACCTTCCGTGCCCCGTCCCTGAGCGCCGACGGCCGGAAGGTCGCCTTCGAGGACGTGACCGGCACCCCGCCGCGCGGTGACTGGTGTGACCTGTACGTCCATGACCGGCGTACCGGACGTACGGTCCAGGGCGACACCACGTACGACGGCAGCCCGGCCGACAAGGCCGCCACCGGTCCGCTCCTCAGCGCCGACGGCTCCACCCTCGCCTTCACTTCCGCCGCCTCCAACCTGGTTCCTGGGCCCGACCCGAACGCCAGCTTCAACCCGTTCGTACGCGACCTGCGCACCGGCGCCCTCACGCGCGTCGAAGCGACGGTGCCCGGTGCGGAAGGTGTGCTGTCCGTGGACGCCGTCTCCGCCGACGGCACGAAGGTGCTGCTCGACGTCTGGGCCGTCCTCACCACCGAGGACGCCGCCTACGTCCGTGACCTGCGCACGGGCGCCGATGCCCTGGCCTCCCCGAACCAGGACGGCAAGGCCGGGAACGCCATCGACGCTCGGATGGACGCCCGCGCGGGGACCGTTGCCTTCTCGGGGTTCGACGGCGAGCGGTTCGTGCCGGGTGATACGAACGGCGTGATGGACGTGTTCGTCCGTCGCATGCGCTGAAGCTGAAGCTGCAGCTAAAAGAGTCGCGCTCGCGCGCTGCGCACTACCCGGTCGTGCGCAGCGCCACGGTCGCGCGGACCCACTTGCCGCCCTCGGGGGCCGTTCCGCATGACCAGGTGTCGGCGAGTGCGTCGACGATGAGCATGCCGCGCCCGCTGTCCTCGTCGCGCCGGGCCGTGCGCTTCACCGGGGGCAGCACGGATCCGTCGTGCACCTCGATGTGGAGTGCATGGGGTTTCAGCAGCAGTCGGAGCGTGACCGGTCCGCTTCCGTGGCGAATGGCGTTCGTGGTCAGTTCGCAGACGATCAGCACAGCGGCTTCGACGATGTCCTCCGCTCCGCCCCACCGGCGCATCGCCTGGGCGGTGAAGGTCCGCGCCTTCCGGGCGGAGTGCAGTGCTGCCGGCATGGTGAGCGACGCGGTCGTCGGCTCGGCAATTCGGGGGATGGCTATTTCAGTCGTAGCAGCCATTGCATTGCGACTTTCGCTCGGATGAGCAGCGGGAGCTCATATGGCCGATGTGCATTCCATTAAAGATCCGCAAAAGTCGATGTCAATAGGAATCGGGATCCCCAGGGAAAACATGAGCAGTTCCTGCTCAGACGAGCAGAAGGAGAGGGAACAGAGTGGAACCGGGTGACGCCATGCGCTTACCGCATGACGCCCGGTGGCGGTCCTTGGTTGGTCAGAGCAGCGTTCTGGCGACCCCGGCGTCGGTGACGATTCCGTTGAAGAGGCCCGTCCTGAGGGCCGCCGCGGTGGCGGTCGCGCGTTGGACGCCATCGGCCATGAGGAGCACTTCCGGCACCTTGCGCAGTTCTTCGAATCCGATGGCGATCACCCGCTCGGCGAGTTCCGGGGCGATGGTGCGCCCTTCGGCGTCGAGCAGTTGCCCGGCGACTTCGGCGCACACTCCACGGCCCCGGTATTCCTCCCGCTCGGCCTCACCGAGTGCGTCGAACACGGTGGAGAGCCCCGGCCCCCATGCGCCGACGGTGACCACGGCTTTGGTCACCTGGTCGAAACGGCTCACGGCGTCCACGATTCCGGGCTGTTCCCGCAGCATCCGGGCGGTCGTGGCATCGGGCAGCAACAGGGGTGCGTAAATGGGGTAGACGACTCCCCGCGAAATCGTGGCGGCCCGGCGTACCGCCTCCACGGCCGTCGCGTCCACGGGGCGCAACGGGGTCACTCCGCACAGCTGGACCACCGTGCATCGGGCGAGTGTGGTCAGTCCGACGCCTACGGCCTCGATCTCGGGACCCCAGACCATTCCGAGGACATCGTTGTCCGTGACGATTTCGGCGAGGAGGTCGGCGGTGACCGCGCCGAGGCGGCGGGTGGCCTGCACCGCGTCTTCCAGGACGTCGGGGCGGTCGTCGATGACGATGGAATGCCGCAGGCCGTAGCGGCTGCGCAGCGCGTCGGAGAGATCGGCGTCGAGTTCGGCGGGGATGCGGATCTCCAACCGGATCAGGCCGTCGCGCAGGGCCGATTCCAGGGTCCGGGCGACCTTGAAACGGCTGATCCCGAATTCCTCGGCGATCTCCATCTTGGACTTGCCCTCGAGATAGAACCGCCGGGCCATCGCCGCCGTCTGCACCAGGTATTCCGGGCCGGCGTGATGTGCGCGCATGACAGCCTGGCCTTTCGGAAGGGCGCTTCGGCGACGATGCTCGGATGAGCAGGTCGGTCTCATATGCGCTGTTTCTCCCATTAAAGCGCCACGAAGGGGACTGTCAACGCGTCTCGCCGCCGATACCTACGGAGTCGTTCGTGGGGCGTGTCAGCTTTCCGAGCGCGGGAAGGACACCTCCACCCGACGGTTCTTCTTACGGCCCTCTTCCGTCTCGTTCGAGGAGATCGGGTACTGCTCGCCGTAGCCCCGCACCTCGTAGGTGACCGTGGAGTCGTTCAGTTCAGCGTCCAGGACTCCCTGTACGGCGTTGGCGCGCTTCCTGGACAGCACGTCGCCGTGGGCCGAGGAACCGAGGTTGTCGGTGAAACCGAAGACGCGGATCCGCGTGGCGTTCTGTTTCTCGATCTCCTCCGCGATCGACGCGATACGCGCCTTCGCCTCGCCGGTCAGCTTCGCGCTGTCCTTGGGGAACAGGACCTCGGCCTGGAGCGCGAACTTCACGTCCGCGTTGGTGTCCTCCCGGCGTTCCTCACCGGTCTGGTCCTCGACGACCTGCTTGATGTCCAGAACCTTGGCTTCGGCCAGCGTCGCGCCTTCCGGGAGCTTGAGGTCGGGGTCGTTGGCGTCCACCTCGACGGGCGCGGCGGCCGTGGCCTCGGTCCCGGGCGGCACGCTGGGGTCGTCGTCCGCGTCGGCCGTGGTGGCGCCGAGAAGGTTGGCGGCGACCATGAGGGCGGCCGCGGTGAGGGTCAGGGTGAGGCGGGGGGTGCGGGTCATGGGGGGCCTCACCCGGAGATCGTGATGTCGGCCGGCGCGAACAGGGGCAGTTGGAACGACACGTCGGCGGTGTCCGTGGGCGGCGCCGGGAACTGCATGAACACGGGGATGGTTTCGCCCGACTTGATGGAAGAGATGCCTGTCGTGGTGAGGGGGCGGCCGTCCGTGTCCCGCAGGACGTAGTAGCGCTTCTTGCCCTTGGAGTCGACCAGCGTGGCTCCGCCCAGCGACCGGCCGTTCCTGATGATCTCCGTCTCGTTGCCGCTCAGCTGCGCGGGGATGGTCAGCGTCTTGTCGCCGTCGTTCTTCAGTTCGCCGTTGACCGTGATGAATCCGCCCGTGTCCCGGGCGGCAGAGGTGATCTGGAGCAGCAGACCGTTGGGGCCCTTCAACTCGGCCAAGGGGTCACCCGACTGCCCCTCCTGGGCACTCGGACCCGACCCACCGCTCTTCGTGGCGGACGGCGAGGACTCCGGCTTCCCGTCGTCGCCTCCACTGCCGCAGCCGGCCGCACCGAGGGCCAGTCCGGCCGCGACGGTCATCGCGACCATCCCCCTACGGGCCTTCGTGGTGAACCGAATGCTCATGCCTCTGCTTCCTTCGTCACTCGTCGTTCGCTTTGTCAGTCGGCCAGGTGGACGTCGAAGAGGTCCTCGGGGTCCGGAAGAGTCGTCGGATCGTCCGGGTCGAGGTCCCAGCCCACGTCGTCGCAAGTGAGTTGCGGCAGTGGGAGTGTGTCGTTCCCGTCACCCTCGCCCTCGCCCTCATCGGCGTCCTCGCCGGGAGGATCGAACGTGCACAGAGGCTTGATCACGGCGATGGCTGACGCCGTCGAGTGCTTGTCCTCCGTGCCAGGGACGATGGAGTCGCCGACAGACTTGTCGGTCTTGACGTCCACCTTGTAGCCCAACAGCCCTTCCCGCCCGCAGTACTGGACACCGGCGTCGTTCTGAGCCGCGAGTTCGTCGGCCCTCCAGCAGCCGTCGAACAGTGCGGTGTCACCGTCGAGGATGTCCTGCCACTTCGTCGGGTCGCCCACGACCTCCAACCAGTCCCCCGCGAGTCGGTCCCTGGTCTCTTGTGCCGCCGCGAGCGCGGCCGCGTCAGCGGCCGTCTGGGCTCCGTTCCTGTTTGCCGCGGCCTGGCCGACCGCAAGGTACGCGAACGCGAGAAAGAGCAGACCTGCCACCACCGTGATGTAGATGGGGAAGGCCTGCCCTGCGTCGTCGTGCCGTCGGGGTCTCGTCAACCGCCGGTGACCTCGGTGATCTTGTCCGTGATCGCGTTGTAGATCGTCTGCCCGATATCGGTCCCCGTAATGGCCAACACAATCGCCACCACCACCGCGATGATGCCCAGATACTCCACCGCCGTCTGCCCCCTGTCGTCGCGCGTGGCGCGCGAGCGCAGGTGGGTGACGGTGGTGTTGATCCAGTTGCTCATGGTGTTCCCCTCCGGGCTGCAAGGTGCTGCGAGAAGTCTCGGGAGAAAAGTAAGCGGGAATTCCCCGAACACCAGAGGGTCCCTGGGCCCAATTCCGGGCCTCGGCCGAAAACCGACGGTCCGTCATCGCCGGTCAGCTCCGTCCTGGGTGTGAACCCGGGGCCGTGCCCAGCCACTTGGCGGCGGCTTCCGCCCGGCTCGTGCTGTGGAGTTTGGCGAAGATGCGGTTGATGTGGTTCTTGACCGTCTTCTCGCTGATGAAGCAGGTGGCGGCGATCTGCTGGTTGTTCATGCCCGCCGCGATGAGGTCCATGATCTCCGCCTCCCTCCTGCTCAACAGGAACCGTGACCTGTATGGGGATGACTGTCCCACATTTGATTGCGATTGCGAAAGCAGTTCGGGAGAACTCCCTGTAACAGTTGGGAGTTCATCATTTGCTTGCGCGAGCGGAGCCGTTGCCGCAGCGGCCGCCGTGGGCGTGAGCCGGGTCCGGCCCGCCCTGATCTCCCGTACGGCTTCGATCAGTTCGTCCGTCGTGAACTCACCGTGGACCAGATAACCGGAAGCCCCCAGCCTCAGCGCCTCGCGGACCGTCTCCGACTCTCCGCTGTACGTCAGCATCATCACCGGCGCGATCCGTACGAGATGCGGAAGGGCGGTGATGCCGTCCGTACCCGGCATCCGTACGTCCAGCAGGATCACGTCGGGGCGGTGTTCGCGGGCCGCCTCGTGGGCCTCGTGACCGTTCGTCGCCTCGGCCACGACCCTTATGTCCGCGTGGGCGGAGAGCAGGGCCGTCAGGCCCGCGCGGACCACCGGGTTGTCGTCGGCCACGACCAGGCGCAGGGGCGGGTCGGGCGGGGGTGACTGGGCCGTCTTCATGGGGTGGTCGCCTTCGTCGTCGTGAGGGCCGCCAGCGGCAGTTCCAGGCGGACCTCCGTGCCACGGGTGTGGGTGCCCTTGCCGAAGTGGATGCGGGCTCCTATCGAGGCGGCTCGCTCGGCCATGCCGAGGAGGCCGAAGTGGCCGGTGCGGCGGAGTTGTTCGAGGGTGGTGCCGGGCGGCAGGCCCTCACCGTCGTCCTGGATCGTCAGGCAGAGCACGTCGCCCCGGACGCCGGCCCGGACGTCGACCCTCGTCGGCTTCGCGTGGCGGTGGGCGTTCTCCATGGCCTCCGCGGTGATGATGAGGAGTTGGCGGGCCACGGCGGGCGGAACGGGAGGCGCGGGGGCGTCGCCCGTGGGGCCGTACGTCGCCGGTACGCCCGTGCGGGCCGTGAAGTCGTCGGTCTGTCGGGTCAGTTCGGGGGTCACGTCCGCCATCCGGTCCGGGTCGGACTCGCGGCGCAGGTCCGCGAGGAGTTCCCGGGACTCCGCCGCGGCTCTTCGGGCCGAGCGGGACACCAGTTCCGCCTGCTGTGCGATGCGGGCCGGGTCCATCGGGGTGGTCCTCGCCGAGATGGCCAGGCCGTCCGCAGCCAGCGCCACTCCGTGCAACGTCTTCGCGACCGAGTCGTGCATCTCGCGGGCCAGCCGGGCCCGTTCCGCGCTCACCGCCTCGGTGACCGCGAGGCGGGCCTGGACGGTCGTCAGGGCCTGGGTGGCCGTGCCGAAGCGGAGCATGAGGTGGCGCAGAGACGATCCCAGCGCGCCCGTGATGACGCACAGGCCCGGGAGGAGCAGCTTGTCCGCCAGGCTCGCCGACCTCGCGTCCGTGTTGATCGCGTAGGCCAGGAGCAGGATCAGGGACTGCGCGCTCGCGAAGACCGCCGCGCCCCGGTAGCCGTAGACGATGCCGGCCAGGAGCGGGGTGCAGACGCTGACGTAGGCCAAGGTCGTGTCGGGGCCCGCGGAGATCAGCAGGAGTGAGGTGAAGAGGGTGTCCGCGGCCAGGAGGGTGGGGTGGCGCAGGAGGAGCGGGCCGAAGCGTTCCCAGTCGCGGAACAGGACGTAGGAGCCCATGAACGTGACCACGACCGCCGCGCCGACGAGGCGGGAGCCCAGGCCGGGGGCCGCGTTGAGCAGGGCGGCGGGGGCGGCGAGAGCGATCATGGCCAGTCGGAAGCCGAAGACCTGGCGGCACATGGCTTGGAGGGCGTTGCGTTCCGGTGCGGGCTTCACCGCGGGCGGGCGGGGGTGCGCCCGGCCTTCGGCCGGGCTTGCGTTCCCACCCGCACCACCGGTGCGGCTTTCATCGCCACGTGCGGGTGACCCTTGGGGTGCCCGAGCACCATCGGCGGCTTTCCGCGCGCCGTCCGCCGCCTTCCGCCGACCGCGCCGTGGCCTGTGCACCGTCAGTGCCATCCGCTCTCCCCCCTACTCCCCCGTCAGCGACCCGAAGTCCGTGCCCGACCCCAGCAGCAGCCCCGCCCCCAGCAGGAGCATGGTCGCCGGAACCATGAACGTGGTGATCATCAGAGTGGCCCTGGGCACCGCGCGGGCCGCCTTGCGACGGGCGTTCTGGGCGTCGGTGCGGCGCATGTCCTTGGCCAGGGCGACCAGGGTGTCGACGATCGGCGCGCCGAGCTCCTCGCCCTGCTGGAGGGCGGTGACGAACATGGCGACCTGTTCGGAGTCGTTGCGCCGCCGCAGTTCCGCGAAGGCCTGGCGGCGGCTCATGCCGAGGTCCATCTGGCGCAGGGTGATGCGCAGTTCGTCGGCCCAGGGGCCCTCGTACCTGGTGGCGACCCGGTCGAGTGCCTGGCGGAAGCCCAGGCCCGCGCTGACGACGACCGCGAGGACGTCCAGGAAGTCCGGCAGGGTGCGCTCGATCTCGTCCTTCCTGATCCGGATCGCCGACCAGATGCCGACCTCCGTCCAGAACGCGCCGAACGCGAGCAGCAGCAGCGCGACCAGGACCTGGCCGCGCAGCAGGAACACCAGGAAGCCGACCGCGCCGAGGAAGCCGTACACCGCGCGCCGTGCGGCATAGCGGTCGATCGTCAGACCGCCGGGGTTGCCCGCGAGGTCGATCTTGCGGCGGTACTTGGCGACCAGTTTCGGGCCCATCAGACGCAGTACGGCGGGCGCGTAGCGCATGCCCATGCGGTCGACGAGGGAGTCCACGGCGCCGGTGCGGGTCGCGCCGACCTCCAGGGCCAGCGCGAGATCGCTGGGCAGTCTGGTCTCCGACCGGTACAGACGGATGGCGGCGAAGACGCCCCCGACGCCCAGGGCCATGACGGTCGCGAGGAGGATTCCGATTCCCATCAGCCTTCCCCGCCCCTCAGACGTCGATCCGCGACATACGGCGGATCAGGATGAAGCCCACCGCGTACAGCCCGAAGGCGATGAGCACCGCCGCCTGGCCCAGCGGCGAGCCGGTCATCCGGTCCAGGGCGCCGTCCTGCACGCCGTTCATCAGGAACAACGACCCGATGCCCAGGACCGGGACGGCGTACGACGTCATGCTGACCTGCGAGAGCTGGGTGCGGACCTCGCGCCGGGTCTCCTTGCGCTCCTCCAGCGTCTCGGTGAGGTTCCGCAGCGCGCTGACGACCTGGCCGCCGGCCCGGTTGGACAGCACCAGCGTGGTGACCAGGACGACCAGTTCGCGGGAGGGGAGGCGTTCGGCGAGCTCGCCGAGGGCGTCGTCCATCGAGGCGCCCAGCGCCAGCTGGTTGGAGACCTTGGCCAGTTCCTCGCCGGCCGGTGCCTCCAGCTCCTCCGCCGCCAGGCCGATCGCGGTGCGCAGGGCGAGCCCGGCGTGGGCTGCGTTGGCGAGGATGCGGGCCAGTTCGGGGAGTTGGTTGATGAACCGCTCGATGCGCTTCTGGCGCTGCCAGTTGAGGAACTGGACCGCCGCCCCCACACCCAGCAGGCCGGCGATCGGGCCGAAGAAGGGGGCCAGCGCGGCCTGGCCGATCAGCCACAGCCCGGCCACCGTCGCCAGCATGTAGACGAAGAACTCGCCGGGGGTGACGTCCAGGCCCGTCGCCACCAGCCGCAGTTCCAGCTGCTTGCCCGGCCGGGTACGGCGCAGCCGCCGGTCCAGGTCGGCGAATCGGCGCCGCCGGCCGCCCGCCCCGGAGAGCTGGCCGGTGGCGGAGAGCCGGTCGACCAGGGCCTGGCGCTGGGCCCGTCCTGCGGCGTACGCGTGCACGCCCACGACGGCCAGCGCGCAGGTCAGTAGCGCGATGCCGGTGGTGAGCGTGATGCGGCTATCGAGGTCCATGGGGGTCCTACCTGGCTTCTCGGGTGGCGAGCTCGAGCGGTGACTGGGCGACGCCGAAGGCCTGCGGGATTGGCTGGCTCGCCATGTAGAGGCGGTCCGCGGTGCGGCGTGGCAGCGGGAAGTAGGCGAAGGCGCCGTGGACGCGGCCGTCCGGCGTCATGGGCTGGGCGTTGAAGCGGGCCACCGTGACGAGGCGGTACGGCTCCGCGCCATGGCTGTCCAGGATGGCGATCTCGGTGATCCTGCGCGCTCCGTCCGGGAACCGCGTCAGCTGGATCAGCACATCCACCGCGCTGTTGATCTGGTCGTGCAGCGCCTCGAACGGGACCGTGACGTCCGACATCGACGCGAGGGTCTTCAGCCGCATCAGGGCGTCCTCTGCGCTGTTGGCGTGCACGGTGGCCAGCGAGCCGTCGTGGCCGGTCGACATCGCCTGGAGCATGTCGAGGGACTCGCCGCCGCGGACCTCACCGACGACGATCCGGTCGGGGCGCATGCGCAGGGAGTTGCGGACCAGGTCGCGGATGGTGACCTGGCCCTTGCCCTCGACGTTCGGCGGGCGGGACTCCAGGCGGATGACGTGGGACTGCTGGAGCTGGAGTTCGGCGGAGTCCTCGATGGTGATGATGCGCTCGGTCTCGGGGATCAGCCCGGACAGGGCGTTCAGCAGGGTCGTCTTCCCGGTGCCCGTCGCGCCCGAGACGATGACGTTGAACTTCGCCTGCACCAGCCCGGCCAGCAGATACACCATGGGCTCGTCGAGCGAGCCGAGGCCGGTCATCTCGTGCAAAGTGAAGGAGCGGGGGAAGCGGCGGATGGTGAGGGTCGCGCCGGTCAGGGACAGCGGCGGGATGATCACGTTGACGCGCTCGCCGGAGGGGAGCCGGGCATCCACCATCGGGTTGGACTCGTCGACCCGCCGGTTCACGGTCGAGACGATCCGCTCGATGGTCTGCATCAGCTGGTCGTGGGAGGGGAAGCGGAGCGGCAACTGCTCGACGCGGCCCCCGCGTTCCACGAAGATCGCGTCCGGGCCGTTCACCATGATCTCGGTGATCGAGGCGTCCTCCAGGAGCGGCTCCAGGATGCCCAGGCCGAGCGCCTCGTCGACGACCCTGCGGATCAGCTGTGAGCGCTCGACCGTCGACAGCACCGGGCCCTCGCGGCTGATGATGTGCCCGAGCACCCGCTCGAGGCGGGCCCGGCGCTCGGCCGCCGCCAGCGAGCTCATCTCCGCGAGGTCGATCTCCTCGAGCAGCTTGGCCCGGTACGAGGCGACGAGATGCCCGTCCTCGCCCCGGCTGCCGTGCTCCTCGGGGGTGTTGATGCGTGACCTCAGGCTCATGTGGATCCTCGTTCAGCGGTCGAGCGGCATGGTCGCGGTCTTCTGGGCGTCGTCGAAGTTCCAGCCGGGGACGAGCGACGGGATCTCGACGGTGGCGGTGACGGTCACCGAGTCGCCTCCCTCCTCGGGGACGCAGGTCACGTTCAGCCAGTCGCTGACCGCGTTCGCACATCCGTCCTGCGCGCTCTCCTCCAACGAGGCCGCCCGCGCCCCAGCCCGGGCCGCCGTACCGGCCTGCTGGGCGGCGTAGGCGATCAGCCCGACCTGCACACCGGCCAGGGCGACGAGGATCAGGATCGGGATGAACCCGAGGTACTCGATGGCGACCTGACCGCGGTCACGGATTCGGACCTTCGTGTCGTACGACATCTCGGTCCCCATCTCAGTCCCCCTTCTCCTCCTGGACGGCCCCGGCGTGCCCCTCCACCGTGAACGGGAAGCCGATCGCCCCGGGGAACAGGACCGGCACCTGGAGGGTCACATCGGCCGTGACGAATCCACCACTCGCGGCGCACCCCACCTCGGCGTCCCCCTGCCATGCCTCGGGCAGGTGCTGCAGCCCTGCCTCCTCGCACCCCGCCTGCCCCTCGGTGGCCGTGCCCGCCCGTACCGCTTCGTCCGCAGCATTCCCCGCGAGCGTGAACGTGTACCCCACCAGCACGCACTGCCACAGCAGCACCAGGGTCACGATGATCGTCGGCAGCATTCCGAGGAACTCGACGGTCACCTGACCCCGGTCGTCCCCGGGCCGCCCTTTCACCGCCCTATCTCCTTCCGCCTCCGGAAGGTCAGCGCCGCCCGGTCCGTGCCGCGTGCCCGGCCGTCGCGGCGCTGCGGGGCCGCCCCTTCGGTGCCCTTGACCAGCCCCAGTTCCCCCGCGAGACCCCAAAGTGCCTGCTTGACCGTGCTCTTGGGGTCCAGTTCGTGCACCCGGCCCGAGTCGACGGCGCCCTGGAGCTCCTTGAAGTTGGCGGGGATCGCGGTGGCGGCGATGCCGGTGCCGGTGATGCGCTGGATCAGGGCGGGCTGGATCTCCGCACTGCGGGTGTGGCGGTTGACGACGATCATCGTCTCCTCCGCCTTGCGGATCTGGAGGCGGTCCCACATCCGCACCGTGCGCTTGGCACCGCGCACCGCGACCACGTCCGGCGTGGTGACGAGCAGGGCGGTGTCGGCCATCTCCACGGCGGCGGCGCTCGCGCCCGAGAGCTGGGAGCCGCAGTCGATGACGACGACCTCGTAGCGGGAGCGCAGGGCGCTGACGATGTGGCGGGCGGCGCGGTCGGTGACCTCCTCGCCGCGTTCGCCGTCGCCGGGGGCGAGCAGCAGCGCCACGCCCGAGTCGTGCCGGAACACGGCGTCGGCCAGGACCCGCGGCGTGATGTCGTTGATGGCGGCGAGGTCGACGACCGAGCGGCGGAACTGGATGTCCAGGTAGGAGGCGATGTCGCCGGTCTGGAGGTCCATGTCGAGCAGCGCGGCGTCGCGGCCCGACGTCTGCGCGGCCAGCGCCAGCTGGATGGCCGTCAGGGTCGCCCCCACGCCGCCCTTCGCGCCGCTCACTGTCACCACGGTGCCGCCGACGCCGCTGAAGACATCGCCGCCGGCGCCCAGATGACGCCGTACGCCCATGGACCACTGGGCCACCGCGTTGACCCGGCTGGCCAGTTCCTCGTAGCTCAGGGGCAGGGCCACCAGACCGCGTGCGCCGTAGTCCATGGCGGCCTGGAAGAGGCCGGGGCTCGCGTCGGAGGTGACGAGGATGACGCCGACCGCGGGGAAGCGCAGGGCCACGTCGCGGATGAGTTCCAGGGCCGGGACGGGGCCGATGCGTTCGTGGACGACGACGACCTCGGGGAGTTCGTCGATGGACTCGGCGGCCAGGCGGGCCAGGGTGTCGACGAGCTGGGTGGAGTCGGTGACCGGGGCGACCGGCTCGGCGTCGGGGAGCTGGCTGAGCAGCGTCGTGAGGGACCGGACCGCGTCCGCGTCGCCGACGGCCGGGAGGATCCTCGTGGGCATGGGGGCCTCTCACTTGTCCTTGGCGAGTTCGTACGTGCGGTTCGTCGCGGGGATGTCGGAGTCGGAGCCGGGTGCCACCAGGGCGAGCCGGACCTCGTCGGCGAACGATTCGGCGTACGTCAGGCGCTGGGCGTCGATCGGCTCCAGCGCGAAGGTGATCGGGACGGCCTCGGTGGGCTCCCGGCGCCGGTCGTCCTCGTCGGGCTTCAGCGAGGTCAGTTCGCCCACGTCGATCACGCGGGCGTTCTCCACGATCAGCCGCGACTGGTCGGGGTCCGAGTCGCGGGCGCCCTCGAAGGTGGCGTAGACGTTGACCTTGGAGCCCGGGGTGATCTTGCCGGCCACGCCGGTCGCCGCGTCGATCATGATGGCGAGCTCCTGCTCGCCGGTCTGCAGGGCGGGCTGGTCGACGATCATGTCGCTCTGGAGCAGGGAGCCCGGCTTGAGGGTCGTGACGGCGATCTTGCCCTGGATCTCGCGGAGGCTGGTGACGGCGTTCTTCGACAGCCACCGCTCGGGCATCTGGATCTTCTCGAACTGGCCCGCGGTGAGCGGTGTGTAGGGAGCCACTTCTCTCTTGAGCCGGTAGGCCGTGACCTCCGGGCCGACCTTCGACTTCACGTCGTTGATGACGGACAGGACACCGGCGAAGGCGCCGAGGGCGCAGACGATCGACAGGAGCAGGAGTATCACGCCGCGGCGCTGACGGGAGTTCATGAACCGTGCAACCTCATTGGGGGAATCGGTCGGGGGCGGTCGGATGGGGCTCGGGTCCGGTCAGCCTGCGCGGGCCGGTTGCTCGTGGACGGGCGGGGTGGCGGAGCAGAAGACGCAGCGGTCGCCTATGACGTCGATGCCGCACCAGTGACAGGAGTTCTGCCGTACGGAGGTGACGAGCTGGTAAAGCACCGACAGGTCGGGCAGATAGGCACAGAACTCGATCAGCTTGGCTGTCCCCCACCAGGTGGCCGACTCGGCGGGCAGGACGACCTCACGCAGGCCCTGTGCGTTCCAGGACTTGGCCAGGGTCGCGGTGACCCAGTCGGACTGGAGCTGTCCCTGGGCGACCAGCATCGACGTGCTGAACTCCGGGCCGGGCAGGGTGACTCCGGGGGCCATGCGCGCGAGGTACGGGGCCGGATGGGCGAGGACGCCGAACTGGCTGCCGGGCATCCAGGACTTGGCGTGCGACTTGAGGTCGACGGGGACGCGGTCGAGCCGGGTGACGGAGCCGAGGAGCGCCCCGGCGTGCAGGTAGTGGGTGAGCAGCCGGCCGGCCGAGGCCAGGACGCCGGGGCTGAGGTCGCAGGAGGCGAGCTGGCGCAGCTGGCGGGCCAGGACGGCCAGTGCGAGCGGGGGCAGTTCGGGCCGGAAGACGGCGATCCGGTCGCTCTCCAGCAGGGACCGTACGGTGTGCAGCCGCTGCCGTACGGCGCGGGAGGCCGCGGTCGAGCAGACGACGATCACATGGCCGTGCTGCTCGACGAGCGTCTGCATGCCCGCCAGTGACCGCTCCAGCGGCTCGTGTTCGAGGTCCTGGAGCACGACGGCGGGCACGGTTCGCTCGTCCTGCGCCGGCAGCGCCATGTCGGCGCTCGTCACGGCAATGGCAGTTGGCACGCGCAGCTCCCCGATGACTTCATTGCGTGACTATTTGAGCACTGTATCCACGGCTCCGCGGCCGGAGAACAGCTTCTCTCCAGCGGAGAAGCAACTCCACTCACACAACTCACGCCAAAACGGGGCAGGTTACGCACACCAATTCTCCACGTCCGGAACACCTTGACACCGGGATTGGTCTGGACCAACTTATTTGACATGTTCACAAACAGACGACAGAGGCCCCGCACGGCACGCCTCTGGGCGGCGGCCGTCACCACCGCCCTCTCCCTCACCTTCCTCGGCGCGGGCCACGCGTCCGCCGCGGACGTCAACAACGCCAAGAACGCCGGCTTCGAGGCCGGCCTGAGCAACTGGACGTGCTCCGCGAACAGCGGCACGACCGTCTCCTCCCCGGTGCACGGCGGCGCGACCGCGCTGAAGGCGACCCCGGCCGGGCAGGACAACGCCCGCTGCACCCAGGCCGTGGCCGTCAAGCCCAACTCGACGTACACGCTGAGCGCCTGGGTCCAGGGCGGCTACACCTACCTGGGCGTGACGGGCACGGGCACCACCGACGTGTCGACCTGGACCCCGGACTCCTCCGCCTGGAAACAGCTGTCGACGACCTTCACCACCGGCGCCTCGACGACCTCGGTCACGGTGTACACGCACGGCTGGTACGGACAGGCCGCCTACTACGCGGACGACCTGTCGGTGTACGGCCCCGACGGCGGCGGTGGCACCGACCCGACGCCGACGATCCCCGGTTCCCCGAGCGGGCTCAGCGTCTCGGGTACGACCTCCTCGTCCGTCTCCCTGGCCTGGAACACCGTCTCGGGCGCGACCGGCTACAACGTCTACCGCGCCGGTACGAAGGTCACCGCGGTGACCGGCACTTCCGCGACCGTGACCGGGCTCTCGGCCTCGACGTCGTACTCCTTCCAGGTCACGGCGACCAACGCGGCCGGTGAGTCGCCGAAGTCGGCGACGGTGACGGGTACGACCACGGCCGGTCCGGTGGGTCCGGCGCTGCCCAAGCACGCGGTGACCGGCTACTGGCAGAACTTCAACAACGGCGCCACGGTGCAGAAGCTCGCCGACGTCCAGTCCCAGTACGACATCATCGCGGTCGCCTTCGCGGACGCGACCTCGACGCCGGGCGCGGTCACCTTCAACCTGGACTCGGCCGGCCTCGGCGGCTACACCGTCGACCAGTTCAAGGCGGACATCAGGGCCAAGCAGGCCGCCGGGAAGAAGGTCATCGTCTCGGTGGGCGGCGAGCGCGGCACGGTGTCCGTGAACGACTCGACGTCGGCGACGAATTTCGCGAACTCGGTGTACTCGCTCATGCAGACCTACGGCTTCGACGGCGTCGACATCGACCTGGAGAACGGCCTCAACGCGACCTACATGACGCAGGCGCTGCGCTCGCTGTCCGGGAAGGCCGGCTCGTCCCTGGTCATCACCATGGCGCCGCAGACCATCGACATGCAGTCGACGTCGAACTCCTACTTCCAGACGGCCCTGAACATCAAGGACATCCTCACGGTCGTCAACATGCAGTACTACAACAGCGGTTCGATGCTGGGCTGTGACGGCAAGGTCTACAGCCAGGGCTCGGTGGACTTCCTGACCGCCCTGGCCTGCATCCAGCTGGAGGGCGGCCTGGCCCCGTCCCAGGTCGGCCTGGGTCTGCCGGCCTCGACCCGGGGCGCGGGCAGCGGGTACGTCGCCCCGTCCGTCGTGAACAACGCCCTGGACTGCCTGGCCAAGGGCACGGGCTGCGGTTCCTTCAAGCCCTCGCGGACCTATCCCGACCTGCGGGGCGCGATGACCTGGTCCACGAACTGGGACGCGACGGCGGGCAACGCCTGGTCGAACGCGGTGGGCCCGCACGTGCACGCGCTGCCGTAGCTCACCCCGTAGGACGGTAGTGGCCGAGCACCCAGGCCAGCTGCGCGAGCCACTCCTGCAGCCGGGCCCGGGGCTTGGCCTCCACCACACACTCGTGGAACCGGCCGTCCAACTGGACCACGGCCACCATCAGGGCCTTGCCGTCCGGGCTCGGCTTGTAGTGCACACCGTGGATCTCCGGCCAGCGGAACTCCAGCGTGTAGCCGGACAGCTCGAAGGCGACGCCGGACGCGTCGACGACGACGGCGTTGCGCTTGTCGACGGCCAGAAAATCCGGACCCGCCGGCGCCGGCTGCGGCGGGACCGGGGCGTACGCGGGCGGTGCGGGGGCGTACGGGGGTGGCGCGGGCGCGTACTGCGGCGGGGGCGGGCCGAAGCCCGGTCCGGGTGGGGGTGGCTGCTGGGTCATCCGTGAGGTCCTGGGTCCTGGTTCTCGTGCTCGCGGTGAACTTCTCGGTGCTGCGGTGACACATTCTCCCCGGTTCACCGCGTCATCGAATGCTCCCCTCCCTTCCGGGAGGGGAGTCCGCTAGAAGAACTCCGACCAGGGCTGGTCCCAGACCTGCTTCACGCACAGCACCAGGAACAGCAGTCCGGCGATCGCCAGCATCACGTTGCTGAGTGCGCCGTTGCGCCATTGCACGGGGGTGCGGGAGGAGTTGAGGAGCCAGATCAGGGTGCCGGCGAGGAACGGCAGGAAGGCCGCGCCCAGGACGCCGTAGATGATGATCAGGCGGAAGGGCTGGTCCTGGAAGAGCAGGACGATGGGCGGGAAGGTCAGCCACAGCAGGTACGCGCGGAACGGCCAGGAGCGTTCGCGTGCGCCGGAGGCGACCGCCTCGCCCTTCTGCTCGCCCTGGCCCCGGAACCGGGCCACGAAGTCGGCGAACATCAGGCTCACGCCGTGCCAGACACCGATCAGGGAGGTGTAGGAGGTGGCGAAGAAGCCGATCAGGAAGAACTTGGCCGTCGCCGTGCCGTACTCCTCCTCCAGGATGTCGCTGAGCTGGAGCAGTCCCTTGTCGCCGCTCGCGATGGCCACGTTCGCCGAGTGCAGCAGCTCCGCGCCGACGAAGAGCATCGCGATCACGAAGATCCCGGTGGTGATGTACGCGACGCGGTTGTCGAGCCGCATCACCTTCATCCAGCCGGTGCTCGTCCAGCCCTTGGCGTTGACCCAGTAGCCGTACGCGGCAAGGGTGATGGTGCCGCCGACGCCGCCGATCAGGCCGAGGGTGTTGAGGACGGAGTCCTTCTCGTCGGGCAGGACGGGCAGCAGTCCGGCGAAGGCGTCCCCGAGGTTCGGCGTGACGCGGATCGCGAGATACACCGTGACCACGAACATGACGCCCACCAGGACCGTCATGACCTTCTCGAAGACCGCGTACTTGTTGAACCAGACGAAGACCAGGCCCACCAGTCCGCAGGCGATGGCCCACCACTCCAGGTCCATCACGTCCGGGAACAGGGCCTGCAGCGGCAGGGCGCTGGAGGACATGGCGGCGGCGCCGTAGACGAAGCCCCAGATCACGGCGTAGACGCCGAAGAACCAGATGGTCCAGCGGCCGAGGCTGGCCCAGCCGTCGAACAGGGTGCGGCCGGTGGACAGATGCCAGCGTCCGGCCGCCTCGGCGAGGGAGATCTTGACCAGGCAGCCGATGACCGCGGCCCACAGCAGGGTGTACCCGAAGTTGCTGCCCGCGATGAGGGTGGCGACCAGGTCACCGGCGCCGACGCCGGTCGCGGCGACGACGATGCCGGGCCCGATGTAGCGCCAACGGGACTTACCGAGTGGGGGGTTGTCGTCGGAGGATGCCTCAGTGTCCGTGGGGTTTCCTGTGGTGTCCGCCATGCAGATCAAGAAAGCGTAAAGAGGCGGAACCGGCAAGGGGGCGGGAACGGATCAGTCCGTGCCGCGGAACGACCCGCCGACGACCAGCCCCGGCGCACACCGGCATGTGCCGAGCTCGAACCACAGCGTCTTGCCCACCCCGTCGCGTACCTCGCAGCGAAGGATCCCGTGCGCGGCGGACAGCGTGAGCCGGAAGCGGCTCGCCGCCTGCCGCAGGGCGTTCGCGGCGAGGTCGCTCACCAGTCGCTCCGCCATGTCCACCAGGTCGTCCAGGTCCGCGAGCCCCCATCCCTCCAGCTGCCGGCGGACCTCCGCACGGGCCTGACCGACCGCGGCGGGGCGGGGGTCGTACTCGACGCTCAGATGACCTGCCCCCAGGGGCGGCTGGGGATAAGAGCCGTACAGCATGGGTCCAGGATGGCGGGGCCGGGGTGCGGCCGCAGGGGGAGAAATACCCGATTCCCTACCTGCGTGCGGACTCCGCTACCCGTACTGGAGCCGTACGCTCGCCCCCTCCCGCTCGTCGCGGACGTCGACATACGCGCACACCTGGCGGGCGAACCACAGCCCCTGCCCGGGTTCCGGTTCCACCCGTGGCGGCGGTACGAAGCCGGCCAGCGGGTCGTCGACGCGGCGCGCGACGCGCAGCTCGCAGACGCACGCCGGGGCCTCGCCCCACAGCAGGGCCCCCTGAAGCGGGCCGAGCGCGGCGGCCGCCTCGGCGACGGCGGTGGTGAACAGCTCCACGTCGGCGGCGGGCAGTCCCTGGACGGTGGCCCAGGTGCGCACGGCGTCGGCGGCGGGGGCCGGACCGGGCAGCCGCTCGGCGTCCGCGGGCGGCGCGGGCAGCGGCACGGCGTCGAGTTCGGTGGCGAGCCGGACCGGGTCCACGTAGACGCCGGAGTCGGGGTGGGCCCGGCGGGCGGCGGCGACGATGGCGTGGCCCGCGACCCGGTAGTCGTAGGCGCACAGGGCGGTCGTGGCGAACGGGGCGAAGAGGAGGTTGGCGAGCGCCTCGTAGCGGATCCACTCGGCGGTCTCGCGCGGCGAGCGCCCGGCCCGTCCGCCCCAGACGGGTTCCATGAGCAGATGCATACGGCCGCCGGGGCCGGCGTGGGCGGCGAGGTGGCCGGCGCTGCGGGCGATGGCGTTGGCGGCGGAGCCGGTGTACCACTCGGTGTGCGGGACGAGGACGACGTCCTTCGCGGCGTCGCCGAGGGCGTCGCGCAGGAGGTCCAGGTTGCCGGGCGCGGCGATGGCCACGGGCGGCGGCTCGTCGGGCGCCCCCAGGGCCACGGTGAGGAAGGGCAGGGCGGCGGCGAGGAACTCGTCGTCGCTGTGGAACACCGCCATGCGGTGGTCGAAGCAGTCCTGCGGCGGGGTGGACGGGGCTGGTCGGGTGGTCATCGGTACGGACTCCCCTCGGATACGGGTCGATGGCGTGGGTCGGCCTTGTGAGCCGTGGGTGTCAGCGCTGCGCCGCCACCCAGGCGGCGATCTGGCTGCGGTTGTGGAAGCCGAGCTTGCGCAGGACGCGTTCGACATGGCCCTCCGCGGTGCGCCGGGCGATGACCAGGCGGTCGGCGATCTGCTGATTGGCGAGTCCCTGGGCGACGAGTTCGGCGACCTCGCTCTCACGGCGGGTGAGGCGGACCCCGGGTGCCGAAGGAGCGGACCTGTGGCGGCCGTTCGTCCTGCGGGCGGGCGTGGGCCGGCGCGGCCGGGTCGTGTCGCCGACGGCGTACTCGACGGTCCGGGCGAGGTCGAGTGCGGCGCCGCGCTCGTAGGACCGCTGGTAGTCGGACGGGCCCAGTCCCTCACGGGCCCGGGCCTCGCTGTCGCGGCGGGCCGACTTGAGGGTCGCCGATCCCCAGCGGTCGCGGTCGATGGCGGTCCAGGTGCGGTCGGCGGCGCCGAGCAGGGCGGCCGCCCGCTCGTGGGTGCCCTGCTCGACGGCGGTGCGCGCCAGGAGGTCGAGCGTGAGGGCGATGCCGATGACGTCGTGCACGGCGATCTTCAGCCGCAGGGCCTGCCGGGCGTGGTGCTCGGCCCGCGCCCAGTCGCGCTGCACGGTGTGGGCGAGGGCGAGCATCCGCAGGACGTAGGAGTGCACCCACTCCTCGCCGTGCCGCTCGCACATCCGGCGGGCGCGCTCGCAGACCTCGACGGCACGGTCGGCCTCGCCGAGGAAGCCCAGGGCGCAGGCGAGTTCGACCTGGTCGAGCCCGTGCAGGCTGAGGTGCTGGCCGGGGACGGGGCCGCGCGCGACGCTCGTCTCGAAGTGCCTGAGCGCGGTCGGCAGGTCGTCCATGAACAGGGTGATGACACCGATGACGTACTCGGCGTGTGCCGCCTCCGCCGCGTCGTCGAGGTCCTCGGCCAGCACGTGGGCGTCGCGGGCGAGGGCCAGACCCGCGGCGAGGGCGTGGGTGGCGGCGGCGAGGAGCCCGGCGATCCACAGGCCGCGGGCTCTCTCCGGGGTGGGTTCCGGGTTGGCGGCGAGGGCGCGGTCGATCCAGTGCCGGCCCTCGCGCGGGGCGCCGCAGGCGTGCCAGTAGAACCAGAGGGTGCCGGCCAGGCGCAGGCCGGCGAGGCGTTCGTCCGGGGTGGTGAGGCTGAAGTCGAGGGCGGTGCGCAGGTTGTCCTGGTCGGCCCGCAGCCGGGCCACGATCTCGCGCTGGCCGGGCCCGAACCAGGCGCGCTCGCAGGCGACGGCGCGGCGCAGCATCCAGTCGCGCTGGCGTCGGCGAGCGGCGGGCTCCTCGCCGGGCAGGGCGCGCAGTCGGTCCAGGCCGTAGTGGCGGAGGGTGTCGAGGAGGCGGTAGCGGACGCCGTCGGGTCCGGACTCCCGGGACAGTACGGACTTGTCGACCAGGCCGGTCACGGCGTCGAGGACGTCGTGGGGGTGGAGGGTCGCCCGCTCTCCCTCGCCGCCCGGCGCGCCCGTCGCCGTGCCCGGCGCGCACACCGCTTCCGCCGTCTCCAGGTCGAAGCTCCCCGCCAGCACCGAAAGCCGTGCCCACACCAACTGCTCGCGTCCGGTGCACAGTTCGTGGCTCCAGTCGACCGCGGCGCGCAGGGTCTGGTGGCGGGGCAGGGAGGCGGGGCTGCCGCCGGTGAGGAGGCGGTAGCGGTCGTCGAGGCGGTCGAGGAGCTGGTCGATGTCGAGGACGCGCATCCGGACGGCGGCGAGTTCGATGGCGAGGGGGAGGCCGTCGAGGCGGCGGCACAGGCGGGCGACGGCGGCCCGGTTGGCGGCGGTGAGGCGGAAGCCGGGGACCACCGCGGCGGCCCGGTCGGTGAACAGGGCGAGCGCCGGGGAGCCCTCGAGTGCGCCGAGGGCGCCGTCCGGGTCGGGCACCGGCAGGGGCCGTACGTCCAGGAGGTGTTCCTCGGTGAGGCCGAGGCGGTGGCGGCTGGTGGCGAGGATCCGTACGCCGGTCGTGCCGTGCAGCAGGGCCGCGGCGAGTTCGGCGCAGGCCGTGGGCAGGTGCTCGCAGTTGTCGAGCAGCAGGAGCAGCCGACGGTCCCTCAGCTGTTCCACCAGGGCCTGGAGCGGCGGCCGTGCGGAGTGGTCGGGCAGGTCGAGCGCGCCGGCGGCGGCGAGCGGCACGAGCGCCGGGTCGTCCAGGCCGGAGAGCGGCACGAAGCGCACGCCGTCCGGGAAGGTGCGCCGCAGGGAGGCCGCGAGGCGTGCGGCGAGGCGGGTCTTGCCGACACCGCCGGGCCCGGTCAGCGTGACGAGCCGGGCCCTGGACAGCAGCTCGCGTCCGGCGGCGAGTTCGCCGCGCCGGTCGACGAAGCTCGTCGTCTCGACCGGCAGCCGCCGGTCCCGTCCAGGCGCTGATCCGCCCATGATCAGCCGTTCCTCCGGGGTGATGGACGAAGGGAGCCGGAAAGTCCGCGGCCGGGAGGCGGCGGGTGCGCCGGTCCCCGCCAAGCCGCCGCTCCCGCCGTTCCCCCCTTGCGCGGGTCACCACACTTCCCCCGCCCGGCTCCGTCCCGCACGCCCGGCTCACACCCCCGGGTGGAGTTCATCGGGGACCACTCGGCACCCGGGCCGCGCGCGTACACTGCGCGGCCGATTTTCGGATGGTTCACACCGCCAGGACCCTTCGCACCCTTGACCTGTCCATGCCACCGCCGCACCATGAGCGCCACACCCTCCCCCACTCTCGGCTTCGCTCGAGCGGGGGGACCCCCATCACCTACGTACGTCGCAATGAACCCCACCCCCCACTCCCACAAGGAGAATTCATGCGACTTCGGATACGCGGCTCAGGCGGCCGGAGCGGCAGACGTACCGCCGCCCTCGCCGGTCTGCTCGCCCTCGCCCTCGCGGCGCCGCTCTCGGCGAATGTGTCCGCGAACGCCGACAGCGCCGCCAAGGCGGCCTCCTCGGCCGACGACATCCGCCAGTACGAGGTCCGGCTGCACGGAGGTGCCGAGGCCCGCACGGCACTTCAGCGCACCGGCGTGAGCGTGGACGCCACCGACGACCACGGTGTCGTCGTCTCCGGCCGGGCCGACCAGATCAAGAAGCTCAGGTCGCTCGGCTACGACGTCACCCCGCTCGGCGCGGTCCCCGACCGGTCCGCCGGCGAGGACGACGTCCGGCTCTACGACTTCCCGTCCGGCGACTCGCGCTATCACAACTACGCGGAGATGACGAGCGAGATCAACTCGATCGTCTCGGCCAACTCCTCCATCGCGAGCCAGCGCGTCATCGGTACGTCGTACCAGGGCCGCAACATCGTCGCCATCAAGATCAGCGACAACGTCGGCACCGACGAGGCCGAGCCGGAGGTGCTGTTCACCCATCACCAGCACGCCCGTGAGCACCTCACCGTCGAGATGGCGCTGTATCTGCTGCGCGAGCTGACCTCCGACTACGGCAGCGACTCCCGGGTCACCTCCCTGGTGAACAACCGTGAGATCTGGATCGTGCCCGACCTCAACCCGGACGGCGGCGAGTACGACATCGCCACCGGCTCCTACCGGTCCTGGCGCAAGAACCGCCAGCCCAACTCCGGTTCGTCGGCCGTCGGTACCGACCTCAACCGCAACTGGGCCTACCGGTGGGGCTGCTGCGGCGGCTCGTCGGGGTCGACGTCCTCGGAGACGTACCGGGGCGCGTCCGCCGAGTCGGCGCCCGAAGTGAAGGTGGTCGCGAACTTCGTGCGCGGCCGGGTCGTCGGCGGCAAGCAGCAGATCACCGCCGGGATCGACTTCCACACCTACAGCGAGCTGGTGCTGTGGCCGTACGGGTACACGTACTCCGACACCGCGCCCGGCATGACGGCCGACGACCGCAACGCGTTCGCCGCGGTCGGGCAGAAGATGGCCGCGAGCAACGGCTACACGCCGGAGCAGGCCAGCGACCTGTACATCACCGACGGGTCGATCGACGACTGGCTGTGGGGCAACCAGAAGATCTTCTCGTACACCTTCGAGATGTACCCGAGGTCCGGGGGCGGCGGGTTCTACCCGCCCGACGAGGTCATCGAGCGGGAGACGTCCCGGAACAGGGATGCGGTGCTGCAGTTGCTGGAGAACGCGGACTGTATGTACCGGTCGATCGGGAAGGAAGCCCAGTACTGCAGCTAGCTATTCGGCGCCGGCTTCCTCGAAGTAGGCGTCCAGCACCGCGTCCAACTGCTCGTCCCAGTCCTTGAAGCGCGCCCTGGCCGTCGCCTCGATCTCGATCGGGTACCAGCGGCGGTCAGGGGTGTGCACCGTGACGGTGTAGCGCTTGCCGAAGCGTGGGGACTCGGTCTCGACCGCGCCGATCTCGTCCCAGCGGAACTCGCACTCCTGGTCGTCGAGGGTGAGCCGAACGCCCTTGTGGTCGGCGACGATTCTGGCCCGGCGGTCGGCGGCCTCGAAGACGGGCCCGTCGACGGGGGCCTCGTCCTCGGCGTCCTCCGCGTCGCCATCGACGTCGTCGGCGTCCTCGTCGTCAACGTCTTCCTCATCGACGTCTTCGACGTCGTCCGCGGCCTCCGTCCCGGGCTCGTCGGCGTCATCGAGGGCTGTCTCCTCCGCGTCGGCCTCCTCGGCCGCGTCCTCCTTCTTCGCGCCCTTCGGCGCGACGGACGCGGGCGAGGTGAGACCGGGGATGAAGGCCGGGTCGAACCCGGCGCCCTCCAGGGGCTGGCTGCCTGAACCTATGCGCTGCTCCACAGCCGAGCAGTATGGTCGACAACCCTGTGTCCCGCGCAACCAGCCCCCGCATCGTTATACGAACAGGCTCAGTACCGCCGCGACGACGAACCCGGCCACCGACAGGACACTTTCCAGCACGGTCCACGTCTTCAACGTGTCACGCTCGCTGATGCCGAAGTACTTGGCGACTATCCAGAAGCCGCCGTCGTTGACGTGCGAGGCGAAGATCGAGCCGGCCGAGATGGCCATGATGACCAGCGCGACGAAGGCCTGGGAGTGGTCGCCTCCGGTGAGCAGCGGAGCCACGATGCCAGCCGTCGTGACGATGGCGACCGTCGCCGAGCCCTGGGCGACCCGCAGGACCACCGAAATGAGGTACGACAGGACGATCACGGGCAGGCCCACGTCGTTGAAGGTGTCGGACAGGGCCTGGGCGACGCCGCTGGCCTTGAGGACGGCGCCGAAGACACCGCCGGCGCCGACCACCAGGAGGATGTTGCCGACCGGCTTCAGGGAGGACGTCGACACCGTCTCCAGGGACTTGCGGGACCAGCCGCGGCGGATGCCCAGCAGGTAGTAGGCGAGCAGCAGGGCGATCGTCAGGGCCACGAACGGGTTGCCGAAGAACTCGATCACCGAACGGGGGGTGGAGGGGTCCAGGGCGATCGAGGAGAACGTGGCGGCGAGGATCAGCACCAGCGGCGTACCGATGATGCCGAGGACCGTGCCGAGCGGGACCGGCTTCTCCTGGGGCTCGACCCCGGCCTCCCGCTGCTCGTTGATGACGGCGAGCTTCGCCTCGGCGGCCGCCTCGACCATGTCCTGCGGCACGGCGACGAAGATGCGCTTGCCGATCCAGGCCGAGAACACCCACGCGGCCAGCACCGCCGGGATGCCGCAGACGATGCCCATGAGGATGACCCAGCCCAGCTCGACGTGGAGCAGTCCGGCCGCCGCGACCGGACCGGGGTGCGGGGGCAGGAAGGCGTGGGTCATCGACAGGCCGGCCAGCAGCGGCAGGCAGTACAGCAGAACGGACTTGCCGGAGCGCTTGGCGGCGGCGTAGACGAGCGGCGCGAGGACGAAGATGCCGACGTCGAAGAAGACCGGGATGCCGAAGATGAGGCCGGTGAGGCCCATCGCGAGCGGCGCGCGCTTCTCGCCGAAGAGGTTGAGCAGGCGGGACGCCAGCACCTCGGCGCCGCCGCTGACTTCGAGGATCGCGCCGAGCATGGTGCCCAGGCCGATGATGATCGCGACATGGCCGAGGATGCCGCCCATGCCGGACTCGATGGTGGACACGGCGTCCGAGCGCTGGACGGTGCCGAAGAGTTCGGTGACGGAGAGACCGGCCATCAGGCCGACGACTATGGAGACGGCGAGCAGCGCCACGAACGGCTGGAGCCGGGTCTTGATGATCAGGAAGAGCAGCAGGGCGATGCCGATGGCGGCGACCGTGAGCAGTCCGGCCGTACCGTCGATGAGGAGGAGCAGTCCGCCGGTGTGGGGTGGTGTCTCGGGGGCGGCGGCCGCAGCGAGCGGATGGGGCATTTGGGGGTCCTCTGGGTAAGTACATGAAGCTTTCGGGCAGGGGCGATCGCGGCATGGCGCCCAGGGGGGTGCGGGCGGCCATGCCGTTCACGGCGTGCGGGGGGTGAGGAGGCGTCAGCCCAGTACGGCCAGCGCGTCGATCTCGATGAGCAGACCCGCGGGCAGACCGACGTAGACGGTCGTGCGGGCGGCGGGCGGCTGGGTCAGCCCCTGCTCCTCGAAGTAGGTGTTGTAGATGTCGTTCATCTCGGCGAAGTGGGCGACGTCCGTCAGATAGACGCGGATCATCATCACGTCGTCCCAGGAGGCACCGCCCTCCTGAAGGATCGCCTTGACGTTGGCGAGGGTCTGGAGGGTCTGCTCGCGCAGGGTCGGTCCGGCGGGCGTCGGGGGCTGTCCCTCGACCGCGGGGAGGAAGCCGACCTGGCCCGCGACCTGGAGGATGTTGCCCTTCTTCACCCCGTGGGAGAACTTCGCCGGCGGCGTGGTGTGGGTCTTCGGGGTGAGTGCGGTCTTCTCGGTCATGCGGTGCCCTTCGCTGAGGTTCTGCCGGAGTACTCGCCGCTGATGTCGCCCGCCGTACGGCGCACCAGCGGCAGCAGGGTGAGGAGTTCGTCGGCGGTGACGACGACGTTCGGTGCGGAGACCGACATCGCGGCGACGACGCGGCCGTCGGCGCCGCGGATCGGCGCGGCGACGCAGTTGATGGACTCCTCGTGGCCACCGAGGTCGGTGGCCCAGCCCTGTTCGCGCACCTTGGCCAGCTCCCGGAGGAAGGCCTCCGGGTTCGGGGTCGAACGGGCCGTGTACATGGGGTAGTCGAGCTTCTCGGCGAGGGGGCGGCGCTCGTGCTCGGGCAGGTCGGCGAGCAGCAGCTTCGCCACGGCGGCGACGGTGATGGCGACGGGTTTGCCGATCCGCGAGTACATCCGCACCGGGTAGCGGCTCTCGACCTTGTCGATGTACAGCACCTCGTCCTCCTCGTACACGGCGAGGTGGACGGTGTGTCCGCACTGCTCGTTCAGCCGTACGAGATGGGGGTGGGCGATCTCGCGGATGTCGAGGTTCTCCATCGCCTCCTGGGCGAGGGCGATGAGGCGGGCGCCGAGGCGGTAGCGCTGGTCGGACTGGCGGTAGACCATGCCGTGCTCATGCAGGGTGCGCAGCAGGCGCAGCGCGGTGGACTTGTGGACGCCGAGGCGGTCGGCGACCTGGCCCAGGTCGGCGGGGCCCTCGGCGAGCAGCGGCAGGATGCTGAGCGCCCGGTCGACGGTCTGGCTCATGGCGTACGTACCTCCTCGTCGGCCCGCTCGATGGCTTGCGTCCAGCCGGGGCCGAGTCGAAGTTTCTCCCACGCGGCGTCGTCGAGGGCGGTCAGGCGGTCGGTGGTGTCGCGGGCGGGGGGTGCGGCGAGGTCGCCGGGGGCGGTGAGGGTGGCTGCCGCCCAGAGGTGGCCGTGGCGCAGGCGGTCGGGGAGCGGCAGTTCACGCAGGGTCGCGGAGAGGAAGCCGGCGGCGAAAGCGTCACCGGCGCCAGTGCTCGCTACGACGTCCACAGCGGGTGCGGGTTCGAATGTGGTCGAACGATTGCCCGCAGCCTGGGGGAGGCGGCTGGGCGCAGCGCTGTGCACGGCTTGCGACGGGCGGTCGCCGGCCGACCCGAGGGGCGGGGGGAACTGCGCGACCAGCCCGCCACCACCCGCGGACGACACGAATGCGGTAGCCCCCACTCCTCCCTGCTTCACCACCAGCACATGCGGCTCGGGCAACGCATCACGCACGGCGTCCGGTCCCCCCGTGATCCCCCAGGCCTCCTCCGCCTCGTCCTCCCCCACGAACACGAGATCGGCACCACGCGCCAGTTCCAGCAGCACCCGCGGACCGTCGACGTCTCGCCACAGCCCCGAGCGGTGATTCACGTCGAAGGACACAAGGGGGCGCCCGGCACGCGGAGCGGTCAGCTCTCGCATCAGGCCGAGACAGTCCTCCGACAGCGCCGCCGTGATCCCCGACAGATGCAGCACCCGCCCCGAACGCACCGCTCTCAGGTCCACGTTCTCCACGGACATCGCCGAAGCCGCCGACCCCGCCCGGTAGTACGCCACCTCATGGGCGTCCGTGGCCCGGTCCCCAGCCGTGCGGAAGTACACACCGGTCGGACGCGCGGAATCCCGCCCCACCGCCGAGACATCGACGCCGTACGCCCCGATGGCCTCGACCAGATGGTCGCCGAACCCGTCCGCGCCCACGCGGCTCACCCATCGCACGGAGTGCCCGGCGGCGGCGAGCCCGCACGCGACGTTGGACTCCGCGCCCCCGATCCCCCGCTCGAACGACGGCACGTCGGCGAGCCGCCCGGGCCGTGTGGGCAGGAACGTGACCATGGACTCGCCGAGCGCGACGACATCCACGCCGTCGGGGGCATTGCAGGGTCCGGTGATGGTCACGATCGTCGTGGCTCCAGGGCTTGTGCGGGTGGATCGGCGGCTCCGTTGACCCGCGGTTGGCCGAGATGTTAGACAGCGGTAAGCGATATACGCAATGGGTGTTGCAGTAAGTGCAACACCGCTGATCAGGGAGGTTCCATGCGCAACGAGGCGCTCGCCCGTCTGGCCGAGGAACGCGTCGACCACCGCTTCAAGGGCCTCCCCCCGGACGCCGACGGCCTGACCGTCGCCGAGCTGGCGGCCCAGCGCCGCAACCTGTTCACCGACGGCTTCGCCACACCCGTGCTCGCGCTCTCCGCCGAGCACCTGGAGCACAACCTCGACCTCATGGAGACCTACGCCACCCGGCACGGCCTCGCCTTCGCCCCGCACGGCAAGACCTCCATGGCCCCGCAGCTCTTCCAGCGGCAGATCGAGCACGGCGCGTGGGGCATCACGCTCGCCGTGCCGCACCAGGTGCGGGTGGCGCGGGCGTACGGCACCGAGCGGATCTTCCTGGCGAACGAACTGGTGGACGCGGCGGCCCTGCGCTGGATCGCGGCCGAGCTCACCGCCGATCCGGCCTTCCGTCTCGTCTGTTACGTCGACTCGGTGCGCGGCGTGGAGCTGATGGACGCGGCACTTCGCGACGCCGGGGCCACCCGGCCGGTGGACGTCGTGGTCGAGCTGGCGGCCGGCGAGGGCGCCCGGACCGGGGTCCGCACTCAGGCCGAGTGCGCGGCCGTCGCGGACGCGGTGGCGGGCGTCGCGACGCTGCGGCTCGCCGGTGTCGCGGGCTACGAGGGCGAGGTCCCGCAGGCGAACCCGGAGCGGGTGCACGCATGGCTGCGCAGGCTGGTGACGCTGGCCGTCGAGTTCGACAAGGCGGGCCGGTTCGCGGGGCTGGAGGAGATCGTCGTCAGCGCCGGCGGCAGCGCCTGGTTCGACGCGGTGGCCGACGTGTTCGCCGAGATCCCCGAACTCTCCGTCCCCGTACTGAAGTTGCTGCGCTCGGGCGCGTACGTCTCGCACGACGACGGCCACTACCGCAAGCTGACCCCCTTCAACCGGGTCCCGCAGGAGGGCGCCCTCGAACCGGCCTTCCGGCTGTGGGCCCAGGTCGTCTCCCGCCCCTCCCCCGAGCAGGCCTTCGTCAACGCGGGCAAGCGGGACGCGGCCTACGACCTCGATCTGCCGTTCGCGCAGGTGGTCCGTCGCGACGGGGCCGAGCGCCCGGCCACCGGCATCTCGGTGACCGCCCTGTCCGACCAGCACGCGTGGCTGGCGACGACCGGGGAGGCGGACCTGGAGGTCGGAGACTGGCTCGGCATGGGGCTGTCGCACCCGTGCACGTCGTTCGACAAGTGGCAGCTGATCCCTCTCGCCGAGGCGGACGGGACGGTCGTCGACTACATCCGTACGTTCTTCTGAGTCCGAGGGGTGGCTGTCGTGGAAGAGCTAGTCATTCGGGACGCCGATGTCGTGGACGGCGGTGGCGGTCCGTCCTACCGGGCCGATGTCGTCGTGGACGGCGGTCGGATCGTGTCGATCGTGCAGGAGGCGGCCGCGGCCGGCTGTCAGCGGCCGAAGGCGCGGCGGGAGCTGGACGCCGAGGGGCTCGTCCTCTCCCCCGGCTTCATCGACATGCACGCCCACAGCGACCTGGCGCTGCTGCGGGACCCCGATCACAGCGCCAAGGCCGCACAGGGCGTCACGCTCGAAGTCATCGGCCAGGACGGGCTGTCGTACGCCCCGGTCGACGACCGCACGCTCGCCGAGGTCCGCCGCGCGATCACCGGCTGGAACGGCAACGGCGACGACATCGACTTCGACTGGCGGACGGTGGGCGAGTACCTGGACCGGCTCGACCGGGGCATCGCGGTCAACGCCGCGTACCTCATCCCCCAGGGCACGGTCCGTGCGCTCGCCGTCGGCTGGGAGGACCGGGAGGCGACCCCGGACGAGCTGGACCGGATGCGCCGGCTGGTCGCGGAGGGTCTGGAGCAGGGCGCGGTCGGCCTGTCGTCGGGGCTGACGTACACGCCGGGCATGTACGCCAAGGACGCGGAACTGACCGAGCTGTGCCGGGTGGTGGCGTCGTACGGCGGCTACTACTGCCCGCACCACCGCTCCTACGGCGCCGGGGCCCTCGAGGCGTACGAGGAGATGGTGGCCCTGACCCGGGAGGCGGGCTGCTCCCTGCACCTGGCCCACGCCACCATGAACTTCGGCGTGAACAAGGGCCGGGCGCCGGAACTGCTGACCCTGCTGGACAAGGCGCTCGCCGAGGGCGCCGACATCAGCCTGGACACCTACCCCTACACGCCCGGCTGCACGACACTCGTCGCGATGCTGCCGAGCTGGGCGAGCGAGGGCGGTCCGGAGGCGATCCTGGCCCGTCTGTCGGACGACGGCACCGCCGAGCGCATCCGGCACCACATGGAGGTCATCGGGGCGGACGGCTGCCACGGTGTGCCCATCGAGTGGGACACGATCGAGATCTCGGGGGTCAGCGACCCGGACCTCGTGGACCACGTGGGCCGCACCGTCCGGCAGTCGGCGGACGCCCGGGGCGAGGCCCCCTGGGTGACCGCTCGCCGTCTGCTCCTCCAGGACCGGCTGGGCTCGACGATCCTCCAGCACGTGGGCCACGAGGAGAACGTGCGCACGATCATGCGGCACCGCGTCCACACGGGCGGCTCGGACGGCATCCTCCAGGGCACGAAGCCCCATCCGCGGGCGTACGGCACGTTCCCGCACTATCTCGGCCACTACGTACGGGAGTTGGGGGTGCTGTCCCTTGAGGAGTGCGTGGCCCATCTGACCTCGCGCCCGGCGGCGCGGCTGCGCCTGCCGGACCGGGGGCTGGTCCGCGAGGGATACCGGGCGGACCTGGTGCTGTTCGACCCGGAGACGGTAGCGGCGGGCTCCTCCTTCGAGGAGCCGCGCACGCTACCGACGGGCATCCCGTACGTCCTCGTCGACGGCCGCTTCGTGATCGAGGACGGCCGCCGCACGGACGTACTGGCGGGACGCGCGATCCGGAGAACGCCCGCCCCGTGACGGCTACGGCTTGGGCAGCACGCACCCGCTCGCGTTCAGGTCGAGCTTGTTGTCGACGCCGAAGCAGGCGGGGATCTGGTAGGTCTCCTGGGCGTAGTTGATGCCCTGGCGAACGGTGACGTTGCCGCTCTCGTCGACCTCGCACGGGTTGTTGACCGTGCAGCGCTCACCGGACTCGTTGCCGGTGTTGTTGACGGCGACGACCTTGTTGGTGGCCTGGTCGATGACGGGGGAGCCGGAGGTGCCGCCGATGGTGTTGCAGGCGGAGGTGTAGCGGACCGAGTCCTTGAAGGTCCAGTCGCCTTCCTTGAGGCGGTAGGCGAACCCGTCGATGTTGCAGTTGTACAGCCGCTTCCAGTAGCCGGAGGCGACCGTGATGGCCGTGCCGGCGGTCGGGTGGCTGTCGGCCACGGTCAGCGCGTCGATCCCGTACGAGCTCTTGATCTGCGCGTACGTGGTGGTGAGCTGATAGATCGACACGTCCGTGTCGGTCATGGTGCCGTAGGCGATCTTGTTGGCGCGCAGCGTGGCGACCTTGCTGCCGGAGGCGTTGAGCAGACTGAACGTCCGGCTGGAGGCCCGGTCGACGACGACCTCGCCGGGGCCCGGCATGCCGGTCTCCAGACAGTGGCCGTTGGACATCACCAGCGCGGGGTCGTTGTCCTCCGAGGCGGGGAACCGGACGACCGAGCCCGAGCAGTTGCTGAGCGCGACGGTACCCGCGAAGTTGACGGCCTTGGCCTTGGGCTTGGGCTGCAGGACCTGGCCGAGGCTCTCCGTGGCGGAGGTGACGGTGTCCCGGACCACGGAGGTGACCGAGTTCGTGTCGACACCCTTGCCGAAGGACTGGGCCGTGTCCACGTCGGCCGCGGACGCGGGTGCGGCGCCGGCCCCGGCTATCGCCAGGGCGAGGAGGGCGGCGCCGAGCGGTTTTCTCATGTGGGGGTCCCCTCATACGAGGAGGGTGACCGAAGAATCTCCGGTCACCCGCACTTTTGTCATGCGCATTGTCACGCAAGAGGGGGGTGCGGACAAGGAGTTGATTACCGGTGAGTTCGGGCCGTAGGGGTTTCCCTATCACGGCGTGTGCGGGACTCCGGCCGGACCGCGCAGGACGTTCACGAGAGGGTGATGAGATCACCACAGTCGGCGTGAGTGCTATCCCTTGCCCGGCCTTCAACCGGGCTTCTTGGTGCTGCCCTGCCCTCGTCCGGGGTTGTTGCCCGAGTTGCCCGGGCCGTTCGCGGTAGGGGTGGCCGTCGGCGCGGACGGGCCGGTGCCCGTGGCGGTCGGATCGGCCGAGGGCTGTGCGGTGCCGCTGCCGGAGCCGGCGCCGTCCGACGCGGACGGGCTCGCCGAGTCGCCCGGCGAGGGGCTTCGGGAAGGGTCGGCACCTTCGGGCGTGCGGTCACCTGCCGACGCGCCCGCGGAGGGCCCTCCCGGCACCGGCAGGTCGTCGGGCGTCGTGCTCGTCCGGTCGCTCTTGGTCCGCGTACCGCCCTCCGAGGGGGACCCGGACAGGGCGAACCCGGCTATCAGCGCCGCCGCCGACGCCGCTCCCACCGCGCCGGCGGCCACCACGAAGCGGGGTGAACGCCAGACGCCGGGCTTGCGCCGGGCCCTGCGACGGCCGCGTCCCTTGTTCGAGTCGTCGGCGTAGTCGTAGCCGTCCTCGTAGACGTAGTCGTAGGCATCGCCCTCACGGGCGCCGGCCGCCCCATCGACCACCGGAGGCAGCTCGGTCGTCTCGTCGTAGGCGTTCTGCCAACCGTGGGCGGCCGCGGGGTCGATGTACTCCTCGTATACGGGAGCCGACTCGCCATATGGGTGATACACGTTCGGAGGAGCCTGGAATCCATCGCCCTCCGGGCCCACACCCTGAACGGGGGGAGTGGCGGCGGAGTGATTCACGCCGCTCGCTCCATACATCCCGTTTTCGCGCTCAGAAGGGCTGGACATGAGCGCGCATTCTAGAGACGGGAGAGGCCCCTGGGACAGTTACCGCGGATAACAGCCCAAACCCCCGCGTCTCACGTGTCGGAAAACACGACCCAAGGGCCGTTACCGGGCCGTAAGCTCCTGACATGCAGGTGATCCAGTCGACGAAGCTCGCCAACGTCTGTTACGAGATCCGGGGCCCGGTGCTCGAGGAGGCGATGCGGCTCGAGTCGGCGGGGCATCGGATCCTCAAGCTGAACACCGGCAACCCGGCCGCGTTCGGCTTCGAGTGCCCGCCCGAGATCCTGGAGGACATCCTCCGCAACGTGTCGTCGGCCCATGGCTACGGCGACGCGAAGGGCCTGCTCGCGGCGCGCCGCGCCGTCGTCATGCACAACCAGACCCTGGGCGTCGAGACCGACGTCGAGCATGTCTTCATCGGCAACGGCGTCTCCGAGCTGATCGTCATGGCCATGCAGGCCCTGCTCGACGACGGGGACGAGGTGCTGGTCCCGGCACCCGACTACCCGCTGTGGACCGCCGCCGTGTCGCTGTCCGGCGGCACCGCCGTCCACTACCGCTGCGACGAGCAGTCCGACTGGATGCCCGACCTCGCGGACATCGAGCGCAAGGTCACCGACCGCACCAAGGCCCTCGTCATCATCAACCCGAACAACCCGACGGGCGCGGTGTACGACGAGGCCATGATCCGGGGGCTGACGGACATCGCCCGCCGGCACAACCTCCTGGTCTGCTCCGACGAGATCTACGACAAGATCCTCTACGACGGCGCCACGCACACCCCGACCGCCGCCATCGCCCCCGACCTGCTCACGCTCACCTTCAACGGCATGTCGAAGGCGTACCGCGTCGCCGGGTACCGGGTGGGCTGGATGTCGATCTCGGGCCCGCGCGCCCACGCCGACTCCTACATCGAGGGCCTCACGATCCTCGCGAACATGCGGCTGTGCGCGAACATGCCGGGCCAGCACGGAGTGGTCGCCGCGCTCAGCGGGCGGCAGACCATCAACGACCTGGTGCTGCCCGGCGGGCGGCTGAAGGAGCAGATGGATGTCGCCTACGAGCTGCTGACGCAGATCCCCGGCGTCACCTGCGTACGGCCGAAGGGGGCGCTGTATCTCTTCCCGCGCCTCGACCCCAAGGTCTTCAAGATCAAGGACGACCGGCAGATGGTCCTCGACCTGCTGCGGCGCGAGAAGATCATGGTCGTCCAGGGCTCGGGCTTCAACTGGCCGGAGCCGGATCACTTCCGGGTGGTGACCCTGCCGACGGTCACCGACCTGCGGGACGCGATGGGACGGATCGGACGGTTCCTCGACGGCTACGGCCAGCCGTGACCCTGCGTGTACGGACGGTCCTCTTTTGTGAACCGCTCAACTTTAGACAGAATCTAAGCTAGGATGGTTTCCTGTCAGCGCACAGGAGGCCATCCCCATGTACGAACCGATCCGAACCAAGTCGGTCCACAGCACGATGGCCGGCAACACCACCGACTTCCCGCACCGCTCGCGCGAGGAGGAGCTGGACATCCAGCTCGCCGGCCATCTCGCCGCGCTGCTCGGTGTCACGGACGAGCTGCGTGCGTCGGCGCCCTCTGAGGACCTGGACGTCGCGGCGGAGCGTCTTGCCGCCGAGGTGAGCCGACTGCGGGGCGGGCAGGCACCGGCCCGCGCGGGTGCCTCCGGTGGTCAGGCGAAGCTCGCGGCGCTGCATCGTCGCGCGCATGCCCTTGCCGGGCGGGCGCTGGTGGTCGCCGCGTCTCGTGCCGATACCGCGGCCGCGATTCTCGCCGCCGAGCGGATGGATGCGCACGCTGCCGCGCAGGCCGAGCCGCAGGAACTGACCGGCGTCGGCTGAAACCCCCCTTGAACGGCCCCGGTGCGTGTGTGCCCCGCAGCCCGCGCGGACCGGGTTGCCTCAGTTTGCTGGGTGGCGGCTGACGGTTGTGAGGGCTGGTCGCGCAGTTCCCCGCGCCCCTTGGCGGCACTGACGCTCCCCCGTGTTGTAACGGGACCGGTATGACACCTGCCGTTCACCCCCGTTGACGGGGAACGTTGGGTTCCGTGAGGAATCTCCTCGGCGTGAGACGTATCGCTGGAATCATCCTCGCGGTGCTGCTGATCGGTGGCGTGGTGGTCGCCGTCGTCGCGGGCCGCAGCAATGGGGACAACGGCACGGCAACGAAGACCGTGCAGGCAGTGATCGGATCGGAGAAGGCAGAGTTCTTCGCCGATCCCGACGTGGTGAAGGCCCTCGCCGCCAAGGGCTACACCGTGAAGGCCGAGACCTCCGGGTCCTGGGCCATGGAAGGGCTGGACCTCAAGGGGTACGACTTCGCGCTCCCGTCGAGCCAGGCACCCGCCCGTGAACTCGCCGCGAAGTACAAGGTGACGGGGACGCTCCCCCGCCCCTTCTACTCGCCCCTCGTCGTAGTGGCGCACAAGAACGCCGCCGAGGTGCTCGCGGACAACGGGCTCGCCACGCTGGACGAGGCGCACCGCGGGACCCTGAGGATGGCCGCCTATCTGGACGCGGCGCGCGCCGGCCGTACCTGGCAGCAGCTCAAGGGCGCCAGGAAGCACGGGGAGTTGACCGGCACGGTCTACCTGTCCAGCACCGACCCCGAGACCTCCAACTCCGGCGCCCTCTATCTGGCCGCCGCCTCCTACGTCGAGAACGGCGGCAAGGTCGTCGCCGGAGCGGCCGAGATCGACCGCACCACACCGCTGCTGCACAAGCTGATCAGCGTGCAGGGCGCCCAGCAGTCCGGCAGCGACGCGGTGTTCCGGGACTTCGTCAGCGGCGCCGGCAATCCGCTCGTCGTGGTCTACGAGTCCCAGGTCGCCTCCCTGGCGGCCCAGGGACAGCGGCCCGACGACCTGGTCGTCCTCTACCCGGACACCACGGTCAACAGCGACCACACCGTCGTACCGCTGACCGAGGACGGCAAGGCCGTCGCCGCACTCCTGTCCTCGGACCCGGCGTTGCGCGAGCTGGAGGTCCGGCATGGGTTCCGTCCGCAGGGCGAGGCCACCGGGTTCGCCTCGGACACCACGTATCTCAAGCAGGAACTGACCGGCGTCCACCAGGCCGCCGTGCCCACCTCCAAGGTGCTGCACGAGCTGGCGCGACGGGCGCGCGGATAAGGGGGGCAACAGCACAATGAGCACCAACGACGACACGTTCGTCCTGACCCCGCCGGAGCCCGTGGCCGCCGTGCCGCGCGAGAAGGCCGGCGGACTCGTCCCGGTCGACGACGGTGTCCGCAGCGACATGGCCGGCAAGGCGTCCGCCTATGTGGAGGGGCTCGCCGGACTCGACGCCCGCTCCCCCGAGTTCGCCGGCAAGGTCGGTGAGATCACCGCGCTCGGCGCCGGGGAGATGCGGACGGCGGCCGCGCAGTCCAACCGCATGCTGGAGCGCACCATCCGCAGCCTGCCCGACAAGAGCGGGGACGCCCAGTCGCAGGTCGCGGGCTCGCTGGTCGAACTGCGGAGGGTGGTCGAGGACCTGGACCCGCGGGATCTGCCCGCCTCCAAGGGACGCAAGTTCCTCTCCAGACTGCCCGGTGGCAACAAGCTGCGGGACCACGTCGCCAAGTACGCCTCCGCACAAGGCACCCTGAACAGGATCGTGGGGTCGCTTCGCGGCGGACAGGACGAGCTGCGGCGCGACAACGCCGCGCTCCAGACCGAGCGGGTGCGGCTGTGGGAGACCATGGGCAAGCTCCAGGAATACGTCGTGCTGACGGAGGCCCTGGACACCGCCGTCGAGCAGCACATCGCGCAGGTCGTCGACCCGCAGCAGGCCGACGGTCTGCGCGCCGACATCCTCTTCCCGGTCCGGCAGAAGCACCAGGACCTGCTCACCCAGCTCGCGGTGTGCGCGCAGGGCTACCTCGCCATGGACGTCGTACGCCGCAACAACGAGGAGCTCATCAAGGGCGTCGACCGGGCGGCCACGACCACCGTCTCGGCGCTGCGGATCTCCGTGATGCTGGCCTCCGCGCTCGACAACCAGAAGAAGGTCATCGAGCAGGTCAACGCCCTGAGCGGGACCACCGAGGACCTCATCCGCGGCAACGCGGAGATGCTCGCCACGCAGAGCGGGGAGATCCAGCGCATCGCCGCCGACCCGGCGGTGGGAGCGGAGACCCTGCGCAGCGCCTTCCAGCAGATCTACCGCACGCTCGACGCCATCGACTCCTACAAGGTCCAGGCGACCGAGGCGATGGCGGCGACGGTGGAGAACCTCACCGCCGAACTCCAGCAGGCGAGCGGCTATCTGGAGCGCAGCCGCTCGCAGGGCGCGCTGGAGGGTGGTCTCGGATGAGAGCACGCATCCTCGCGCCGGCGCTCGCCGCGCTGGCGCTGCTGACTTCCTGCACCTCGCAGAAGGCGGCCGACGAGCCCGACAACGCCCCGAGACCCGGCTCGCTGCGCGTCCTCGCCTCCAGCGAGCTCGGCGACATGACCCCGATCCTGGACCGGATCGCCGACGACACCGGCATCGAGGTCCGGCCCACCTACATGGGCACACTCGACGCCGTGGAGATGCTGGCGAAGGGCAAGGCGGACGGGCGGTACGACGCGCTGTGGCTGTCCTCCAACGACTATCTGCGACTGCGGCCGGAAGCGGCGAAGAAGGTCGTGTCGGAGACGCCGGTCATGTCGAGCCCGGTCGCCGTCGGGGTGAAGCCGGCGACCCTGGGCGAGCTGGGCTGGCAGCCGGACGACGTGACCTGGTCGCAGATCGAACAGGCCGTACGGGACGGCAGGCTCACCTACGGCATGACGGACCCGGCCCGCTCCAACTCCGGCTTCGCCACCCTCGTCTCCGTCGCCTCCGCCCTGTCCGGCGCCCAGTCCGCCCTGACGGACGCGGACGTCGACAAGGCGACCCCGCGGCTGAAGGAGTTCTTCAAGGGGCAGAAGCTGACGTCCGGTTCGTCGGGCTGGCTGGCGACGGCCTACAAGCGGCGTGGGAACGTCGACGCGCTGCTCAACTACGAGTCCGTCCTCAAGGGCATCCCGGGCCTGACCGTGATCCGCCCCAAGGACGGCGTCGTCACCGCCGACTACCCGCTCTCCTCCCTCGCGTCGACGAACGCCGCGACCCGCGAGGACGTCCGCCGCCTCACCGAGGCGCTGCGCACCGACGCCATGCAGCGGCTGATCACCGAGCGCACCCGTCGCCGCCCGGTCGTCGCCTCCGTCGAGCCCGCGCCCGGCCTCGACACCGGCCGGCGGCGCGAACTGCCCTTCCCGGGCAGCCGTTCCGTCGCCGACGGACTGCTGGACTCGTACGAGAACGAGCTGCGCCGCCCGTCCAGGACGGTGTACGTCCTCGACACCTCCGGTTCGATGGAGGGCGAGCGTCTGGAGCAGCTGAAGAAGGCGCTCACCGACCTCACCGGGGACTTCCGCGAGCGCGAGGAGGTCACGCTGATGCCGTTCGGGTCGGGGGTGAAGAGCGTGCGCACCCATGTCGTGGAGCCGTCCGACCCGAAGTCCGGTCTCGCGGGGATCCGCCGGGACACCGACGCGCTCACCGCCGAGGGCGACACCGCGATCTACACCTCGCTGGAGGCGGCCTACGAGCATCTGGGCTCCGGAGGGGACACGTTCACCTCGATCGTGCTGATGACGGACGGCGAGAACACCGCGGGCACCGACTCGGCCGGCTTCCACGCCTTCTACATCGGCCTGGACCGCGAGCGCCGGGCGACGCCCGTCTTCCCCATCCTCTTCGGCGACTCCAGCAAGTCCGAGCTGGAGTACATCGCCGAGCTGACCGGCGGCCGGCTCTTCGACGCCCAGCAGGGGTCGCTGGACGGCGCCTTCGAGGAGATCCGTGGCTACCAATAGGGCAGTGGCGTATCTGGAGTCCCGCAAGAACATCGCCGGGAGCGGGTGCGGGCTGGTCGGCCTGGTGCTGACGTTCACGGGCGTGGCGGGACCGTACTGGCCGGTCGTGGTCGTGGGCCTGTACGGCGCGGGCGCGCTGATCGCCCCGCCGGAGCGGCCCGCGCCGCCCGACTTCCCGGACCCCTCGGCCCAGCTGGACGAACTGCGCGGCGACTTCGAGAAGCTGCGCGGCTATCTGACGGACGTCGAACTGTCGGTCACGGCCGCGGCCCGTCTCCGCGAACTCACCGAGCTGCTGACCGCACTGCTCGACAAGGGCTGGGTCGCCGAACTCCTCGCCCACGATCCGGAGGGCGTGCACGTCCTCTCCCGGATCGTGCGGCGTGATCTTCCCGAGGCCGTGGACAGCTTCGTACGAACACGCTGGTGGACCCGAATGACACCGGGCACGGACTCACCGGAGCTGCATCTGGAGCGACAGCTGGGTCTGCTGAAGAAGGAGGCGGAGGCCATGGCGACGGCCCTACGAGAGACGGAGGCAAGACGCCAGGAGACCCACACCCGCTACTTGGAAGACCGCTCACAGTAACGCGCCCCTCCAGGGGCGCGGGGAACTGCGCGAGCAACCCCCACGGCGCCGCACCCGAAAACGGCGAAGACCTGCCGCTGTCCCACTCCCCGTCGGGGCGGACGGAAGGGACAACGGCAGGCCCAGGGCCACACACGCCGTTGTGCGCGGCCTCGCCGTACCTCACCGCGGCCGGCCGTGACGATACTGCTGGTCAGGGCACGATCGGAGCCGGCCGCGGCGTTTCGGAGGGCTGTGCTCAGCCCAGGCGCTGCACCAGCGCGTTGTACTCGTCCCACAGCTCCTTCGGCGTGTGGTCGCCGAAGGTGTTGAGGTGGTCGGGGACGAGCGCCGCCTCCTCGCGCCAGATCTCCTTGTCGACGGTGAGGAGGAAGTCGAGGTCGGACTCGGCCAGTTCGAGGCCGTCGGTGTCCAGGGCGCCCTTGGCCGGCAGGATGCCGATCGGGGTCTCGACGCCCTCGGCCTTGCCGTCGAGGCGCTCGACGATCCACTTCAGCACGCGGCTGTTCTCGCCGAAGCCGGGCCAGACGAACTTGCCCTCGTCGTTCTTGCGGAACCAGTTGACGTAGTAGATCTTCGGCAGCTTGGCCTGGTCCTTGTCCTTGGCCACGTCGACCCAGTGGGCCATGTAGTCGCCCATGTTGTAGCCGCAGAAGGGCAGCATCGCGAACGGGTCGCGGCGCAGCTCACCGACCTTGCCCTCGGCGGCGGCGGTCTTCTCGGAGGCCACGTTGGCGCCGAGGAAGACGCCGTGGTTCCAGTCGAAGGACTCCGTCACCAGCGGTACGGCGGTGGCGCGGCGGCCGCCGAACAGGATCGCCGAGATCGGCACGCCCTTGGGGTCCTCCCACTCGGGCGCGATGATCGGGCACTGCGAGGCGGGGACCGTGAAGCGGGCGTTGGGGTGGGCGGCCGGGACGTCGGACGCGGGCGTCCAGTCGTTGCCCTTCCAGTCCGTCAGATGGGCCGGGGTCTCCTCCGTCATGCCCTCCCACCAGATGTCGTTGTCATCGGTGAGGGCGACGTTGGTGAAGACGGAGTTGCCCCACAGGGTCTTCATCGCGTTGGCGTTGGTGTGCTCACCGGTGCCGGGCGCGACGCCGAAGAAGCCGGCCTCGGGGTTGATGGCGTACAGCCGGCCGTCCTCGCCGAAGCGCATCCAGGCGATGTCGTCGCCGATCGTCTCGACGGTCCAGCCGGAGATCGTGGGCTCCAGCATGGCGAGGTTGGTCTTGCCGCACGCGGAGGGGAAGGCGGCGGCGACGTACTTGGACTCGCCCTGCGGCGGGGTGAGCTTCAGGATCAGCATGTGCTCGGCCAGCCAGCCCTCGTCGCGGGCCATCACCGACGCGATGCGCAGGGCGTAGCACTTCTTGCCGAGCAGGGCGTTGCCGCCGTAGCCGGAGCCGTAGGACCAGATCTCGCGGCTCTCCGGGAAGTGGGAGATGTACTTGGTCTGGTTGCAGGGCCACGGGACGTCCGCCTCGCCGGCCTCCAGGGGCGCGCCGACGCTGTGCACGGCCTTCACGAAGAAGCCGTCGTCGCCGAGTTCGTCGAGGACGGCCTGACCCATACGGGTCATGGTGCGCATGGAGACCGCGACATAGGCGGAGTCGGTGATCTCGACGCCGATGGCGGAGAGCTTGGAGCCGAGCGGGCCCATGCAGAACGGGACGACGTACATGGTCCGGCCGCGCATCGAGCCGCGGAAGACGCCCTTCTCACCGGAGAAGACGTCCCGCATCTCGGCGGGGTCCATCCAGTGGTTCGTCGGGCCCGCGTCCTCCTCCTTCTCGGAGCAGATGAAGGTCCGGTCCTCGACGCGCGCGACGTCGGTCGGGTCGGAGGCCGCGTAGTACGAGTTGGGGCGCTTGATCGGGTCGAGCTTGCGGAACGTGCCCTTGACGACGAGTTCCTCGCTCAGACGCTCGTACTCGGCCTCGGATCCGTCACACCAGACCACGCTGTCCGGCTGCGTCAGTTCTGCGATCTCGTTCACCCACGAGACCAGTTCGCGGTGGTTGGTGGGAACGACGGGGGGAGCCGCGTTGTCGCGCGCCACGGTTGCTCCTAAATGAGGGATTTTGTCCTGAATATGCCCTTGTATGCCCCGTGGGGGCCGCGACCCGGATGCTTCGCGGATCGAATCGGCCGTTCCGACCATCCGCGCTCATCCGGTGCCGACCGCACTCATTTGATCATCCGACGCGTCTGCGCATATGTCCAGAGGGCGTCACAGGTGAGCGGCGTGAGCATCGCCACTCATCCAGATGTTTTCGATGCGTCACCGCCGCTTCACCCCGGGTGCGCCCCTTGCGGGTACCCCGTGAGACGATGGCCACTTAAGGGCGCCCATCTGGCCACTCTGACGCGTAACTTACGGTTCCGTAGGTACGATGCCCCGCATGACTGCGCCCGTCCCCGACGCGCCAACGGACACGCCGGCCGCCGGCCGCGGTTCCGACGCGCCCTCGCTGCCGCACCAGATCGCGCACCACGCTCAGCAGCTCTCGGAGGAGATCAAGCCCAAGCTCCGGGGCTGGCTGCATCTCGGTATGTTCCCGGCGGTGCTCGTCGCCGGTCTGGTGCTCACGGCCCTCGCGGACTCGCCCCGGGGCAGACTCGCCTGCGGGATCTACGTCCTCACGGCCTGCCTGCTGTTCGGCGTGAGCGCGCTGTACCACCGGGGCAACTGGAGCCCGCGCATGGACGGCATCCTGCGCCGACTGGATCACGCCAACATCTTCCTGATCATCGCGGGCACGTACACGCCGCTGACGATGCTGCTCCTGCCGGAGACCAAGGGCCAGTGGCTGCTGTGGGGCATCTGGGCGGCCGCGCTGGCCGGCATCGTGTTCCGGGTCTTCTGGGTGGGCGCCCCGCGCTGGCTCTACACCCCCTGCTACATCGCGATGGGCTGGGCGGCGGTCTTCTTCCTGCCGGACTTCATGCGCTCGGGCGGCATCGCCGTGCTGGTCCTGGTGATCGTCGGCGGCGTCCTCTACAGCGCGGGCGGCGTGATCTACGGCATCAAGCGCCCGAACCCGTCACCGCGCTGGTTCGGCTTCCACGAGGTGTTCCACTCCTTCACGTTGGCGGCGTTCGTCGTGCACTACGTGGGGATCTCGCTGGTGGCGTACCAGCACGCGTAGCGCCCCGCCCCCCTTCAGGGCCACGGCTTCCAAGCCGTGGCCCTTTTTCATGCCCTCTTTCACGCCATCCGACATTGACAGCTCCACGCTTTTGAGAGTTACTCTCATTTCATGGTTACTGTCACTCCAGATCCCCGACGCTGGTGGGCGCTCGCCGCCCTCGTCGCGAGCATGCTCACGCTCGGCTTCGACATGACGATCCTCAATGTGGCCCTGCCGACCATGGCCGCCGACCTCGGCGCCGACACCGGCCAGCAGCAGTGGATGGCGGACGCGTACGTCATCGTCTTCGCGGCTCTGATGCTCCCCGCGGGCCTGCTCGGCGACCGGTTCGGGCGCCGCCGGATGCTGGTCGCCGGGCTCGGTGTCTTCCTCGCCGGGTCGCTGGTCGGCGTCCTGGCCGGCGACGTGAACGCGGTGATCGTCGCCCGAGCCGTGATGGGCGTCGGCGCGGCCCTGGTCACCCCGCTCTCGCTGTCCGTACTGCCCACCCTCTTCGGCCCCGAGGAGCGCACCAAGGCCGTCGGCATCACCTCCGCCGCCTCCGCGCTCGGCCTGCCGCTCGGCCCGATCATCGGCGGCTGGCTGCTGAACCACTTCTGGTGGGGCTCGGTCTTCCTGATCAACGTCCCGATGGCCGCGATCGGCATCGCCGCCTGCGTCTTCCTGCTCCCCGAGACGAAGGACCCCGCCTCCCCCAGGGTCGACACCGTCTCCACCGCGCTGGCCGCGACCGGACTCGGCGCCCTCGTCTACGGCATCATCGAGGCGCCCACCCGGGGCTGGGGCGACCCGCTGGTGCTGGGCATGCTCACCGCCGCGGTCGTCCTGATCGCCGCCCTGGTCCTGCGGGAACGCCGGGTCGAGCGCCCCATGCTCGACATGACCCTGCTCGCCCACCGCGGCTTCCTGTTCAACACCGTCGCCGCCACCCTGGTGACGTTCATCCTGACCGGCCTGCTGTTCGTGCTGCCGCCCTACCTCCAGGCCGTCCTCGGCCACGACGCCCTGGGCACCGGCGTGCGACTGCTGCCGATGATGGGCGGACTGCTGGTCGCCTCCCGGCTCGCCCCGAAGGTCGTCTCCCGCTTCGGTGCCCGTCCCGCGGTGAGCGCGGGCCTGGTGGTGCTGGCCTTCGCCGGGCTCCTCGGCAGCCGTACGACCGTGGACTCCGGCTACGGATTCGTCGCGCTGTGGCTCACCATCACCGGCCTCGGCTTCGGTCTCTCGCTCATCCCCGCCATGAACGGCGGCCTCAGCGCCCTGCCCCGCGACCGCGCGGGCAGCGGCTCCGGGCTGCTGATGACCCTGCGTCAGGTCGGCGGTGCGATCGGCATCGCCCTGCTCGGCAGTCTGCTCGCCGGCGCCTTCCGGGACCGGCTCGACGTCACCGGACTGCCCGCGCGGGCGGCCGACACAGCCGGGGAGTCCGTGGTCGCGGCGCACCTCGTCGCCGGGCGGACCGGCTCCGCGGAGCTCGCGGCATCCGCGAACAGTTCGTATGTCCACGGCATGGGCGTCGTGCTGCTGGTGTGCGGGATCGCGGCCCTCGTCTCCGCGCTGCTGGCGGCGGCGTTCCTGCCGAGCACACCCGATCCGGAGACGCCCGAGGCCCCGGACATGGCTGCCGAGCGGGCCGATGCCCGACAATGAGCCCCATGACCCCCGCACACTCCTCTCCCCTGACCGACCGTCCCCAGCTGGGGCTTCGTGAGCGGAAGAAGATCAAGACCCGGACGGCGATCCGTGACGCGACGTACGCGCTGATCAAGGAGCAGGGCTACGACGCCACCACGGTCGAGCAGATCGCCGAGCGCGCCGAGGTGTCGCCGTCCACGGTCTTCCGCTACTTCCCGACCAAGGAGGACATCGTCCTCACGGACGAGTACGACCCGATGATGCTGGAGGAACTGCGCGCCCGGCCCGCGTCGGAGTCCTGGATGGACTCGGTGCGGTACGTGATGCACCGGTCCATGGACGCGCTGCTGGCCGAGGACCCCGAGGCGGTCCGGATCCGGGCCCATCTGGCGGTCCAGATCCCCGCCGTCCGCGCCCGGATGATCGAGAGCATGTCGGCGACCGGACGCCTGCTGCGGGGCGCCATCGCCGAGCGCCACGGTCTGGCCCCGGACTCCCTCGAAGTGCGGGTCTACGCGATGTCCCTGGTCGGCGGCCTGATGGAGGCCAACATCACCTGGGCGGAGAACGACTGCCAGGACGAGCTCCGCGATCTGGTGGACCGGGCCCTGGACGTCATCGAGCACGGCCTCCCCGCGAAAAAGGCCTGAGGCCGAAGCTCTGGTCCGTGACATCCTGGCCGGGTGAACGGTCCCGAGATCCATGTCGAGTTCGCCCCCGAACTGCGGGTGTTCCTGCCCAACGGCCGGCGCCGGGACGGTGCCGCCCGGGCCGCCACCGACGGTGTCTCGACGCTCGGCCATGTCGTGGAGTCCCTCGGCGTCCCGCTGACCGAGGTCGGTGCCGTGGTCGTGGACGGCCGCGAGATGCCGGTGTCGTACGTCCCGACGACGGGCGCCACCGTGTCGGTACGGCCCGTCGCCCGCCCCCAGCGGGTGCCCGGCGCTCCCCTGCGCTTCCTGCTCGACGTTCACCTCGGCACCCTCGCCCGCCGGATGCGGCTGCTCGGTGTGGACACGGCGTACGAGTCGACCGACATCGGCGACCCGGCGCTGGCCGCGCTCTCGGCCGCCGAGCAGCGGGTCATGCTGAGCCGGGACCGGGGGCTGCTGCGCCGCCGTGAGCTGTGGGCCGGGGCGTATGTCTACAGCACCCGTCCCGATGACCAACTCCGTGACATCCTGGACCGGTTCCGGCCCGAGCTGCGGCCCTGGACCCGGTGCACCGCCTGCAACGGCCTGCTCCAGGAGACGACCAAGGAGGAGGTCGCCGACCAGCTGGAGGGCGGGACGCAGCGGTCGTACGACGTCTTCGCGCAGTGCATCGAGTGCGGGCGCGCGTACTGGAAGGGCGCGCACCACGAGCAGCTGGTCGCCATCGTGGAACGCGCCCTCGCCGACTACGCGAGCTGAGACTAACGCCTGCTCACATCACCCTTTCCACAGGCGGTCCCGTCCCTGTTCGGGTCCAGCCGCAGCGGGTCGTCCTTGCCGTTGACCTTCAGGCGGCCGTAGTCGTTCTTCTTCAGCCAGTCGCAGCGGGACTTCGTCGTCGCCTTCACGGTCGGCGGGAAGTCCGTCGGGACGCAGACGTTGACGGAGCCGTAGTGGCGGTCGCAGCCGGAGACGGTCGGGCTGACCTTCTGCGAGGTGCGCTTCTTGCCGGGGCCGGTGACCTTGCCCTTGAGGTCGTCGGCGAAGTCGTGGACGTGGGCCTCCGTGGCGCTCAGGGCCGAAGGGCCTTGCAGGTGAACCCACTTGGCCACCGACGGCACCCCGTTCGCGTCCACCGCGAAGAGCATGTACCAGCCGGGCGGGGCCAGGTTGGGGTTGCTCGTGACGTTGAGGTCGATGTTGTCGCCGTCGACGGAGAGGGGCAGATCCACGAACCGCTGGTTGGGGTCCGAGGAGTGGGTCACCGCGGCCGGACGGATCAGTTCGGCCTTGGCGATGGGGCGGTCGACGGTGATCCGCTGGGTGTCGCCGTACGTCCACTCCGTGTCGATCACCGAAGTGATCGTCGGGCGCTCGCCCTTGAGGAGATAGGGCGGGGTGTAGATCGACACGTCGTGGTTCCAGCTGCCGTTGCCCGGGTTGTCGCCGGTCGCCATGACGCGGCCGTCGGGGAGCAGGAAGGCGGACGAGTGGTAGCCGCGCTCCTCCGGGTCCGCCGCCACCGGGTCGAAGGTGCCCGTCGCCGGGTCGTAGATCGACGACTCGTACACGGGGTCGGCCCGGTTGTGCAGGGCGCCGCCCGTCTCCAGGACCTTGCCGTCGGGCAGGAGCACCGCGGAGACGTACATCTTGCCCTGGTTGCCGGTCTGCGGGACCTTGCCGCCGCCGAGGTCGACGGTGCCCTGCGGGAGCGGCGGTCCGGCCACGTAGGACGGGTTGGGCTGCTTGAGGTCGATGACGTCGGTGAGGCGGTTCGCGTCCGGGTTGGAGTCGATGTTGCCGCCGCCGATGGTGAGGACCTTCTGGTCCTGGGCCGGGGGCAGCAGCACGCTGGCGGACTGGTCGCGCTCGTCCTTGTTCTGCAGGCCCGGGATCTGGGTGACCGTGTTGGCGCCGTAGTCGTAGATCGCCGAACCCGTGCCGGGGATGTTGTTGCCGAAGACATGGCTGCCGGAGTAGAAGAGGCGGCCGTCCTGCATCAGGATCATCGACGGGTACAGGCCCCAGTACGACCAGGTCTGGTTGACCTTCCAGAGCTCCAGCCACTTCTGCTCGGCGTCCGACCACAGCTCGGCGGTGACCGAGCCGGTGGAGTCCTCCTTCAGACCGCCGAAGGAGATCACGTCACCGTTGCCGAGGACGGTGGCCGACGGGTACCAGTGGCCGTCGTTCATGTCGTTGGTCTTGCTGTAGGTCTCGGTGACCGGGTCGAAGATGTACGAGTCCTTGTAGCCCTGGTAGCCGATCGTGCCGTCGGCCGACGGATAGCCCTTGTTGCCGCTCATCACGAGCACACGGCCGTCCTGCAGCTGCACATGCCCGGCGCAGAACATGTCCTTCGGCGTGGGGATCTGCTTGTACGTGCCGTTCTCGGGGTCGTAGACCGCGCTGGTGAACGTGCCCGCCTCGAACATCTGCTCGCTGTTGCCGGAGCCCGCGATCAGCAGCACCTTGCCGTTGTTGAGGACGACGGAGTGCATGGAGCGGACCGGGTTCTGGGTGGGCAGCACGTCCCAGCGGCCGTTGGCGCACTCCTCGGCCGTGCCCGTGCACACCGGGTCCGGGACGGCGTCGGCGACCTGGTCCATCGTGTAGTCGTCGGTGGTGACGGAGCCGGTGCCGTAGACGGAGACGCCCCAGGCGATCCGGTCGGTGCCGGCGGGCACCTCGGGCGTGCGGACCGTCGCCTCGGTCCAGCTCCCGGCCATCTCCAGGGTCTTGAGGTCGGTCCAGTACTGCCAGCCCGCCGTCGCGTCGTGCCGGAAGAGGGTGACCGAGGTGTCGGGGGTGGTCGACTTGTACCAGAGCCCCAGGTCGTACTGCTTGCCCGGGGTGACGACCGGCGCGCACTCGGCGGACTCGGTGATGAGCGCCTTGCGGTCGCCCTCGACCCGGCGGGTCAGCGTGACCTTCATGGCCTTGGAGCCCGAGTGGGCGTCGGCCACGGTCTCGAAGGTGAAGTCGTTGTCGCCCCAGCCGGACTTCTTCCAGCAGTAGGGCATGTCGTCGGTGCCGGCGGTCTCGAAGCCGGGGTTCTTGACGAGGTTGGCGGCGGAGGCGGACTGGGGCGAGGTGAGGAGCAGACCGGCGGTCAGGGCGCCCACCCCGACCAGTGCGGTCCTTCTTCGATGTGTGCCGACGAGGCGCTTTTTCATGCGGCTCTCCTTGCGGTGCGGCTCCCGTGCCGCCGACCTGAACGACGGCGCGGCAGATAGACCAGCGCTTCGGTTCCGACGAAGCGCAGGACGAACGTGATGACCAGGGCCAGCGCGGTCGCGGGCAGCACGGCGAGGCCGAACTGGCCCACCAGCAGCGCGATCAGCGGGATGCGCAGCACCAGGTCGGCGTTGGCGAGCAGCGCGAACCGGATCGTGCGGTCGGCCCAGTGCCGATGCTGCCGCCGGTCGCGGAACAGCAGCTTCTCGATGAGCAGGAAGTTCCAGGCCACGCCGAACTGGTTGGCGACGATCTCCGCGGGGAGGTAGTGCAGCCCCGCCTGCGTCATCGCCCACAGCGCGGCCAGGTTCGGCACGAACCCGGTGAGCCCGATCAGCCCGAACACCACCATCCGGGACAGCGGGTCGGCCGTGCGCAGCCCGGCGAGGTGGCGCAGGAAGCGCCGCCCCTCCGCCGCGGTGGACTTGGACTCCCCCGCGAACCGCTCCTGGAAGACGAACGGCACCTCGGTGACCCTGCGCGGACGGCTGCGGACCGCCAGCTCCAGCAGGATCTTGTAGCCGAGCGGCTTGAGCGCCTCCGCGGTGATGTCGCTGCGGCGGATCGCGAAGAAGCCGCTCATCGGATCGCTGATGCCGTGCAGCCTGCGCGGGAAGAGGGACTTCGTCAGCCAGGTCGCCAGCCGCGACACGGCCACGCGGTAGCTGCCCGCGAGCCCGGCCCGGCTGCCGCCCTTGATGTACCGGGAGGCGACGACGAGCCCGGCGTTCGCGCGCTCGCCGGTGGCCACCAGCTCCGGGACCAGGGACGGCGGGTGCTGGCAGTCGCCGTCCATCACGACGATCCAGTCCGACCCGGCCGCCTTCATCCCCTCGACGACGGCGCCGCCGAGCCCGCCGACGGGTTCGTCCCGGTGGATGACGGTGACCGGGAACGGGCAGTCCTGCGCGGCCTCCTTGATGACCTGCGGGGTGTCGTCGCTGGAGTCGTCCACGAAGACGACCTCGCAGGGCAGCCGGGACGGTACCGACTCGGTGATCTGGTGCAGCAACTGCCGTACGTTCGCCGACTCGTTGAAGGTCGGCACGACGATGGTGACGGCGCCCGGCTCGGGCACTTCCACGGCCTCTACGGACGGATCGCCCAGCTCTCCGGGGGCGGTGTACTCGTGGGTCATCGCACGCCTCCGGCGGCTGTCTGGATCTGGCGGATCTCGATGCGGTCCTCGCCGCTGCCGAAGACGGCGACCGTCCTCGAGTGTTCGATGGCCGCCTTGACGTTGGGCAGGTCGACCGCGTCGCGCCGGACCGTCGGGGAGGCGACGACGTAGTCGAGGTCCTTCCAGCCGCGCGGCATGGTCTTGGTCACGGCCGGGTCGAGGTCGGCCTTGTAGAACCAGATGACGCCGAGCCCTGGCTTGTACCCGGCGTGCACCAGGTCCAGCCAGAGCGCGTCGTCGACGAGGACGCGGGTGTCCTCGGGGTCCGCCACCTCGGTGGACAGCCACTTGGAGGCGGCCTGGTAGGGCGCGTTGGCGTCGGCGGTGACGGCGGTGCGGTCGCCGTCGTACCAGCGCGGGACGACGTACGCACCGGCCGCGATCGCGAGGACGGCGGCGAGCGCGTACCGTCCGCCGGTCAGATACCGGTGCTCGGCCTCGGACCGCCATCGCCGCAGCACGGCGTGGGCGACGGAGGCGGTGCCGCCGGCGAGGACCAGGGCGAGGAACGGCAGTGCCTGGATGACGTACATGGCGGGCAGATAGCCGCTGGGGCGCATGGCCACCAGCGCGAGGATGACCACCGCGAACGACGGTCCGGCCAGGGCGCGGGCGGTGACCGACCAGCGCCAGGTCACCAGGAGCAGCAGGCCGCCCGCGAGGCCGCCGACGATGAGGACACGGTCGTAGTAGAGCCAGGACTGCAGGACGCCCCACGAGCCCGATCCCTGGTCGAGGATGAAGCCCGAACCGGGTCTGGTCATCTGGTACTTGATGCCGTCCCAGAGCGAGACATGCCCGCTGCCCGGCATGAGTTCGCCCTTCAGCAGCGCGAACAGGGGGTACGACAGGCCGATCAGCGCGCACGCGGTGACCGCGCCGGTGAGGGCGAACTTGCGGGTGTCGCGGTGGCTGTGCCGCCACATGGTGATGAGGACCGCGGGGAGGACGAAGAGCATCGTCTCCTTGGTCAGTACGGCCGTCGCGGCCGCGATTCCGGCGCCGAAGTGGTGCCACAGGTGCCGGCTCGGCGAGGCGGCGAGGGCGAACGCGAGCAGTGTCCACATCACCGCGAGGTTGTCGAGGAAGATCTCCCGCTGGAGCACGACCGACAGCGGCGACAGGCCGAACAGGACCATGCCGAGTCCGGCCGCCCAGCGCGGCAGCGACAGCCGCCGTCCGATGACGTAGACCAGGACCGCGCTGATCGCGCTGATGACCAGCATCGCGGCGCGCATGGTGCCGACGGTCATCGACTCGGGGCTGAGCGCGGCCGGTATCCAGGTCAGCAGGGCGAGCTGGATCCAGCCGAGCGGCGGGTGGTCGTACCAGTAGGTGTAGTGGGCGAGACCCCGGCCCTCCTGGACCGCCCAGGCCTGGGCGAGATAGGTGCCCTCGTCGTCGCTGAGGGTCGGGTAGTCGGCGATGTTCCAGCCCTGGACGACGAGGATCGCGACGAGGAGTACACCGCACAGGATCAGGTCGGGGCGGGAGGAGCGGAGACGGAGCGGCGGCGGCGTTCGACCCGTCGAACGCTCCGCCGGGACAGGTTGTCTCTGCGCGGGGACCTTCGGAGTGGTCACCGCGGGAAGGGTGGAGGTCACGCGGGGACGTCCTCTCGGAGGTCTCGGGTCGTTCCGGCACCGGCTTCGGCATCGGCGAGATGCGCGCCGACGTGGCTGGTCAGCTCCCAGTCGTTCTGACCGCGCTGCTCACGCCACACGGCGCGGACGGCGGCCCCGGCGAGGAGCACCTGGTAGAAGGGGCCGCCCACGATCAGCTTCAGGTAGTGGACGAAGCGGACGCGCAGCCCGTACTGCTTGCCGAAGTCGTGCAGTCCGACGACCTCGAAGACGAAGGTGACGAGCGCGGTGACGGCCGGCAGGAAGGTGATGAAGGCGACGGTCACGGAAACGTCGAGGAACACGGCGATCGCGATGTTGAGCGGGATGATGAGCCCGGTGAAGGCCTGCATGAACGGCGTCATGAGCGTGTACCGGGCGAGCAACCGCTGTCCGAAGGTGGGCAGTTGCTTCCAGTCCTTCTTCCGGTAGACCTGGAGGAAGCCCTGGTTCCAGCGGGTGCGCTGCTTCAGCAGCGACATCAGACTGCCGGGCGTCTCCTCCTTGGTCACCATGTCGGAGTCGTAGGCGACGACGACCTTCTTGCCGACGCTGGAGAGACGGACGCCCAGGTCGCAGTCCTCGGCGAGGCAGTTGGGGTCCCAGCCGTCGGCCTCGCGCAGCACATCGGTGCGTACGAAGACGGTGTTGCCGCCGAGCGGGATGAACCCCTTCTGCGCGTGCAGATGGAGCCGCGAACGGAACCAGAAGAAGTACTCCAGGCAGTTGCGCAGGCTGTACCAGCTGGAGTGGAAGTTGATCAGCTGGACGCCGCCCTGGACGACATCCGCTCCGGTCGTGCGGAACGCGTGGTCGACATGCGCGAGGAGCTCCGGGTGGACCTGGTCCTCGGCGTCGAAGACCCCGACGACGTCGCCGCGGCAGTGCGGCAGCGCCGTGTTCATGGCCTTCGGCTTGTTCTTCTTCTCGTGGGTGTCGACGACCACGCGCACGCGCGGATCACGCGAGGCGGCCTTCTCGGCGACCTCGGTGGTCTCCGGGTCGTCGTGCCCGACGATGACGATGATCTCGAAGTCGGTGTGTGTGGACTCCAGCAGTCGCTGGATGGTGTGGTCCAGCACGGCCTGTTCGTGCCGTGCCGGAAGCAGCAGCGAGAACGACACATGCTCGTCCCCGTCCGGTCTGCTGAACCGGGTGGAGGCGAGCACTTCGGGCGTACGCCACGCGTGCATCTGCCACCACAGGGTGAAAGCCGCCATCCAGAACAAGGCCAGCGAGACGACGGCTATGAAGACAGACGTCAGCAACAGATCCCCCCAGATCCCCAATGCCCCCTGGCGCGACGGTGAGTTACACCTGTCGCGGCACTGTGCAGAGATTAAGTGGGATCTGTGAAGTCCGCAGGCTGTTTTGATGAAGAGCGCGTTTCATCACAACGAGACCCGAGAGTGAACGATTCGAACACAGCTTGCGTAAGTGCCCCGTTATGGCGGGTGTTTCACCTGCTCAGCGCGGTGCGCAGCCGGTCGGGATCCGTGGTCGGGGCGTCACAGGTGAAGTTGCGGCAGACATAGGCGGCGGGTTCACCCTGCTGCAGCGGCCGGTCGGCGAGGAGCGGAAACTCGTCACTCTCCGGAGTCCCCATGGCCACGACTGCGCCCGGGGCGGTGCCCAGAAGCGCCGTACGGTGCAGAGCTTTTGTGCCCTCGTCAGTCGGACTCGGCCCGACCACCGCGACCTCACGCGGCCCGTCGAGGTTCGCCTCGGCGACCGCGAGCCCCCAGCCGATGAAGCGGGGCACACGCGGACCCAGGGCCTTCACGACGCCCAACGCCCGTTCGGCGGCGGTGCGATGGGGCTCGGCGCCGGTCTGGGCGGCGTAGCTCAGCAGCGCGCCGGCCGCCGCGCTCCACCCCGAGGGGGCGGCGTTGTCGGTGGGGTCCTGCGGACGGCGGATCAGCCGCTCGGCGTCGGCGGCGGTGTCGTAGAGCCCGCCGGACTCGTCGTCCACGAACCGGGCGAGCACATGGTCCAGCAGGAACCCGGCGAACTCCAGCCAGACGCCCTCGCCGGTGACGGACGCCAGCGCGAGGAAGCCCTCGGCGACATCGGCGTAGTCCTCCAGCACGCCCGCGTTCGCGCCGACCTGGCCGTCCTTGCTGGTACGGGCGATACGGGCCTGCTCGTCGAGGTGCAGCCGGACGAGGAGGTCGGCGGCGCCGAGGGCCGCGTCCACCAGGTCGGGACGGTCGAAGTAGGCGCCGGTCTCGGCGAGGGCGGCGATGGCCAGGCCGTTCCAGGCGGCGACGATCTTGTCGTCCCGGCCGGGCGCGGGGCGCGTCGCGCGCCGCTGGAGCAGACGCTCACGGATCGACGCGATCCTCTCGGCGTCGAACAGCTCGTCCTGCTGCGGGAGCTGGAGGACGGAGGAGCCGTGCTCGAAGGTGCCCTCCCGCGTCACGCCGAAGTACCGCACCGCGAGGTCGGCGTCGTCGTCGCCGAGGACCTCGCGCAACTGCTCCGGCGTCCACACGTAGTACGCGCCCTCGACGTGCTTGCCGGTCCCGTCGTCGCTGTCGGCGTCGAGCGCGGAGGCGAACCCGCCCTCGTCGGTGCGCAGTTCACGCACCATGAAGTCGGCGGTCTCCAGGGCGACGCGCCGGGCGAGCTCGGAGCCGGTGGCACGCCAGAGGTGGGCGTAGGCCCGGCACAGCAGGGCGTTGTCGTACAGCATCTTCTCGAAGTGCGGCACGACCCAGTCCCGGTCGACGGAGTAGCGCGCGAACCCGCCCCCGAGCTGGTCGTAGATCCCGCCCCTGGCCATCCGCTCGCAGGTGTCCTGGGCCATCTGCAACGCACCCTCGGCGCCGGTGCGCGCGTGATGCCGCAGCAGGAACTCGATCACCATGGACGGCGGGAACTTGGGTGCGCCCCCGAATCCGCCCCGCTGCGGGTCGTACTCCCGGGTGAGCCCGAGCAGTGCCTGCGCCAGCTCCTGCTCGCCCGGGGCCTCGGGACCGCCGTAGGAGATCTCCCGCCCGGCGAGATCCCGCACGATCTTCCCGGCGACCTCGGCGACCTCGTCGCGCCGGTCGGTCCAGGCGGCGCTCACGCCCTGAAGGACCTGACGGAAGGACGGCATGCCGGAGCGGGGGGCGGGCGGGAAGTAGGTGCCGAAGTAGAAGGGCTCGGCGCCGGGGGTGAGGAACACCGTCATGGGCCAGCCGCCCTGGCCGGTGGCCGCCTGGACGGCCTCCATGTAGACGGCGTCGACATCGGGGCGCTCCTCGCGGTCCACCTTGATGTTGACGAAGTGGGCGTTGAGGTAATCGGCGGTCTCCTGGTCCTCGAAGGACTCGTGCGCCATGACGTGGCACCAGTGACAGCTGCTGTAACCGACACTGAGCAGGACCGGTTTGTCGCTCTTGCGGGCCTCCTCGAAGGCCTCGGCCGACCACGGCCACCAGTCGACCGGGTTGTCCGCGTGCTGGAGCAGATAGGGGGACGTCTCGTGAGCCAGTCGGTTCGGCATGGGGTCCATCCTGCCGCAGTACCCGCGATACACCGCACAGCACATGGTTCTGTGCGCCGACGTGCCGCCGTTCCCGCCGACCACCGGATGCCACCCCCGCGGGCACCCTTCCTCCGCCCTTGCCTCACCGCCCCCGGCCCTCTCCCCGCGGCGCCTCGTGCGCAGCGGACTTGACCGACGGAAATCCGGGAAGGGACCCGGAGAGCCAGTTGCCGCCGGAGGGGGACGCCATATGCGGGACAGCCATCGGACCGATGCCGAGCGGCTGTTGGCCCGGGCCGTGGAGGAGGAGGTGCGGCGCTCGGGCGGCCGTATCGACGGACAGGTGCTGCTGTCGCGGGCGCGCGGGGCACTGGACTCCATGGCGCAGGCGGCGGCCGAGGAGTACGAGGCGTATACGCGCGCACTGGACGAGGCGGAGGCCGGCCGGCTGACGTTCGGCCAGCGGTTCGCGCGGGAGGGCGGCGGTACGCCGCTGATGGTGGCCGCCGTGGCCGCGGTCGCGGCCATCGTCTCCGACCTGGCGCTCGGCACCGGCACCAGCACCGCGGTGGGCGCGGGGGTGACCGTGGGCGTCGTCGGCGCGGCGGCGACGGTCGTGAAGGTGGCCGGCACGCATCTGCCCGCCGCGCACCACCGCGCGGGCGCCGTCGGCCAGCCCGGCGGCCCACAGCAGCTGCGTCTGCAGTGGCTGACCGCGCTGGAGGTCCGCGGCATCCGGCCCTTCCTCGACCAGCAGCGGGTGCTCAGCGCGTCCACCGGCCCGAAGCAGGCGGGGCCGAGGCTGAAGGGCGCGGACAAGAGCGCGGCGGCCCGGGGGCGCAGTGTGCTGGAGCAGTCGTTCGGCCAACTCCCCGAGCCGATCGGTCCGTTCGCGGGCCGTCGGCAGGAGATGGCCCGCATCGGGCAGTGGGTGCAGGCGGCACGCGCCAGTACGGAGACCAGGCCGACGGTCGTCGTGCTGCACGGCCCGCCCGGCAGCGGCCGTACCGCACTGGCGATCCGTGCGGCCCACGAGCTGAAGGACCAGTTCCGGGGTGCGTGCGTGGTGGACCTGCGCGGCGACACCGCGGAGGAGCCTCCGCTGTCGACGAGAGACGCGCTGCTGCATCTGCTGAACCGGCTGGGCGCCCCGCGCGAGCAACTCCTCTTCCGTGAGCGCTCATCGGCGGACCAGCAGGTCAAGCGGCTCAGCGACCTCTACCACCAACACCTCACCGGCCTGCCGGTCACGGTCGTCCTGGACGACGCCTCGGACGCCCGGCAGGTCCGCACCCTCGTCCCCGAGCGCTCCGACAGCCTGGTCCTGGTCACCGCCCGCGAACCCCTCGACCTGCCCTCCGACCTCGCCGCCTGGGTGCACCACCTCCCGGTGGAGGCACTGGACGCGGCCGGCTCCGAGGAGCTGCTGGCCGCGGCGGCCCAGGACTCCTCGGGCCCCTACGACGCCGAATCGGCCGACCGGATCCGGCAGTTGTGCGGCGGCCTGCCGCTCGCGCTGCGCGTCGCGGGCTCCTCACTGGGCCCGCGCTCACCGCGCACACTGGCGACGGACCTGGGCGCGTACGGCCCGGTGGAGCCGATCGAGCGGGTGCTGTGGCTGCGCTACACCGACCAGTCGGATGCGGCGCGGCGCCTGCTGCGCCGGCTCGCGCTGGCGGGCCGGGCCTCGCTGGGCGCGGCAGCGGCCGCATCGCTGCTGGCCACCGACGAGGCGGAGGCGACCCGGCACCTGGAGGCACTGTCCCGGTCGGGCCTGATCGACCATGTCCGCGGCAACCGCTACCGCCTGCACGACCTGGTCCGCGCCTTCGCCCAGGCCCGCCTCCTCGACGAGGAGGAGCCCGCGGAGCGCACGGCGGCGCAGGAACGGCTGATCGTGAACTACGCCGATCTCGCCGACTCGGTGCTGCGGCTGGTCGACGGCAACATGTCGACCCGCTCGGACCGCTTCGGCCCGCACGGCTTCACATCGCTGGACGACGCGCTGCGCTGGCTCGACGACGAGTCGAGCTTCATCACGGCGGCCCTCAGACACGCGGAGGACGCCAACCAGGCGGCGGTGCTGAACCTGCTGGGCGCCCTGTGCGACTACTGCCTGCTGCGCGGCGACCTCTACCGCCTCGGCGAGATCAGCGAGCTCGCGCAGGCCGTGGACAAGGGGCTGCTGGTCCGCTCGGTGCAGTGGCGCACCGGCATCGCGGCCCGTCAGCTCGGCGAACTCGACAAGGCCCGCGCGACCCTGACCTCGGTGGTCGACCTCTACATGGAGGCCCAGCACGACGCGGGAGCGGCCCGTGCTCTGTGCTCGCTGGGCATCACCCTGCACCACCAGGGCAACCTCACCGAAGCGGCCACGAAGCTCCGTGAGGCCATGGACCTCCAGTCGGCGCCCGAGCTGGCGACGGACCGCGCCTGGACGATGCATGCGCTGGCGGCGGTGGAACGCGACCGGGGCCGTGTCGCCGAGTCCCTGGACCTGCTCACCGAGTCCCTGTCCCTGCACCGGGCCGGCGAGTCCCTGCACGGCGAGGCATGGGCCCACTTCCAGCTGGGCCAGCTGGGCCTGCGGATGGGCGACGTACCGCGCGCGGACGAAGATCTACGGGCGGCCCTGGAGCTGTACGGCCGCACCCGCGACGCCCGCGGCGAGGCCTGGGCCCTGACCCAGCTGTCCCGGGCCCGGCTGGTCGCCGGCGATCCGTCCCCGGCCGTGGACGGCCTGCGCCAGGCGGCCGCACGCCACCGTGACAACGAGGACGCGCGCGGCGAGGCGTGGTCCCTGTACTACCTGGGCCAGGCCCTGGAGGAGACGGGCAACCTCGACCTCGCGGTACGCGAGCTGGAACGCTCGCGGACGATGTTCTCGCGGATGCGCGACGTGTACGGGCTCGCCTGCGCCCGGCACCACTCGGCCCGGGTGACCCGCGACCAGCGGGCCGCGCAGACGGGCTCCCTGCGCAACTCCGGATTCGCCCGCCAGCTGCTGGTCGACGCCCGCGCCGACTTCCAGCGCATCGGCGTCGCACACGGCGAGGCATGGACCTGCCTGGAGCTGGCGGTGGTGGACGCCGGGAACACCCGCACCCAGCAGGCGCTGGGGCTGTGCGACGAGGCGATCGGTCTGTTCGCGTCGTACGGCGACCGCCGCGGCGACGACTGGGCGCGCTTCCTGCGCGGCACCCTGCTGCCGTACGCCGCCCCCGGCGGGGTGGAGGTCGGCACGGCGGTGGCCCAGGAGGAACTGGCCCAGCTCTCCCACACCGGTCACCTCCTGCGCGACACCAAGCTGGACGGCTATGTCGAGGCGTTCCAGCTGCTGCTGGAGCGCGGTGTGAACCTGGAGGAGGGCTGGCAGGCCTGGCGGCTCGGCATGGTGCCGAACCGCCACGCACGCGAGGTGATGGGAGTGGCGACGGCCGCCCGGCACTGATGTGCGCCGGGGGCTGTCCGCGCTAGCCCTGCTGCGGCTTCGCCGCGCCGGTCGCTTCGGCGGAGTCCCCGGAATCTGCCTTCGGATCCGGGGCCTCCGTGAACTCGACCCTGTTCATGTGGCGGTTCATGGACTTCATCAGGCCCCAGACCGCCAGTGCCATCACCGCGAAGACGACGAAACCGAGGACGCCGGGGGTGACCTTGTCCTCGTCCACCTCCTTGGCGAGGGTGGCGAGCTGTGTCATTGCCAGGCTTGCGCTTGCGCTCATGTCAGGCATTGTCGCGGATGCCCGCAAAGAGGTCGTCCTCGGGGAGGGAGGTATCGACGAGGGACTTCGCCAGCTCGTACTCCTCCGTCGGCCAGACCTCCTTCTGGATCTCCATCGGGACCTTGAACCAGCCGCCGTCGGGGTCGATCTGGGTGGCGTGGGCGATCAGGGCCTTGTCGCGGATCTCGAAGAACTCCGCACACGGCACATGCGTGGTCAGCGTGCGCTCGGTGCGCTCGAACTCGCTCCAGCGCTTGAGCCAGTCCCCGTACGGCGACTCCAGACCGCGCTCCAGCAGCGCGTTGTGCAGCGCCTCGGTGCGGGGGCGGTTGAAGCCCTGGTTGTAGTAGAGCTTCCGCGGCTGGTACGCCGGGCCGAACTCCGCCTCCGGGTACTTCTCGGCGTCCGCCGCGCCCTCGAAGGCGACCATCGAGATCTTGTGGGTCATGATGTGGTCGGGGTGCGGGTAGCCGCCGTTCTCGTCATAGGTGGTGATCACCTGCGGACGGAACGAACGGATCTGCTTCACCAGCTCACCGGCCGCCTTGTCGACGTCCTCCAGGGCGAAACAGCCCTCCGGCAGCGGCGGCAGCGGGTCGCCCTCGGGCAGGCCGGAGTCGACGAAGCCGAGCCACTCCTGCTTGACCCCGAGGATCTCGCGGGCCTCGTCCATCTCCTTCTTGCGTACCTCGTGGATGTGCTCCTCGATGTACTTGTCGCCCTGGAGCTTCGGATTGAGGATGGAGCCGCGCTCCCCGCCCGTGCAGGTCACGACCAGCACGTCCACCCCCTCGGACACGTACTTCGCCATGGTGGCCGCGCCCTTGCTCGACTCGTCGTCGGGGTGGGCGTGGACGGCCATCAGTCGCAGCTGGTCAGTCAAGACTCAATCCTCGTAGTCGGCGCCCCGGTGTGCCCCGGTGCTATCGGCGGCTTCTATAGTGACCGAATCGGAGGGCGGATAATTCCGGGGTACGGCCCCCAGGCCCCTCTTTCCGGACATCGGTCCCGCCCCGGCGGAGAGGACGATCATGAGCACGGCGAGCACGCGGCTGCCCGAGGGCCGCTACGGCCGTTCCTCGGACGCGCGCGCCGACCGCACGCTGAAGATCGTCGGCGGTGTCCTCGGGGTACTGCTGCTGGCGCTGATCGGCTATTTCGCCTACTACTACGTCGGCCAGAACAAGATCAGCGCCGAGGTGATCGAGTTCGACGCCCAGAAGGACGCCGTGAAGGTGCATCTGGAGGTCCGCAAGGACGCCGGCGCCTCCGGCTACTGCACCGTGCGCTCCCAGGCGGAGAACGGTGCCGAGGTGGGCCGGGCCGACTTCCGCTTCGACGGCGACGCCACCCGGATCGACAAGGTCGTCACGCTGCGTACGACGTCCCAGGGGACGACGGCCGAACTGCTCGGCTGCCACTCCGACTGATCCGACCGCCCGAATCCGACCGAGCTTGGCCGACATCGACCGGATCGGTCCGCAATGCGTAGGCGCTGACCTGCGTTGATGTGATTCTGATGGCTTATGTCCTCCCCCTTCGGCCTTTGAATTGTTAGGCTCGTGGTTTCGCCCATCCATGAGGGAACATCCTTCTGGGTAGGGCGATGCTTTGTATTCCCAGTACCGACGAGGAGCACCTGTGACCCAGACCAGCGAGAACGTCACCTGGCTGACCCAGGAGGCGTACAACCAGCTCAAGGCCGAGCTGGAGTACCTGTCTGGTCCTGCGCGCACGGAGATCGCCGCCAAGATCGCGGCCGCGCGCGAGGAGGGCGACCTGCGCGAGAACGGCGGGTACCACGCGGCCAAGGAGGAGCAGGGCAAGCAGGAGCTCCGTGTGCGCCAGCTGACCCAGCTCCTGGAGAACGCCCAGGTCGGCGAGGCGCCGGCGTCCGCGGACGGTGCGGTGGCGCCCGGCATGGTCGTGACGATCGCCTTCGACGGTGACGAGGACGACACGATGACCTTCCTGCTCGCCTCGCGCGAGTACGCGAGCTCCGACATCGAGACGTACTCGCCGCAGTCCCCGCTGGGCTCCGGCGTGATCGGCCACAAGGTCGGCGAGGACGCCGAGTACGAGCTGCCGAACGGCAAGACGGCCTCGGTGAAGATCCTCAAGGCCGAGCCCTACAACGGCTGACGCCGCCTGAGGCCGCCCCCAGGACCTTCAGCACCGGTCTTCCACGAGCCCCCGGCCGCCTTACGGCGCCGGGGGCCTCGTCATGCGGTCGCGGAGCGGTACTTCCGTACCGCCAGGGTGCGGAACACGATGATGATCAGGACCGAGTAGATCAGTGAGGCCCACACCGGGTGCTGCATGGGCCACGCGTCCGACTGCGACTGGCCCGGATTGGCGAACAGCACCCGACAGGCCTGCACGGTGGCACTGAACGGGTTCCACTCGGCGATGTGCCGCAGCCACGGGGTCATGTGGCTGGTGTCCACGAACGCGTTCGAGATGAACGTCACCGGGAACAGCCAGATCAGCCCGCTGGACGTGGCCGCTTCGGGGGTCTTCACGGACATACCGATCAGGGCGCCGATCCAGGTGAACGCGTATCCGAGCAGAAGCAGCAGGCCGAAGGCGCCCAGCACCCTGCCGGCGTTGGTGCTGCCGTCCGAGCCCACCCGCCAGCCGACCAGCAGCGCGACCACGGCCAGCACGACCAGCGTCAGCGCCGTCTGCACGGAGTCGGCGAAGGTCCGCCCGGTCAGCACCGCGCCGCGCGCCATGGGCAGCGAGCGGAAACGGTCGATCAGACCCTTGTGCATGTCGTCGGCGATGCCCGCGCCGGAGCTTGCGGTGGCGAAGGTGACGGTCTGCGCGAAGATGCCCGCCATGAGGAAGTTCTTGTAGTCGGCGGCGCTGGTGCTGTTGCCGATCTGCATGGAGCCGCCGAAGACATAGGTGAACAGCACGACGAACATAATGGGCTGAATCAGCCCATAGATGATCATCTCCGGAATCCGGGACATGCGAATCAAATTGCGTTTCGCAACGACCATCGAGTCCCGGACGGACTGGCTGAACGGGTTCGTGGCCGGGGCGACCCGCACGGCGTCGGTGACGGCGCTCACTTCGCGGCCTCCTTCTTCTCGCGGCTGTCCTGCTTGCCGTTCTCCTCGTTCTTGACCTCCGCGAGGTGGCCCGTCAGGGACAGGAACACGTCGTCGAGGGTGGGGCGGCGCAGCCCGATGTCGTCGATCTCGATACCGCGGGTGTCGAGCTCCCGGATGACCTCGGCGAGCAGCTTGGCGCCGCCGGTCACGGGCACGGTGAGCTTGCGCATGTGGTCCTCGACCGTGGTCTCGCCCTTGCCGAAGCCGTGCAGTACTTCCGAAGCGGCCTGTATGTCGTCGCGCTCGTGCACCACGACCTCGACGCGCTCGCCGCCGGTGCGGGCCTTGAGCTGGTCGGAGGTGCCCTTGGCGATGACATGGCCGTGGTCGACGACGGCGATGTCGTGCGCGAGGTGGTCGGCCTCTTCGAGGTACTGGGTGGTCAGCAGCAGGGTCGTGCCCCCCGAGACCAGTTGCTTGATGACCTCCCACAGCAGTTGGCGGTTGCGGGGGTCGAGGCCGGTGGTCGGCTCGTCCATGAACATCACGGGAGGTGAGACCACCAGGGCCGCCGCGAGGTCGAGTCGGCGCCGCATGCCTCCGGAGTAGGTCTTCGCGGTCCGGTCGGCGGCGTCGGCGAGGTCGAACTGCTCCAGCAGCTCGCCCGCGCGGGCCTTGGCCGCCTTCGCCTTCATCTGGTAGAGCTGGCCGACCATCTGGAGGTTCTCGCGGCCGGTGAGGTATTCGTCGACCGCGGCGAACTGGCCGGACAGGCCGATGGAGCGGCGGACGGCGTCGGGGTTCTTCAGGACATCGATGCCGGCGACGACCGCCGAGCCGCTGTCCGGTTGCAGCAGGGTCGTCAGGCAGCGGACGGCCGTCGTCTTGCCCGCGCCATTCGGCCCGAGCAGACCCAGGACGGTGCCCTCGGGGACATCGAGGTCCACGCCGTCCAGAGCCCTTACGTCGCCGAAGGTCTTCACCAGGCCTTCGGCATAGATGGCGCCTGGCATATGAGTCTCCACGTCATCGGGAAGCTTCGGAAGAACAGGTTTGCACTTTTCGTTCGTCTCAGCTGCGGATTTACGAGACACACCATAACGCGATGTATCGCGTCTCTCAATGGACTTGCCCGAATGAGTGACAAAGGGCTTCCGACCTGGGCTTTCGCCCTCAGTCGATGACCGTGTAGCCCGCCTCGCGCAGGGCTTGGCCGACCTCGACGCAGTGCACGGGGCCCTTCGTCTCCAGGTGCAGCTCGACCTCCGCCTCCGTGAGTCCGAGCCGTGGATCGGTCCGTACGTGACTCACATCGAGGACGTTAGCGTCCACCACTGACAACACCCCGAGAAGCGTCGCGAGCGCACCCGGCCGGTCCGTCAACCGCAGGCGTACGGCCAGGTAGCGGCCCTGCGCGGCCATGCCGTGCCGCAGGACGCGCTCCAGCAGCACCGGGTCGACGTTCCCGCCGGACAGCACCGCGACGACCGGGCCTTCGAAGTCGCCCGGGTCGCTCAGCAGCGCCGCGACCGGGCTCGCCCCGGCCGGCTCGACGACCAGCTTGGCCCGCTCCAGGCACAGCAGCAGGGCGGTGGCCAGCTCGTCCTCGGAGACCGTGCGGACCTCGTCCACCAGATCGCCGATGATCCGGAACGGCACGTCACCGGGCCTGCCGACCTTGATGCCGTCGGCCATCGTCGCCGGGTTGTCGACGGCGACCGGGTGCCCGGCGGCGAGCGAGGGCGGGTACGCCGCGGCGCCGGCCGCCTGCACACCCACGATGCGCACATCGGGCCGCAGTGACTTCACCGCCATCGCGATACCCGCCGCGAGCCCGCCACCACCGATGCCGACGACGATCGTGCGCACCTCCGGGCACTGTTCGAGGATCTCCAGGCCGACCGTGCCCTGACCTGCGATGACGTCGGGATGGTCGAAGGGGTGGATGAACACCGCGCCCGTCTCGGCCGCGTACTCCTGCGCCGCCGCCAGCGTCTCGTCGACCACCTGCCCGTGCAGGCGCACCTCGGCGCCGTAGTCCTGCGTCGCACTGATCTTCGGCAGCGGCGCACCCTTCGGCATGAACACCGTCGAACGCACGCCGAGCAGCGACGACGCCAGCGCGACACCCTGCGCGTGATTGCCGGCGCTCGCCGCGACGACCCCCGCCGCGCGCTCCTCCGGAAGCAGCCCCGCGATCCGTACGTACGCGCCGCGCAGCTTGAACGACCCCGTCCGCTGGAGGTTCTCGCACTTGAGGTGCACCGGCGCACCCACCAGCTGGGACAGGTGCCTGCTGCCCTCCATCGCCGTCACCCGCGCCACGCCCGTGAGCATCTTCTGGGCGCCCCGTACGTCGTCGAGCGTGACGGGAGGCAAGGAGTCAGCCGTGCGGTAGCTCATGACACAAGTCTCGCAGTTCACAGGCGCAAGGCCCGGGTGTGACCAAGCACCGAGATGGGTTTCCGCAGCGCCGGTACACCCCGCCCCCGGGCCGCGTACCCTGTCCCCCAACCCAGCACCCCCTTCATGAAGTGAGCCCCCGGCCATGCCCACAACACCTGAAATGTCGATGGACATGACGACCGTCGCTGACAGCGGTCTCCTCGACACGCTGCAGCACGAGGTGGCGGTGTTCGCCCGCCGTGCCGAACAGACCCGGCTCGGTGGTGTCGGGCAGGTGCGCAACTCCATGGACCGCGCCGCATACCTGCTGCTCAACCGCCTCGACAAGGAAGGCCCCATGGGGGTCAAGGCGCTCGCCGCGAGCATGGGGATCGACTCGTCGACGGTCACCCGGCAGGTGGCACCGCTCGTCGACACGGGGCTCGTCAAGCGGACCTCGCACCCCGAGGACGGACGGGCGGTGGTGCTCCAGCTGTCGCCGCGCGGGCAGTCGCGGCTGGAGGAAGTGCGATCGTCGCGACGTCAGTTGATGGCCGAGCTGACGCACGACTGGGCACCGGAGGAGCGCGAGACGTTCTGCGCGCTCCTCACCCGCTTCAACGTCGCGCTCTCCTCACGGATGGCGGCGCAGGGAATCGCGGGCACGGAGCCGAATCCGGGGTCCTGAGCCGGACCGGCGGAACGCGCGAGCGCGCCCTGCGGCCGTCCGAGGCGGGCCCGCACTCCCCGAACGGCACGCACGCGTGCAGCCCGCGCTCCACGACCGGCACGCGCGCGTGCACGGATGATCCGCTCCCGGCTCTTGACCCCGGGCCGTCGCTGGCCTCATATGAAACCGGGTCCTCCTCGTGCGCGACCGTCGCGTCACGCGCGGGGCCGGGGACCGGTTCCTCGGAGCGCGGTCAGGCGGGAGGGGCGGTGGGACGACGCAAGGCGGTCCAGGACGCCCGCCGGGACCGGGAGTTCGAGGCCTTCGTCGCGGGCGCGGCCGGGCGGCTGCTGCATGCCGCCACCCTGCTCACGGCGGAGCCGCGGGAGGACAACCCGCGCGCGCGGCGCCTGCTGACGCTGTCCCTCGCGCACACATACGCGTACTGGGACCGGCTGCGCGGCGAGGACCCCTACGACCGCACCCGCCAGTACCTGGCGACCCGCTTCTCCCGCGCCGCCTGGCACCAGTACGGCGGCCTGGGCGCCCTGGGCCGCTCACGCACCCACGCCGCCGGCCCGCTCGCGAGCCTCACTCCGCAGGAACGTCTGATCCTGGTCCTGCGGCTGTACGAGGGGGTGGCCGAGGAGCAGACGGCCGCGCTGCTCGGCCTGCCCAGGGAGCGCGTCCACACGATCTGCGACCGGGCGACGGCGACGCTGCTGCATCCGCCGCGCGGACCCGCACCGGCCGTGCTGGGGGCGAAGGCGGTGTCACCGTGAACCGCGCCCAACGGGAAGGGGCCGCCCGGCAGATCATGGAGCACACGCCGCCGTCGGTGCCGCCCGAACTGTACGCGGAGGTCGTCCGACGCGGCGGCCACATGCTGCGCCGCAGGAAGATCACCCTACGGCTGATGTACCTGCTGCTGTTCGCGGCGACGGTGGCGTTCGTGGTGTGGGCGCTGATGGCCCGCCCCTGGGTGGAGCCGCCGTCGGAGACGACTCCACCCCTGACGGGCTGGTGAAGCCCCTTCTTCAGGGCTCGCCCTCCAGTTCTTCAGGGCCCGCTCTCTAGCCGAGCGCCTGCTGAAGGTCTTCCAGCAGATCGTCGACGTTCTCGATGCCCACGGACAGACGAACGAGGTCGGCGGGCACTTCGAGGGCCGAGCCGGTCACCGAGGCATGGGTCATGCGGCCCGGGTGCTCGATGAGGGACTCGACGCCGCCCAGGGACTCGCCGAGCGTGAACACCTTGGCCCGGTTGCAGACCTCGACTGCGGCTTCCTCCCCGCCCGTGACCTGGAAGGACACCATGCCGCCGAACGCCTTCATCTGCTTGGCGGCGACCTCGTGACCGGGGTGCTCGGGCAGGCCCGGGTACAGCACACGCGTCACGCGCGCGTGCCGGGTCAGCATGTCGGCGATCTTCGTGGCGTTCTCGCTGTGCCGGTCCATGCGCACCGACAGCGTCTTGGTGCCGCGCAGCACCAGCCAGGAGTCGAAGGGCCCGGCGACCGCGCCCATGGCGTTCTGGTGGAAGGCCAGTTCGTCGCCCAGATCGGAGTCACCGACGATCAGCGCTCCGCCGACGACGTCCGAGTGACCGCCCATGTACTTGGTCAGCGAGTGCACCACCACGTCCGCGCCCAGCGACAGCGGCTGCTGGAGATACGGCGTGGCGAAGGTGTTGTCGACGACCAGCTTCGCGCCCGCGCTCTGGGCGATCTGCGCGACGGCGGCGATGTCGGTGATGCCGAGCAGCGGGTTGGAGGGGGTCTCCACCCAGACGACCTTGGTCTTCGGGGTGATGGCGGCCCGCACGGCGGCCGGATCGCTGGTGTCCGCGACCGACCACTCCACCCCCCACCGGGCTACGACCTTGGCGAACAGCCGGAACGTGCCGCCGTAGGCGTCATTGGGGATGACCACGTGATCGCCCGGGCTGAGCAGCGTACGCAACAGGCAGTCCTCGGCCGCCAGTCCGGACGCGAACGCAAGCCCGCGACGGCCGCCCTCCAGGGCGGCGAGGTTCTCCTCCAGGGCGGTCCTGGTCGGATTGGCGCTACGGCTGTACTCGTAGCCGCCCCGCAGGCCGCCGACGCCGTCCTGCTTGTAGGTCGAAACCTGATAGATCGGCGGGACGACCGCGCCGGTGAGGGGATCGGCGGTGTTGCCCGCGTGGATCGCGAGGGTCTCGAAGTGCTGACTGATGTGCCTGTCGCTCATGGGCAACGAGCGTAGTGCGCGAACGGTCCTGATGCCTGACGCCGGCATCACCTGACGAACGCGGGCCGGGCTTGGCGCACCCCCACAGAACCCTTTTTCCACAGGCTCCCCACCTCGTTGGCCATTTGTCGGCGGCGTCTGGAACGCTGGAGGCATGGAAATTCTCTGGGTCCTGGTCGCGCTGGTCATGATCGGCTTTGTCGTGGTGCCGTTCATACGCCGCAGGCGAGGCATGATCGAGCAGGTCCCGCCGGGCCACCCGGACGCCGCGGACCCGGCGAACTACGGCTTCGTACGGCAGGAGGAGCTGGACATCCGCATGCCCGGCCCCGACCAGGACCTGCTGGACGTCCTGGACCTGGTGCAACGCACCCAGGACTACCGCGCGGCCTCACAGCTCCTGGCCGGCACCGAGGCGGAGGGCGAGAAGCGCTGGCAGCGGGTCCAGGCCTTCGCCGGGGCCGCCGCGCTGGAGCTGCAGCAGCGCCCGGGCGGCGTCAGCGAGGCGCCCGGCGGCCAGTGGCTGCGGGTGTGGCGGACCGAGCAACCCAAGGACGCGGGCGGCGCGGCCGTGCACGCGGAGTTCCTGGTGCAGCAGGCGTGGCGTACGGCGACTCCGGGCACGGACGAGTTCCGGATCATCATGGAGGAGGCGAGGTCGGCCTGCGGCGAGGCGGCCCTCCTGGCCCCCGGTGACCCGATCCCGTACATCATCGAGCTGTCGGTGGCCCGTGGACTGGCCTATCCCCGCCCGGAGTTCGAGCAGCTCTGGCTGAAGATCCTGGACCGTGCCCCGGCCCACATGGGCGCCCACCTGGCGGCCCTGCACTACTGGTGCGAGAAGTGGCACGGCTCGCGTCAGCTGGCCAACGAGTTCGCGGAAGCGGCGGCGGCCCGCGCCCCCCAGGGCTCCCTGCTCGCCGCCATGCCGCTCTTCGCGGTCTTCGAGCACCTGCCCGAGGTGAACCTGGTCAGCGGCTTCTACCAGAGCGAGGTCGTGACGAAGGCGATGCACGGCGCGCTGTTCGCGGTGCACTCGGCCCGCTCGGACGACCCGATGCTGGCGCACGTACGTCATCTGCTGGTCTTCTTCCTGGTTCGCGGTGAGCGCTGGGCGGAGGCCATGGACCAGCTGATACACGTCGACGGCCATGTCGGCGCCCTCCCGTGGACGCTGTCCGCCGACCCCGCCGCGGAGTTCGCGGTCTACCGCGCGCTGGCGGTGGCGGGTTACGAGGCGAACGGCGGCAGCCCGGCGACACTGCCGCACTGAGCCGACGTGGGACGACGACCGACCGCCCTCGGACTGGTACACGTACCCCCTCGTCGGGCGTGATCGGGTCGATTCCGGATCGCCCGATCCGTGAACGGCGACGAGGTGTCCGTGTGTGTCCGGGGAACCGTGGACGGCCGGGTCCGAAGTCGTGTGGAGCTGCTCTTCGACATCATGGCGCGCCACACGCTCGCACCGGAGTGAAGTCATCGCCTCGCGGGCCTTTGACCTTGACACGGTGACAAGGCGTTCACTGCCTGCCGAGGAGGTGGTCCCGATGACCACGAGACAGGACACGGATGCGACGGGTGCGCTCCAGGGTCTGGAGGACGGCCGTTCGTCCGTGCGGCTGCGGTCGGCTCTGGCGGTCGGCAGCGCGCCCGATCCGGGCTTCGTCGGCAAACTCATCGAGCGGTGCGCGGTCGAGCCGGACTTCTTCGTACGCGACATGCTGACCTGGGCGCTCACCCGTCACCCGGTGGCCGTGACGCTCCCGGGGCTGCTCCGCGAAGTCCGCTCGGAGCGTGCGCAGGCGCGGAGTCAGGCGCTGCACACACTGTCCAAGATCGGGGACCGGCGGGCGTGGCCGGCGATCACGCGGGCGCTGCTGTCCGACGCCGACGACGAGGTGGCGCGGAGCGCGTGGCGGGCCGCGGTCGTCCTCGTGCCGGAGGGCGAGGAACCCGAGCTGGCCGCGGTGCTGGCGACGCAGCTCGGGCGCGGCGGGCGGGACACACAGCTGAGTCTGAGTCGGGCGTTGGTCGCGCTGGGCGAGGTGGTCGTACCGGCTCTGCGGGCCGCGACGACGGCCGCCGACCGGCGGGTGCGCACGCACGCGCTCGCCACGCAGCGGCTGCTGCGGGATCCGGATGCCGGTTTCGAGGGCGCGATCGAGGAGGCGAAGCGTGCCGTGGCGCTCGGCGGGTCGGGCCGGGAGGGACAGTAGGACGTGTTGATCGGTGAGGTGGCGCGACGGTCCGGGGTCAGTGCCCGGATGCTCAGGCACTACGAGTCGCTCGGCCTGCTGCGGCCGTCGGGGCGTACGGGCTCCGGCTATCGGGAGTACTCCGGTGCGGACATCCGGCGGATCTTCCACATCGAGAGCCTGAGGTCGCTGGGCCTGTCGCTGCGGGAGATCGGGCGCGCGCTCGACGATCCCGGCTTCACACCCTCGGCGCTGGTCGACGACCTCATCCGGCAGACGCGGGAACGCATCGCGGCCGAGACCGATCTGCTCACACGGCTGCGCCGGATCGATGCCGCGGAGCCCGCCGGCTGGGAGGACGTACTCCAGGTCGTCGCGGTCCTGCAGGCGCTGGGGTCGAAGAGCCCTGCCGCACGTCAGCGCGCGGCTCTGGCCGCCGGCGACGAGGTGCCGGTGGAGGCCCTGGTCGAGGCGGTGCTCAGGGAGCCGGAGCCGAATGTCGCCGGAGCCCTTCGCTGGGCGTTGGCCCGCTCGGGCGCCGAGGGCACGGCATTGCTGGCGAAGGGCCTCGGCTCACCGGTGGCCGCGGTCCGGGAGCGTGCCGTCCGGTCTCTCGCCGAGCTGCCCGGTGACGAGCCCACCGCCCCGCTGCGGGACGCCCTCGCGCACGCCGATGCCGTGGTCCGCGGCCATGCCGCTCTGGCGCTCGGGACGCGTGGCGTGGCCGACGCGGTCCCGGCGCTCATCGACATGATCGTGGCCGGAAGGAACGACACCGACGCGGCCGATGCGCTCGGCGTGCTGGCCGGCGACGACGCCACGGCGGACCGGATCGCCACCGGGCTCGTGGACCGTCTCGCCCAGGACGCCACCGAAGCGTCGGCCCGCGTACGGCTGACCCAGTCGCTGGCGGACATCCCGGGCGACACGGCCTCACATGCCCTCATGGGCCTGTCGCAGGACACGGACCGCGCCGTGGCGCTGACCGCGACGTACCTTCTTCGGCTACGTGAGGCACGCTGACGTATCTCCAGTGGAGTGCCGCTCTCCAGGGAGTGCCGCCTCTCCAGTGGAGTGCCGCTCGGTCAGCCTTCGGCGCGGGCCGACAGCTTCCATCCCGGGCGCGGGAAGTGGCAGGTGTAGCCGTCCGGGTATCGCTGGAGGTAGTCCTGGTGCTCGGGCTCGGCCTCCCAGAAGGGGCCCACCGGCTCCACCTCGGTGACGACCTTGCCGGGCCACAGGCCGGAGGCGTCCACATCCGCGATCGTGTCCTCGGCGATCCGCTTCTGCTCGTCGTCCACGTAGTAGATCGCCGAGCGGTAGCTGAGGCCGATGTCGTTGCCCTGGCGGTTCTTCGTGCTCGGGTCGTGGATCTGGAAGAAGAACTCCAGGAGCGCGCGGTAGTCGGTCTGCGAGGGGTCGTAGAGGATCTCGATGGCCTCCGCGTGCGTGCCGTGGTTACGGTACGTCGCGTTCGGCACGTCACCCCCGGTGTATCCGACCCGGGTCGCCGTCACGCCGGGAAGTCGGCGGATCAGTTCCTCCATCCCCCAGAAGCATCCGCCCGCCAGCACGGCCCTCTGCGTCTGCGCAGCCATCACGGCCCTCCAATTTCTGTCAGCTCGGTCACTCGGGCTACTCCGCTCGCACACACCGGCGTCCAAGCCCACCCTCCTCAACGTTCGGGGGTGCCCGCCGATTCCACGCCCGCCCACCGGGCCGTACGGCCCCCGAGGCCGCTCAGAGGCACGGGCCCGCGAGCAGCACCCACGGAACGCCCACGGCGAACGGGGTCAGGCCCACAACCCACCCCATCTGATGCCGAGATCGCCGGGAGAGGGAGAACGCCGGGGCAAACCTGTTCATGCACGGACGGCAGCCAGGGCGCCGGGCGGGGTTCCGAGCCGGATTCGCCGGCTGCCGCCGGGCCGACGGGAGGGTGACCAGCCGCTGGACGGCGGCTCAGGCCGTCTTCGTGGCCGACCGCTTCGCGCTGCTGCCCTTCTTGGTGCCCGTACCGCTCCGCGCCGCACCGGCGGACGCGTTCTTCCGTCGCGGGGGCTTCTTTGCGGGTGCCTGCGTCTTATGCGTCTCCCGCGTCTCCTGCGTCTCCGATGGCGCTGCCCGCGTCGACGCAGTGGGCCACTTGAACTCGATCTCCAGCTCGACCTCCCCGCCCCCGATCTCGACCTCCATCTCGCCGCGCAGGTCGTCGGGGATCCGCAGGCTCAGTGTCCCCGGGCCGAGTTCCACTTCGGCGTCCCCTCCTTCCCGCAGTGCGTCCGCGAGTGCCGTGAGCTGGTCAGCGGCCTCCTGGCGGGTCAGTGAGCGCTTCTGCTCGAACTTGAGGTCCTTCATGGGGTGCCCTCCGATGGTGAAGCGGTCGAGGACCGCGCCGTGCTCGGCCTCACTGGTCCCGGACGGAGAGCCGCACCTGCACACCCTCGTCCGCGGAGCTCCATGACGCGCCGTGCTCCACGGTCTCGCGCCCCTCGTCGAGCATCTGGGCGCGTACCCGAAGCGCCGAGGCCATGAGCCGCCGCCAGCGCCATTCGGCCTCGAAGGCACGCCTGGAACGCTCGACCGAGCCGACCAGCCACCGCGCGGCCTCGTCCACGTTCTCCACGGACTGCGCGGCTGTGCCGACCTCTTCGAGTTCCCAAGTCATCCACAAGGCCACGGGTCCAATGTCCCGTTCCCCCGCAACGAGCGCACGCCGAAGCAACGCGCGCACGCCGAAGCGCCGACCGCGGTCCGGAGCGCTCGGCGGGTCAGCCCTCTGTCTCCGGACCCCAGCGCTCGGGCCCCACGCCGCGCCAGTCGATCCACGGCACCCCCGCCACGTCCGCCGCGTCGATCTCCAGCCCGGCGCGGCGAAGGAACTCGGCGACATCGGCCGTGTTGTGGGCCAGCCCGAGGATCTCGCCGTCCACGCGCACGCGTCGACCGCCCGAGGGTGACGGCGGATGCACGGTCACGCGTATCGGTCCGGCCATGCCTTCAGGATCATCCGGGTCATACGCCCCCGCATGCCGGGGCGTCATCGCGGACGCCGACGCAGTTCGGCGGGACGCCGGTAGGCGGTACTCCACTCCCGCCGTGCCCGGGCGAGGTCGTCGGGGAACGTTTGCATGGTCCAAATTCAAGCACGTGTTCGATTTCTACGGCCACTGCCGCAGGCCGTGAGCCCCGGACTTGCCCTCCCGAAGCCGTACCGGATCTCACCGGGACCCGTTCCCGCGGGCCTAGCATCGGGTCCCATGATCGTATGGCTCAACGGCACCCACGGCGCGGGCAAGACGACGACCAGCGCGCTCGTGCAGCAACTGATCCCGGATTCACGGGTGTTCGACGCCGAGAAGGTCGGCGAGACACTCATGGACATCACGCCGGGACTGCCCGAGACGGACAACTTCCAGCACTGGCCGCCGTGGCGGCCACTCGTCGTCGAGACCGCCCGCCGGGTGCTCGACTACGCCGGCGGCACCCTGGTGATGCCCATGACCGTCCTGGTGGAGGAGTACTGGCGCGAGATCAGCGCGGGCCTCGCCCAACATGACATCCCGGTACGCCACTTCGTCCTCCACGCCGACCAGGAAACCCTCCGCGGGCGCATCGAGGGGGACACCGTGCTCGGCCCCTCCCCGTTCCGCCTCACCTACCTCGAGCCCTATGCCGAGGCGGCTCGCACCTGGCTGCACAAAGAGGCGGAGGTCGTCGACACCACGCATCTGACGCCGGCCCAGGCCGCCGAACGGATCGCGGAGGCCGTGAGCAGGTGAGAGCGTTCCGGGCGGTCGCCCGGTGGGCCGTCGGCAGCGCCTGGCATCCAGCGCGTCAGGGGCGTTCGTAGAGCTGGAGGACGCCCGCTGCGGAGAAGCAGGCGGCGCCCAGGAGGGTGGCCCAGTTGGCGATGTCGGCGTTGATCTGGCTGCCGGTCGTGGGACGGGTGAAAGCAGCGATCGCCGAGACCATGAAGAGGACCGAACCCAGTTGGTTCACGGCGACGATCCACCAGCCGAGGCTACGGCGGTGGATGCAGAACCTGCCGTGGCAGACCTCGACGAACGCGAGGTGGCCCGAGATCAGGAAGAGCACGCAGCCGATCACGTCCGGGGCCCAGATCAGCCGGTTGATCTGCTGGACGCTCAGCCCCTGGAGGAAGGAGTCCAGCAGGTCGACGGCGAACACCAGGGTGCCCGCGAAGAGGACGACCGCGCTCAGCCAGTCCACCCGCGAGGGCTCGTAACTCCACCAGCGCCAGGGGTGGGTGACGAGACGGCCTTCGCCGCCGGGCACGTGGCGGGGAGCGTTGATGACCTGGAGCAGTGAGACGTAGCCGCCGGTGTTGAAGAAGAGGCCGCCGGCGAAGTAGATCGAGGCGCAGGTGGTGGCATCGCCGGAACCGAACTGGGCGACGCCGGCACCCGCCGCGAACAGGGCCCCGCCGATGATGAACGCCGTCGCCGCCGTGGTGTTGAGCCGGCGCAGGCGGCGCAGCGCGACCTCGTCGGCTCTGGCGTGCCGGCCGGTGGCCGCCCCGGGCGAGCGGACGGCGATGACTCCACGCCGACGGGCGAGCCGTGACTCCCATACTGCGGTGCCGCCACCGGGAGGGTGCCAGGTGAGCCGGGTGGTGAACGGTCCCGCGCCCTCGGCGCGTTGCTCGGGTTGTCCCACGGGCCGAGACTAGATCGCCCACCGTTCCGGCTCCCGAAGCGAAACGCCGCCGGTGGCCGCGCCCAAAGGACTACGACCGCCGGTAGTTCGAAGCCGGCCTGCCACCGTCGCCGCCCTGCCGATCGGTTCCGAGGTCAGTGGACGGGTCTGCATGCGCCGCCCGTTCAGCCGGCGGAAACAGCGGCGCCGGTCAGTTTCCCGGTACCCCGGCGGCGGCGCTGATCAGCAGCAGGGGCCGGCATGGCGGTTCTCCTCGGCGAGGTCGGTGAAGGGGATCGGGCAGCAGGAGCTCGCGGCGCACTCCGTCAGGTCGTCGCACCCGGCGTCCACGGCGGCCACGAGTGCCGTACGGATCGTCGTGAGGTCCGCGATCCTTGCGTCGACCTCGGCGAGCTTGGCCGCCGCGCGTTCCTGGAGACCGGGGACGGGGCGGCCGTGGCGATGGCGTCCCGCTTCCAGCAGTTCGGCCACCTCGTCCAGCGTGAAGCCCAGGCGCTGGGCGGCCTTGATGATCCGCAGGGTGGTCACGGCTTCACCCCCGTACAGGCGGTGACCTCCCGGGCTGCGGTCCGGTTCGGGCAGCAGTCCGCGACGCTCGTAGTAGCGCAGGGTCTGGATGTTCACCCCGGCTTCCTGGGCCACTTGGCCACTGCGCAGCGCCACGCCGCCCACCTCGGCCACGCCGCCCACCTGGGTCACGCCGCTCACACCGGTCACACCACTCACCGGAACCCTCCCGACGCGGCCGCTCGGTCCGCCCGCGCGGCGAGGGACCTCAGCACCGGCTCGTGCTCTCGCCCCACCGCGATGTCCAGCACGACCCCTTCCGGGCCGCCGGTGACGGTGAAGTCGAAGAACGAGCAGCAGCCGTTCTCACGCTCCGCCAGGTCGCGGGTCCGCTCCTCGCACTCCGCCCCCGCCGGGAGTTCCAGGCGCACCCGCAGCGGCTCCGGCCGGTGCGGTGCCGCCGTCTGCGCGGCGAACAGGGCGTCCCATTCGGCCAGCCGCAACGGCTGCTCCTCGGTCGGCAGAGTGCACGCCTGCGGTACCCATTCCGGTCCGGTCACCGATTCCACTCCCGTCATCACTCACCCTCCCCCTCGTCACGAGTCATCGCCCCGGCGTTCCCCATGTCTGCGGTACATGGCTCCAGTCCGGGAACACTTCCGACGGTAAACCTGTACCTGGGTACCGGTTGCAAGCCAGCGGAGCCGCCTAGTCCAAGATCCCCAGCTCGCTGTCCGGGCGGCAGAAGGCGCACGGTTCGATGTTGGGGTCGGTGAGGGCGGCGCGGGCGTCGTGGTCGCCGATCCGGTGGGGCGTGCCCTCGATCATCGTGCAGTCGCCGGTGTGGATCACGGCGGGCTCGGGACCGTTCGGCGTGCGTTTCTGCTGGACGACGAAGCCCGTCGACTGCCGCATCTCCGGGGAGGGCGCGAACGGCGACAGGGCGGAGGGCGACTGCGACCGAGGGGGCTTCGGCGGCTCGGGGGCCCGGCGGTTCTCGACGCGCGTCAGCGCCGCCCGGACGGCTTCGCGCTGAAGACGCAGGTAGATGCCGACGGTCTCGTGACCGGCGATCTGTTCGTCGAGGTACGCGAGGATCGCCCGCAGCCGTCGTGCGTCAGGCGGTAGCTCGGCCATGACCCGCATCGCCCTCGTGCGGGATGAAGCCGGTCACCTCCGGCTCCTTCCTCCCCGCCCCAGCTCACGCAGTTCCGCCCAGGCCGCAGGCGTACGGCCACCTTCCCGCCAGAAGGGGTGGAACAGCACCTCGGTCGACAGCCGGTACAGACGGCGGCGCAGCTCGGTTCGGCCCGGCCCGTCGGCCAGCCGGTGGTAAGTCGCGCTCCACTCCTGCTGTGCCTGGACGAGGTCGTCGGGGAACGATCGCATACCCCGATTCAATCATGTGTTCGATTTTCTGCGCCATCACCGACCCGGCCGGTCACCGGTCACCGGCCGCTACGCGCTACCCCCGCCCCCGCTCCCGCTCCCACGCATGTTCAGCCGGGCCGCCTGACGCGTCAGATAGTCGCGTTCGGCGAGGTTGGAAGCCTTCCGCGCGGCCTCGGCGTAGAGGCGGGCCGCCGTCGGCAGGTCGCCGTCGCGTTCGTGGAGGTAGGCCGCGACCGCGGTGTGGCGGGGCAGCGACGTGTCCAGGGACGCCAGTGCCGCCAGGCCGGCGCGCGGGCCGTCGGCCTCGCCCACGGCGACCGCGCGGTTGAGCCGGACGACGGGGCTGTCGGTCAGGCGCAGGAGCTCGTCGTACCACTCGACGATCTGCACCCAGTCGGTCTCCGCGGCGGTCGGCGCGTCCGCGTGCAGGGCCGCGACAGCGGCCTGGGCCTGGAACTCGCCCAGCCGGTCGCGGGCGAGGGCCGCCTGGAGTATCTCGATCCCCTCGGCGATCAGGGTGCGGTCCCAGCGGCCGCGGTCCTGCTCGGCGAGCGGGACGAGGCCGCCGTCGGGCGCGGTCCGCGAGGCGCGTCGGGCGTGGTGGAGCAGCATGAGGGCGAGCAGCCCCGCCACCTCGGGGTGGTCGATGGCGGCCGCGAGCTGCCGGGTGAGCCGGATGGCCTCGGCGGCGAGGTCGATGTCGCCGGAGTAGCCCTCGTTGAAGACCAGATAGAGCACGCGCAGCACGGTGGCGACGTCACCGGGCTGATCGAAGCGGACCCCGGAGACGGTGCGTTTGGCGCGGCTGATGCGCTGCGCCATGGTCGCCTCGGGCACCAGGTACGCCTGCGCGATCTGCCGGGTGGTGAGTCCGCCGACGGCGCGCAGGGTGAGCGCGACCGCCGACGCCGGGGTGAGTGAGGGGTGGGCGCACAGGAAGTAGAGCTGGAGCGTGTCGTCGGCCGAGGGCGCGGGGCCCGGCGCGGGCTCCTCGTCCACGATGTCCTCGCGCCGACGGCGGGCGGCGTCCGCGCGGCTCGCGTCGAGGAACTTGCGCCAGGCCACGGTGACCAGCCATCCCTTCGCGTCCCGCGGCGGGTCGGCCGGCCATACGCGGACCGCCTCGATGAGCGCGTCCTGCACGGCGTCCTCGGCCGCCGCGAAGTCGGCTCCGCGGCGGACGAGGGTGCCGAGCACGCTCGGCGTGAGGCTTCTGAGCAGGGCCTCGTCCATCCGGGTCACTTGAAGGTGCACTCCGTGATGCTGGGCTCGGCGCTCAGGAACGGGCGCACCTCCAGCCACTCGTGGATCGGCTTGCCGCCCGCGCCGGGGGCCGCCGACAGTTCCCCGGCGAGTTCGACGGCCCGCTCGTGACTGTCGACGTCGATCACCATCCAGCCGGCGATGAGGTCCTTGGTCTCGGCGAACGGGCCGTCGGTGACCGGCGGGCGCCCCTCGCCGTCGTAGCGGACCCACGACCCTTCGGGGGCCAGCGCCTGGCCGTCGACGAATTCGCCGGTCTTCTCCAGCCGGGCCGCGAAGTCGTTCATGAACTGCACGTGGGCCGAGATCTCCTCCGGCGTCCACTGGTCCATGGGCACGTCGTTGACCGGTGCCGGGGCGCCGCGGTAGTGCTTCAGCAGCAGGTACTTGGCCATCGTCTTCTCCTCGGTGAGGGTGCGACCCATTGTGGTCGCGTTCACCTCTGGGACGGAGCCGGGCGCGGGTTCTCGACATCGCCCGCGGATTTCTTTTCGGGATTTCCGGCAGCGGTCCGCGGAGGGGGCCGGCCGACGGCGGGCGGTTGTCGGTGGCTGCTGCTTTCATGGGGGCATGGCCAGGACCAGCGTCGTCGTGGAGCGGCGTATCGCCGCAGGTCAGGGAAGCGTGTGGGAGTCCCTGACCGATCTGAGGGGCATGGTGCACGTGCTCAGTGGTGTGTCGGGCGTCGACGTGCTCACCGAGGGTGCGTTCGGCGTGGGCACGCGGTGGCGGGAGACGCGGCGGATGTTCGGCAAGGAGGCCACCGAGGAGATGTGGGTGACCCTCTGCGAGCCGCCCGAGCGCTATGTGGTGGAGGCCGAGTCGCACGGCACCCACTACGTCTCGGAATGGGCGCTGCGGCCGGACGGGCCGTCGGCGACGACGGTCCGGATGACGTTCACCGGCGTGACCTCCGGCGGTGTCGCGGGAGTGCTCGCGAGGATCCTCGGCGGCATCGGCTCGCGGGCCGTGTCCAAGGCCATCGCGAAGGACCTGGACGACATCGCCGCGGCGGTCGAGGGCCGGGCCCGCTGACCCGGTCGGTCAGGCCGACGCGCTGGTCCCCGCCCTCGTCGCGTCCGCCCCCCAGCTGGCCAGCAGCCGCAGTGCCTGCGCCGACGGCGAGCCGGGTTCGGAGTGGTACGTGATAAGGCTCTGTTCCGTGCCGTCGGTCAGGCGGAACGACTCGAAGTTCAGGGTCAGCTCCCCCACCAGGGGATGCCGCAGGCGCTTGACGCCGTAGCTCTTCTCCTTGACGTCGTGGGTGGCCCACAGCCGCCGGAACTCCTCGCTCTTGACGGAGAGTTCGCCGACCAGGGCGGACAGCCGCGGGTCGTCCGGGTGGCAGCCGGCGTCCATGCGCAGGAAGGCGACGATGTCGGACGCCTTCTGGTCCCACTCCACGAACAGCTCGCGGTACGCCGGCCGCAGGAACACCAGCCGCGCCCAGTTCCGCTCCTGCGCCGGCAGCTCCGCCCAGTCGCCGAAGACGGCCGCCGCCATGGCGTTCCAGGCGAGGATGTCCGACCGCCGTCCGGTGATGTACGCCGGGACGCCGTCGATCGAGTCCAGCAGCTGCCGCAGCACCGGACGCACCTGCTCCGTGCGGGTCGCCGACTTCTTCTTGTGCTTCTTCGGCTTCGCCAGGTGCGTGAGGTGTGCGTGCTCGGCGTCACTGAGGCGCAGCGCCCGCGCGATGGCGTCGAGGACCTCCGCCGAGACGTTGCGCCCATTGCCCTGCTCCAGGCGCGTGTAGTACGCCACCGACACCCCGGCCAGCTGTGCCAGTTCCTCGCGCCGCAGCCCCGGCACCCTGCGGTGCCGCCCGTAGTCGGGCAGGCCGACGTCCTCCGGCTTCAGCCGGGCCCGCCGGGTGCGCAGGAACTCACTGAGTTCGGCACGCCGGTCCAGGCCGGCCCGGGGGTCGGCGGTGCTGTCCGCTGCGGGTCCCGTCAGGTGACCGGGCCGTTCTTCCATGCCTTCGAGTATTCCCCGTCGTACGCACACCAGCCTGTCCCCGTCAGTAGTAGGACCCGCGAACGTACGTACGACTGAGGTCTGGGTGGCCGGAGCGCTCCTCGGCAGGGTGAAAAACGTGCCCGGACGGAAAGCAGGACCAGAAGGCAGCCGGGCGCGAAACCCCCGCTAGGAGAACCCCGGCATGACCACCGTTGCCGCATACGCAGCACCCGCCGCAAAGGCTCCGCTGGAGCGCACCACCATCGAACGCCGTGAGGTCGGCGAGTTCGACGTCCTGATCGACATCAAGTTCGCCGGTATCTGCCACTCCGACATCCACCAGGCCCGTGAGGGCTGGGGCGAGGCGATCTTCCCGATGGTCCCCGGCCACGAGATCGCGGGCATCGTCTCCGAGGTCGGCCCGGGCGTGACGAAGTACAAGGCCGGCGACCGCGTGGGCGTCGGCTGCATGGTCGACTCCTGCCGTGAGTGCGAGAACTGCCTGGCCAGCCTGGAGCAGTACTGCCTCAAGGGCAACATCCCGACGTACAACGGCGTCGGCAAGGACGGCGAGCCGACCTACGGCGGCTACTCGCAGAAGGTCGTCGTCGCGGAGAGCTTCGTCCTGCGGATCCCCGAAGGCCTGTCCCTGGACGTCGCCGCGCCGCTGCTCTGCGCCGGCATCACCACGTACTCGCCGCTGCGCCACTGGAACACCGGCCCCGGCAAGAAGGTCGCGATCCTCGGCATGGGCGGCCTCGGCCACATGGGCGTGAAGCTCGCGCACGCGCTCGGCGCCGAGGTGACGGTGCTGTCGCAGTCCCTGCGCAAGAAGGACGACGGCCTGAAGCTGGGCGCCGACCACTACTACGCCACCAGCGACGAGCAGACCTTCCGGGAGCTGCGCGGCAGCTTCGACCTGATCCTGTCCACGGTGTCGGCGCCGCTGAACCTGGACCAGTACCTGTCCCTGCTCAAGACGGACGGCGCCTTCGTGAACGTCGGCGCCCCCGAGGAGCCCGTCGCGCTCAACCTGTTCTCGGTGATCATGGGCCGTAAGACCCTCGCCGGCTCCGGCATCGGCGGCATCCGCGAGACCCAGGAGATGCTGGACTTCTGCGCGGAGCACGGGATCGGCGCCGAGATCGAGCTGATCGGCGCGGACGAGATCAACGACGCCTACGAGCGGGTGCTCGGCAGCGACGTGCGGTACCGCTTCGTGATCGACACCGCGACGATCTGATCCCGCCGCGGCAGCCCTCGCCTCCCGTACGGCGGCCCACGCACCGAGGGCCCCGGAGCCGCACTGCTCCGGGGCCCTCGGCCCGTTCCGGTACGGGGTGGACGGAGTACCGGAGGAGTAGCGCGGCCCCCTCCCTGCGACCGATGTGCCGTGCGGCGGCGCTGTCTAGCGTGAAGTGCGAAGGAGCCAGTCCGAACCGTGCACACGAGGAGGCAGCCCCGATGACCGTCCAGCTCAACCACACCATCGTCGCCGCGCGCGACAAGAAGGAGTCGGCCCGGTTCCTGGCCGACATCCTGGGCCTGGAGGTGAGCCCGCAGTTCGGCCCCTTCATCCCGGTCGAGATCCCCAACGGTGTGACCCTGGACTACCTGGACTCGTCCGACGCGATCACGCCACAGCACTACGCGTTCCTGGTGTCGGAGGACGACTTCGACACGATCTTCGGCCGGATACGGGAGGCCGGCCTGACCTACTGGGCCGACCCGTACCACCGCCGGCCCGGCGAGATCAACCACAACGACGGCGGCCGCGGCACGTACTTCGAGGACCCCAGCGGCCACAACCTGGAGATCCTGACGAGGCCGTACGGCAGCGGCGGCTGACGCACTCGGGGGCCGCCCGTCACATCTCCGCTCCGCCCGGCGTCATACCGGCGCAGGCACATCACGGCACGACGGAAGCGGAGCGGTCATGACATCGACGATCCTGGTCACCGGCGGTACGGGCACCCTCGGCGGGCATGTGGTCCCGCTGCTGCGGGCGGCGGGCCGCGAGGTACGCGTCCTCAGCCGCCGGGAGCGCGCACCCGAGCCCGGCATCACCTACGTCACCGGCGATCTCCTGAAGGACGAGGGCGTCGCGGCGGCCGTGGCGGGCGCCTCGACGATCCTGCATCTCGCGGGCGGCCCGAAGGGCGACGAGACGGCGACGCGCAATCTGGTGCGCGCGGCGGCCCGCGCCGACGTCGGACACCTCGTGTACATCTCCGTCGTCGGCGCGGACCGGGTTCCTCTGGCCTGGCTCCGGATGAAACTGGCGGCGGAGCGGGCGGTGGCCGACTCCGGGATTCCGTGGACGACGCTGCGGGCGGCCCAGTTCCACGACCTGATGCTGAAGACGGTGCGGCAACTGGCGCGGCTGCCGTTCCTCCCCGCCCCCGGCGGTCTCCGCCTCCAGCCCGTGGACTCCCGCGAAGTGGCCGCCCGCCTGGCCGAGTTGACGCTCGCCGCACCGTCCGGCCTGGCCCCCGACATCACCGGCCCGAAGCCGTACGACCTCCCCGGGCTGGTCCGCCCGTACCTGGAGCTCGGCGGAAGGCGCCGCCGCCCGTCCCTGCCGATCCGCGTCCCCGGCAAGGCGGGGCGCGCCTACCGGGCGGGGGCGAACCTCACGCTGGAGGGCGCCGAGGTGGGGAAGGTGACGTGGGAGGAGTTCCTGGCGGAGCAGCACCGGGCACGTACCGCGTGAGCGGGGCCGTCACCCCTGATACGGCGGCGCCGCCCCCCAGTTCCACCGCGGCACCGGCTGTTCCGCGGGCGGCGCCGCGTCCGGGCCGGAGAAGTACACCGCGAGGCGGGTCCCCCACTCCACGTACGCCAGGAAGGCCGAGCGGAATTCCGCGTCCGTCGGCAGGCCCGCCTCGTCGGCCGCGTCCTGGATGAGGTTGACCCAGCGGCGGCGCTGGGGCTCGGTGATCCCGCGGCCCATGTGCTTGGCGACCATGTGGCCGTGGCCGCCCTGGGTCTCGGAGTAGGCGGGCGGACCGCCGAAGACCTCGCCAAGCCAGAGCGCCACATGTTCCGCGTGATGCGGGTCCAGGCCCTCGAACAGCGGGGCCAGGAGGTCGTCCTTGAGCACCTTGTCGTAGAAGGCCGACGTCAGCCGGCCGAACGCCTCCGCGCCGCCCGCCCAGGCGTACAGCGTGGGCACCGAGGCGCCCGTGCCGCGGACCGCCGTCGGTTTGTAGTGGCGCATCTCCTCTATGTGCGAGATGTACGGGCGGATCTCGGCGAGGAAGTCGGGGAACAGCTCCGACGTGCGGAAGCCCTCGATGTGATCCTCCGTCGACGTCCAGGTGATGCGCAGGATGAAGTGTTCGAAATCCTCCTCGCAGCGCGCGAGTTCATAGTCCGTGCAGTGCGGTGAGGCGGCGAGCTGCGCCGCGGCGCGGGTGTAGGCGGCCAGGAACTCCGCCGACTTCTGCTCGGGGATGCGGTACCTGATGTATTCGACCGTGTGAGCCGTCATGGCCTCACCGAAACACGAAATCCGACCGGACGCTCGTCTTCCGCCGGCTCAGGGCCGCCGGGTCGCCGCGACCTCGAATTCCAGCGCCACCTTGTCCGCGATCAGGAACCTGCCCCAGCTGACGCCCCAGTCCCGCCGGCTGATCACCGCGCTGCCCCGGAAGCCGACCCTGAAGTCCCCTCGGGGGTCGCTCCCGGCGCCGGTCAGCTCGAACTGAACGGTGGCCGGGGCGGTCACGCCGTGCACGGTCAGGTCGCCGGTGACCCGGAACCTGGTCCCGTCGAGCCGCGCCACCTCCGTCGAGGCGAAAGTGATCGTCGGATGTTCCTCGACGTCCAGGAAGTCGCCGCTGCGCAGATGGTCGTCGCACTTGTCCGTGCCCGTGGCGATGCTGCCGGCCCGGATCACCAGGCCGACGCCGGACCTCGACGGGTCGTCGCCGTCCAGGTGCGCGGTGCCCTCGAAGTCGTCGAACCGTCCGCGTACCTTGCTGACCAGCGCGGCCCGCGCCACGAACCCGATCCGGGTACGGGCGGCGTCGATGACGTAGTCGCCGGTCAGCTCGCTCAGTGTGGTGGTGGTCGTCATGCTGGGTCACTCCTCGGCCTTCGGTCTCACCGGTACGACGACACGGGCATCCGGAATGTGAGGTGCCGTTCCGGCGTCACATTCCGGTGCGCTGTCTCGTCGAAGAAGTGAGGGAAGCGACGCGAGCGAGGAGTGGCGCCACCATGAGCGATCAGGAGCTGAGCGAGGTCATCAGCGAGCGGCGCCGGCTGATCAACGTCGCGTACCGGCTGCTCGGGTCGCTGGCCGACGCCGAGGACGTCGTGCAGGAGACGTACGCCCGCTGGTACGCCATGACCCCGGCGCAGCAGGAGGCCATCCGCTCCCCCGGCGCCTGGCTGACCAGGGTGGCGAGCCGGATCTGCCTCGATCTGCTGGGCTCGGCGCGGGTACGGAGGGAGAGCTACGTCGGCGAATGGATCCCGGAGCCGCTGCCGGACCGTTCGGAGTGGATCGAGGGGGGACGCGGCGCAGGCCCGGCGGATCCGGCCGACCGTGTCACCCTCGACGAGTCGGTGAACATGGCCTTCCTCGTCGTGCTCGAATCGATGACCCCGGCCGAGCGCGTCGCGTTCATCCTGCACGACGTCTTCCGCTACTCGTTCGCGGAGGTCGCCGAGGTCGTCGGCCGTTCCCCGGCGGCCTGCCGTCAGCTCGCGTCCTCGGCCCGCCGCCGGGTCCACGCCTCCGAGCCGCCCGCGGGCGCGACCGCCGCCTCGGCGGCCCGGCGCGCCGACGTCGTGCGGGACTTCAAGCGGGCGTGGCAGGCCAAGGACGTCGACGCCCTGATCAAGCTCCTCGACCCCGACGCGACGGCGGTCGGCGACGGCGGCGGTCTGGTCAGCGCGGCACCGCACCCGGTCGAGGGCGGCGAGTCGATCGCCCGTTACTTCGTCGGCCTGGTCGACCTGGCACCCGAGGTGACGGTCCTGGAGCGCACGGTCAACGGCCGGCCCGGCCTGGTCGTGCAGCAGGACGGCAGCACCGTGTCGGTGCTGGCGTTCGAGATCTCCGGCGACGACCGCATCACGCATGTGTGGGCGGTGCGCAACCCGGAGAAGCTCCGGCCCTGGACGACGGGCTGACGCCCAGGGCCTTCGCTCGGCGGTCTACTTGCCGTAGAACGCGTTGTAGATCGACACCGTCGCCTTGTTGCCGTGCTTGTCGGCGACCTTGGCGTGGAAGGAGATGCCCTTGCCCTTCGCCGGGTTCTTCACGGTGATCTGTCCGTTCTTGACCTCGAGCTTCTTCCAGGTCTGCCCGTAGTCGTACGACACGTACACGTGCAGCGACTTGAGGTTCGCGCCCGCGGCCGAGCCCACGACGGTGACCGGGAACGTCACCTTCTTGTCGGCCAAGACCCGGCTGTCCAGCCCGGTCTTGGCGTTGAAGCGGACCGTGGAGGCCGGGAGCTTGACCTGATCGGCCGCCGACTTCTTGGAGCGGAAGGTCCAGCTCGCATCGATCCGCGTGGAGGCGGCGGCGACCTTGACGCTGCGCTTGACCGAGGTCGTCAGCTTGTACTCGGCCTCGGCGGACGGGACCTTGAACTGCTTCTCGCCGAACAGCGGGTCGTCGTTGCTGGCGAGCTTGGTGCCGTTGCGGTACAGCGTGGTGTTGACCGAGCTGAACTCCGAGGAACCGGCGTGTGCCTTGCCGTCCGCGAACAGCGGCAGGGAACCGTAGATGTTGTTGCCCTCGCGGAACAGACCGAAGTCGGCGTTCAGATGCGGGCCGAAGACGGCCGTGTTGAACGTCTTCGAGTAGGTCTTGCCGGCCTTGAAGGTCTGCGCGGCGCCGAGCGTGTAGTACGCCTCGGTGATCGGGAAGCCGTCCGCGTCGACCCCGCCGATCTGCTCGAAGTCCATCTCCCACTGCACACCGGAGCCGGTGGACACGTGCACCGTGCGAGTGCTGGGCAGCTTCTGCGGGATGCCGATGGAGGAGGCGCCGCCGGCACCGGGCAGCCAGCCCACGGCGTTGACGGAGCCCTTCTTGCCGCTGGACGAGGCGCCCATGCCGACCTTCACCGTGGCCAGTTCGCTCGCCTTGTAGTGCTTGGTGTAACCGGTGGCGAGCTGCTGGACCTTGCCTCCGGCGACGGTGTTGTACTCGGCCTTGTCACCGCTGCTCCAGTGGCCGTCCCACTGCTGGGTCAGCGAGCCGTCGGTGATCTTCGGACCGAGCCCCTTGGTGCGGAAGTTGGCGTAGCTGTCCAGGAACCAGACGAACCCATAGCCCGAGTCGCCCACCTGGAGGTCGTAACCCGGGGCGGCGAACTCCGACTTGGCGTTCGCGTCCGGCACGGTGATGTCCACCGGCTTTGCGGTACGGGCGTCCAGCGTGACCGTCGTGTTCTTGGTGACGCTCAGCTTGGGCTGGGCCAGCCAGTCCATGCCCTTCGCGGGGTCCTCGGCGTCCACGGAGATGCTGGAGTCGAGGATGTACTGGCCCTTGGGGACACGGACCGTGACGGTGCCGTCGGCGTCGTACGGGAAGAAGGTCCGGTTCTCGGCGAGACCCGAGACGCCCAGCAGGAACGCGCTCCAGTACTCGGACGGGGTGCCGTCACGGTTGATGGCCTTCACCGTGAGGTCGTACGACTCCACCTCGCGCTGCACCGCCGCGGCCGTACGGACGCTCTGCCCGCCGCCCGTCGCCGTGACATACGCGGAGTAGGCGCCGTCCAGGGTGCCGCCCAGCTTGGTGTTGACCGTCATGTCGACGGAGGCCTTGCCGCCCGCCGGGACGGTCACCGTGGTGGCGCCCAGCTTGAAGAAGCCCGCCGGAGCCGGCCGCCCCTTGGGATCGGTGCCGGTCGCCGCCAGCTTCAGCGTGACGTCCTGGGTACCGAGGTTGCGGTACGTCAGCTTCTTGGTGACCGGGGTGTCGTCGGTGTGCGGCCACTGCTGCACACCGAAGCTCACCGACACCGGGTCGGCGATCACGGTCTGCTTGATGGCCTTGTCGACCTGGATCCGGCCCGAACCCTGCTCGAACGGCGAGTACTTGCCGCCCTTGGTGGACGCGGTCAGCGCGCCCTTGAGCTCGGCGTACGTCCACTCCGGGTGCTGCTGCTTCAGGATCGCGGCGGCGCCCGCGACATGCGGCGTCGCCATCGACGTACCCGAGATGGTCAGGTAGCCGGCCGGCTTCTCGCCGACCTCCTGCTCGATCAGGCTGCCCTTGGCGGACGCGGCGGTGATGTCCACACCGGGCGCGGTGACGTCCGGCTTGATGGCGCCGTCGCCGAGGCGCGGACCGGTGGAGGAGAAGTCGGCCAGCTCGTCCTTGTCGTCGACGGCCCCGACGGTGAGCGCGGCGTCCGCGCTGCCCGGCGAACCGACCGACTCCGGGCCGGAGTTGCCCGCCGCGATGGCGAACAGGATGCCCTTCTCCGCGGACAGCTTGTTGACCGCCGCCTCCAGCGGGTCCACCTCGGGGGTGTCCATGCCGCCGAGGCTGAGGTTGACGACCTGGGCGCCCTGCTCGGCCGCCCACTCCATGCCGGCGAGGATGCCGGAGTCGTCACCCGAGCCGGTGTCGTCGAGGACCTTGCCGCTCAGGACCTGGGCGCCGGGCGCCACGCCCTTGTACGTGCCGCCGGACTTCGCGCCGGTGCCCGCCGCGATGGACGCGACGTGCGTGCCGTGGCCGACCTTGTCCTCGGCGGTGGCGGCCGGGGTGAAGTTCTTGGCGGCGATCACCTGGTCCTTGAGGTCCGGGTGGTTGGCGTCGACGCCGGTGTCCAGCACGGCGATCTTGACGCCCTTGCCGTCGTACCCCGCCGACCAGGCCTTCGGGGCGCCGATCTGGGCCACGGACTTGTCGAGCGTGGCCTTGCGGGTGCCGTCGAGCCAGATGTGGGCGATGCCGGAGGCGGTCCTGTCGCCGTTGGTGACGGCGTCCCAGAGGTCCGGTGTCTCGGCGTACGGCGTCTGCACCGCGTCCGCGTTCAGGGACTTCAAGGTGCGGCGCAGTTCGCCCGACTCACGGACGTCGGCCTTGGTGCCGGTGGCGGCGCCCTTGTAGCCGACGATCACCTTCAGGCCCTTGGCGTGCGACGTGCGGGTCGCGGACTTGCCCAGCTCAGTGATGTCGAAGAGGCGCTGGTCGAGCTTTCCGGCGGCGATCAGCCGGGCCGCGTCGGCCGGTATGACGAGCGTGTGCCCGTCGGCCTTGCGGACCTGAACGGGTATGTGCTGACGGCCCTTCGCCCGCTCCAGGCCCACGACTTGGCCCTTGGCGTTCACGGCGACCCGGTCACCCGTGATGAGGGTGATGCGGTGGTGGGCGGAGAGCTGGGCGGCGGAGTCGGTCCGCTGCTCGGGCTTCGCCGAGGCCGGGCTGGTCATGCCGGCGGCGAGGGCGACGGCGGCTGCCGTGGCGACGGTGGTCGCGCATGCCCTTTTCACTTGTCTGCGCAAAATTCCCCCTTGCTGATGTACCGGGTGAATTTCCCCGTTCACCCGGCCGGGGGTGGTCCTGCACAGACGTACGTGCACCCCCCGGTAACCGAAGTATGCCGAGGGGTGATCAGGCTCCTCAATAGATGAGAGGAAGATGAGGAGCGCGCCCGCCGTCTGTTACGCGACGGCGCGAACTCCGTTACGCAGTCGCCGGGTTACGCCCCCGCGTTCTCCTTGACACTGATGCGGCCCTTGCGGATGGTGGCCAGCCGCGGGGCCTTTTTCGCGATCGCGGAGTCGTGGGTGACCATGATGAAGGTCAGTCCCAGTTCCTTCCACATGCGTTCGAGCACGTCCATGATCTCGTCGCGCATCGACTCGTCGAGATTTCCGGTGGGTTCGTCGGCCAGCAGCACTTTCGGTTGCTTGACGAGCGCGCGGGCGATGGCGACGCGCTGCTGCTGGCCGCCGGACATCTCGGAGGGCAGATGTGCGAGGCGCTCGCCGAGGCCGACGGACGTCAGCGCCTCGGCGGCTCGTTCGCGCCGCTCCTTCGTCTTCATGCCCAGCGGTACGAGGGCCGTCTCGACGTTCTCCTGGGCGGTGAGGGTCGGGATCAGGTTGAAGGACTGGAAGACGAAGCCGATGTTCTCGCTGCGGACCCTGGTGAGCCGGGCTTCGGGGAGCTTGGCCAGGTCGGTGCCGTCGAGGACGACTTCGCCGGAGGTGGGGCGGTCGAGGCCGCCGAGCATCTGGAGGAGGGTGGACTTGCCTCCGCCGGTGGGACCCTGGATGACGAGGCGGTCGCCGTCGGCGATGGTGAGGTCGATGCCGTCGAGGGCGTTGATGGTGTCCTTGCCCCGGGTGTAGCGCTTGGTGACGTTTCTGAGTTCGTACATGGCGGGTGGCTCCTGGAAGGGTTCGTGGGTGGTGCAAGTTGTTGGTCGTCCGCGGGTGGGTGGGGGCTGATCGCGCAGTTCCCCGCGCCCCTGGGTAGGGCCACTCACGCCCGCTGCAACGTCGGTGTCGGCGTGCCCATAAGCCGCGGGCATGCGTGCCGCCTGGGGCGGCGCCCGTCCCACAGAGGCGGCACCCCGTAAGCGCCGGGCTGCGCGACGCCCCAGCCGCAGCCGACGTCAGCTACTCGACACGCCTGAGTGCGTCCGCCGGTCGCAGTCTCGACGCTCGCCAGCCGCCGAACGCGCCGGCGATCAGCCCACCGGTGACCGCGAGGCCCACCGCGAGCGCGACCGTCGTCAGACTGACCGGTGCCGTCAGGGCGACGTCCAGGGTCGAGCTCGCCGTCTGCCGCATGGGGCCGCCGCCCCCGAAACCGCCACCACCCGGGCCGCCCCCCGTGCCGCCACCCCCGCCGCCGCCCAGCTGTGCCTCCAGCGTCGGGCTGATCGCCGTCACGACGTACGCGCCCGCGAGGCCGATCGCGATGCCCAGCGCGCCGCCGAGCAGTCCGTTGACGACCGCCTCGCCGACCACCTGCCGGGTCACCCGGCCCGACTTCCAGCCCAGTGCCTTCAGCGTGCCGAACTCCCGCACCCGGCGGGAGACGGCCGAGGAGGTGAGCAGGCCGGCGACCAGGAACGCGGCCACGAGCACCGCGATCGACAGCCACTTGCCGACGCTCGTCGCGAGGGAGGAGGCCGTGGACAGGGAGCCGGACACCGTGTCCGCGAGGTCCGCGGAGGTCGTCACCGTCGTACCGGAGACGTTCTTCTGGATGGCCGACTTGACGGAGTCGATCCGCTGGGAGTCGGTCGCCTTGACGTAGATCGTGGTGACCTTGTCCTTGGCGTCGGCGAGCGTCTGCGCCTGCTTCAGCGGGATGTAGAGGTTGGCGGCCGCGTCCCCGCTGTCGGGCGTGGCGATGCCGATCACCTTGAACTTGGTGCCCTTGACGGTGACGGTCGAGCCGACCTTGAGCTTCTTCTCCTTGGCGTAGGAGGTGTCGGCGACGGCCACCTCGGCGTCGGTCTCCGACGACTTGAACGTACGGCCGCTGGTGATCTTCGACGACGTCAGCGGGCCGAGCGCCGGCTTGGTGACGTCGGCGCCGTAGACGGAGTAGTTGTTGACGTCGAAGTCGGCGCCGCCGCCGCGCACTTCGCCCTGCGGCTGCCCGGTGCCGCCGCCCTGCCCCGGGCCGCCCTGCTGACCGCCACCGCTCTGGTCCTGCTGGAACTCGCCGCGCGTGAACTGCCCGCTGACCTTGATGACCTGCAGGCTCAGACCGCCGACGGCGTCGGAGACACCGCTCTGCGAGCCGACCTTCGTCACGGTCGAGCTCGACAGCGTCTGGAAGCCCTGGACCATGACGCGATCGGTGGACTGCTCCTCGTCGGAGCCGTCGGCCCGCGCGTCGAACTGGAAGCGCGGGCGCTCCGAGGAACTCGCCGCGGGTTCGGCGGCCTTGGTGACGGTCATGTCCGTGCCCAGGCCGTACAGCGACTGCAGGACCTTGTCCTGGGCCTTGCTCATGCCCGAGGACACGGAGTTGACCACGATGACCAGCGCGATGCCCAGCGCGAGTCCGGAGGCGACGACGAGGGCCGCCTTTCTGCGGCGGCGCAGCTCGCGCCTCAGGTAGGTGAAGAACATGCGCCGCAAGCTAGGGAGGGCGCGTGATGAAGGGATAAGGCCGGAATAAGAGGAGGATGAGAAGGCGGGCACGGAACCCGGAAACACCGATGCCGCCCCTGGGGGCGGCATCGGGTTGGCTGTGCGGGAGCTGTCAGACGGCCGAACCGGCCTTCCACTGCGCCCAGTCCATGTTCCAGCCGTTGAGGCCGTTGTCCGGGGCGATGGTCTTGTCGCCGGTGTTCTGGACGACGACGACGTCACCGACGATGGAGTTGTTGTAGAACCAGTAGCCCGCGGTGCCCTTGTCGTTGGCGCCCTTGGTGTCGGACAGGCCCACGCAGCCGTGGCTGGTGTTCACGCTGCCGAAGATGGACTTGGCGCCCCAGTAGTTGCCGTGGATGAAGGTGCCGGAGCTGGACAGGCGGATGGCGTGCGGCACGTCCTTGATGTCGTACTCGCCCTTGCCGTCGTCGTCCGTGAAGCCCACGGTCGCGCCGTTCATGCGCGTCTCCTTGAACTTCTCGGACATCACCATGACGCCCTGGTAGGTCTTGTTCTCGGGAGACCCGGCGGAGATCGGGATGGTCTTGATGGTCTTGCCGTCCTGCGTGACCTTCATCTGCTTGGTCTTCGCGTCGACGTAGGAGACCTGGTTGCGGCCGATCTTGAAAGTGACCGTCTTCTCCTGGACGCCGTAGACGCCCTTGGCGCCCTCGACGCCGTCCAGGGCCATCTTCAGGGTGACGGTCGAACCCTCCTGCCAGTACTCGTCGGGCCGGCAGTCCATGCGGGTCTCGTTGAACCAGTGGCAGGCGACTTCCTGGCCGCTGGTCGAGGTGACGGTGATGCCCTTCTGGACGGCCGCCTTGTTGCTGATCGACTTGTCGAAGTTGATCGAGACCGGCATGCCCACGCCGACCGTGGAGCCGTCCTCCGGCGTGAAGTAGCCGAGGAAGCTGTTGTCCGGGGAGACGGTGGTGAAGGAGGCGTTCTCGTGGGCCTCCAGGCCCTTGGAGTCCTTCGCCGTGACCGAGACCTTGTAGGTCGTGGAGCGGTCCAGCTGCGCGCTGGGCTTCCAGCTGGTCCTGTCGGCGGATATCTCGCCCTCTACGGCGGCGCCGTCGGCGCTGGTCATCGTCACCTCGGTGAGCGATCCCTTGCTCACGGTGACGGCGGAGCTGTTGATGGAGGCGTTGTCGGAGCCGTCCTCCGGCGTGATCTTGATCTGTGCCTCGGAGGTCTTCTTGGCCGCCGCTTCGTCGACCTTGGACTGCGCGGTGTCACCGTCGCTCGCGGAGGCGTCACCTCCCCCGGAGCAGGCCGAGAGCACCAGGACACCGCCGAGCAGTGCGGACGCGGCCGTCAGGCCCCTGCGCCGCCTACTGTTCGTCATCACACGCTTCTCCATCTTTCCCGAATCCCCAAAAACCCCGAGAGTCCCCGTAAGAATCTTCAACGCTACGACCGGTTCGTCCCGTTCCACATCCCTTGTATGTGTGGGGCACACCACGTTCGCCGGGGCGGATGGTGCGGATGTCGGCCAGTGCCCCCCATGAGACGACGAAACCCCGGACGGCGGTTGCCGTCCGGGGTCACGAATTCCCCAAGACGCCTCAGCCGGCCCGTACGGCCCCCTCGCCGTCGAAGTCCTCCTCGCCATCATCCTCGTCGAGGTCCCAGTCCGGCGAATCCGGGTCGTACTCGATGCGCTCGCTGGACCAGGAGGCCTGTGCGAGCTCCACCCCCGGTACCTCACTGACCAGGTCGAACGGATCGACCAGATACGCGACGGCCTCGGCAGTGTCTTCCGTCACAGCGCTTTCGGCGTGGACTCGTTCGTCGACCGGCACGGTGCTGTCGCCGGCGATCCTCAGCAGCGCGGCCTTGGTGACGGCGTCCGCGTCGTCCACTTCCAGGACGAGTTCCACGCGAAGCCGCACAAAACGTGATGTTTCTGGAGTACTCATACCCGGAGAGTAAGGCGCATTTCTCCCGTGACTTTCCCGTGACCCGCGACTTTCACTAACATCGCCCCACACGGCCAATTCGCCAGCACCACAAGGGGATCGATATTCCGTGTCCGCCGCTCACCGATCGTCGTCCACCGCACGCCGATCGCTGCTGACCGCCACCGCCGCGGGCGCCCTGCTCGGCGCCCTGTGGTTCGTGCCCTCCGCCAACGCGACGGGCGAGGAGCCGGCGAGAGGCGAGCCTTCGGCGACGCCCACGACGCAGGTCACCCAGCAGGCGCGGGCCTCCTCGGAGCGTACGGACGGCACCACCGCGGACGCCACCCGGCTCGCCGACACCGGAAGCTTCGACACCACGCCGTACGTCATCGGCGGCACGCTCTTCCTCTCCCTCGGCGCGGGCTTCATCGCCTACTCGGTGCGCCGCGAACGCCTGGGCTTCTAAATCTGCTTGACGTCCCGTTGACCTGGGCTTCATAGTCCGCCCATGAAGAGATCATCGGGCGTGCGTGTAGCCGCCACGTTTTTCGTGAGCGCGCTGTCGCTCGCCCTTGTCACGGGCTGCGGGGGTGACTCCGGCGGTTCCGACGCGAAGGCGCTCAGCGCCGCGGAGTTGAAGAAGTCGATCATCGCCCAGGGCGATGTCGAGGGTTACCAGGTGGACGCGGGCGGCAAGCAGCTGCCGAAGTCCAAGGACCAGGTCAAGAGCGACGACGAGAAGTGCGCTCCGCTGGGCTACGCCATGGGCGGCCGGGCTCCGGGCGAGGCCGCCTCGGAGACGGCCGTCATGGTGACGCAGGAGAAGAAGAAGCCCACCGACAACCCCTCCAAGTCCATCGAGGACCTCACGGAGGGCGAGATCGAGGACTCCCTCACCAGTGCGATGGACATGACCCTGACGGTCGTCGGGCTCTCCTCGTACGACGGTGACGGCGCCGAGAACACCTTCAAGTCCGTGTCGGACGCGGTGAAGAGCTGCTCCGCGGGCTTCCCGGTCACCATGCAGGGCACGGACCAGAAGGTGACGGCGATCGCCGCCGAGAAGGGGTCCGGCAGCGGTGACGAGTCCGTCGGGTTCACCGTGAAGAGCGACGCGGAGGACGGCGACGTGGCCACCTCGCACGTCGAGGTGGTGCGGCACGGCAGCACCATCGCCACGTACTACACGATGAACCTCGGTCTGATGATCACGGACAAGCCGTACGACGTCCCGGCCGCCGTCATCGACGCGCAGGCCGCCAAGCTGAAGTAACCCGCACCTGAACGCATCGGGGCCCTGTCGGTCGTACGGCAGGGCCCCTTCCGTGTCACCGGAGCGGTCCGGTGACCTTCTCGGCAGAGGTGACGAGCTCGCCGGCCCGCACGAACGCGTCGGCGGCGGCGAGGTCGGGCGCCAGGAAGCGGTCCGGTCCCGCGCCGCGGACGCCGGCGGCACGCGCGGCGTCGATGACCGCCTGCGAGGCCGGGGCCGGGGCGAGTCCCTCGCGCAGTTCTATGGCGCGGGTGGCGGCGTACAGCTCGATCGCGAGGACGCGCGTGAGGTTGTCCACGGCCGTGCGCAGCTTGCGGGCGGCGGACCAGCCCATGGAGACGTGGTCCTCCTGCATCGCCGAGGACGGGATCGAGTCGGCGGAGGCGGGCACGGCCAGCCGCTTCAGCTCGCTGACCAGCGCGGCCTGCGTGTACTGGGCGATCATCAGGCCGGAGTCGACACCGGCGTCGTCTGCCAGGAACGGCGGCAGCCCGTGGCTGCGGTTCTTGTCCAGCAGCCGGTCGGTGCGGCGCTCGGCGATGGAGGCGAGGTCGGCGGCGGCGATCGCGAGGAAGTCGAGGACGTAGGCGACGGGCGCCCCGTGGAAGTTGCCGTTGGACTCCACCCGGCCGTCGGGCAGGACGACCGGGTTGTCGACGGCGGAGGCGAGCTCGCGCTCGGCGACCAGCCGGGCGTGCGCCATGGTGTCCCGTCCTGCGCCGGCGACCTGCGGTGCACAGCGGACCGAGTACGCGTCCTGCACCCGGGGCGCGTCGTCCTGGTGGTGCCCGGTCAGCGCCGAACCCTTCAGCACCGCGAGCATGTTGGCGGCCGAGGCGCCCTGCCCGGGGTGCGGCCGGATGGCGTGCAGCTCGGGCGCGAGCACCTTGTCGGTGCCGAGCAGCGCTTCGAGGCTGAGGGCGGCGGTGACGTCGGCGGACTTGTAGAGGGTGTCGAGGTCGGCGAGGGCCATGATCAGCATGCCGAGCATGCCGTCGGTGCCGTTGAGGAGGGCGAGCCCCTCCTTCTCGCGCAGCTCGACGGCCGCGATGCCGTGCGCGGCGAGCAGCTCACCGGCGGGCCGTACGACCCCGTCCGGACCCTCTGCGTCCCCTTCTCCCATCAGCGTCAGCGCGCAGTGCGAGAGGGGGGCGAGGTCGCCGGAGCAGCCGAGGGAGCCGTACTCGTGGACGACGGGGGTGATGCCGGCGTTGAGCACGTCGGCCATGGTCTGCGCGACCTCGGGCCGCACGCCCGTGTGTCCCGAGCAGACGGTCTTGAGCCGCAGGAACATCAGGGCCCGTACGACCTCCCGCTCCACGCGCGGCCCCATGCCGGCGGCGTGCGAACGGACGATGTTGCGCTGCAGCTGCGCCCGCAGCTCCGGGCTGATGTGCCGGGTCGCCAGGGCGCCGAAGCCGGTGGAGACGCCGTAGACGGGATCGGGCTTGGCCGCCAGCGCGTCCACGATCTCGCGGGCCGCGGTGAGCGCCGCGACCGCCTCGGCCGACAGCTCGACGCGGGCCCCGCCCCGCGCCACGGCAAGAACGTCGGACGCGGTGACCCCGGACGTCCCCACCACCACAGTGTGCATATCCATATTCAGGAGCGTACGCAGTGAAGACGAAGATGTCACTAGTGGGTGAGCGGTACACCCCTTACAGCGCCGGAGGCGCGACCAGAGCCTGTGTCACGGGAGCCGGCCCCGGAAGCGCCGCCGCTCCACGGCGTCCTCCCCCGACGGCTCCGCGTCGGCGAGCCGCACCACCGGATCGTCCGGCCCCGCGCGCCCCGCCACCACGGGCCGGTCGGCGCGCTCCGCCTTGGCCCGGTACTGCGCCGCGTCGGCGAGCCGGAACAACCGCCGGGCCGAGCGCACCGGCCCGATGGGGTCCTCCGTCGAGGCGACCCCGCACGCCACTCCCTCCCCGAGCTCCAACTCCCCGGCGCGACGGCACAGTTCGTCCGCGGCCTTCACCACGTCGTCGGCCGGCGACCCGACGACCAGCAGACAGAACTCGTCGCCGCCGAGCCGGGCCGCCAGGGCCCCCGGCAGCATCGCGCCGCACAGCGACAGCACCGACCCGAACCGCTCCAGCAGCCGGTCCCCGACGGCATGTCCGCGGGTGTCGTTGACATGCTTGAGCCCGTTGAGGTCGCAGACCACGAGACTGACGACGGCCCCCTGGTCGCGATGCCGTTCGATCGCCTCCTCCAGCCGTACGTCGACGGCACGGCGGTTCGCGAGCCCGGTCAGCGCGTCGGTGAACGCCAGCCGCCGGGCCTCCTCCAGCCGCTCGCTCTGCGCCAGCCCGGCGGACACGACGGAGGCGAGCACGGTCGCGAAGTCGGCGTCCCCGCGGCCGAAGACGGGCGCCCCGGCGGACCGGGCCACATACAGCTCGCCCCAGGCCCGCCCGTTGAGCACGATCGGCGCGACGACACAGCACCCCCGGCCACGGCGCCGGAGGGCGGCGACCCGCTGATGGCAGTACCCGGGGTGCCCGGCGGCGGGCCCCTCGGCCGTCTCGACCCAGGCGTTGGGCTCACCGCCGGCGACCCACCGCTCGTGCAGGAACTCGGTGATCTCCGGGAACTGGTGCACGGGATAGGTCTCGTCGCCCGGGAACTCCTCCTCGCCGCGGGCGCGGTCCCCCACGTTCACCAGGACCCGCAGCCGCCCGAGCTCCCGCTCCCACACCGACAGCGCGGCGAAGCTCCCGGCGAGCGCCCGGCACGCCCCGAGTGCCGCCGCCCGCCAGGACTCGCGCGGGGTGTGCGCCGCCGCCATCCCCTGCGCCAGCGCCACCACGGCCGTGAGCCGTCCGTCCTCACCCATTACTCCAGGTTAGGGAGCTTTGCCATGATTTGGGGCGTTGGTGCGGCAAACGGGGAGGTCAAGGGGGATTCGGCCGCGCTCGGCCGGCGCCGTCACTCCCCCGGCCACTCGGCCTTCCGCTTCTCGTTGAAGGCCGCCACGCCCTCTGCCCGGTCGCCCGAGAAGGCGGTCGCACGCCACGCCGCGTCCTCGACCTCGAGGCCGGCCCGCAGATCCAGCCCGTGCCCCAGGCGCAGGGCACGCTTGGCGGCCCGCAGGCCCACCGGCGAGTTCGCGGCCATCCGGGCCCCCAGCGCCAGGGCCTCCTCCCGGTCCCGCCCGTCCTCCACGAGCACGTCCACCAGCCCCAGCTCGCGGGCCTCGGCGGCCTCGACCCGGCGCGCCGTGAAGATCAGCTCCGCGGCGCGGGCCGCCCCGACCCGGCGGGGCAGCAGCTGGGTCCCGCCGCCGCCCGGGATCACCCCGACGGACACCTCGGGCAGCCCCACCACGGCCGTACCGTCGGCCACGATCACATCGCACGACAGCGCCAGCTCGAAGCCGCCGCCCAGCGCGAATCCGTGCACGGCCGCGATCGTGGGCACCGGCAGCTCCAGCACCCCCGTGTAGGCACCCCGCGCCACCGGCCGCTGCCGCACCAGCTCCGCGTCACTGAAGGAGTTGCGCTCCTTCAGGTCCGCCCCGACGCAGAACGCCCGCTCGTGCGTCGAGGTCAGCACCACCACCCGTACGTCACGGTCGGCGCCCAGCGCGGCGCACGCCGCCGCGATCGAGCGGGCCATCTCCGTGGAGACGGCGTTCATGGCCTTGGGCCGGTCGAGGGCGAGCTCCGCGACCTGCCCGGCACCCCCGTCGCCGTGCCGCCGCACCAGCACGAACTCCCCGTACCGCTCCTCCGTCATGACACCCTCCGGTTAACGCGGGTTAACAACACTCGCCCCGATCATCGCAGCCGGACCCCGCCGGGGAAAGGGCCACCATGACCGGTTCCCTTGTCCAGGTCCGACACCCCGTTCGAGTGACATCCCGCCCAACCCTCGCCCGACCGCCCATCGCACCGCATAACGTGCGCGACGCCACGGCGCATTGGGGGCGCGAGCGCATGGGGAGGCATGGGGAGGGCGTGATGACTGTGACGGCACGAGAACCGAGGACGGCGGAGCCGGAACGGGACGCGAAAGGGGCGTCGGGGGCGGAACCCGCTGCGAAGCCGGCCGGGGACGCGTCTGAGGAGGCGGTGCAGGAGCCGACTGCAAGGGCGGCTACGAAGACACGCCCGGAAGCGAAGGTGACCACTGCGGAGGCCCCGCCGGACAACCCCGCCGCCACCCGTCTCTTCGGCTCCCGAGGCCGGCATCGTCGTCCCCGCCCCCGCAAGGTCCTCCTCGCGGCGGGTGGCCTCGCGCTGGCCGCCGGTGCTCTGAGCCTCGTACGCATGTCACCCGACTCCGGTGTCAGCGGCCTCGGCGCGACCGAGTCGGGGCCGGCCCCGGCCCCCGGCACGGACGCCGAACGGGACCGCTCGACGAACGCCGCAGCCACCCTCACGCCGAACGCCCCGAAGGCGACCCCCTCGGCGACCTCGGCGATGGGCGGCCTGGGCACGGCACCGACGACGGACTCGATCGCCGTACCGACCCCGGCTCGGACCACCACCGCACCGCACGGCCCTGGTGGCGCCCCGGCCCCCACGCCGCCGGCCGCCGGACCGGGCACGCCGACCCCCGAACCAACGGCGACGACACCCCGCGCGACCGCACCCGCACCCGAGACACCGGGCGGGCCACCGACGAGCCCGACCCCCACTCAGCAGCCCCGGCCCGACGACAATTCCGTCTGCATCCCGATCATCGGCCTGTGCGTGGACCCACTGCCCCTCAGTGACTGAAGCGCTGCCCGGACAACGCCGCCCACTGCAACGCCCCAGGGGCGCGGGGAACTGCGCGAGCAGCCACGACGAACCCGCAGCCAAAAACAACCCCACCCCCCGGCGCTCATCCTCCGACGCTCACTCCCCGTCCGCGGCGGCCCTCCGCGTCAGCAACCACGGCTCCACCACACCCAGTCCTCGGACCGGCCGCTGCCACATCGGCTGGAGTGCGAAGCGGTACACCGGGGGCTCCTCGCCCTCCTTCTCGGCGGTCGCCGCGGCCTCGGCCGCCTCCGCCTCGGACGCCGGCGCTTCACCCGTTCGGATGAGCTCCTCCGCGAACGCGCTGTCGACGAGGACGGCGTCCCGCGGAGCTATCGACGTCAGCCGGGAGGCGAGGTTCACGGTCGTACCGAACACATCGCCCATACGAGTGGTCACCGTGCCGAACGCGATGCCGACCCGCAGCTCGGGCATCGTCTCGTCGCCCGCCATCGTCTCGATGAGGCGCAACGCGATCTCCGCGGCGACCCCGGCGTCGTCGGCCGCGTACAGCACCTCGTCGCCGAGGGTCTTGATCAGCCGTCCGCCGCGCGCGGCCACCAGGTCGGCCGCCGTGGTCTCGAAGGCCTCGACGAGCTCGCCGAGTTCCTCCTCCTCCATGCGCCGGGTCAGCCGGGTGAAGCCGACCAGGTCGGCGAAGCCCACGGCGAGCCGCCGGTCGACCATCTCCTCGTCGTCGGCGGCCTGGATGACCCGGCCCGCCGAGGCGGCGAGCTGGCGGCGCCAGACGTAGACGAGGAACTCCTCCAGCTCGGGCAGGAGCAGCTCGATGATCGGGTACGTCACCTCGGTGCGCGTCATCCCCGGTTCCGGCGGCTCGGTCAGGCCCTCCAGGAACGAGTCGATCTGCCACTCCGCCAGCCGGGCGGTGGTCTGCCCGGTGGAGCGTGCCACCTGCACCGCCATGGCCTCGCTGAGCAGGCCCGCCTCGACGAGACCGGCCAGGCGCCGCAGCGCCAGCACGTCGGCCTCGGTCAGCGCCTTGGCCTGCCCGATGTCGGCGAAGCCCATGGCCCGCCAGAAGCGGGACGCCAGCTCCATGGACACCCCGGCGCTGCGAGCCGCCTGAAACGGGGTGTAGCGCCGCTCCGCGCCGAGGATGAGCTGTTCCAGGCGCAGGGCGAGCGGATCCTCGCCGGGGTCGGCGGCGTGGGGGTCCACCCGGCCGTCCGCGCCCGCGCCGGAGCCCGTGTCGTCGACGGTCACGCCTAGCTGCCCTTCCGATCTGCCGCGGTCGGTCTTCGACCGGCCCTTCACTTTACGGCAGGTGTGCGCCAGCTCACTCCGTATGGGAAAGCCGACAATGCCGTACTACCGCTGGTGAGGTGCCCTGTGCGGGGCCACTCCTCACGCCGGACGCAGGTGCACGATGTCTCCGGCCCCCACCGGCTCCTGCACGCCCTCCTCCGTCGCCAGCACGAGCCGTCCGTCACCGTCGATCGCGACCGCCTCCCCGGTGATCGCCCGATCGCCCGGCAGCTCGGCCCGCACCATCTTCCCCAGCGTCGCGCACCCCGCCGCATACGTCTCCTGGAGCTCACTGACCAACGGGTCCCCCACCGCGGCCCGCCAACGCCCGTACCACTCCTCCAGGGACCGCAGCATCGCCCGCAGCAGCGGGTCCCGGTCCGTGCCGGCCGCCCCGGCCAGCGCGAGGGAGGCCGCCTGCGGCACCGGGAGCTCGTCCGCGCGCAGGGTGACGTTGATGCCGACGCCGATGACCACGCCGGCCTCCCCGGCGCGCTCGGCGAGGATGCCGCCGGTCTTGCGTTCCTCGCCGCCGACGGTCACCAGCACGTCGTTCGGCCACTTGAGTGCCGTGTCGACGCCGGCCGCCCGGGACAGCCCCGTCGCGACGGCGACCCCGGTGAGCAGCGGCAGCCATCCCCACCGGGTCACCGGCACCTCGTAGGGGTTCAGCAGGACGGAGAAGAACAGCCCGGAGCGGGGCGGGGCCGTCCAGTCGCGGTCCAGGCGTCCCCGGCCGGCCGTCTGCTCCTCGGCGACCAGGACGGTGCCCTCCTCCGCCTTGCCGGAGGTCGCCAGGTCCACCAGGTCGGTGTTGGTGGAGCCGGTGCGCTCCACCACCTCCACCCGGCGCCACAGGCCGCCCTCCCGGACGAGCCCGCGCCGCAGCGCGGCGCTGTTGAGCGGTGGCCGTTCCAGATCCGACCAACGGCTGTCGTCTGATGCATCTCGCGGCGTCATGCAAGCCACCCTAGGTGTGGTAAACGCCGCACTGCCGATTGGTAGGCACCCCACTACTCTACGGATGAGTAACCGTCCCCCCTTTTGAGCAGGCAGGGAGCCACATCCCGATGTCCGAGCCGGAAGAGCGTCACGAGATCCAAGAGTCCTCTGGGATCGACATCCACACCACCGCGGGCAAGCTCGCGGATCTCCAGCGCCGTATCGAGGAAGCGACGCACGCCGGCTCCGCACGCGCCGTCGAAAAGCAGCACGCCAAAGGCAAGTTGACGGCCCGTGAGCGGGTCGAGCTCCTCCTCGACGAGGGCTCCTTCGTCGAGCTCGACGAGTTCGCGCGGCACCGCTCCACCAACTTCGGGCTGGAGAAGAACCGCCCCTACGGCGACGGCGTCGTCACCGGGTACGGCACCGTCGACGGCCGTCCGGTCGCCGTCTTCTCCCAGGACTTCACCGTCTTCGGCGGTGCGCTGGGCGAGGTCTACGGCCAGAAGATCGTCAAGGTGATGGACTTCGCGCTGAAGACCGGCTGCCCGGTCATCGGCATCAACGACTCCGGCGGCGCACGCATCCAGGAAGGCGTGGCCTCGCTCGGCGCCTACGGCGAGATCTTCCGCCGCAACACCCATGCGAGCGGTGTGATCCCGCAGATCAGCCTGGTCGTCGGCCCCTGTGCGGGCGGCGCGGTGTACTCCCCGGCCATCACCGACTTCACGGTCATGGTCGACCAGACCTCGCACATGTTCATCACAGGACCGGACGTCATCAAGACGGTCACCGGCGAGGACGTCGGCTTCGAGGAGCTGGGCGGCGCCCGCACCCACAACTCGACCTCCGGTGTGGCGCACCACATGGCCGGGGACGAGAAGGACGCCATCGAGTACGTCAAGCAGCTGCTGTCGTACCTGCCGTCCAACAACCTCTCCGAGCCCCCGGTGTTCGAGGAGGAGGCGGACCTCTCCCTCACCGACGAGGACCGCGAGCTGGACACGATGGTGCCGGACAGCGCGAACCAGCCGTACGACATGCACGCGGTGATCGAGCACGTCCTGGACGACGCCGAGTTCTTCGAGACGCAGCCGCTGTTCGCGCCGAACATCATCACCGGCTTCGGCCGGGTCGAGGGCCGCCCCGTCGGCATCGTCGCCAACCAGCCGATGCAGTTCGCCGGCTGTCTGGACATCGACGCGTCCGAGAAGGCCGCGCGCTTCGTGCGTACCTGCGACGCCTTCAACGTCCCGGTCCTCACCTTCGTCGACGTCCCCGGCTTCCTCCCGGGTGTCGACCAGGAGCACACCGGCATCATCCGTCGCGGCGCCAAGCTGATCTACGCCTACGCCGAGGCCACGGTCCCGCTGATCACGATCATCACGCGCAAGGCCTTCGGCGGCGCCTACGACGTCATGGGCTCCAAGCACCTGGGCGCCGACATCAACCTCGCCTGGCCCACCGCCCAGATCGCCGTCATGGGCGCCCAGGGCGCGGTCAACATCCTGCACCGGCGCACCCTCGCGGAGGCCGAGGCGAACGGCGAGGACCTGGAGGCGGTGCGCGCACGGCTGATCCAGGAGTACGAGGACGCCCTCCTCAACCCCTACGTCGCGGCCGAGCGCGGCTACATCGACGCGGTGATCATGCCGTCCGAAACCCGCCGCCATGTCGTCCGCGGTCTGCGTCAGCTGCGTACCAAGCGGGAATCCCTGCCTCCGAAGAAGCACGGCAACATCCCCCTCTAGGCCCGCTGGGAGCCGCCATGAACATCAAGGTCCTACGGGGCAACCCGACAGCGGAGGAGCTGGCCGCCGCACTGGCGGTGGTCCGCGCCCGCGCCGCGGCGGAGGCAGCCGTCCCGCCCGGCGCACCCAAGCCGCGGGACGGGTGGTCGGACCCGTCCCGCATCGCGCGCCAACGGCTGCCGCAGCCGGGCCCGGCGACATGGGCCCGCACGTACTGGCCCGGTTAGAGAGCGCTCGCCAGAACGTCGGCCATCACCGCGTACCCCGCGTCGTCGGGGTGCAGGTGATCGCCGAAGTCGTACGCCGGTCGCAGCCGATCCGGGTCCTCCGGATCGGCCAGCGCCCGGTTCAGGTCGACCACCGCGTCGTACTCCCCCGAGCACCGGATCCACTCGTTCAGCTCGTGACTCACCTTGGCCGCGTGCTCGCCCCAGTGGTCCGAGCCTTCGAACGGCAGCAGAGTCGCGCCGATCACCCTCAGCCCGGCCGCCCTGCCCCGCCGTAGCAACTCCCGGTGCCCGGCGATCAGCTCCGCCGCCTCCACCACCGGTGCCGGCTTGTACGTCGGCTGCTCGTCCGTCTCACTGAAGCCGATGTCGTTCAGCCCGAGCAGAACGACCAGCGTGTCCACTCCGGGCAGGCCGAGGACATCGCGGCGCAATCGGCCCACGCCCGCGTCGCCGTACCAGGCCGAGTCGTTGAGCAGCAGGTTCCCGCCGATGCCAGCGTTGAGGACGGGCCGCCCCGTGCGCTCGGCGAGCGCGTCCGACCAGCGCCGGTCGGCGCCCACCGTGGAACCGAACCCGTCCGTGATCGAGTCGCCGAAGAGCGCGACGGCGTCCGTGCGGCCGGCGTCGGTCTCCACCGCCGTCAGGAAGTACCAGGACTCGCTCACGGCGTCGAAGCCCTCGCCGCCGGACGCCCGCGTCAGGTCGCCCTCGCCCCGGTGGCCGGCCGTGAAGGCCTGCGCGTGGAAGGTCGCGGGGCCCGTGGCGGCGTCGAAGAACAGCGTGACGGCCACCGGTTCCCCGGCGGCGACGGCGAGTCGTGCGGCGTCGCTGACGACCTCGCCCCGCGCGGGTATCGCCACCCCGTCGGCGCCCCCGAAGGTGAGCCGCGTCAGCGACCCCGGCCGCACGGCCGCCCCTTCGCCCGCGCGCCCGACGCTCGCGCCCGCGATCCGGACCGGCGAGGCACCGTACGCGTTGGAGAGCCGCACCCGCACCCGGCCGCCGCCTGCCGACAATCGGACGACCTGCCGCAGCGACTGGCGCCAGAAGCCCTCGCGGGACCAGTTGGGCGTGAAGCCCTCACTGGGGCGCTGAGGCGACGCGGACCAGGCAGCAGTGAACATGACACACCCTCCAGCAATCCCAAACGGAACCGAAGCCCCTTTAGTTAATGAAACCGTAGCACCGTTTGGAGAGAAGTTGAGTATGCGTACTCAGGCGCCGGCCCTGATCCCCGACCGACGATGGAAGGCATGCTGTGGTCCGACCCCGAGAACGAGCCGCCCAAAGAACTGCGTGACATGCAGGAGATGTTGCGGCGGCTGGGCGTTCTCATGGCGCTGGCCATGGTGCTCACGATGATCGTGCTGGGACTGAGATGAGTCCGGCCGGGCCCGCCGATACGCTGACGGCATGACTGATCAGCCCCGCCGCCGGCTCGTCCTCGCCTCCCAGTCCCCCGCGCGCCTCAATCTGCTGCGCCAGGCGGGGCTGACCCCCGAGGTCGTCGTGAGCGGCGTCGACGAGGACGCCGTGAGCGCGCCCACCCCCGCCGAGCTGGCCCTGGCCCTGGCCGAGGCGAAGGCCTCCGTCGTGGCGGCGCGGCCCGAGGTCAAGGGCGCGATCGTGATCGGCTGCGACTCGGTCCTCGATCTGGACGGCGAGGCCCTGGGCAAGCCGGCCGACGCCGAGGAGGCCACCGCCCGCTGGAAGTCGATGCGCGGCCGCGCGGGCACACTCCAGACCGGCCACTGCGTCTACGACACGGTCAGCGGCCGGTACACCTCCGGCACCGCCTCCACCGTCGTCCGCTTCGGCGAGCCGACCGACGAGGAGATCGCCGCGTACGTCGCCTCCGGCGAACCCCTCTACGTCGCCGGGGCTTTCACCCTGGACGGCCGCTCGGCCCCGTTCATCGACGGCATCGACGGCGACCACGGCAACGTGATCGGCATCAGCCTGCCGCTGGTACGGCGGCTGCTGGCCCAACTGGGCATCGGCATCACGGAGTTGTGGGCGCCGGCGGAGGGGTGACGGGCGAGCCGTCCGCCGGGGAGTCCGAGGCAGGTGAGCCGTCGGCCGGGGAGCCGTCGCCGCCCTTGCCTGCATCGGGCGCGGCCTGGCCGTCGTAGGTCATCAGCAGCAGCACTATCAGGCCGAGCACGACGATCATGTAACCGAAGGCGGTCCAGCCGACCAGCCCCCAGGCGAACGCGCCCAGCAGGCCGTGCACCACGGCCGCGCTGATCAGCAGGATGCGCCCGAGGCCGGCCGGGGCGCGGTCGCGCAGGGCGACCAGCAGCGCGACCAGGCCGCACAGCGCGAAGTAGCCGCCGAAGACCAGCCCGCCGATCTTCGAGGACACCGACATCACGTCAGGATCCAGCCCGGCCAGGGACATGTCCTGACGGTCCACCACGACACCCAGGAACCAGTTCACCGCGGCGATGCCGAACGCCTCGACGAAGAGCAAGACCGCCACCACCCACGCCACCGGCCTGCGCACCACCGGTCCCCACCCACTTCCGAGCCGTTCGGTTACCCAAAGTACGTTCGAGACATCGCGAACGCTACTAACGGGTAAACCCGGGGACAAGGGTTCGGGAGATGGCAAAGATGCATTGGGCCATTCGTAGGGATTCCACAAAGAAACCGAGTGGCCCGCAGCACGTGATGACAGAGACCTTGACCACAGAGGAGAGCTAGGGTTTTCCGGGAGAGACCTGCGTACCGTGGCGCGACAAGGGATTTCGCGGGTCGGGCGAGCCTGGAATCACGCTCCGTGTGGGCAAGCTCACCACTGGGGACGGGTCGAAGTGTCGTGTCGGCAGTCCCTAAACTCGGCTTGTTTCAAGGAGGGAGCCTCAATCGTGCGCAAGGTGCTCATCGCCAACCGTGGCGAAATCGCTGTCCGCGTGGCCCGGGCCTGCCGGGACGCGGGGATCGCGAGCGTGGCCGTCTACGCGGATCCGGACCGCGACGCTCTGCATGTCCGCGCCGCGGATGAGGCGTTCGCCCTGGGCGGTGACACCCCGGCCACCAGCTACCTGGACATCGACAAGGTCCTGAAGGCCGCACGCGAGTCCGGCGCGGACGCGATCCACCCCGGCTACGGCTTCCTGTCGGAGAACGCCGACTTCGCCCAGGCCGTCCTGGACGCCGGCCTGATCTGGATCGGCCCGCCCCCGCAGGCCATCCGCGACCTCGGCGACAAGGTCGCCGCCCGGCACATCGCCCAGCGCGCCGGCGCCCCGCTCGTGGCCGGCACGCCCGACCCCGTCTCCGGGGCGGAGGAGGTCGTCGCGTTCGCGGAGCAGCACGGCCTGCCCATCGCCATCAAGGCCGCCTTCGGCGGCGGCGGACGCGGCCTGAAGGTCGCCCGCACCCTCGAAGAGGTCCCCGAACTCTACGAGTCCGCGGTCCGCGAGGCGGTGGCCGCGTTCGGCCGGGGCGAGTGCTTCGTCGAGCGCTACCTCGACAAGCCCCGCCACGTCGAGACCCAGTGCCTGGCCGACAGCCACGGCAACGTCGTCGTGGTCTCCACCCGTGACTGCTCGCTCCAGCGCCGCCACCAGAAGCTGGTCGAGGAGGCCCCCGCGCCGTTCCTGTCCGAGGAGCAGGTCGCGGAGCTGTACTCGTCGTCCAAGGCGATCCTGAAAGAGGCCGGCTACGTCGGCGCCGGCACCGTGGAGTTCCTGGTCGGCGCGGACGGCACGATCTCCTTCCTGGAGGTCAACACCCGCCTGCAGGTCGAGCACCCGGTCACCGAGGAGGTCGCCGGCATCGACCTGGTCCGGGAGATGTTCCGCATCGCCGACGGCGAGGCGCTCGGCTACGACGACCCGCCGCTGCGCGGACACTCCTTCGAGTTCCGTATCAACGGCGAGGACCCGGGCCGCAACTTCCTGCCCGCCCCCGGCACCGTCACCCTCTTCGCCCCGCCGACCGGCCCCGGCGTCCGGCTGGACGCGGGCGTTGAGTCCGGCAGCGTCATCGGCCCCGCCTGGGACTCGCTGCTCGCGAAGCTGATCGTCACCGGCGCCACGCGTGAGCAGGCGCTGCAGCGTGCCTCCCGCGCGCTGGAGGAGTTCCAGGTCGAGGGAATGGCCACCGCCATCCCCTTCCACCGCGCGGTCGTCCAGGACCCGGCGTTCGCACCGGAACTGACCGGCTCCGCCGACCCATTCACGGTCCACACCCGCTGGATCGAGACCGAGTTCGTCAACGACATCAAGCCCTTCGCCGCCCCCGCCGACACCGACGCGGAGGAGGAGACGGGCCGGGAGACGGTCGTCGTCGAGGTCGGCGGCAAGCGCCTGGAGGTCTCTCTGCCGGCCTCGCTCGGCATGACCCTGGCCCGCACCGGCCTCGCCGCCGGCGCCAAGCCCAAGCGCCGCGCCGCGAAGAAGTCCGGCCCGGTCGCCTCCGGTGACACCCTCGCCTCCCCGATGCAGGGCACCATCGTCAAGGTCGCGGTCGAGGAGGGCCAGGAGGTCAAGGAGGGCGACCTGGTCGTCGTCCTTGAGGCCATGAAGATGGAACAGCCTCTGAACGCGCACAAGTCCGGCACCATCAAGGGCCTGTCCGCCGAGGTCGGCGCCTCCCTCACCTCGGGTGCCGCGATCTGCGAGATCAAGGACTGACGCATACGGCGGCCGAGGCGCCCGGCGGACTGGAGCAGACAGTCCGCCGGGCGCCTCGCTCTATGCTCGGTGGCATCGTGGAAGCACACCGGCGGGCGAGAGGGCAGGTGAGAGCGATGACGGGCGCGCCTTCGAGCGAGGCCGCGGGAAGCGGGAGCGCGACGGCACCGCCGGCCCCACCCCGTGCCATGCGCGCCGATGCCCGCCGCAATCACGAGCGCCTGCTCACCGAGGCCCGCTCCGCCTTCGCCGAGCACGGCACGGACGCGTCGCTGGAGGACGTGGCCCGCCGAGCGGGCGTCGGCATCGGCACTCTCTACCGTCATTTCCCGACCCGCGAGGCCCTGTTGAGCGCGGTCTTCGAGGAGGCGGCCGGCGACCTGCTGGACCGCTCCCAGGAACTCCTGCACTCGCCGGAGCCGTGCGCGGCCCTGGTGACCTGGCTGCGCGAGATGGTCACGCACGCGGGTGAGTACCGCGGCCTGGCCCGCTCCCTGATGTCCGTCTCCTACGACGGCACCTCGGCCCTGGCCCGGTGCAGCGACCCCATCAGACAGGCGGGCGGCGCGCTGCTGTCACGGGCCCAGGAGGCCGGCTCCGTCCGCCCGGACGTGGCGATCACCGACCTGCTCCAGCTCACCCACGCGATCGCGCTGGCGGCGGAGGAGACCCCGGGGGACCCGGAGCTGGCGGACAGGTTGCTGCACTTGACACTCCGAGGCCTGAAGCCTGCCTAGGGGCGCGGGGCTCAACCGATATGCGGCTCCCCCGCGTGGGCGCGACCGGCCACGAGGGACCCGCACGCGCCCCACATTCCAAGGCCCTACGGCGAATGGGCGACCTACCGCCGCCGCAGATCCGCGACCCGCGCCCGCTCCCGCTCGGCCCCCTGCTCGCCGAGCACCGCCGCGCCGGCGGGCCGCAACCCCGGCCCACCCGCGGAGGGCCCCCGCCGTGGCCCCGGCAGCGCGCGCTGCTGACGCCGCGCCGGGACCTCGTCACCCCCCGACGCTCCGCTCGCCCCGGCGACAGCGATCTGCACCCCCTGGTCGGCAAGGGCCTGCAACTCGGTGTGGGCGCGGTCGTCATGGGCGGGCGGCTCATCGGTGACCAGCCGCGTGATGACATCCGTGGGCACGGTCTGGAACATCGTGTCGGTGCCGAGCTTGGTGTGGTCGGCGAGGACGACGACCTCCGCGGCCGCCTGCACCAGGGCCCGGTCGACGGACGCCGAGAGCATGTTGGACGTGGACAGCCCGCGCTCGGCGGTCAGGCCGCTGCCGGACAGGAAGGCCCGGGACACCCGGAGCCCTTGCAGCGACTGCTCGGCACCGCTGCCGACCAGGGCGTAGTTCGACCCGCGGAGCGTGCCGCCGGTCATGACGACCTCGACCCGGTTGGCATGGGCCAAGGCCTGTGCCACCAGCAGCGAGTTCGTGACGACGGTCAGTCCGGGCACGCGCGCGAGGCGGCGTGCCAGCTCCTGGGTGGTGGTCCCGGCCCCGACGACGATCGCCTCGCCCTCCTCCACGAAGTTCGCGGCGAGGTCGGCGATGGCCGTCTTCTCGGCGGTCGCGAGATGTGACTTCTGCGGAAAGCCGGACTCCCGCGTGAACCCGCCCGGCAATACCGCACCGCCGTGCCGGCGGTCGAGGAGTCCTTCTGCCTCCAGTGCGCGCACGTCCCGCCGTACGGTCACTTCGGAGGTCTGGACGACGCGGGCGAGCTCACGGAGCGACACGGCCCCGTTCGCTCGCACCATTTCGAGGATCAATTGGCGACGTTCTGCAGCGAACACGAAACTGACAGTAACCCCAACGACCGTCTGGTTTCAGCAGTTTGCGCCGAATAACAGAAGTTGTTCGTACGCAGAGGCGAGAAGTGGTATAGGGCCTAGTCGCGCCGCCTATGCCGTACGCATGCTCGACAACTCCCCGTGACCAGCGAGGAGTCACATCCGGCCGTCAGAGTTCACCACCGGACTTGCGGGTGTGCAACTGCCGCGCCACTTCGGCGATCGAGCCCGAAAGGGAGGGGTACACCGTGAAGGCGTTCGCGATCTGTTCGACCGTCAGGTTGTTGTCGACCGCGATCGAGATCGGGTGGATGAGTTCCGAGGCGCGCGGCGAGACGACCACACCGCCGACCACGATGCCCGTGCCCGGACGGCAGAAGATCTTGACGAAGCCGTCCCGGATGCCCTGCATCTTCGCGCGCGGGTTGCGCAGCAGCGGCAGCTTGACGACCCGGGCGTCGATCTTGCCGGCGTCCACGTCGGCCTGCGAGTAGCCGACGGTGGCGATCTCGGGGTCGGTGAAGACGTTCGACGACACGGTCTTCAGGTTCAGCGGGGCCACTGCGTCACCGAGGAAGTGATACATGGCGATACGTCCCTGCATCGCCGCGACCGAGGCGAGCGCGAAGACTCCGGTGACGTCGCCGGCGGCGTACACGCCCGGCGCGGTCGTGCGCGAGACCTTGTCGGTCCAGATGTGCCCGGAGTCGCGCAGCTTGACGCCGGCCTCCTCCAGGCCCATGCCCTCGCTGTTCGGGATGGCGCCGACGGCCATGAGGCAGTGGGTGCCGCTGATGACGCGCCCGTCGGCGAGGGTGACCTCGACCCGGTCGCCGACCCGTTTGGCGGCGGCGGCGCGCGACCGCGCCATGACGTTCATGCCGCGCCGCCGGAAGACGTCCTCCAGCACGGCGGCGGCGTCCGGGTCCTCGCCGGGCAGCACGCGGTCGCGCGAGGACACCAGGGTGACCCGCGAACCGAGCGCCTGGTAGGCACCGGCGAACTCGGCACCGGTGACACCGGAGCCGACCACGATGAGCTCCTCGGGCAGCTCGTTGAGGTCGTAGACCTGGGTCCAGTTCAGGATCCGCTCGCCGTCGGGCTGGGCGTCGGGCAGTTCACGCGGATGACCGCCGGTGGCGATCAGAACCGCGTCCGCGACGAGTGTCTCCTCGCTCCCGTCGGCGGCCCGCACGACGACCTTCCGGGACCCGTCGAGCCCCTGCATGCCCTCCAGTCGGCCGCGCCCGCGCATCACACGGGCACCCGCGCGCGTGACCGAGGCGGTGATGTCGTGGGACTGGGCGAGCGCGAGCCGCTTCACACGCCGGTTGACCTTGCCCAGATCGACGCCCACGACGCGCGCGGGTGTGTCGATGTGCGGCGTGTCGTCGGCGACGATGATCCCCAGCTCCTCGTAGGAGGAGTCGAAGGTGGTCATCACCTCGGCCGTGGCGATGAGAGTCTTCGACGGCACGCAGTCGGTGAGCACCGACGCCCCGCCCAGACCGTCGCAGTCGACGACGGTCACCTCCGCGCCGAGCTGGGCGGCCACCAGGGCCGCCTCGTATCCGCCGGGTCCGCCACCGATGATCACGATCCGAGTCACGTACTCCATTGTCCCGCACGCATCACCGTGGTACCGCCTGGGGCCCCGCCCGAGACACCACCGTTACGGGAGAGCCACACGATGCACCTGCCGTACCCTCACTCCATGTCGCTCTACGCCGGGTACGCCGGCAATCTCGACGCGCGGCTGATGACCCGCCGCGCCCCGCACTCGCCGTTGCGTGCCACGGGCTGGCTGAACGGATGGCGGCTGACGTTCGGGGGCGAGCAGCTGGGCTGGGAGGGCGCGCTGGCGACGCTCGTCGAGGACCCCATGGAGCAGGTCTTCGTCGCGCTGTACGACATCGCGCCGATGGACGAGGAGTCCCTGGACCGCTGGGAGGGCGTGGGGCTGGGCATATACCGCCGTCTCCGGGTCCGGGTGCACACGCTGGAGGGCGAGGAGCCGGCCTGGGTGTACGTCCTGAACGCCTACGAGGGCGGGCTGCCGTCGGCCCGCTACCTGGGCGAGATCGCGGACGCCGCGGAGTCGGCCGGGGCGCCCCACGACTATGTGATGGAGCTGCGCAAGCGCCCCTGCTGAGGCTCGTGAGCCCCACCCATCCCTCCAGTCCCCGCGCTCACAGGTTTCGTTGGAAACGACAAGACAACGATCGCCATCCCGTGAGCTCTGTCATCTACGCGCGTAGGCCCAAACCGGCTACCCTCAGTCGCGTGAACGCATCTCTTCTTCCGGACGACATCCAGGGCGACCCGCACGCCGCCGCCGACGCCGCCGCCGCGCGCCTGCGCGAACTCACCGGCGCCGAGACCCACGACGTCGCCCTCGTGATGGGCTCCGGCTGGGCTCCGGCCGTGGACGCCCTCGGCGCACCCGAGGCCGAGTTCCAGGTCATCGAGCTGCCCGGGTTCCCCCCGCCGGCGGTGGAAGGGCACGGCGGCAAGATCCGCTCGTACCGGATCGGCGACAAGCGCGCCCTGGTCTTCCTGGGCCGCACCCACTACTACGAGGGCCGCGGCGTGGCCGCCGTGTCCCACGGTGTCCGCACCGCGGTGGCGGCCGGCTGCAAGACGATCGTCCTCACCAACGGCTGCGGCGGCCTGCGCGAGGGCATGCGCCCCGGCCAGCCGGTCCTGATCAGCGACCACATCAACCTCACGGCCACCTCGCCCATCATCGGCGCCAACTTCGTCGACCTCACCGACCTCTACTCCCCCCGCCTGCGCGCCCTGTGCAAGGAGATCGACCCCACGCTGGAGGAGGGTGTCTACGCCCAGTTCCCCGGCCCGCACTACGAGACGCCGGCCGAGATCCGCATGGCCCGCGTGATCGGTGCGGACCTGGTGGGCATGTCGACGGTCCTCGAAGCGATCGCCGCGCGCGAGGCGGGCGCGGAGGTGCTGGGCATCTCCCTGGTGACCAACCTGGCCGCGGGCATGACGGGCGAGCCCCTCAACCACGAGGAGGTCCTCCAGGCGGGCCGGGACAGCGCGACACAGATGGGTTCCCTGCTGGCGCAGGTCCTCGGCCGCCTGTAGGAAGAGGCCGCGCCTACGGGGGCGCCTCGGCAGGTGGTCCGGCGGCTGCGGCAGCGTCGTGGCCGGTCGCGCAGTTCCCCGCGCCCCTAAAGGCAGGGGGTTGCAGTGGGCCTGTGTCACGACGTGACCGCGGCCGTCACGACCGTTCGCGCAGTTCCCCGCGCCCCTGAAGGACGGGGGGTTGCAGCCCAGCCGCGTACGGCGGCAGGGGGACGTGCCGGGAGGTGTCCGCCCGCAGCGGCGGGCGTCAACACAGGGCACCCTCCTGAGAAGAGCAACCGCCCGACCGAGGACGGACACCCCCCGGCACGGCCCCGACCCACCCACCGCCCGCAGGCGCTACGCGCACCCCCACTCGGACAAGCGGGCCGCCGCAGGCATCACGACCGACAACGAGAGGCTGACCCGACGTGCACGACGACCTCATCGCCCGGGCCAAGGCATGGCTCGCCGAGGACCCGGACCCGGACACCCGCAACGAGCTCGCCGGCCTCATCGACGCGGCGGACGTCGACGAGCTCGCCGCCCGCTTCAGCGGCACCCTCCAGTTCGGCACCGCCGGCCTGCGCGGCGAACTCGGCGCCGGCCCCCTGCGTATGAACCGCACGGTCGTCATCCGCGCCGCCGCCGGCCTCGCCGCGTACCTCAAGAAGCAGGGCCACACCGACGGCCTCGTGGTCATCGGCTACGACGCCCGCCACAAGTCGGAGGACTTCGCCCGCGACACGGCCGCCGTCATGACCGGCGCCGGCCTGCGCGCCGCCGTACTCCCCCGCCCCCTCCCCACCCCGGTCCTCGCGTACGCGATAAGGCACCTCGGCGCGGCCGCCGGCGTAGAGGTCACCGCCAGCCACAACCCGCCCCGCGACAACGGCTACAAGGTCTACCTCGGCGACGGCTCCCAGATCGTCCCGCCCGCCGACGCGGACATCGCCGCCGAGATCGACGCCGTACGGTCCCTGAACGACGTCCCCCGCCCGGACTCCGGCTGGCAGACCCTCGACGACGCCGTCCTGCACGCCTACCTCGCCCGCACCGACGAGGTCCTCGCGCCCGGCTCCCCCCGCACCGCCCGCACCGTCTACACGGCAATGCACGGCGTCGGCAAGGACGTCCTCGTCGCCGCCTTCGAGCGCGCCGGCTTCCCCGCCCCCGCCCTGGTCGCCGAGCAGGCCGACCCCGACCCGGACTTCCCCACCGTCGCGTTCCCCAACCCGGAGGAGCCCGGCGCGATGGACCTGGCCTTCGCCAAGGCCCGCGAGACGGACCCGGACCTCGTCATCGCCAACGACCCCGACGCCGACCGCTGCGCAGTGGCAGTAAAGGAGAACAACACCTGGCGCATGCTGCGCGGCGACGAGGTAGGGGCTCTGCTCGCCGCCCACCTGGTCAACCGCGGAGCACGCGGCACGTTCGCCGAGTCGATCGTCTCCTCCTCCCTCCTCGGCCGTATCGCCGAAAAGGCGGGGCTCCCCTACGAGGAGACCCTCACCGGCTTCAAGTGGATCGCCCGCGTCGACGGCCTGCGCTACGGCTACGAGGAGGCCCTCGGCTACTGCGTCGACCCCGAGGGCGTACGCGACAAGGACGGCATCACGGCCGCCCTGCTGATCACCGAGCTGGCCTCCGCCCTCAAGGAAGAGGGCCGCACCCTCCTCGACCTCCTCGACGACCTCGCCGTGGAGCACGGCCTGCACGCCACGGACCAGCTCTCGGTGCGCGTCGAGGACCTGTCGGTCATCGCGGACGCCATGCGCCGGCTGCGCGAGCGGCCGCCGACGGAGCTGGCCGGCCTGGCCATCACCCGCGCCGAGGATCTCACCCGGGGCACCGAGACGCTCCCGCCCACCGACGGTCTGCGCTACACCCTCGAAGGCGCCCGCGTCATCGTCCGCCCCAGCGGCACCGAGCCCAAGCTCAAGTGCTACCTGGAGGTCGTCGTCCCGGTGGCGACGCACGCCGGCCTCCCGGCGGCCCGGGCCGAGGCGGCCGGCCTGCTGGCGACGATCAAGCGGGACCTGTCGACGGCGGCGGGCATCTGACCCGTACACCGCTGTACAGCGCCTTACACCGCCGTACACCGCCTTCCTGATCGTCCCGAAAGGGTGCCCCCCATGCGGAGGCACCCTTTCGGGCGTTTTCCCCAGGCCGGTCGACCCGCGCTCCACGGCCCGCCCCGGCCCCCGGGCAACGGTGGACGGGACAGTCCGCCGCCGACCCGCCTGGAGCCGCGCCGTGTCCACGACCGCATCCCGGCCGACCCCCCGAGCGACCGCCCCGCCCGGCGACCACGTCCACCCGGGCTCCCGCCTCCCGCGAGCAGCGCGCGCCCTGCGCCACGCGGCCCCCGCCCTGCTCGCCCATCTGGCCGTACGCGGCACGGGTCTGCTGTTCCTCACCGTCTGGGCGCACCGCCGGCACCACACCGGCTGGCCGATGCCGGTGACGGCCTGGGACACCGACTGGTACGTCGGCATCGCCGAGCACGGCTACGCGGACGAGCTGGGCACCGCGTACAACGCGAACAACCTCGCCTTCTTCCCCCTGTACCCGGTCCTGATCAAGGCCGCCGCCGCACTCACCCCGGGCAGCCGCGCGACCACCGCGCCGGCCCTCGCGGTCCTCGCCTCCCTGGCCGCCGCGTGGGGCGTCTTCGCGGTCGGCGACCGTCTGTACGGCCGCAGGGTCGGCGTCCTCCTCACCACCCTGTGGGCCGCGCTCCCGGTCGGCCTGGTGCAGTGGATGGGCTACACGGAGTCCCTGTTCACCGCGCTCGCGGCCTGGTCGCTGTACGCCGTGCTCACCGGCCGCTTCCTCACCGCCGCCTGGCTCGCCGTGCTCGCCGGCGTCACCCGCCCCACCGGCGTCGCGGTGGCCGCGGCGGTCACGGTGGCGGCCCTGCTCGCCCTGCGCCGCCGCTTCCGCCCGCGGATCGCCGCGGCCGCGGTGATCGCGCCGCTCGGCTGGTGCGGATACGTCGGCTGGGTGGGCCTGCGCGTGGGCCGCTGGGACGGCTACTTCGCCGTACAGCGGCTGTGGCACAACGAGTGGGACGGCGGCCGGGAAACCCTGCGGGTGATACGGCAGTTGCTGGTGCGCGACCCGACGCCCGAGCTGTTCCTGGTGATGGTGACGTGCACGCTGATCGCATCCGTGGTGCTGTTCGGGCTGGCGGTGTGGGACCGGCAGCCGGCGGCGCTGCTGGTGTTCACGGCGGTGCTGCTGGCGATCGTCCTGGGCAGCGGCGGGGTCTACTTCCCGCGCGCCCGCTTCCTCCTGCCCGCCTTCCCGTTGCTGCTGCCGGTCGCCCTGCACCTGTCCCGTGCCTCCCGCCGCTACCGGGCGCTGGCGCTCACGGTGGCGGTGGCCGGTTCGGTGTACGGGGGCGCGTACATGACGCTGGTGTGGTCGCGGGCGCCCTGAGGTGCGGCGGGCCGTGCAGCGGGCGCGCAGGCCCGCGTTCAGCCTTCCGCTCAGCCGATCGCCAGCAGGATCACCAGCAGGACGGCGCCCGCGAGAGCCGGTCCCGCCACCTCGTAGGCCCAGCGCACGGTCACCTCGCCCTGCGCCGACTCCGCGTGCTCCCCGTGCTCCAGCAGTTCCCGCAGGTCGTCCATGACCTTGTCGGTCTCGGCACGCATCGGGCCGTCCGCGTCGACGTCCCCGCGCGGCGCGCCGAAGCCGAGCCCGCCGAATCCCGCGCTCGCACCCGTACGGCCGCCGCGGTCGCCGCGGCCTGCGGCCGCGCGGGCCGAACGCCGCGCCGCCTTCTTGCGGGCCCGCAGGGAGACCGGGACCGCCCAGAGCTGGTACTTGGTGCCGGACTTGGCGACGACCTCGTTCGAGTAACTGGAGCGCAGCGCGGCGACCTGCCCCCAGGGCAGCACGATCACCCGGAGCGGGTTGCGGATGCGCAGCCGGTCCCCGTTGGCGTGGACGGCGGGACGCAGCGTGAACGCCGTCACCAGCGGCACGATCAGGATGAGCGCCGCGAGGGCCAGCCACTGGGTGCGTCCCTCACCGCGCAGCAGGGCGTCGACGCCGAGCCAGACCACGATGACCAGCAGCGCGACTCCGCCGACGATGCCCATGGGTGAGCGGTACACCCGGTCCTTCGACGTGGGGTCCGGGGTGGGGGACGGGTGCTCAGGGGACGTCATGGGGCCGATTGTGCCGCATGCCTGCGGCGCTCGGCCGATCGCCCTTTCGCCGTGGGGATACTTGTCCGGTGCGCGCGTGCGGGTGGAGTGGGGCCGGTCGCGCAGTTCCCCGCGCCCCTGGGGGGTGACGGCTCTGGACTTTCCAGTCATCCGCCCCCTTGGGGTGTACAGCCGCTACGCGCGTAGATATGCTCGTCTGGTGACCATGCCCACCAATGCATCTGCCGCAGCTCACGCACTCACGGACGTCACCGCGTCCGACAGCACGCTGCGCCGCTTCCTCCACGGGCTGCCGGGTGTCGACGCGGTCGGCCTGGAGGGGCGGGCCGCGTCCCTCGGTACCCGTTCCATCAAGACGACCGCCAAGGCGTACGCCATCGACCTCGCCATCTCGATGGTCGACCTGACGACGCTGGAAGGCGCGGACACCCCGGGCAAGGTCCGGGCGCTGGGCGCCAAGGCGGTCCGTCCCGACCCGACCGACCGCACGGCCCCGCCGACGGCCGCCGTCTGCGTCTATCCCGACATGGTGGCCACCGCCAAGGAGGCCGTCGCAGGGTCGACCGTGAAGGTCGCCTCCGTCGCCACCGCCTTCCCCGCGGGCCGCGCGCCCCTGGGGGTGAAGCTGGCGGACGTCCGTGAGGCCGTCGCCGCCGGTGCCGACGAGATCGACATGGTCATCGACCGGGGCGCGTTCCTCGCCGGGAACTACCTGAAGGTGTACGACGAGATCGTCGCCGTGAAGGATGCCTGCGGGGCGGCCCGCCTCAAGGTCATCTTCGAGACCGGCGAGCTGTCGACGTACGACAACATCCGGCGGGCGAGCTGGCTCGGCATGCTGGGCGGCGCCGACTTCATCAAGACGTCCACCGGCAAGGTCGCCGTGAACGCCACTCCCGCGAACACCCTCCTTATGCTGGAAGCGGTGCGGGACTTCCGCGCCCAGACCGGCATCCAGGTCGGTGTGAAGCCGGCCGGCGGGATCCGTACCTCCAAGGACGCGATCAAGTTCCTCGTCCTGGTCAACGAGACCGCCGGCGAGGACTGGCTCGACAACCACTGGTTCCGCTTCGGCGCCTCCTCGCTGCTGAACGACCTGCTCATGCAGCGCCAGAAGCTGGCCACCGGCCGCTACTCCGGCCCCGACTACGTGACGGTGGACTGATCACCATGGCATCGGTATTCGAATACGCACCGGCCCCCGAGTCCCGCTCGATCGTCGACATCGCGCCGTCGTACGGCCTCTTCATCGACGGCGAGTTCGTGGAGGCGGCCGACGGCAAGGTCTTCAAGACCGTCTCGCCGTCCACCGAGGAGGTCCTCGCCGAGATCGCCCAGGCCGGCGAGGCGGACGTGGACCGTGCCGTGAAGGCCGCCCGCAAGGCGTTCGAGAAGTGGTCGGCGCTGCCGGGCTCCGAGCGCGCGAAGTACCTCTTCCGCATCGCCCGGATCATCCAGGAGCGCAGCCGTGAGCTGGCCGTCCTGGAGACCCTGGACAACGGCAAGCCGATCAAGGAGACCCGCGACGCGGACCTCCCGCTGGTCGCCGCGCACTTCTTCTACTACGCGGGCTGGGCCGACAAGCTCGACCACGCCGGCTTCGGCGCCGACCCGCGCCCGCTGGGCGTCGCGGGCCAGGTCATCCCCTGGAACTTCCCGCTGCTGATGCTGGCGTGGAAGATCGCCCCGGCGCTCGCGACCGGCAACACGGTCGTCCTGAAGCCCGCCGAGACGACCCCCCTCTCCGCGCTCTTCTTCGCCGACATCTGCCGCCAGGCGGGCCTGCCCAAGGGCGTCGTCAACATCCTTCCCGGATACGGCGACGCGGGCGCCGCGGTCGTCGCGCACCCGGACGTCAACAAGGTCGCCTTCACCGGCTCCACGGCCGTCGGCAAGGAGATCGCCCGCACGATCGCCGGCACCCGCAAGAAGGTCACCCTGGAGCTCGGCGGCAAGGGCGCCAACATCGTCTTCGACGACGCCCCGATCGACCAGGCCGTCGAGGGCATCGTCAACGGCATCTTCTTCAATCAGGGCCAGGTCTGCTGCGCGGGCAGCCGCCTGCTGGTCCAGGAGTCGATCCAGGACGAGCTGCTGGACTCCCTCAAGCGCCGCCTGTCCACGCTCCGCCTCGGCGACCCGCTGGACAAGAACACCGACATCGGCGCGATCAACTCCGAGGAGCAGCTGACCCGCATCACCTCGCTCGTCGAGCAGGGCGAGGCGGAGGGCGCCGAGCGCTGGTCGCCGGTCTGTGACATCCCGGAGAGCGGCTACTGGTTCGCCCCGACGCTGTTCACGAACGTCACCCAGGCGCACCGCATCGCCCGCGACGAGGTCTTCGGCCCTGTCCTGTCGGTCCTGACCTTCCGCACCCCGGACGAGGCCGTCGCCAAGGCCAACAACACCCCGTACGGCCTGTCGGCGGGCATCTGGACCGAGAAGGGCTCGCGGATCCTCGCCGTGGCGAACAAGCTCCGGGCCGGTGTCGTCTGGTCCAACACGTTCAACAAGTTCGACCCGACCTCGCCGTTCGGCGGCTACAAGGAGTCGGGCTTCGGCCGCGAGGGCGGCCGCCACGGCCTGGAGGCGTACCTCGATGTCTGACACGACCCGACTCTCCGTCTTCAAGACCTACAAGCTGTACGTCGGCGGGAAGTTCCCGCGTTCCGAGAGCGGCCGGGTGTACGAGGTGACCGACTCCAAGGGCAAGTGGCTCGCGAACGCGCCCCTCTCCTCCCGCAAGGACGCCCGTGACGCCGTCGTCGCCGCGCGCAAGGCGTTCGGCGGCTGGTCCGGCGCGACCGCCTACAACCGCGGCCAGATCCTCTACCGCGTCGCGGAGATGCTGGAGGGCCGGCGCGAGCAGTACGTCCGTGAAGTCGCCGACGCCGAGGGCCTGTCGAAGTCGAAGGCGGCGGCGCAGGTCGACGCGGCGATCGACCGCTGGGTCTGGTACGCGGGCTGGACGGACAAGATCGCCCAGGTCGTGGGCGGCGGCAACCCGGTGGCGGGTCCGTTCTTCAACCTCTCCTCCCCCGAGCCGACGGGCGTCGTCGCGATCGTGGCCCCGCAGGAATCGTCCTTCCTGGGCCTGGTCTCGGTCGTCGCCCCGGTGATCGCGACGGGCAACACGGCGATCGTGGTGGCGTCGGAGAAGTCACCGCTGCCCGCCCTGTCCCTGGGCGAGGTCCTGGCCACGTCCGACCTGCCGGGCGGAGTCGTCAACGTCCTGTCGGGCCGTACGGCGGAGATCGCCACGCCGCTCGCCGCCCACCAGGACGTCAACGCGATCGACCTGGCCGGCGCCGACGACGACCTGGCCAAGGAGCTGGAGATCGCGGCGGCCGACAACCTCAAGCGCGTCCTGCGTCCACAGCCTGTGGATTACACGGCCGCTCCGGGCATCGACCGCATGACGGCGTTCCTGGAGACCAAGACGGTCTGGCACCCGACGGGTTCGCTGGGCGCGTCCGGCTCGTCGTACTGAGACAGGCTCACAGACCGGAGAGCCGCGCTTTCCCGCCGTCCCGGGGAGGCGCGGCTCTCTGCCGTGCGCGGGCACGGGTGGCCGGGTGAACGCCACGTGCAGTCGAGGTGTGATCCGCGCATCAAACGCGGTCCGCCGGGTCGTTCAGGGGCCCTGCGATGCCTCACACTGGTGTCCCGTGAGTTCCCCTTCGCCCATACCGACGCGAGTCGTGCTGCTCTGCGGCCCTTCCGGCTCCGGCAAGTCCCTTCTCGCCGCCCGCTCCGGCCTTCCGGTCCTGCGGCTCGACGACTTCTACAAAGAGGGCGACGACCCGACCCTGCCCCTGGTCCCGGGGAGCTCCGACATCGACTGGGACCACCCCGGCTCCTGGGACGCCGACACGGCCGTCACGGCGATCACCGAGCTGTGCCGTACGGGCCGCACGGACGTGCCGCTGTACGACATCTCGCTGAGCGCCCGCACCGGCGCCGAGTCCGTCGACATCGGCCGCACCCCGCTGTTCATCGCGGAGGGCATCTTCGCGGCCGAGATCGTGAACCGCTGCCGTGAACTCGGCGTCCTGGCCGACGCGCTGTGCCTGAGCCGGGGCCCGGTGAAGACCTTCCGCCGCCGCTTCGTCCGCGACCTCAAGGAGGGCCGCAAGTCGGTGCCCTTCCTCCTGCGCCGCGGCTGGCGCCTGATGCGCCTGGAGCGCTCGATCATCGCCCACCAGACCTCGCTGGGCGCCCACGCCTGCGACCGCGACGAGGCCCTGGTCCGCCTCACGGCCGCCGCCTCGGGCCGCTGCCCGACCGCCACACCCGCCGCCTGAACGAAGCAGGCACCCACACCGTCGTAGGACCGTGAAGAACGCTCCTGTGTCCCCGTGGGGAAGCAAGCCGATACCCGACGCGCCCCGAACCGCCCGACGACTGCTCCCGGCCGTCCTGCTCGTCCTGACTGCCGCCGGCTGCGCCGAAGGGGGCGCCGCGGAGCCCGACGGCGCCGCCGCGGCCTCCTGCGCGTATGTGGTGACGTACGCCGACCGGACCTACCTGGACACCGGCGAGGGCGACTTCACCGTCGGCGAGAAGCTGGGCACCGCCACCGTCCCGGCGTGCGACGACACCCCGAACGACCCCGGCGACACCGTCGCCGCACACCGGGTGAGCGCGTACGAGGTCGAGGGGACGGATCCGGCCGTCGCCATCGCCGTGGGCGACACGCCCGCCGAGGCGACCTTGATGAAGGCCCGCTGAGGGGACACAGCGAAGCGGGACTGGACGGACCCCCCGGCCCTCCAGCCCCGCTCACGTTGTGCTCCGCCCACGTCCCCCGTGGCGGAGCACCCCCCGTTCCCCCGTGCTTCCCCCCTCGGCGGGTCCCCCGTTGGCCCCCCAGCCCCCGTGGTCCCCCCACTTGTTACCGCTCCCCCGCGGTCCCCCCGGACCTTCAGGCGACAAGCTCCCCGAAGGCGTCCTCCTCGTCACGGCCGAAGCTGAGGACCTCGTCCTCGCGCAGCCGGCGGAGCGACCGCCAGATACTGGACTTCACCGTGCCGACACTGATGTCGAGGATGTCCGCGATCTCCGGGTCGGTGCGGCCCTCGTAGTAACGAAGGACCAGCATCGTCCGCTGGAGTTCGGGCAGCCGGGCCAGCGCCTGCCACAGGACCGCGCGCAGTTCGGTGCCGCGCATCGCGTCCGTGTCACCGGGCGTCTCCGGCAGTTCCTCGGTCGGGTACTCGTTCAGCTTGCGGCGGCGCCACGCGCTGATGTGCAGGTTGGTCATCGTCCGCCGCAGGTAACCCCCGACGGCCGCCTTGTCGCTGATCCGGTCCCATGCCTTGTACGTCGAGAACAGCGCGCTCTGCAGCAGGTCCTCGGCCTCGAAGCGGTCACCGGTCAGGTGGTAGGCGGTTGCGTACAGGGAGGCGCGGCGCTCCTGGACGTAGGCGGTGAACTCCGCCTCCGACAGCGAGCGACGACGCTCCCCCGAGTCCTCCCTGTACGCGGCTCCCCCGTGCGGTTCCCCCGTGAAACCGTCAACCACCGTCATGTACGCGGTGTGCTGACGCCCGGTGCCGCGAGCGCACCCCCGCCCGCTCACGGCACCGGACTTCTCCGAACCCCGGCCCCCGTTCACGTCGTGCAGACGCGTGATCACTGCGCTGGTGCTGGTGCCGTGCAGCGTGTTCATCTCGCGCCCCCCGTCGTGGACTTCCGGTGTTCTGCTCGGTACTGCTTGCTGTCCTGCGTCCTGCTGTCCTGCCTGTGCCGAAAAGCTTGCCCGGGCACTTTCATGGCCGTGTCCGCCGACTGTCACAGAGCTGTCACAGGGGCCTGTGCCAGAGCTCGCCCCCAGCGTCGCCACAGCGCGCGCACAGTCAGCAGCGCTACGCGCACGTATCCCTACTGCTCGTACAGGAGTCGAAAGACCACCCCCGCATGGGCCAGAATGACCCCCGTGCCTTCCCTGTTGCTGATCGAGGACGACGACGCCATCCGTACGGCCCTGGAGCTCTCACTGACGCGCCAGGGACACCGTGTGGCCACCGCTGCCACCGGCGAGGACGGTCTCAAACTGCTGCGTGAACAGCGGCCCGACCTGATCGTGCTGGACGTGATGCTGCCCGGCATCGACGGGTTCGAGGTGTGCCGGCGCATCCGGCGCACGGACCAGCTGCCGATCATCCTGCTGACCGCGCGCAGCGACGACATCGACGTGGTGGTCGGACTGGAGTCCGGTGCCGACGACTACGTCGTCAAACCCGTCCAGGGGCGCGTCCTCGACGCCCGGATCCGAGCCGTGCTGCGGCGCGGGGAGCGGGAGTCGAACGACGCGGCGGCCTTCGGCAGCCTGGTCATCGACCGCGCGGCCATGACCGTCACCAAGAACGGCGAGGATCTCCAGCTCACCCCGACCGAGCTGCGCCTGCTGCTCGAACTGAGCCGCCGCCCGGGCCAGGCCCTGTCCCGCCAGCAGCTGCTGCGCCTCGTCTGGGAGCACGACTACCTCGGCGACTCCCGCCTCGTCGACGCCTGCGTCCAGCGCCTGCGCGCCAAGGTCGAGGACGTCCCGTCCTCCCCCACGCTCATCCGTACCGTCCGTGGTGTCGGCTACCGCCTGGACGCGCCTCAGTGACAGAAGCGCAAGGGGGGTTCCGCGGCTGGGTCGCGGCTCGCAAGGGAGTGTGGTCGAGGCTGCGTTTCACGAGCCTGCGCCTGCGGCTCGTGGTGGTCTTCGGCCTCGTCGCACTCACGGCCGCCGTGTCCGCGTCCGGCATCGCCTACTGGCTCAACCGCGAGGCGGTGCTGACCCGCACCCAGGACGCGGTGTTGCGCGACTTCGAGCAGGAGATGCAGAACCGCGCGGGCCTGCTGCCCGAGAACCCGACCCAGGACGAACTCCAGCACACCGCCGGCCAGATGGCCAACAGCAGCCAGCGCTTCAGCGTGCTCCTCGTCGCCCAGGACGCCGACGGCGCTCCCGCCTACGGCAGCTCCGGCGGCCTGGACGGCTTCACCCTCGCGGACGTACCGAAGTCCCTGCGCACCGCGGTGAGCGAGAAGCAGCAGACCAGTTCCTCCTCCCCGTCGGAGTACCACCTGTACTGGCAGCGGATAGTGGAGGACGACACCCCGTATCTGATCGCCGGCACCAAGGTCAACGGCGGCGGTCCGACCGGCTACATGCTGAAGTCCCTGGAGCAGGAGGCGAAGGACCTCAATTCCCTGGCCTGGTCCCTCGGCATCGCCACCGGCCTGGCCCTGATCGGCTCCGCGCTGCTCGCGCAGGCCGCCGCCACGACCGTACTCAAGCCCGTGCAGCGCCTCGGTGTCGCCGCCCGCCGCCTCGGCGAGGGCAAGCTGGACACCCGCCTGCGCGTGTCGGGCACGGACGAACTGGCCGACCTGTCCCGGACGTTCAACAACGCGGCCGCCGCGCTGGAGAAGCGGGTCGCCGACATGGCGTCCCGGGACGAGTCGTCGCGCCGTTTCGTGGCCGACATGTCGCACGAACTCCGGACCCCCCTCACGGCGATCACGGCCGTGACCGAGGTCCTCGAAGAAGAGCTGGAGGCGGAGTCCGGCTCCATGGACCCCATGATCGAGCCGGCCGTACGCCTCGTGGTCAGCGAGACCCGCCGCCTGAACGACCTGGTCGAGAACCTCATGGAAGTCACCCGCTTCGACGCGGGCACGGCCCGCCTGGTCCTCGACCACGTGGACATCGCCGACCAGATCACGGCCTGCATCGACGCCCGCGCCTGGCTGGACGCGGTCGACCTGGACGCCGAGCGCGGCATCATGGCCCGCCTCGACCCCCGCCGCCTCGACGTCATCCTGGCCAACCTGATCGGCAACGCCCTCAAGCACGGCGGTTCACCGGTCCGCGTCACCGTCCGGGTGGAGGACGACTCTGTCGTGATCGACGTACGCGACCACGGCCCCGGCATCCCCGAGGACGTCCTCCCGCACGTCTTCGACCGCTTCTACAAGGCCAGCGCCTCCCGCCCCCGCTCCGAGGGCAGCGGCCTCGGCCTCTCCATCGCCCTGGAGAACGCCCACATCCACGGCGGCGAGATCACGGCCGCCAACTCCCCCGAGGGCGGCGCGGTCTTCACCCTGCGCCTGCCCAGGGACCTGACCGGCCGCACGGACGACGAGAAGAAGGGAGACGCGTAATGCACACCCGCCGTCTCCTGGCCCTCACCGCCCTCTCCGCCACCGTCCTCACGGCATGCGGCATACGCTCCACGGAGGTCCCGACCGACTTCGGTCCCGCCCCTTCCCGCGTTCACTGCTCACTATCGGAACCGAACATCTCGACACAGGCCGAGCGCGGCCTGCCGGTCCAGGTGTTCCTCCTGTGCGGCTCACAACTGGTCGCGGTGGACCGCACCGTACGCGTCCCCGACGGCACGGCGGACTCCGCCCGCCGCGTCCTGGTGGCCCAGGGCCTCCTGGACGAACTGGAGGCGACCCCGTCGACCGCCGAGAAGGAGGCCGGCTACACCACGGACGTCCGAGGCGCCATGGGAGTCACCGGCCCACGCCCCGACGACCCCGACGAGACCCTGCGCCTGAGCACACCCCCCAACGACCTCACGTCGTACGCCCTGGCCCAGATCGTCTGCACCTTCTCCGACTCCTCAGCGGCGGAGGGCGACGGCTCGGTAATCCTGGGCGGCCCCACCCCCGCCTCCCCACGCCGCTACGAGTGCACGGACGAGGTCCGCACAAGACCGGGCAGCAACGAGCCCCCGTCCACCGAAGTCACAGACGGCTGACGCCCGGACGTCGACTGCGGCTGCGCCGTGGCCGGTCGCGCAGTTCCCCGCGCCCCTGAAGGCAGGGGGTTGCAGTGGGCCTGTGTCACGACGTGGCCGCGGCCGTCACGACCGTTCGCGCAGTTCCCCGCGCCCCTGAAGGACAGGGGGTTGCAGCCCAGCCGCGTACGGCGGCAGGGGGACGTGCCGGGGGGTGTCCGCCCGCAGCGGCGGGCGTCAACGCAGAGCACCCTCCTGAGAAGAGCAACCGCCCGACCGAGGACGGACACCCCCCGGCACGGCCCCGACCCACCCCACCACCGCAGGCGCTACACACACCCCCACTCACACAAGCGGGCCGCCGCAGGCATCACACGCCAGCCCCCATGTGGCAGACACCTCACCCCACAAGCCCCCACCCCGGAACCGATCCCGCCGGGGGGCGCGTCTTGGGGGGCGTGCAGCGTCAAGGCTCCATCGGCGGCAGCGCCGCGATCCGCATCCGTGTGACGGGAGGCGTCCTCCTGGTCGCACACCTCGCGTTCGTCGCCTGGCTCACCCTGCGCCCCCTGGACGTCCCCTGGGTCACCCCCGCCAACCTGCACCCCTTCGCCGGCATCAGAGCCGACCTCGCCCTCGGCTGGCAGGAGGGAGCCCGCCGCATCGCCGAGGGCCTGGCCCTCCTCGCCCCCCTCGGCCTCCTCATCCCGACGGCACACGGCAGCCTCACCGCCTCCCCCCTCGGCTCCCTGGTCCGCACGGTAGCCGCAGGCGCCCTCATCTCCCTCGGCATAGAGCTGCTGCAAACCGGCGTCCCCGGCCAGGTCGTGGACGTCGACTCGCTGCTCCTCAACACCCTCGGCGTGGCCCTCACCCACGCGGCGATCGTCCCGGCGGCCCGCATCCACCTACGCCGCAGGTCCGAGCGCGCCGACCGGGCCACCACCCCCCAGGATGAGCCCTCTCAGGGTCGTACCCCGACGATTCCCAGGGTCGGTATAGCTCCATAGAGTGACGCTTTGCCCGGTTCGTCTGCGTAGCGTGGATGTCAGATGAGGCACCCACTCGAAAGGCCCCACTAGGAAGGCCTTCGACCGACGCTCGCGAAGGAGCCGCACCATGACCGCGCTCGCCCGACCCACCAACGGCCGCATGATCGGCGGAGTGTGCGCCGCGCTGGCACGACGCTTCGGCACCTCCGCGACGACGATGCGCGTGATCTTCCTGGTCTCCTGCCTGCTCCCGGGCCCGCAGTTCCTGCTCTACATAGCGATGTGGATCCTCCTCCCCTCGGAGAGCAAGACCCGCACGGCCTGGTAGATAACCCCCTCCACCACCATCTCCACCTCCCCCATCTCCGCCTCCACGCACAAAGCCGCTGGGGCGCACCCCCTACCAAAGGGTGCGCCCCAGCTGCGAGTTCCGACCGATCCGACACCCGGCCGGACCGAACTCAGCCGAGCGGAAGGCCGTTCACCGGCAGCCCCTGAGTGGGCAGCCCCTGCACCGGCAGACCCTGAACCGGCAGCCCCTCGGTCGGCGCCCCCTGCACCGGCAGCCCACCGAGCAGCCCGGCGACCACGCCGGTCGGCCCGCCGGCCACGGCCTGCTCGGCGGCCGGCTGCGCGGCCGACAGCCCGGTGGCCAGCGCCTCCTGCCCCTGGGCCAGCCCCGCGCCGGTCGCGCCGGGCGCCGACTGGGCGAGGTTCTCGGCGGGGAGCGTCCGGGTGACGTTGTCCAGCGCCGAACCGGCGGCGTCCGGCGCGACCGGCGCGGCGTTCGCGGCACCCGCACCCGCGGCGGCGAAGGCGGCACCGAGAGCGGCGACACCGAGGGTCTTGGCAGCAGACTGCTTCATGAAATGCGTCCTCGAAAATTGGTTACGGGGATGTAAGCGGTCCTCGACCGTAAACACGCCCCGCACCCGGCCGCAAACATCGAAATGAGGATGGATTGTGAATGCCGCCCGCATTCCGTGTGACCGAAGGATCCCAGGTCAGCCCTGTTCCCCCGCAGAGTCGCTGGTAGATGAGGTCTGCCGGAACAGCCACTCGGACTTCAGTTCGGCATATCCGGGCTTGATGACGTCATTGATCATCGCGAGCCGTTCATCGAAAGGAATGAACGATGATTTCATCGCATTGACGGAGAACCACTGCATGTCATCGAGCGTGTAACCGAACGCCTCGACAAGGTGCTCGAATTCCCGGCTCATACTGGTGTGGGACATGAGCCGGTTGTCGGTGTTCACCGTCGCACGGAAGTGGAGCCGCCGCAGCAGCCCGATGGGGTGCGCGGCATACGAGTCGGCGGCCCCCGTCTGGAGGTTGGAGCTCGGGCACAGCTCCAGCGGGATGCGCTTGTCCCGTACGTACGAGGCGAGCCGGCCGAGCTTCACGGTGCCGTCGGCGTGCACCTGGATGTCGTCGATGATGCGCACCCCGTGCCCCAGCCGGTCGGCGCCGCACCACTGCAGGGCCTGCCAGATGGACGGCAGTCCGAAGGCCTCGCCGGCGTGGATGGTGAAGTGGTTGTTCTCGCGCTTGAGGTACTCGAAGGCGTCGAGATGCCGGGTCGGCGGGTGCCCGGCCTCGGCGCCGGCGATGTCGAAGCCGACGACGCCCAGGTCCCGGTAGCGGTTGGCGAGTTCGGCGATCTCCAGCGCGCGGGCGGCGTGCCGCATGGCGGTGAGCAGGGCGCCCACGCGGATGCGATGGCCGTTCTGACGCGCGAGGGCCTCGCCCTCGCGGAAGCCCTCGTTCACGGCCTCGACGACCTCTTCGAGGGTGAGCCCGCCTTCGAGGTGCTGCTCGGGGGCGTAGCGCACCTCGGCGTAGACGACCCCGTCCTCGGCGAGGTCCTCGGCACATTCGCGGGCGACCCGCACGAGGGCGTCGCGGGTCTGCATCACGCCGACGGTGTGGGAGAAGGTCTCCAGATACCGCTCCAGGGATCCGGAGTCGGCGGCGTCCCGGAACCAGACGCCGAGTTTGTCCGGGTCGGTCTCGGGGAGGTGCGCGTAGCCCGTTTCGCGGGCCAGCTCCACGATCGTGCCGGGGCGGAGCCCGCCGTCGAGGTGATCGTGCAGCAGAACCTTCGGCGCCCTGCGGATCTGGTCCGAACTCGGGGTGTTCGCCTTCTGGGCAGTCTCGCTCGTCATTTCCGCACCATAACGCCTACGCGCGTAGATCACCCGCTGAACACCCCATTTTCCCGCTTGTACGAATCCGTCGATACGTAACGGTGACCCCGAGGACGGGTCGCGTACACCCATGCTTCTGACACTGTTCTGTCATGGCACAGCAAGCGACGCCGGTGCGCAGGGTCCGGCTGGGCAAGGCGATCGGGCCGGAGCCGACGGCGGTGAGCGGGGTCGTCCTCCTGCTTCCCGGAGGTGACGAGGTCTCACATCGCAAGCCGGCACCGTTGTTGGCGACCTCCTACGTGCGGACTCTGGGCCGTCGGCTGACGCGGGCGGGACGTGACGACGGCCTGGCCACGCACGTCGTCCGCTACCGCTACCGGGGCTGGAACGGCACTGCCGCGAACCTCGCGAGCGACGCGTTGTGGGCGGCCGACGAGACCGTACGGCGCTATGGGGACGTGCCCGTGTGCCTGGTCGGGATCGACATGGGCGCCCGGGCGGCGCTGCACGCCGGTGGCCACGAGGCCGTCAACTCCGTACTGGCGATCGCCCCTTGGCTGCCGGAGGAGGACATGGCGGCGGCACCCGAACCGGTGAAACAGCTCGCGGGGCGGCGGGTGCTGTTCGTGCACGGCACGAACGACGAGCGGACCGACCCCGAACTGTCGTTCCGGCTGGCGGAGCGGGCGAAGAAGGCGAACCGGGACGTGTGCCGGTTCGAGGTGCACTCCGACCGGCACGGGCTGCATCAGCACCGGGACGAAGTCCTGGCGCTGGCCCAGGACTTCGTGATGGGGGTGCTGTTCGGCAGGGCGTTCTCGCGGCCGCTGGCGGACGCGTTCGCGGCTCCGCCGCCGCTGGGGCTGCGGATGCCGCTGGCTTCGGGGTTCGGGAAGTCGCTGCGGCGGTAGCGACGTCGGGGTGCTCGGTTCGTAGGTGTGTGCGGCGCCGTCGTGGCTTGTCGCGCAGTTCCCCGCGCCCCTTGCGGCGCCGCCCCTAGGCCGGCAGCAAGTTGCCCCTCCTCGACAGGAGGAACCTCTTGAAGGCGGCCACCGGCGGGGTGTCCGGCCGGTCGGCCAGCCAGGCCACGCCGATCTCCCTGGCCGCTCTCGGAGCCGTGACCGTCAGCTCCACCACTCCCGGGCGGGGCACGGCCGGCGGGGGCAGGAGGGCCACCCCCAGGCCCGCCGCCACCAGACCCCGCAGCGTCTCCGCCTCCTCCCCCTCGAAGGCGATGCGCGGCTTGAAGCCCGCCTGCTGGCACAGGTCGTCGGTGATCCGGCGCATGCCATAGCCCGGTTCCAGCGTCACGAACGTCTCGTCAGCCGCTTCCGCCAGCCGGACACGCTTGCGTGAGGCCAGGCGGTGGTCGGCGGGCACCACGAGGCGCAGCTTCTGCTCGTCCAGGCGGCGACCCACCAGGTCGGGGGCGTCCGGCACCGGGGACGTCAGGCACAGGTCCAGCTCGCCGGCCCGCAGCCGCTCGATCATCGCCTCGCCGTAGTTCTGCACGAGGCTGAAGCGGATGCGGGGGTGGTCGGCGCGGAATGCGTGGATCAGGCCGGGTACCGTCTCGGCGCCCATGGTGTGCAGGAACCCGAAGGCGACCTTGCCGGTGGCCGGGTCGGCGTCGGCGCGGACCTCCTCGGCGGCGCGTCCGATCTCGGCGAGGGCACGTTCGACGGAGACGAGGAAGGTGCGGCCGGCCGGGGTCAGCGAGACCGTGCGGCCGTGCCGGGCGAACAGGTCGACGCCCAGGTCCTGTTCGAGGCGGACCATGGCGCGCGAGAGCGTGGACTGCGGCACCCGCATCTCCTGGGCGGCGCGGGTGACGTGCTCGGTGCGGGCGACCCCGGCGAAGTGGGCCAGGCGCGGGGCGAGCAACATCGTCATGTCTTCTGTGTCACTGGACGGTGACAGACGAGCCTGTGACCTCTGCTGATGCTCCATGGGAACGATTATGACGAATCCATGCATTGGACGGATGAAAAGGTCCGTACGTAACTTCGAGGCATGTCTCCCGCCAGTACCGGGGCGTCCACCACCGTGGCCGCCGCACCCGCAGTCCCTGTCGTCGACTCCCGAATGGCCCCGGGCGGCCCCGGCTACCGCCGGATGAGCTTCGCCCTCTTCCTCGCCGGCGTCGCGACGTTCGCTCTGCTGTACTCCACGCAGGCCCTGCTCCCGCTGATCTCGGGCGAGTTCGGGGTGGCGGCGAGCGAGGCGAGCTGGACGGTGGCGGCCGCGACGGGCGGGCTGGCTCTCTTCGTCCTGCCGATGAGCGCGCTGTCGGAGCGGTTCGGACGCCGTACGGTCATGACGGCGTCGCTGGCGGTCGCGGTGACGGTCGGGCTGGCGGTGCCCTTCGCGCCGAACCTGACGACTCTGGTCGTACTGCGGGCTGTGCAGGGTGCCGCGCTGGCGGGTCTGCCGGCGTCGGCGACGGCGTATCTGGCCGAGGAGGTCCGTCCGCGGGCGCTGATCACGGCGATCGGTCTGTTCGTGGCGGGCAACAGCATCGGCGGGATGAGCGGCCGGGTGATCACGGGCTGGGTCGCCCAGGAGTGGGGCTGGCGGGTCGCGGTCGGCGTGATCGGCGCGCTCGCGGTGGCCTGCGCGGTGGCGTTCCGTCTGCTGCTCCCGGCGCCGCGCCACTTCAAGGCGGGCTCGCTGCGCCCGCGGGTCCTGGCCCGCACGGTCCGCGACCACCTCTCGAACCCGCTGCTGTGCCGTCTGTACGCGATCGGCGCGCTGTTCATGACGGTGTTCGGCGGCGTGTACACGGTGATCGGCTACCGCCTCACGGAGGCGCCGTTCTCGCTGCCCCAGGGCATCGTCGGCTCGATCTTCCTGGTGTACCTGGTCGGCACGGTGTCGGCGTCGACGGCGGGCCGTCTGGTGGGCCGCCTGGGTCGCCGTGGCGCCCTGTACGCGGCGGGCGCGACCACCGCGACCGGCCTGGTGCTGTCCCTGGCCGGCTCCCTTCCCCTGGTCCTGCTCGGCCTGGTCCTGATCACCGGCGGCTTCTTCGCGGGCCACGCGGTGGCGTCCTCGGCGGTCAGCAAGACGGCCACGACGGGCCGCGCCCAGGCCGCCGCGCTGTACCAGTCGGCCTACTACGTCGGCTCCAGCGCGGGCAGCACCATCGGCGCGATCGCCTTCCACGCGGGCGGCTGGACCGGCACGGTCGGGGTCGGCCTGCTGGCGGTGGCCGGCGTCGTGACGATCACCGTCCTCGGAACGCGTGCGGCTCGGGCCCAGCAGCGGCTCGCGACGGTCTGAGTCGCACGGTCCTCATTCCCCCCGACCGGGGTCGGCCGGTCGGGGGGAACGGCTTTTGTACGCCTCTCACCTGGGTGTTCGTCCGCTCCGGGGGCCGTTGTCAGTGGGCTGCGGTAGCTTCCAAGTACTGGGCGCAAAGGCGCGACACAGCACGGCCGCAGGGGTGGGTGGACGATGAGCGACGGCACGGCGACACAGACGACGGACCTCGATGTCAGGCTGGAAAAACACCGCGTCGAACTGACCGGATACTGCTACCGCATGCTCGGCTCGTCCTTCGAGGCCGAGGACGCGGTGCAGGACACGATGGTCCGGGCCTGGCGGAGCTACGACAAGTTCGAGGGGCGTTCCAGTCTCCGCTCGTGGCTGTACCGCATCGCGACGAACGTCTGCCTGGACATGCTGACGGCCGGCAACAAGCGGGCCCGGCCGATGGACCTGACGGAGTCGACACCGCTGGCCCAGGCGGCGCTCTCACCCCGCCCGGACAACACCTGGCTGGAGCCGATGCCGGACAGCCGCGTGCTGCCGACGACCGATGACCCGGCGGAGGCCGCGGTCGCCAAGGAGTCGGTGCGGCTCGCCTTCATGGCCGCCCTGCAGCAGCTGCCGCCCAAGCAGCGGGCCGTGCTCATCCTGCGCGAGGTGCTGGCCTGGAAGGCGAACGAGGTCGCCGAGCTGCTCGGCACCACGGTCGCCTCGGTCAACAGCGCCCTCCAGCGGGCCCGCGCGACCCTCGCCGAGCAGCAGCAGCCGGGCGCCGAAGCCACCGTCTCCGACCCGCTGGACGACGAGCAGCGAAAGCTCCTGGACCGCTATGTCGCGGCTTTCGAGGGCTATGACATGACGGCGCTGACGGCCCTGCTGCACGAGGACGCCATCATGACGATGCCGCCGTTCGACCTGTGGCTGACCGGCCACGACGACATCAGCGGCTTCATGACCACGCTGGGCTCCGCCTGCGAGGGCTCACGGCTGGTGCCGGTCCAGGTGAACGGCCTGCCGGGCTTCGCCCAGTACAAGCCGGACCCCGAGGCGGGCGGCTACACACCGTGGGCGGTGCAGGTCCTGGAGATCTCAGACGGCCGGCTCACCGGGTTCCACTTCTTCCTCGACACCAAGCGCTGGTTCCCGCTGTTCGGGCTCCCCCTCCACCTCGAAGCGGAGACCGACCAGGTCCAGGAGGGCGTGTAGGGCGGGATCCGCGTCGCGCAGCCTGATCCGTCCCCCGGCCCGTCGCGCGGCGAGCTGGAGCCGCGCCAGCAGATCCACGACACCCAGGCCCGGCGGCCCGAGCCCACCGACATCGCACACCACGACTCTCGCCCCGCCGGCCTCCAGCCGGGCCCGTACGTCGTCGCACAGCCCCGCCACCTCGTCCCGGGTGACGGGGCCGGCCAGCACGAGTACAGCGGGTGTCATGGCGTCCACGAGCGGTAGACCGGACGGGGGCGGATAACTCATCGCAGCGCGCGACCCGGTCCTGCCGTCGAGGCGTCGCCCGGGTGTCCGCGGACCGGGATCACATTGACCCGGTCCCCTCCTCCCCGGAGGGTTTGCTGTATGCCCCATGTATCAGCGCGTCCCCGAATACCCCGCGGTCTCGTTCCCGCCAAGGAGGCCCCGTGCAAGGGGTGTTGACGGGATTCGCGGTGATCGCGGTCGTCATCGGGGTGGGCTATGCGATCGGCAGGCGCGGCTACCTCGGCGAGCACGGCCGCGAGGTCCTCACCAAGCTGGCCTTCCATGTGGCGTCCCCGGCCCTGCTGTTCACCACGCTCGCGCAGACCGACCTCTCGGTGATCTTCTCCAGCCGCCTGCTGGTGACGGCGCTGAGCACGGCCGCGGCGGCCGGGGTCTTCGTCGCGGTCGGTGTCGCAAGGCGCTGGGGAGTGGGCCGTACGACGATCGGCGCGCTGTGCTCCAGCTACGTCAACTCCGGCAACCTCGGCATCCCGATCGCCGTGTATGTGCTGGGCGACGCCTCGCTCGTGGCGCCGGTCCTGCTGTTCCAGCTCGTCGGCGTCACCCCCGTCGCCCTGACGATCCTCGACCTGTCCGGCAGGGGTGAGAAGGGCTCCCTGTGGCGGCGCCTGCTGACGCCGCTGCGCAATCCGATCGCGGTCGGCTCACTGGCCGGCGTGGCGGTGTCGGCGACGGGACTGCGGATACCGGCGCCCGTCCTGGACCCCCTGACCCTGATCGGCGGCATGTCGGTCCCGGCGGTCCTGCTGGCCTTCGGTATCTCCCTGTGCGGCAGCACGATGCCCGGCCGGGGGCCCGACCGTCTGCCGGTGTTCCTCTCGGTCGCCCTCAAGTCGGTCGGCCAGCCCGCGGCGGCGTGGGCACTGGCGGCAGGCGTCTTCGGCCTGCGCGGCGCCCCCCTGCTGGACGTGGTGGTCACCTCGGCCCTCCCCGCGGCCCAGAACCTCTACACCTACGCCTCCAGCTACCGCGTCGCCGAACGTCTGGCCCGCGACTCGATCCTGCTGTCGACGGTGATCTCGGTGCCGGTGCTGGTGGCCGTCGCCGCCTTGCTGGGCTGACGGTCAATCGACCGGGAACTCACCGGTGTCGATCGTCACGCCGAACGGGTCCGGCAGCTTGATGGGGTCACCGAACTTCACGGCGCTCAGTACGCGGTAGACATCGCCCTTCGGCTCGCCGAAGAGCGTGGCGGTGGGGCCGCCGGGGGCCCAACGGTCGATCAGCAGGTACAGCGGGATCCCGGCGGTGGCGTAAGCGGCGGGCTTGCTGACGCGGTCGTGCTGGGCGTTGGACTTGGAGGTCACCTCGACGACAAGTTCGGCCAGGGCAGCCGGGATGTGGGATTCTGCCTCCTCGCATTCCTGCAGAGGAGCCACGAGCAGGTCAGGGATGAGCATGCCCAGCCGTGAGGGCACGGCGATCGCCAGTGTCTGGAAGATCTCCCAATCCTCGGGGATCACGGAGTAGAGGCGGCGTTGAATACGGGCCGCGATCACGTTGTGGCGGGATGCGGGAGCAGGTGACACGGTGATGATCCCCTCAATGATCTCCACCTTGCTGCCCTCGGGCCATTCCATCTCCTCCCAGTACCGGACGAGGTCGTCCCAGTTCTGGTCGGGGTCCTGGCTCACGGTGAGTGCGCTCAGTCGGGTAGCCGGAGGGCGTTGCCGCCCCCCGGCCCCCTCAGAACCGGACGTGCGGCTGTTCACCGCATCCGGCTCAAGCGGGCCCCTGGAGTCACGCGGATCGGTCATCTTGCTTGGCCCTTCTGTGATCGCCGGCGTGGTGCTGGCGATGGCAGTCAGCGTGTACGAGGCGAAGGTTCGTCCGCTCGTCCGTGCCGCCGTCGCGCCGATAGATGAAGTGGTGCTTGTGCAGCGGCTTCATCGATGCCGAGAACCACGCGGCCCACTCGCGAGGGTTGTCCGGTGTGTACTCGGCGTCAGGGATCAACGGCTGTTTGCACAGCGGACAGATCCCCTTCTGGCGGGATGCGAGGGTGATGGTCCACCTGTCGGCGGTCCCGGGCACCCTTTTGCGTCGGCGGCTCGCCCAGTAGTCGGCCAGCGAGGGATCGTCGGGGGAGTTGCCCTCCTTGACGATCACGTGCCGGACGATTCTGGTCCAGTTGAACTTGTAGAGGTAGGTGCCGGTGTCCCGGTCACCGAATACCCACTGGTCCTTCCGGGTCGAGTTGAAGACGCCGTAGTGCTTGGCCAGTCGCCAGCTCTTCGGCTTGTTCGGGTGGGAGTGCTTGACCCACTTCTGTGTGAGCGTCCACACGTAGAAGTCCAGGGACTTGAAGGTCTCCTTGGACACCACCGTCCGGTAGTAGGTGGCCCACCCCTTGATGATCGGGTTGAGCCTCCTCACCACAGCTCCGGCGTTCGCCCCTCGCAGGCCGATCACTTCACTGCGGAGTCGTTCCCGGACCCTTTTCACAGCCGCCTTGCTCGGCTTGATCAGCAGAGTTCCCCTGTACCTGCGGATGTTGAACCCGAGGAAGTCGAATCCTTCTTCAAGGTGGAGGACGGATGTCTTCTCCTCGTTGAAGGCGACCCCGCGCGGGGCCATCCAGACAGCCAGTTGCCCCTTGACCTGGTGCGCTTCGTCTTCGCTGTGGCAGAACACCGCAAAGTCATCCGCGTACCGGACCAGGACCGGAGCATCTCGTCGGGACTTGTGGGAACGTCCTTCTGTGAGATGCCCGGCCGCCGTCTCCATGCCGTGCAAGGCCACGTTGAGCAGCAGCGGACTGATCACACCACCCTGAGGGGTCCCCTCATCGGTGGGCGAGAATCGTCCGCAGTCCATCACTCCCGCCTTGAGCCATCCCCGGATCGCTTCCCGCGCCGGGAAAGTACCGATGAGGCTCATCAGGTGGTCGTGCGAAATACGGTCGAACGCCGCTGTCAGATCAGCATCGAGCACCCATAACCGCTTGGCCCGTCTCTGGCCCGCGATATTGAAGATGGCGCCGATCGCGTCATGACAGCCCCGGCCGGGGCGGAAGCCGTAGCTTCGTTGCTCGAACCGGGCTTCCCACTCGGGTTCCAGTGCATTCTTGACGCGGGCCTGGCGGACCCGGTCACGGATAACTGGGATGCCCAAGGGGCGCTGCTTTCCGTTGGCTTTGGGAATGTACACGCGCCGGACGGGCAGGGGCTTTCCAGGCGAGCGTTCCGCTGTGATCTCAGCGGCCAGCCGCCCTCGCGCGATCGGAGTGAGCGCGCGTTCCTGGTCAATCCCGGCCGTCCGACGGCCTGTGCTCTGCTGCGTCACCCGTTTCACGCTCACGAGCGTGTTCGAGTGGGACCGCAGCATGAGCTTCTGCAAGTTCCGGACCTTCTTCAGGTCCCCTTCCTGCGCGGCTGTGAAGATACGCTGCCTCAGTCGCCGTACCGACGCCTCCGCCTTGGCCCAGTCGATGCTGTGCCAGGTCTGGGCGTAGTCCTCCGGTCCGTTCGCCGTCGTGGGAGGCATCGCCACCGTAGCGGCCACTGCCACACCTGCCTTCGGCATCCAACTTGTCCTTCGGTTCGGGGTTCTTCGCAGTTCTTCTTCACGGGCCTACCTGATCCGCGTGGGCTCCCTTTCGGGCCGGGGCATCGCCTCGTATCCGACGAGTTATGGGACGCGGCTGAGGTTTCCGCGTCCTTTTCCTCTGGGCTTTCGCCCTGTCGGCGTTCGCTTCTCGGATCATCCTGTCCCGCTGGAGGCTTGGTCCTTCGTTACCTCCGGCTTACCGGGATCAACTCCCGGACTCCAACGGGGTTTCCACGTTCCACTCCCACAAGATGCGGCCGGGGTGGGCTCCCTCTTAATCCCGGGCCCGACGGTGTCCTCCCCCTTCGGCGCCAATCCTCCGGGGTCGTCGTGCGCTCTTCCGCGCAAGGGCCTATCTGCCGCCGACAGCTCACCATCGACGCGGCATAGGAGTTACGAGATTTCGTCAAGGGTTCATTCGCATTAGCCCGTCCGGTCTTCCCCTCGCCTGTTGCGGCCCGATGGCCGTGCCGCTCTTGGGCTTACGCTTCCGGCTTCACACCCCGCCGTTGCCAGCGACGCATGCGGAAGTGGGAACGGACCTTGGACACTGGTCCGGGATGACCTGCTCATGACCTTCTTTCCTCCTGCAAGTCATCCACTTGGGTGGAGCGACTTCGTGTCGCACTGGCGGTCTCCTATCGGTGCGTCACCGATCCCAGCATGCCGAACGGGACCGGCGGAGGTCCACCGATCCCGTTCACCCGAAAGGGAAACCGCCTGGTCAGGCGATACGTTCCAGCACCACCGGCGAAGCCGTGAAGTCGGTTCCGGCCGCCGCGATGTCGTACGACCGCGCCAGCGACTGGAGGGCGTAGTCGAAGCGTTCCGGGGTGTCGGTGTGGAGGGTCAGCAGGGGCCGGCCCTCGGTGACCGTGTCGCCGGGCTTGGCGTGCATCTCGATGCCGGCGCCCGCCTGCACCGGATCCTCCTTGCGGGCACGCCCCGCGCCGAGACGCCAGGCGGCGACGCCGATGTCGTAGGCGTCGAGGCGGGTCAGGACACCGGAGGACGGGGCCGTGACCACGTGCTGCTCGCGCGCGACCGGCAGCTCCGCGTCCGGGTCGCCGCCCTGCGCCGCGATCATGCGCCGCCAGACGTCCATCGCCGAGCCGTCGGCCAGGGCCTTCGCCGGGTCGGCGTCCTTCACTCCGGCCGCGTCCAGCATCTCGCGGGCCAGGGCGATCGTCAGCTCGACCACATCGGCCGGGCCGCCGCCAGCCAGGACCTCGACGGACTCGCGGACCTCCAGCGCGTTACCGGCCGTGAGGCCGAGGGGGGTCGCCATGTCGGTGAGGAGCGCGACCGTCTTCACACCGTGGTCGGTGCCCAGGCCCACCATCGTCGAGGCGAGCTCACGGGCGTCCTCGATGGTCTTCATGAAGGCGCCGGTGCCGACCTTCACGTCCAGGACCAGCGAGCCGGTGCCCTCCGCGATCTTCTTCGACATGATCGAGGAGGCGATGAGCGGGATCGCCTCGACCGTGCCCGTCACGTCCCGCAGCGCGTACAGCTTCTTGTCCGCGGGGGCCAGGCCGTCGCCCGCTGCGCAGATCACCGCGCCGGTGGTGTCGAGGACGTGCAGCATCTCCTCGTTCGACAGCAGCGCACGCCAGCCGGGGATCGACTCCAGCTTGTCCAGGGTGCCGCCGGTGTGGCCGAGGCCCCGGCCCGACAGCTGCGGAACGGCCGCGCCGCACGCGGCCACCAAGGGCGCGAGCGGAAGCGTGATCTTGTCGCCGACGCCGCCCGTGGAGTGCTTGTCGGCCGTCGGGCGGGACAGGGACGAGAAGTCCATGCGCTCGCCGGAGGCGATCATCGCGGCCGTCCAGCGGGCGATCTCACGGCGGTTCATGCCGTTGAGCAGGATCGCCATGGCGAGCGCGGACATCTGCTCGTCGGCGACCTCCCCGCGGGTGTACGCGTCGATGACCCAGTCGATCTGCTCGTCGCTGAGCTCACCGCGGTCCCGCTTGGTGCGGATGACGGAGATGGCGTCCATGGCCATGGCTTGGCTTTCCTTCCGAAGGTTCCAGAAGTTCCAGAAGTGATACGGCCCCTCCGAACCGGTCGCACGACGCGACGCGGAGGGGCCGTACGGGAGTTACTTGCGCAGGTGACCCGGCCCGAAGGCCTGGGGCAGCATCTCCGACAGCGGCAGGATGCCCTCCGGGGTCTGCAGCAGGAGCTCCGGGCCGCCGAACTCGAAGAGCAGCTGGCGGCAGCGGCCGCACGGCACGAGGACGTCGCCCTTGCCGTCGACGCACGTGAAGTGCGTCAGCCGGCCGCCCCCCGTGTTCTGCAGCTCCGAGACCAGTCCGCACTCGGCGCACAGCGAGAGCCCGTACGACGCGTTCTCGACGTTGCAGCCGGTGACCGTGCGCCCGTCGTCGACCAGGGCCGCCACGCCGACCGGGAAGCCGGAGTACGGGGCGTACGCGCGGGACATGGCGTCCAGCGCCGCCGTGCGCAGCTTGTCCCAGTCGACGTCGTGGGAGGCGGCCGGGGTCACTTGCCCTGGCCCTTCCGGTAGGGCAGGCCGTCCGCCTTGGGCATCCGCAGGCGTTGCGCGGACAGCGTGAGGACGACGAGCGTGACGACGTACGGCGTGGCGGAGACGACCTGGTTGGGCACCTCGTTGGTGGTGGCGTACCAGGCGTACACCAGGGCGCCGACGACCGCGGTGATCACCGAGGAGGCGTACTTCTTGGTGATCACCAGCCAGATGGCGCCGATGATCAGCAGCAGCGCGCCGAGCAGCAGCAGGGCGTGGACGTTCTGGGAGCCGCCGCGCAGGTTGAGGCTGTCGGTGTAGCCGAACAGGCCGGCGCCCAGGGCGAGGCCGCCCGGCATCCAGTTGCCGAAGATCATCGCGGCGAGACCGATGTAGCCGCGGCCGCTGACCTGGCCCTCCAGATAGAAGGGGTTGGCCACGATGGAGAGGAAGACGCCACCGAGACCGGCCAGGCCGCCGGAGATGATCACGGCGATGTACTTGTACTTGTAGACGTTCACGCCGAGGGACTCGGCCGCGATCGGGTTCTCACCGCAGGAGCGCAGCCGCAGGCCGAAGGCGGTGCGCCACAGGATCCACCAGGTGCCGGGGATCAGCGCGATCGCGATCACGGTCAGCCAGGAGACGTTGGTGACCAGGCCGCCGAGCAGACCGGCGATGTCCGAGATGAAGAACCAGCCGTTGTTGTTCAGGTCCCGCAGGCCGTCGGACAGACCCGGCACGGTGAAGTGGCCGAGGGAGTCGACCGCCGGGGACTGCTTCGCGGAGCCGCCCGCGTGGCCCTCGAAGGCGAGGGGCGCGAGATAGCGGGTGATGCCGAGGGCGAGGATGTTGATCGCCACACCGGAGACGATGTGGTTGACCCGGAAGGTGACGGTGGCGATGGCGTGCAGGATGCCGCCGATGCAGCCGCCGAGGATGCCGACGACGACACCGGTCCACGGGCCCCACTGGAAGCCGGCCCAGGCGCCGAACCAGGTGCCGAGGATCATCATGCCTTCGAGGCCGATGTTGACGACGCCCGCCCGCTCGGCCCACAGACCGCCGAGACCGGCGAGGCCGATCGGCACGGCGAGCTGGAGCGCGGTGGACATCTGGCTGACGTTGGTGATGCCGTCGGCGCCGGTGATGATGCGGACGATCGAGGTCAGCGCCAGGGCTCCGGCGATGACCAGCAGCAGGATCTGCCAGGACAGGCGGCGGCCGGTCGGCGCCGCGGGCTGCAGCGAGGGCTGGTTGACATCAACCGCTGAGGTCGGGGCAGTCATCGGCCAGCCACCTCCTTCGTGGTGTTGTTGTCGGCGCCGAGGACGTGACCGGCTGCCAGTTCCGCGCCGACCCGGCGCTGCTGGCGGCGCAGGCCCCACTCGCGTACGGCCTCGTAGGAGACGACGACCGAGAGCACGATCAGGCCCTGCATGATGACCGCGATCTCCTTGTCGTAGCCGTGGAAGTCCAGCTCGGGCGACGCCTTGTCGAGCCAGGCCCACAGCAGGGCGGCGAACGCGATGCCGACGGGGCTGTTGCGGCCGAGCAGCGCGATGCCGATGCCGAGGAAGCCGATGCCGGTGGGGAAGTTCAGGCTGTAGGTGTGGGTGTCGCCGAGCAGGATCGGCAGACCGGCCATGCCCGCGATGCCGCCGGAGAGCAGCATGGCGGTGAGCACCATCCGCTTGGGGTCGACACCGCTGGCCGCGGCGGCGGTCTCGGAGGCGCCGGAGGCGCGCAGGTCGAAGCCGAAGCGGGTGCGGTTGAGGACGACCCAGTAGGCGATGCCGAGCAGTACGGCGAGGAAGACCAGGCCGTAGATCTCGCCGGCGTCGCCCATGTCGATGCCGGGGACCCAGCCGGACTCGTGCATCTCGCCGGTGGTGTTGTTGTTGCCGACCTTGACGCCGAAGACGTTGGGCAGCCACAGGTAGGCGATGACCGAGGTCGCGATCGCGTTCAGCATGATCGTCGCGACGACCTCGCTGACGCCTCGGGTGACCTTGAGGACACCGGCGATACCGGACCAGAAGGCGCCGGTGCAGACCGCGGTGAGGATCAGCAGCGGGACCTGGAGGGCGGCCGGCAGGTTCGCGTGGGCGCCGACGACGGCGGCCATCATGGCGGCGAGCTGGTACTGGCCGTCGACACCGATGTTGAACAGGTTCATCCGGAAGCCGATGGCCACCGCGAGGGCCGCGATGTAGTACAGCGAGGCCTGGTTGATGATCAGCACCTGGATGTCGGAGAAGCTGAGCTGCTCGAACATCAGGGCGTACGGCTCGACGGGGCTCTTGCCCGAGGCGAGCAGCACGATCGCGCTGAGCACGAAGGCCACGGCGAGCGCGATGACCGGTCCTGCCACCGCGAGGAGCACGCGCTCCTTGTCGAACTTCTTCATCAGCGGGCCTCGTCTTCGCCGGACTCGGGCGACTTACGGATCTCGGGGGTCTCTTCGTGTTCCAGGTGCCCGGTCGCGGCACCCGTCATCGCCGAGCCCAGTTCCTCCGGCGTGACGGTGGCCGGGTCGGCGTCCGCGACCAGCTTGCCGTTGTAGATCACGCGCAGGGTGTCGGACAGGCCGATCAGCTCGTCGAGGTCGGCGGAGATCAGCAGCACGGCCAGGCCCTCACGGCGGGCCTCGCGGATGTGGTCCCAGATGGCGGCCTGCGCGCCGACGTCCACACCGCGGGTGGGGTGCGCGGCGATCAGGAAGCGCGGCTTGTGGCTCATCTCGCGGCCGACGATCAGCTTCTGCTGGTTGCCGCCGGACAGGGAGGCCGCGGTGACGTCGATGCCGGGCGTGCGGACGTCGTACGCCTCGACGATGCGGCGGGTGTCCTCCTGCGCGGCCTTCGGGTTCAGCCAGACGCCCTTGGCGAGGGGCTCCTCGGTGACATGGCCGAGGATGCGGTTCTCCCAGAGGGGCGCCTCCAGGAGCAGGCCGTGGCGGTGGCGGTCCTCGGGGATGTAGCCGACGCCCTGCTCGCGGCGCTTGCGGGTGGACCAGCCGGTGATCTCCTCGTCGATGAGGCTGATCGTGCCGGAGTCGGCGCCCTTGAGGCCGATGAGCGCGTCGACGAGCTCGGTCTGGCCGTTGCCCTCGACGCCGGCGATGCCCAGGACCTCGCCCGCGTGGATGGTGAAGGTGATGTCGTCGAGCAGGGCCTTGCCGCCGGCCGCCTCCAGGCGCAGCTTGTCGACGGTGATGACCGGGCGGTCGGTGACCGTGGACTCGGCGGTCTCGGGCGTCGGCAGCTCGCTGCCCACCATCATCTCGGCGAGCTGACGAGGCGTGGTCTCGGCGGGTACGGCCGTCCCCACGGTCGTACCGCGCCGGATGACGGTGATCTCGTCGGCGACGGAGAGCACCTCGCCCAGCTTGTGGGAGATGAAGATGACCGACAGGCCCTCCGCCTTCAGCTCGCGCAGGTTGTCGAAGAGCGCGTCGACCTCCTGCGGCACCAGGACGGCCGTCGGCTCGTCGAGGATCAGCGTGGTGGCGCCGCGGTAGAGGACCTTGAGGATCTCCACGCGCTGGCGGGCGGCGACGCCGAGCTCCTCGACCAGGCGGTCGGGCTCCACGCCGAGGCCGTAGCGCTCGGAGATCTCCTTGATCTTGCGGCGGGCCCTGCCGCCGATGCCGTACAGCTTCTCGCTGCCGAGCACGACGTTTTCGAGCACCGTCAGGTTGTCGGCGAGCATGAAGTGCTGGTGGACCATGCCGATGCCGCGGACGATGGCGTCGGCGGGGCTGCCGAAGGTGACCGTCCGGCCGTCGACCGCGATGGTGCCCTCGTCCGGCTTCTGCATGCCGTAGAGGATCTTCATCAGCGTCGACTTGCCGGCGCCGTTCTCGCCGACTAGGGCGTGGACGGTGCCCTTGCGGACGGTGAGGTGGATGTCGTGGTTGGCCACGACACCCGGGAAACGCTTGGTGATCCCGGCGAGTTCGACGGCGGTCACCTGACCGTTGACCGCCGCGCCGGCCGGAGGGCTGCTGGACGCGTTGATGGCGCACTCTCCTGGAGACGGGGGTCGTCTACGCGCGTAGCGCCCCTATGGCCTGAAAGGGGTCGACGCACCGCGAACAACGGGGTACGGGGAGGGCTCCCGCCGGGAGAGTCTCCCCGTACCCCGTCGAGCGGACGTAACCCCGGGGTTACCGCTGCTCAGGGTGTTACTGCAATCAGCTGGTCTTGACCTTGATCTCGCCGCTGATGATCTTCTCCTTGGCCGTCTTGATGGCTTCCTGGACCTCGGCGTCGTCCGCGAACTTCGGGTTGGAGTTCGACAGGCTCACCTCGCCGGTCTTCAGATCGCCACGAACGATACCGGTCCCGGGCTTACCGTCCTCGACCGACTTCGCCAGGTTGTAGACCGCCTTGGCGACGTCCTTCATCGCCGAGGTCAGGATGGAGTCCTTGTACTTGGCAAGGGCTTCCTGGTTGTACTGGTCGGAGTCGACACCGATGGCCCACACCTTGTTGGCGGCGGCGGCCTCGATGACGCCCTGACCGGACAGACCGGCGGCGGCGTAGACGACGTCGGCCTTCTTCTCGATCTGGCCCTCGGCGGCGGACTTGCCCTTGTCGGGGCTGGAGAAGCCGCCCTCCTCCGCGGTCTGCGTGAGGTACTGGGTCAGGACCTTGGCCTGCGGGTTGGTGTCCTTGACGCCCTGCTCGAAGCCGGCCTGGAACTTGTGGATCAGCGGGATGTCCACGCCGCCCACGAAGCCGACCGTGTTCGTCTTGGTGCTCTTGGCGGCGGCGACGCCGGCCAGGTACGAGGCCTCCTCCTCGGAGAAGACCAGGTCCGCGACGTTCTTCGCCTCGACCGTGGAGTCGTCCACGATGCCGAATGTGGTGTCCGGGAACTTCTCCGCGGCGCCCTTGACGGCGGTGGCGTACGCGTAGCCGACGCCGACGACCGGGTTGTAGCCCTGCTTGGCCAGCGACACCAGTCGCTGCTCCTTGTCGGCGTCCGTCTCGCCCTCGGTGGGCTCGACGTCCTGCGTGGCGTACCCGAACTCCTTCTTCGCCTGCTCCAGGCCCGCGAACGCGGCGTCGTTGAAGGACTGGTCGCCCTTGCCGCCGACGTCGTACGCGATGGCGAGACCCTTGTCGCCGCCCTTCGAGTCCGAGGAGGAGGCCTCGGTCGAGGTGCCGCCGCAGGCGGAGAGCGCGAGGGCCAGAGAGGCGGTCGCTGCGCCTGCGACCGTGATCCGGGAAATCCGGCGCATGTGTGGTGACTCCTGTCGTACAAGCGCCGGGTAAGTACAGCTCGGGACAGCGTGCAGCAACGGCGCTGGCTTTCGTCGCAGAGTAACGCGCGTAGACCTACCGGGAAACCCCTTCTGTCCACCTTGTTATCCGCCCGTGTTCAACTCCGTGCGCGAACGCGAAGCGGGCGGGCGCCCTTGGCTGCCCGCCCGCTTCGTGTACGACCGTGACTACTCGGTCTTGACCTTGATGGAGCCGTCGATGATGCCTTCCTTGGCCTTCGCCACGGCCTCGGACAGGCCGGCGATCTTCGCGAACTCCGGGTTCGACTCGGACAGGCCCACACCATCGACCTTCAGGTCGAAGGTCTGGGTGCCGGTCAGCGGCTTGCCGTCCTCGACGGACTTGGCGAGCGTGTAGACCGCGCCGCCGACGTCCTTGAGGGCGGAGGTCAGGATGGAGCCCTTGTAGTTGGCGAGCGCCGCCTGCTTGTACTGGTCGGAGTCGACACCGATCGCCCAGACCTTGGCCTTGGCGGCGGCCTCGATCACGCCCTGGCCGGACAGACCGGCGGCGGCGTACTCGACGTCGGAGCCCTTCTCGATCTGGCCCTCGGCGGCGGCCTTGCCCTTGTCGGGGCTGGAGAAGCCACCTTCCTCGGCGGTCTGCGTCAGGTACTGCGACAGGACCTTGACCTTGGGGTTGGTGTCCTGGACGCCCTGCTTGTAGCCGGCCTCGAACTTGTGGATCAGCGGAACGTCCACGCCGCCGACGAAGCCGACCGTGTTGGTCTTGGTGGCCTTGGCCGCCGCGACGCCGGCGAGGTAGGAGGCCTCCTGCTCGGCGAAGACGAGGGAGGCGACGTTCTCGCCCTCGACGACGGAGTCGACGATGCCGAAGGTGGTCTTCGGGTACTTCTTCGCCACGGCCTCCATCGCGGGGCCGTATGCGAAGCCGACGCCGATCACCGGGTTGTAGCCCTGCTTGGCGAGGGAGGACAGACGCTGTTCCTTGTCGGCGTCCGTCTCGCCCTCGGTGGGCTCGATGTCGGCGGTCTTGTAGCCGAACTCGTCCGCGGCCTTCTGCAGGCCGGCGTACGCGGCGTCGTTGAAGGACTGGTCGCCCTTGCCGCCGATGTCGTACGCGATGGCGAGACCCTTGGTGTCGCCGCTGCCGTCGCTGTCGCCGCCGCTGTCGCTGCTGGTGCCACCGCACGCCGTGGCGGCGAGCGCGATCGACGCGACCCCCACCGCGACACGGGTCAGTTTGGATGTCCGACGCATCGTGTAGTCCCCATTCTCCAAGCCCCGCAGTGGGTGCTGAGTTCGGCGCACATTAACGCGCGTAGACACTCCTGGGAACGGGGTTTCGTCCTGCCGTTATCCATTCGTGCCGATGTCCGGTTACGGCCTTGTGAACCACCGGATCGAAAGGCACGCATGGGGCGCCTGCACCAAGGGTGCCTCCGCCACGCCGGCACTCAGGACCGCCCGACATGCGCCAAGACTCCCCCGGCTGCACAGGGGCCGCAACCGGAGCAGGGGTACGGGTGGCAGCGCCGGTGACTGCAACGCCCCAAGGGGCGCGGGGAACTGCGCGACCAGCCACAAGTGGCCCGCAGCCGCCACACCACCGCACCCCCACGGCGAAGGGCTCAATCCCCCGCGTCGAGAAGAGCCGCAGCGGTGAACATCTCCACCCCCACCCCGATGGCGGACTCGTCCACATCGAAGTCACCCTGATGGAGGTCGCGCCCGACCCTGTCCTCCGGCATCCGCACCCCGAGCCGGGCCATGGCACCGGGGACGTGCTCCAGGTACCAGGAGAAGTCCTCGCCACCGAGGCTCTGCTCGGTGGACTCGACGGAGTCGGCGCCGCGGCGGGCCGTCATGGCCTCGTGCAGCAGTTCGGTCGCGGCCGGGTCGTTGACCACGGGCGGGACACCGCGGATGTAGTTGATCTCCGACTTGGCCCGGTGCAGGTTGGCCACCTCGTCGATCGCGGCGACGACGAGGTCGGGCGCCTGCCGCCAGGCATCCAGGTCCAGGCAGCGCACGGTCCCGGAGAGCTCGGCGTGCTGCGGGATGACGTTGGGCGCATGGCCGGATTCGATGCGTCCCCAGGTCACCGCGAGGCCGCTGCGGGCGTCGGTGCGCCGGGCGACCAGCGCAGGCACGTCGGTGACGACCCGGGCGGCGGCGGTGACGAGGTCGGTCGTCAGATGGGGGCGGGCGGTGTGGCCGCCGGGCCCGTCGAGGGAGATTTCCAGCCGGTCGCAGGCGGAGGTGATGGCGCCCTGCCGCAGCCCGATCTTCCCGGCGTCCACCTTCGGATCACAGTGCACGGCGAGGATCCGCCCCACCCCTTCCAGCACCCCGCACTCGACGACGTCTGCGGCGCCGCCGGGGAGCACCTCCTCGGCGGGCTGGAAGATCAGCCGGACCGGCCGGGGCAGCTCGCCGCGCGCGAGCAGGTCGGCCAGGACCAGCCCGGCACCCAGGACGACGGCCGTATGGACGTCGTGACCGCAGGCGTGCGCCCGGTCCGGCACCGTGGAGCGATACGGGCAGTCACTCTTCGTGTCCGGGATGGGCAGGGCGTCGATGTCGGCGCGCAGGGCGAGCATGGGCCGGCCGCCGTCGAACTCTCCGATGTCACAGATGAGCCCGGTTCCGATGGCGAGCACACGCGGCTTCAGACCGGCCTTCTCCAGGCGGGCCTTGATCGCGGCGGTCGTACGGAACTCCTGGTTGCCGAGCTCGGGGTGCATGTGCAAGTCGCGCCGGAACTCGATGAGTTCGGCACGGAGCGCCTCCGGCAGGGCGCCGGGGAGGAACGCTTCCCCTGGTTGATCGGCCTCGGACTCTGGCGACATCAGTTGGTTCACCCTCTGAAGGGTAGGACGCCGAGGTGGCCAACTGACCCTCGATCAACAAAAGTTCAACCCGTTTGGGGAAGAAAATCTGGCCGCCCGACGCATAGGTATCGGTTTGGGTGGGTAAACTCGCCCGCCCTTCCGTCGAGTCGATCATGAAATCGACGCGAACGGAGAGTGACGATGCCGACCCTCCACACTCCACGGATACCACGCCGCGGACAGAACCGTCGGTTGTGTTCACCTGTCGGGATCGCGAACGCCGCAGGAGCACCCTCGGGTGAGCCACAGGCCGGGCAGGCCACGCCTAAGCGGCGGCCAGCTCGCACCACACGTACTTGCCTCGATTGCCGTACCTGGTCAGCGGCTGCCACCCCCACAGATCGGCACACGCCCGCACGAGCGCCAGCCCCCGCCCCTCCTCCGCCTCCTCGAGCAGCCTCAGCTCCTTCGGCGGCTGCGGCGGTTCGGGATCCGCGTCCCACGCCCCGATCCGCAGCACACCGGCCGCCCAACGCACCCGTAGCGCGGCCGGGCCCTTGGTATGACGTACGGCGTTGGCAACCAGCTCAGTCGCGAGCAGCTCGGCGGTGTCCACCAGTCCGATGAGGCCGTACAGGGTGAGGATCAGCCGGAGGGTGCGGCGGGAGACGGTGACGGCTCGGACGTCGTTCGGGATGTAGAGGGTGTACTCCCAAGGCTCTGCTTCGGACATGCGTGAGCTCCGTTCGGGTGGTGGGGTTGCGGTCGGCGGGCGGTGGCAGTGCCGCAGCCGTCATGGCAGGACGGGGCGGTGCGCTTCCGGGGTCCCGGCGTTTCGCAGCGTGTGCGTCGCGTCACCGACGGTAGACCTTAGATTTAAGAAACGGCAAGCCAATCGCGTAACCTGACCCCCGAACGAGTCGCGCTCACAAGCGCGTTGAGCCAAGGAGCGGTCGATGGTGACCAAGCGCGAGCCCACAGCGCGGCAGTTGCGACTGGCGGTCGAACTGCGCAGACTCCGCGAAGCGGCAGGGCTCAGCGCCCGCGAGGCGGCGGCGCTGCTCGGCGTTAACTCCGTCCAGATCAGTCAGATCGAACTCGGCACCTCGGGCGTGAGCGAGCAGCGACTACGCCAATTGGCAGGACATTACGCCTGCACGGACGAGGAGTTCGTCAGCGCCTTGGTGGCGATGGCGACCGACCGGACACGTAACTGGTGGGAGGAGTACCGGGGGCACCTGCCCACATCGTTCCTGGACCTGTCCGAGCTGGAGCACAACGCCACGTTCCGCTGGGATCTGGATCTGATCCACGTGTCCGGCCTTCTGCAAACCGAGGACTACGCACGAGCGCTCTTCTCGACCCGCATTCCGGAACTTCCCGAGAACGAGCTGGAGCTGCGCGTTCGGCATCGCATGCAGCGACACCTGATCATCGAGGGAGACACGCCGATCCCGTACAAGGCGGTAATCCACGAGGCGGCCCTGCGCATCAGAGTCGGCGGCCAAGCCGCTGCAGGGGCTCAGCTCGCCCGCATCCTGGAACTCTCCGAGGCGGACCACATCACCGTCCGTGTCATCCCCTTCGCCCTGGACCGCTTCGACGACACCGGCAGCGCCATGATCTACGCGGGCGGCAGCGTTCCAAAGCTGGACACCGTGGTGCGCGACGGACCTCACGGCACGACGTTCATCGATTCCGAGGCCCAACTCGGTGTCTTTCGAACGCTCTTCCGTAGAGTAGAAGCCGCGTCGCTCGATCCCGGGCCATCGCGTGAACTGATCCACAAGCTGACCAAAGAGCTGTGAGGCACGCTGTGAACACCCTCGACAGCTGGCGCAAGTCGTCACATTCCGGCGGCGGCGACGGCAACGCCTGCGTGGAAATCTCAGACCGCCACACCCGGATAGCCATCCGCGACTCAAAGGTCCCGACCGGGGCGATACTCACCTTCCCGACCTGTGCGTTCGCCCTCTTCATAGAGGCAGTGAAGGCCCCCGACCGCGCCGCAAGGCCGTAGGAAGCGGCGAACTCTCGGCACCACCCCGGTGAACTCCCCGGCGCCCGTTCGCCGGTCGCACTAGGGTCCGCTCCGTGACCGCCGAGAAGCCTCAGACCCCCACGATCACCGAGTACGCCGACTTCCTGGAAGCCACCAGAGCCTCGTACGACGCCATCGCCCCCGCCTACACGGAGGCCTTCTCCGACTGGCCGGCCGAGAGCAATCCCCTGGACCGCTCCGTCGTCGCGGCCTTCGCCGAACTGGCCCGCGACCACGCCCCGGCCCCCACCGCCGACCTCGGCAGCGGCCCCGGCACCATCACCGCCCATCTGCACGCCCTCGGCCTGCCGGTCTTCGGCGTCGACCTCTCCCCCCGCATGGTGGCACTGGCACGCCGCGCACACCCCGAACTCCGCTTCCACGTGGGCTCGATGACGTCTCTGGACCTGCCGGACGAGACACTGGGTGGAATCCTCGCGCTGTACTCGATCATTCACGTCCCGGACGACCACCTGCCCACGACGTTCGCCGAATTCCACCGAGTCCTGCGCCCCGGCGCCCCGCTCCTCCTGGGCTTCCAGTCCGGCGACACCGAGGACCGCCTCCATCTGACCGAACGCTTCGGCCAGGAGATCGCCCTCGACTACCACTGGCGCACCCCGGAAACCGTCACCGGCGCCCTGACCAAGGCCGGTCTCCGACTCCAGGCCCGTGTCCTGCGCGAACCACAGGACGAGGAGAAGCGCCCCCGGGCGTTCGTGCTGGCCCGGAAGGCGGCGTGAGGGCGGGCGATCTCCCGAATGAGGCCGCTAGGCCGGCTGGACCGGACCCACCGCCTGGAGTCGGTGCACATCCCGCGCCGTCCCCGTCACCCCGGACAGGAAGCCCTGTGCGCGTGGTGAGGCGTTCTCCGTGAGCCAGGCCGGGTCGATGTCGCACACCGCGACGCGTACGTCCGTGCCGGTCAGGGCCAGCGGCAAGGTGTGCACGACGGTCGACGGGAAGCTCAGTATCGTGCGGCCGATGGGGCCGCGGCGGGCGATCAGCTCCAGCGGGAGGTCGGGGCGCACGATCTCCAGGCCGGTCTCCACCGCGAGCCGGTGCAGCTTCTCCGCGCTCTCGCGGCGGTGGGCGAAGTAGCGGGTGGCGCCGTGCGCCTTGGCCAGCGAGCGGACCGCCTCCAGATAGCGGTCGCCGTCGACCACGCCGGTCTCGACGAGGGATGTGCCGACCATGTCCGCGCCCTTGGTGATACGGGGCGGCCCGAAACGGTCGCGGGTCCAGGCGAAGGTGTTGGCGGTGACGGTCACGCCCTCGGGCGTCACGTCCATCGGCATCGAGGAGAAGATCTCGACCCGGCGGCGCTCGCTCGGCGTGAGCCGCTTGCGCGCGGCGGAGGAGACGGGGGCGAAGACCAGGTCGCGGGGGCCCGGGCGGCCGCCCTTGCGGTGCCAGCGCACCAGGCGCTCACCGCGGGCGAGCTGGGTGACGAACTCCATGGTCGCGGTGCCGTCGTCGACGACGACGAGGTCGCGGGCGCGAGTGATGGTCAGCAGCAACTGCACATAGCGGGAGAACGGGTCGCCCAGGACCACCCGATCGGCCCTGCGGAGCCGGCCGGTCAGGCCCCCGATGGTGTGGAAGGGCGCGGCCGCGCCGCCCCGCGCCTCCTCCCAGCGCACCTCGTGCCCGTCCTCGCGCGCCAGCTCGGCCATCCGGCGCAGCTGGCCGCGGGTCATGGGGTCGATCGGGGAGAGGACGACGAGGGTGAGTCCCGCGCCGAGGGTGTGCTCGCGGGCGTGTGCCCACTCCAGCACGTTGAGGAGCTGTACCGGGCTCTCGACGAAGGCGAGAGTGTGGGGGCCGGTGTTCCCGGCTCGGGGGCTCATCGACGTACGACCTACCCGTCGTAAGGCGCTCATGCGGCGCTCGTATTCAGCTCGTGTGGACGGAGCACTGAGGGGCGCCGAGTCCGAGCGCCCGCGGAACGGGGCACTCGGACTCGGCGCACTACTGGAACTCGGTGCGTTCGGGTCAGACCTGAACCGGCTCGCCCGCGGCCGCGGCGATCTCGGCCTCGGCGACGACACCGGCGACGCGGCGCAGCTTCTTCATCGGGCCGAGCTCGGAGTCGTAGACCTTCTTGACGCCGTCACCGAGGGACTCCTCGATGGTGCGGATGTCGCGGACGAGGCGGGTCAGGCCCTGCGGCTCGACCGAGGCGGCCTGGTCCGAACCCCACATCGCGCGGTCGAGGGTGATGTGGCGCTCGACGAACACCGCGCCCAGCGCGACCGCCGCCAGCGTCGTCTGCAGGCCCGTCTCGTGGCCGGAGTAGCCGATCGGGACGTTCGGGAACTCCTTCTCCAGCGTGTTGATCGCGCGGAGGTTGAGCTCCTCGGCCTTGGCGGGGTACGTCGAGGTGGCGTGGCACATCAGGATGTTGTCCGAGCCGAGGACCTCGACCGCGTGGCGGATCTGCTTCGGGGTCGACATGCCGGTGGACAGGATCACCGCGCGGCCCGTGGCGCGGAGCGCGCGCAGGAGCTCGTCGTCGGTCAGGGACGCGGACGCGACCTTGTGGGCCGGGACGTCGAACTTCTCCAGGAAGGCGACGGCCTCGGTGTCCCACGGGGAGGCGAACCAGGCGATCCCCTTCTCCTTGCAGTACTCGTCGATCTGGCGGTACTCGACCTCACCGAACTCCACCCGGTGGCGGTAGTCGATGTAGGTCATCCGGCCCCAGGGGGTGTCGCGCTCGATGTCCCACTGGTCGCGCGGGGTGCAGATCTCCGGGGTGCGCTTCTGGAACTTGACGGCGTCACAGCCGGCCTCGGCGGCCACGTCGATGAGCTTGAAGGCGTTCTCCAGCTCACCGTTGTGGTTGATGCCGATCTCGCCGCAGATGTAGACGGGCTTGCCGGGGCCGACCTCGCGGGCGCCGAAGTTGCGGAGGCGGGAGTAGGTGCTCATGGCTGAGATGTCCTTACTTGGTGAGGGAGTCGAGAGAGGGGCCGAGGATCCAGCTGGCGATCTCTCGGATCGCGCCGTCACCGCCGGGTGTGGCCGTGACCGCGCGTGCGGCGCCGCGCACGACGTCGTGGGCGCTCGCGACCGCCACGGGCCAGCCCACGAGGGCGAAGCACGGGAGGTCGTTGACGTCGTTGCCGACGTAGAGCACGCGCTCAGGCGCGATGCCCTGCTCCTCGCACCACTGCTTGAGGGCGAGGTCCTTGCGGTCGATGCCGTGCAGCACGGGAATCTGCAGCTTCCGCGCGCGGGCGGCGACGACCGGGTTCTGCTCCGTGGAGAGGATCAGCATCTTCAGCCCGCTCTTGCGCAGGGCCGCGATGCCGAGTCCGTCTCCGCGGTGCACGGAGACGAACTCCTTTCCATCGGCATCGATCAGCACCCTGTCGTCGGTCTGGGTGCCGTCGAAGTCCAGTACGACCGCGTCGATGTCGTCCGTGGTCGGGAGGGCGCCGGGACGGTCCGCGTCGAACAGCGGAGCCAGCGCCCGGGCGCGGGCCAGGTCGTGGGGATCGTCGATCTCCAGGACCCGGGCGGGGTCGGTGCGTACGAGTTCCGTACGGCCGAAGAAGCGGTGCTTGTGCTCGCGGAAGCCGCCGGCGGCCATCGCGTAGGCGGCGCCGGTCTCCAGGAAGTCCTGGGGGCGGTCCTGGCGGCGCGGGCGGAAGGACTTGTCGTGGTTGACGCCGTAGCCGCCGGTGGTGGCCGCGCGCTCGTTCTCGGCGGCGGCCGCGTCGTCGTCGCCGTGGCGCCACACGAAGCCGTGGAAGGGCGCGACGGTCAGGGAGGTGTCGGCGCCGTTGGCGACGATCGCCTTGACCACGGCGTCGATGTCCTCGCGGATGATGAACGGGCTCGTGCACTGCACCAGCAGGACCACGTCCACCTTCGCGCCGTGCAGCGTCTCGTGCGCGTCCATCGCGTGCAGCACGGCCGCCTCGGAGGTGGCGGTGTCACCGGCGATGGCGGCGGGGCGCAGCACGACCTCGGCGCCGGCCTGCCGGGCGGCGGCCGCGATGCCCTGGTCGTCGGTGGAGACGACGACGTCGGTCACCAGCCGGCTGGCCCGGCACTCGCGCACCGCGCGGGCCACGAGCGGCACACCGCCGACGGGCATCAGGTTCTTCGCGGGCACGCCCTTGGAGCCGCCGCGCGCGGGAATCACGGCGAGCACCCGTGGCACCGAAGTGCCTTGGCCTGCTTCCGAGTTGGACATGGGCTCCACTCCTTGGGCTCCTTGCAGGGACTTCGGGGCGCGTCCCGGCGCCCCGGTCCCCGTATCGGTCGTCTGGTCGCTCACAGCTCCCCCATCCGCCGGATGACGGGCGCCACGCGCTGCACGCCGTGCCGGTAGGCGCCGCGGGCCGCCCGGCGCACTATCTGGCGGACCGGGCCGGGGTCCTTGTCATGGGCGGGGGCGCCGGGCAGCGGGCTGCCGTCCGGGCCGAGGTGATGGCGGGCGAGGATGCCGGGCAGATAGCCGGGCGCGGTGGCCGGCGTGTAGTACGGCGTGAGGGCGGGCAGTCCGCCGGGCCGCTCCAGCAGCTTGGCGATGCGCTCACGGGCCGGGTCGAAGGCGGTGGCGTACGAGCCGTCGGCGCACACGCCCTGCCGGGAGACCCACTCCTCGTCGGGCACCGGCCGGTGTCCCTCGTCCAGTTGGTCCCAGGAGGCAAGGCAGCCGGAGCCCACGAAGTGGTGGTTGCCGAGCGTCTCGCGCACGCCCAGGTCGGTGAGGACGACGGTGGGGATACGGCGGTGCAGCGACTCCAGCGCCGCCGTGGAACTGATGGTGACCATCAGGTCGGTGCGGTCGAGGACCTCGCCCATGTTGCCGTACACCAGTGCGAAGTTGGCCGGCGGTTCGAGCCGCTGGACCAGCTTCTGGTACGGCAGTTCCTCGATGTGCGTGGTGTGCTCGCCCGGCTTGGACCGCAGTTTGAGCAGCACCTCGCGCTCGGGGTGCTTGCGGGCGTGCTGGATGAGGCGGTTCAGCAGGTACGTACGGTCCTTGCGGCTGTCCGGCACGGAGGGCTGGGCCGCGAAGACGACCGTGTACGGGTCGTGCTCGCCGGTGTAGGGCTCCCCGCCGAGGAAGGGCAGGGCGACCTCGGTCACCGAGGAGGAGTCGGCGCCGACCCCCTCGTACACCGCGCGGAAGCGCTCGGCGTCCTGCCGGGAGTTGGCGAGGACGAGGTCCGCGCCGTGCCGCAGCAGCAGGCCGTCGGCGAGTTTCTCGTAGACGACGCCGACGTAGCCGGTGACGACGACGGGCCGGTCGGTGCGGCCTTCCCACACCCGCTTCAGGCCGTGCAGCATGGCCTGTACGCCGCCGCCCACGAGGGCGAGCACCAGGACGTCGTACTGCTCCTTCGCCATGGCGCGCAGGAACTCGACACCGGTGACCTCGCTGAGGGAGTCGGCGCGCACGCCGACTTCCTGGAGCTGACGGGCGGTCGGGGTGGCCCGGCCACGCAGGAGGTAACCGTCCAGACGGATGTCCGAATCCTCCGGAGCGATACGGTTCGCGGTGAGCGCGCCCCATTTCCACCGGGTGTCGGAATCCGCCAGTACGGCCACTCGTCGGGTCTTCATCGCACTTGCTGGCACGTCGTTGACGCTAGGAAGCGATTTCAAGGTTCTCACCAACCAGAATGCAACAAACGGTTAACAGCACATCGACTAACGACGAAGCGAGGCCTGAAGTCGTTGAAAAGAAGCCTGGTTCACTGCATCGCCACGTGTCGTTCACCTGACATCAAGCTGCGAGTAAAGACGGATGCCGGACCGACCCCTAACGTCCCTCACGTGGTCAAGCTCTCCGTCATCGTGCCGTTCTACAACGTGCAGCAATACGCGCCAGACACCCTGAAGAGCCTGCGTGCGAACACACGTGAGGACTTCGAATTCATCCTCGTCGACGACTGCTCGACGGACGGGACACCGGACATCCTCGCGCGTGCGGAGCGCGAGTTGCCGGGCGCCGTGCTCGTCAGACACGAGCAGAACGGAGGGCTGGCCACCGCGCGGAACACCGGAATCGAAAAGGCGCGCGGCGAGTACCTGACGTTCCTGGACGGCGACGACTGGCTCGCTCCGGGCTACTTCCCGCAGCTGCTGTCCGCCATCCAGGAGTTGGGGTGCGACTTCGTACGCACCGACCATGTGCAGTCCACCGGGCGGGCGCGCAGCATCCACCGGGTGCCGCACGGCCGGCGCTGGACGGTCATGAACCCGCGCGAGGCGATCCTGCCCGCCGACCGCTCGACGTCCGTGGACTACGCGTACGCATGGGCGGGCATCTACCACCGCCGTCTGGTCGACCGCGGAATCCTGCAGTTCACCCATGGGCTGCGCACCGCCGAGGACCGGCCGTGGATCTGGAAACTGCACCGGGAGGCGGAATCCTTCGCGGCGGTGGGACTGCTCGGTGTCTACTACCGGCGCGGAGTGGCGTCTTCACTCACCCAGATCGGTGATGTTCGACAACTCGATTTCATTCGCGCGTTCGACCAGGTAATCGAGGAAACGGCGCGTGACCCGGAAGCAGATAAACTGCTTCCGAAAGCCGTGCGCACCTACTGCGCGATCATGGCTCATCATCTCGGACAAATCGAGAGGTTCGAACCCGCCGTGGCTCGAAAACTGCGCTCGATGAGCGCCGCCGCTCTGAAAAGAATGCCGCAGGACGTGCTCGCGGAGGTAATGGACTCGATGGACGCGCAGCGCGCTGCCCGGCTGCGGCGGGTGCGCCGCAGGGCGGTCGGGGCCCGGACGGTGGCCGCCTGATGCCTCGCACGACCCAGATCTTCTGCGCCTCGACGCTGTACGGCGCCGCGACGCTCGCCGCCGCCCTGGACGCCGGGCTCTTCGAACCGGCCGACCGCCGGCTGCTGCTGGTCACCAACAACGCGACCAACCCCGAGATCACCCCGTCCGTGGACGCGATGCCGGGCTTCGACCTGCTGCGCGGCCGCTTCGACGAGGTGCTGTCCTGGAACGCGACCATCTCCCCGTTCCACCCGAGCGGTTGGTCCCCCCGCGCGGACGACATCCCCATGTGGGAGCGGTACGTACGGCTGCTGTGGAACCTCGGCGACGACGAGATCCAGCTGGCCGTGGAGTCCGTCCAGGTCAATCCGGCGCTCGCGCTGTGCCAGCTGTTCACCGGCGCCCCGGTCGAGGTCTACGCGGACGGCCTCATAAGCTATGGCCCCACGCGCGACAAGATCGACCCGCTGGTCGGCACCCGTGTCGGCCGGCTGCTGCATCTCGATCTCGTCCCGGGCCTCACCCCGCTGCTGCTCACCGAGTTCGGCGTGCCGTCCGAACTGGTGCCGTCCGAGGTGTTCCTCAAGGTGCTCGGCGAGCTCACCGAGGCGGAGGTCGCGCTGCCCGCTCCGTCCGGGGGCGAACCGCCGGCGCTGCTGCTCGGCCAGTACCTCTCCGCGCTCGGCATCCTCACCGACGCCGAGGAGGAGGACCTGCACCTGAACATGGTGCGCGGCGCCGTCGGACTCGGCCACCGCAAGCTGGTGTTCAAGCCGCACCCCGTCGCACCGGCCCGCTGGTCGAAGCTGCTGGAGGACGAGGCGACGAAGCTGGGCGCCGAGCTCACCCTGCTGGACCGTCCCGTGCTCGCCGAGGTCGCCTTCCAGCGGCTGCGGCCCGCCCTCGTCGTCGGCTGCTTCTCCACCGCGCTGTTCACCGCCGCGGGTCTCTACGGCCTCCCGGTCGCGCGGGTCGGCACCGACGCCGTGCTGGCCCGGCTCACGCCGTACCAGAACAGCAACCGGGTGCCGCTGACCATCGTCGACGCGCTGCTGCCGGACATCGCGGACGCGTCCGCGGTGAACGGCTGGACGATGCCCCCGCGCGAGCGGGTGGACGAACTGGCCGCGCTGCTTGCGGCGGTCGGCTTCGCGATGCAGCCGAAGATCTACCCGGGGCTGCGCGCCGCGGCCGAGGCCTACCTCTCCAAGCATCTGAACCCGCACACCTGGCGCTACTTCAAGCGCAAGCGCCTGACCGCACTGGCCCTGCCCGGAGCCGTGCCGGCCCAGCTCTCCTTCATCCCGCGCAACGCCACCGTGCGCCGACTGGCTCGGCGGGCCCGTGCGCTGAAGCAGGTGGCCGGCCGAAAGTAACCAAGAAGGGGTGGTCGTTCATCCGTGTGACATCTCTGCGCTCCCTGAGCGTCAGCCGTCACTCACCTTTCACCCGTCCGAGGGACATAGCGTTCGGTCGTCGTATGAAATGGCACCGTCCATCACGTACGACTGAACGCACCTCGAGACTCCCAGGAGAAGGGCCCCAGGATGAGCGCGGCTGACCAGGCCACGGCACCGCCGGTGCCGGCGGCACCCCGGCTGAACCAGGTCCTCGCCGAGCGGCCTCCCGTGCGGCCCCGGTCTGCGAGTCGGCTGCGCGCCCTGGACGGACTGCGGCTGGTGGCCGCGCTCATGGTCTGCCTGTATCACTTCAGCGGCAAGAACGGCGAGGTCGCCAATTCCTGGCGCCAGTCCCCCGGGGAGATGTTCCCGACGCTGTCGCAGTTCTCGACCTACGGCAGCCTGGGTGTCCAGTTCTTCTTCGTCATCAGCGGGTTCGTGATCTGCATGAGCAGCTGGGGCCGCAGCCTCGGCGACTTCTTCCGCTCCCGGATCTCCCGCCTCTACCCGGCGTACTGGGTGGCCATCGTCATGGTCACCGGCGCCGCGGTGCTGCTGCCGGTCGTCGTCCACCCGGTCCGCCCGGACGAGTTCCTGGTCAACCTCACGATGATGCAGCAACCGCTGGGTGTGCCGCGGGTCCTGGGCGTGTGCTGGACGCTCTGGGTGGAGCTGAAGTTCTACGTGCTCTTCGCCCTGTTCGTGATCTGGAAGGGCGTCTCCTACAAGAGGGTCGTCACCTTCTGCATCCTGTGGACGCTGGCCAGTGCCTTCGCCCGGGTCGCCGACAACCCGCTGACCGACGAGCTGGTGATGCGCGACCACGCCCCGTTCTTCATCGGCGGCCTGGCCCTCTACCTGATCCACCGGTTCGGCAGCGACCTGCTGCTGTGGGGGATCGTCGGCATGTCCTTCCTGCTGGGCCAGCGCTACTCGGTGATGGCGCTGTGGCACCCGGGCGCGCAGGGCGAGTTCCACCGCAACCCGCTGGTCATCCAGGCCATCGTGTTCTGCGCGTTCGCCGCCGTCGCGGTGGTGGCGCTGGGCTGGACGAGCTGGGCCAACTGGAACTGGCTGACCATAGCCGGGGCACTGACGTACCCCTTCTATCTGATCCACGAGCACCTGGGCTGGTTCTTCATCCGGGTGCTGCACCGGGGGCTCGGGCTGGGCTCCTACGAGACGTTGGCCCTGTCCATACTGAGCCTGCTGGGGCTCGCCTGGCTGATGCACCGGTTCGTGGAGAAGCCGTTCGGGCCGAAGCTGAAGCGAGCACTGCCGGCCGTACGGTTCTGAAGCCGGAAAGCGGTTGGGGCGCCCCGTGAACCGGGGCGCCCCAACCGCTTTTGCTGTGCCGCTCGTTACTTCCGCGTCGTCTGCCGCAGCTGCCGCACGGCCCTGCGGACCGCCGGGTGCCGGCGCAGCGCCTCGGCGCGGACCGGGCTGCCGCCGGGCAGGCGAAGGCTGGTGAGGCGGCGGCGCTTGAAGTAGCGCTGGTACCGGTCCAGGTTGGCGCCGAGCCAGGCGGTGACCTCGGCGCGCAGGGCGTGGTGCTTGCGGGACTGCATACAGAAACCGACGCTGCGCACCAGCGGGGCCAGGCCCTCGGCCATCCCGGCGAGTTCGAGCGGGGAGCCAAGCTCGGCGTTCTCGGCGTCGGGCAGGGCCGCGTCGATGATGGTCAGCGGGATGCGGTTGCTGTTCTCGTACGGCGTGATGCGTTCGAGGAGCAGATCCGTGCCGACGCGGGCGACCGGGATGCCGTAGAAGGCGGCGGCGGTCATCAGTGCCGTCGAGAAGCAGCCGATGACGAGCTTCGGCTTCAGATAGGCGAAGACGGTCTCGGCAAGAACGGGCTCGTTCAGCACCGTGAGCTGGACGTCGAGTTCCTTCGCCACCGCTTCAAGGGACTCGTTGAAGACGGCGGGCGCGCTCGGGTGCGGCTTGAACAGGACGTCCCGGTGACCGGCGCGGGCGGCGGCGCGGAGGAAGCGGATGTGCAGCTCCTCCTCCTCGTCCTGGCTGATCAGCTCGATGGCCGAGAGGTACTGGCCGAGCAGGACGGCGGTGGGCGGGTTGTCGGCCGGGAGGCGCTCGGCGAGGATGCCGGCGCCGGACTCGCCGATCTGGGCGAGGACGTCGACGATCGCGTCGTTGGGGACGGCCTCCGGGGTCACGCCGTACTCGGCCAGCAGCATGGGCGTGAGGCCCGGCACCAGATCCAGGTGCAGAACGCGCTTGATGCGGCTGCTCATGCCGTGCGGGATGCGGTTGCGGGTGGGGCCGTAGCTCATCAGGCCGTCCGCGTACACATGGATCGGGCTGTCCGCGAAGATGTCCGCGACCGCGCGGGAGGGGTTGGCCTGGATCGACTCACAGGCTATCTCGACGGGTTGGTCGCCCAGGTTCCAGGCGAGGCGTACGGCCTTCTCCCACAGCAGGGTGTCCTGGCCCCGGGGGGACCAGCCGGCCGGGTGGTGCGGGGAGATGAAGTCGTTCCAGGAGCGCACCTCGTCGAACTCGGGGCGCAGCTTCTCGAAGCCGGCCATCCGGTCCAGGGGGGTGCCGACCTCGGGGACGGCGGCGGTGTTGCTGACGACGAGGATGCGGCGGACGCCCTCGCGCGGGCCGAACTGGCCGGCCCGTATGGCGGCGGTGACGGTCGCGGCCGCGTACTGCGTGGCCGAGAAGAAGATCTGGATCATGCCGCCACTCCCTTCATGCCGCCCCGTATCCGGCGCAGCATGTACACGCGCTCCTCGCCCATCCCGACCAGGGCTTCCTCCAGTTCGTCCTCCGACATCCTGCCCAGCGCCTCGGCGGCCATCTGCTTCAGGCGGGCGGCGATGCTGCGTTCGAATCGGCCGCGGCTGAGCAGTTGGTGGGCGATGACGACGCAGTAGTTGCGCAGCGCCTTCTTGCGCAGCTTGCCCACCTCGGGGTCGTCGGCGAGTTCGCCGAGGACCAGATCGAAGGAGCGGAAGAAGTCCAGCTGGCGGACGTCGCCGATCTGGGTGAGCGAGCTGGCGACGCCCCGGCGGTAGAAGACGCCGCGCAGGCTGGCGACGGCGTAGGAGTCGGCCCTGCGGTGCAGGTCCCAGATCCAGGGGCGGTCCTCGGCGGTCTTCAGTCCGTCGTGGAAGCGCAGCATGCCCTGGTCGAGGAGGCGGCGGTGGTAGATGCCGGCCCAGGCGTAGGGGTAGTCGACCATGGTGGTGTCGTCGACGGGGAGGATCGAGGTGCGCGGATCGAGCGGGGTGTGCCGGCGGCCCTCGGGGGCGCGGTGCACGGTCCGTTCGATTCCGGTGACCTGGACGTGGTCGGTGCGTACGAAGTCGACGTCGAGCCGCTCGATGGCGTTCGTCAGATCCGCGAGATAGCCCGGGGCCAGCCAGTCGTCGCCGTCGAGGAAGGTGAGGTAGCGGCCTTCCGAGGCGTCGATGCCGGTGTTGCGCGCGGTGGCCAGTCCGCCGTTCTTCTCGTGCCGTATCACCCTGCTGTTCTTGAGTCTCTTCGTCAGCGTCAGCAGCGCTTCGTACGTCTTGTCCTTGGTGGACCGGTCCTCGACGAAGATGAACTCGAAGTCGTCCCGTTCGTTGTTGACCAGGCTGGTCACCGTCTCGGGTACGTACGACTCGATGTTGTAGCAAGGGACGATCACGGACAGTGTCGGGGGGTTGGTCACGCGTACACCTGGGCTCTCTCCGGGGCGGATCCCTGCGACCGTAGGAGACGTTCGACGCCGGACATTGTCCCCTCGGCGGCCATCAGGTGAACGAAAAGTAACGGCCCTCCCTCCTTTTCCGGGGCGCCCGGCGTCCGCCTCACTTTCCGTACCGCGCCTCGATCCCGGCGATCACCAGGGCCAGCCCCTCCTCGAAGTGCCGTTCGAAGTCGGCGAAGATCTCCGCGCCCGCTTGGGCCGACAAGGGGAAGTCGGCCATCCGTCGGGCGCGCTCGTCGATGTCGTAGCCCTCGCGACGCTCGCCCGGCAGTGGCTCGACGCCCTGCTCCTCGGTGACGAAGCCGAGGGTGTAGAGGTACGTCGTCGAGGTCGCGCGGACCGCGTGGGCCAGTGAGAAGCCCGCGGCGGTGAAGACGCGCAGGGTGTCCTCCATCTGCTCGGCGTGCACCATGCCCGTGAAGCGTGAGCCGCTGAAGACCTTGGCCCCGTCGCGGTAGCCGAGCAGCGCCGCGCGCAGTCCGCGGTTGGCCTTGAGCAGCCGCTCCTGCCAGGTGTCGCCGGGGTCGAGGGGCGTCCCGGCGATCATGCGGCGGTACATCTCGGTGGCCATCTCGTCGAGCAGCGCCTGCTTGTCCTTGAAGTGCCAGTACAGGGCCGGTGCCTTGACGTCGAGCTCCTTGGCGATGGCGCGCAGGGTCAGACCGTCCAGGCCGACCTCGTTCAGCAGCGCGAGGGCGGCGTCCGCGACGCGCCTGCGGTCGAGCGGCGTTCGTCGTTCGGTAGTCACGCTTGACAGCTTAACGACGTTAAGGGCACTCTCGTGCCCGAAGGAACTTAACAACGTTAAGGGGGAATGACATGAACGAAGACGTTATGTCCACGGACGTGCTGATCGTGGGCGCGGGCCCGACCGGGCTCACGCAGGCCATCGACCTCGCCCGGCGCGGCGTGGACGCGCTGGTCGTGGAGCGGGCCGCGGAACTGTTCCCTGGCTCGCGCGGCAAGGGGATCCAGCCGCGCACGATGGAGGTCTTCGACGACCTGGGCGTCCTCGACGCGATCCATGCGGCGGGCGGCGGCTACCCGGTCGGGATGATCTGGCAGGACGGACAGCGGGTGGGCGAGCACCGGATGTTCGATCCGTCCGAGGCGACGGAGGACTCCCCGTACGACGAACCGTGGATGGTCCCGCAGTGGCGGACGCAGCGGATCCTTTTCGCGCGGCTCCAAGAGCTCGGCGGGAGGGTCGCCTTCGGCCGGGAGGCGGTCGGGATCGAGCAGGACGAGGACGGGGTGACGGTCCGCTTCGCGGTGGGCCCGAGCGTGCGCGCCCGGTACGTCGTCGCCGCCGACGGCGGCCGTTCGGCCGTGCGGCGGGCCCTGGGCATCGGCATGACGGGCGAGAGAGTCGACCCGAAGCCGACCCTGGTGGCGGACGTGAGGATCACCGGCCTGGACCGCGACAACTGGCACATCTTCCCGCCCCGCGGCGAGGGCGACGGCTTCCTGGCGATCTGCCCCCTCGCGGGCACCGAGGACTTCCAGGTCACGGCCCAGTTCCCGGAGGGCTCTGCGGTGGACCTCTCCCTGGAGGGTGTGCGCAAGGTCGTCGCCGCGCGCTCGCATCTGGCGCCCCAGGACGTGACCGAGGTGCGCTGGGCCTCGGACTTCCGGCCACGGGCGGCCCTGGCGGACCGGTTCCGCGACGGGCGGGTGTTCCTCGCCGGCGACGCCGCGCACATCCACTCACCGGCCGGCGGGCAGGGGCTCAACACCAGCGTGCAGGACGCCTACAACCTGGGCTGGAAGCTGGGCGCGGTCCTGCGGGACGGGGTGGACGAGGCACTGCTGGAGACGTACGAGGAGGAACGGCGCCCCATCGCGGCGGACATGCTCGGACTGTCGACGAGCGTGCACCGCGGTGAGGTGCGACGCGGGAAGGCGACGCGTCAGCTGGGCCTCGGGTACCGGGAGTCGACCCTGACGGAGGAGACCCGGGTGGTGCCGGGGGCCGTGCGGGCGGGCGACCGCGCGCCGGACGGAAGGCTGGACGGCGTACGCCTCTTCGACGCCTTCCGGGGTCCGCACTGGACGCTGCTCGCGGTCGGGGTGGCGGCGCCGGAGCTGCCCGGCTCGGTCGAGGTGGTCCGTGGCGCCGCGCAGAAGTCGTACGGGACGGGCCTGTTCCTGGTGCGGCCGGACGGCTATGTGGGCTGGGCCGGGAGCCGGGAAGTCGGGCTCATGGACTATCTGGGCCGGTTCGGGCTTCGCTAGTCGTCGCCGTCGAGGAGGGTGTCGACGGAGAGTTCGAGGGAGACGCCGACGGATTCGGGGACGGGGACGGTCTGGCCTCGCTTGTAACGGACGGGGTCGGAGTACTTGCCGTCGGCGGGGTCGGTGTAGAGCAGGACCTCGTCGTGTTTGCGGTCGGCGATGAGGTAGGCGGGGATACCGGCCTGGGCATAGCACTCGACCTTGACATGAAGGTCGTCGGACCAGTTGGACGACGTCACTTCCACGACCATGCGGAAGACGCTCGGGGCGTAGCAGTTCTTCGTGACATGGGCGTCGCGGAAGTCCTTGTCGACGATCGAGAAGTCAGGGATCGCGAAGTCCTCGGGCAACGTGGGCAGCCGGAGCCCGACGCCCTGGACGTACTCGTACCCCGCCTCAACGAGTCCCGCGCGGTCGAAAGCCCTGCCCAGCTTCGTGAGCGACAGAGCGTGCGAGCCATCCGGCGGCGGTGTCACAGTGAGCCTCCCCTGGAGAATCTCCACGCGGTGGCCAGGCAGTGCACGGGCAAGCTGGTCGGCAGCCTCACCCAGGGTCAGTTCCTGCTGCATCACGGCCATGGCTCCTCCTTTTGGGGCCCACTCTGCAACGAGAGTAACCGGAGACCGGCGGACTCAGCCCGTGATCACTCATACGGAGTATTCGCCCAGCTCAGAAGGCATCCGACGGGACATACGTCCCCCACACCTCCCGCAGCGCGTTGCACACCTCGCCCACGGTCGCCCTGGCCCGTAGCGCCTCCTTCATCGGGTACAGGACGTTGTCCTCGCCCTCGGCGGCCTTCTTCAGGGCGGTCAGGGCCGCCTCCACCGCCCGCGAGTCGCGCTCGGCGCGCAGGCTCGCCAGACGTTCGGCCTGCCGGGCCTCGATGGCGGGGTCGACGCGGAGCGGCTCGTAGGGCTCCTCCTCGTGCAGCTGGAAGCGGTTGACTCCGACGACCACCCGCTCGCCGGAGTCCGTCTCCTGGGCGATCCGGTACGCGCTGCGCTCGATCTCGCCCTTCTGGAAACCGTGCTCGATGGCCGCGACCGCGCCGCCGAGGTCCTCGACCCGCCGCATCAGATCGACGGCCGCGCCCTCCACGTCGTCCGTCATCCGCTCGACGACGTAGGAGCCGGCGAACGGGTCGACCGTCGCCGTCACGTCCGTCTCGTAGGCCAGCACCTGCTGGGTGCGCAGGGCGAGGCGGGCCGACTTGTCCGTGGGCAGCGCGATGGCCTCGTCGAAGGAGTTCGTGTGCAGGGACTGGGTGCCGCCGAGGACCGCCGCGAGGCCCTGCACCGCGACGCGCACCAGGTTCACCTCCGGTTGCTGGGCCGTCAGCTGCACCCCGGCCGTCTGTGTGTGGAAGCGCAGCATCAGGGACTTGGGGTCGCGCGCGCCGAACTCCTCGCGCATCACCCGCGCCCAGATACGGCGGGCGGCACGGAACTTGGCGACCTCCTCCAGGAGCGTCGTACGGGACACGAAGAAGAAGGACAGCCGCGGCGCGAAGTCGTCGACGTCCATACCGGCCGCGACCGCCGTGCGGACGTACTCGATGCCGTCCGCGAGGGTGAAGGCGATCTCCTGCGCGGGGGAGGCGCCCGCCTCGGCCATGTGGTAGCCGGAGATCGAGATCGTGTTCCACTTCGGGATTTCGGCCCTGCAGTACTTGAAGATGTCGGCGATCAGCCGGAGGGACGGCTTGGGCGGGAAGATGTACGTGCCGCGCGCGATGTACTCCTTCAGCACGTCGTTCTGGATGGTGCCGGTGAGCCGGTCCGCCGTGACGCCCTGCTCCTCGGCGACCAGCTGGTACAGCAGGAGCAGCAGCGCGGCCGGCGCGTTGATCGTCATCGACGTGGACACCTCGCCCAGCGGGATCCCGCCGAACAGCACCCGCATGTCGTCGATCGAGTCGATGGCCACGCCCACCTTGCCGACCTCGCCGTGCGCGATCGGGGCGTCGGAGTCGTGGCCCATCTGGGTGGGCAGGTCGAAGGCGACCGAAAGGCCCGTCGTGCCGTGTGCGATCAGGTCGCGATAGCGGGCGTTGGACTCCGTCGCCGTGCCGAAGCCGGCGTACTGGCGCATCGTCCAGGGCCGGCCGGTGTACATCGTGGGGTACACGCCGCGGGTGTAGGGGTATGAGCCCGGCTCGCCCAGCTTCTCGGCCGGGTCCCAGCCGGTCAGCGCGTCCGGCCCGTAGACCGGCTCGATGGGCAGTCCCGACTCCGACTCGCGCGCCATGGTGTGCCTCCGCGTTGCAGTGCCTGTTGTCTGCCAGTACACCCCGGCAGGGGCGGCCGCCTCCGGGTCCCACTCCGTCTCCCACCATGCCGCGTAGTTCGCGACGGGTCACCCGAGGGGAACATCTCAGGTGACATCGAGCGGCCGGTCGGCCGGTCGGGGGGTCGCGATGAGACGCAGGGGGGCCGGATGCGTATCAGGGGCATGGCGAGGATGCGTATCGGGGATACGGGGAAGGTGCGTACCAGAGGTAAGGGCAGATCCACGGCGGTGCTGGCCGCCGGCGCCACGCTCGCCGTGCTCAGCGGCTGTACCGTGCAGACCGCCGACGGTGAACGGCACTCGCCGGTGCGCATAGAGCTCCCGAGCGGTACACCGTCTCCGAAGTCGGACGCGCCCGACGACAAGCCGCCCTCGAAGGCGCCGGCCCCGGCGCCCGTCGTGCTGTGGCAGTCGGGCGACACCGGCCGGGACGTACGCGAACTCCAGGCGCGGCTGCGGCAGGTCGCCTGGCTCTTCGACGGGCCGACCGGGACCTACGACGATCTCACCGCGCAGGCGGTCAAGGGCTTCCAGGGCAAGCGCGGGCTGCCCGAGACGGGCAGGACCGACCAGGCCACCTGGGACCGGCTGCTGAAGATGACCCGTGAACCCGGCATGTGGGACCTGTATCTGATGGGAGGTCAGCCGGCCGACGCCCCGGACGCGCGGTGTCTGACCGGCCGGGTGCTGTGCATCAGCAAGTCGAGCCGGACGCTGCGCTGGATGGTCGACGGGCGCACGGTCGTGGAGATGCCGGTGCGGTTCGGCTCGCAGTACACGCCGACGCGGGAGGGCGAGTTCACCGTCTACTGGAAGTCACGGAACCATGTGTCGACGCTCTATGACTCCTCCATGCCGTACGCGATGTTCTTCAGCGGCGGCCAGGCGGTGCACTACTCGTCCGACTTCGCGGCCAGGGGTTACGCCGGGGCCTCGCACGGCTGTGTCAACGTGAGTGACGAGCGGGCCATCGGGCAGATGTTCGCCGAGGTGAGGATCGGCGACAAGGTCGTCGTCCACTGGTGATGTGGGGCGCGGGCGGGACCGGGGGAACGTGTCCCGCCCGCGCCGATGCACGAGCCGCAGGTACGGGGGGAACCCCGGCTCTGTGCTTGGCCGATGACCAGTCGGCTCACTCAGTTCAGCGCCATGGCGGCCGAAAACGTCACTCTTGCGCCGAAGAATTTTCCCGGATTCATAAAACCCCAGGTCAGAGGCTTCAGGCGAGAGAGGGTGCGGGCGTACGCCCTGATCAGAGGGTGCGGTAGGACGGGCCGGGCGACAGGAGCGCGGGGGCGGCCGGCCCGGCGCCGTCGGACACGAGGCCGGTCACGGTCGACGTGGTGCGCGAAGCTCTGCCCTCAAGGCGGCCGTCGCGGTCGCCACGGGAGCGGTCCTCGTCGTCGCCCCGGCCCCTGCCGTGACCGTCGCCCTTGCCCTTGTCCTTGCCCTGACCTTTGCCTCTGTCCTTGTCCTGATCGTCGTCGCCCTTGCCGCGGCCCTTGTCGTCGCCCTCGTCCTCGCCCCCGTCGCGCTGGGACCGGGTGCTCTCACCGGCGCCGCCGAGGACGCTCTTGCAGTACTTCCACACGCGGGCGGAACTGCCGGCCACGCCCTCCAGGGTGCGGCGGCGGTCCGGGGGCAGGGGTCTGCCGTCGCGTACGTCACGGCAGTAGGACCTGACGGCTTTGCGCCATCCGTCGGACTTCGCGCCGTCCTTCGAGGCGGCGTCGTGGTCTGCGGCCGGGCCGCCGCCGGGTGCCACCGTGTCCTCGGGAGCGCCGGAGGCGTTCGGGGGCCGGGAGCCGCCGTCGGGCGTGGGCTCCTCCTCGCCACCGGTCCGCGGGGACGGCGAGATGAGCGGCTGTTCCGGGGGGACGGGCGCGGAGACCGTGGCGGCCGGACGGGCCGGTTCGTTCCGGTCGAACGGCGTCGGCAGGACTCCGGTTCCGGCCGCGACCCCGACTCCGCCGACCATGCCGGCGGCCAGCGCGGCGGCGAGACCGAGCCGTACGGGACGGGTCCAGCGGGGGCGGCGGGCGGTGCGGGCAGGGCTGCCGAGCCGGACGAGCCCGACGTCCGCGGCCGCGGAGGCTGGGCGTCCGAGGCTCTCGCCGACGGTGCCGGAGGCGGCGTCGCGGCCCTCGCGCGCGGCGCGGAACGCGGCCAACGCGGCGGTCTCTCCGGGCAGTTCGTCGCTGGTCCGAGGGGTTTCGACGGTCAGGGCCTCAAGCGTCTTGGCGAGGCGTTCGGCCTGGTCGCGGTCGGCCGGGTCGACAGCTTCGAGTGACTCTCCGCGCAGCAATCGCTCCGCCGTTTCGCGGTCCAGCCACCTGTACTGCTCGTCGGCCATCACACATCCTTCTGCGTCCGCGCGCGCATATGCGTCACACTCGCGGACGTCACCGCGTTGCGGCGCGGTTCTCGCTGGGGAGGAAGGGCGTCGAGCACCCCGGCCGATTCCGGATCGTCGCCGAGCAGCTCGGCGAGCCGCTTCAAACCCCGGTGCGCGGCGGTCCGTACGGCGCCCGGACGCTTGCCGAGCGTCTCGGCGGCCGTCTTGGCGTCGAGCCCCACGACCACTCGCAGCACGACGGCTTCGGCCTGGTCCTGTGGCAGCCGCGAGATGAGGGAGAGGGTGCCGTCGGTGGCCAGGGCCTCCATGGCCTCGCCCGCGGTGTCGGACTCGGCGGCCTTCCCGGTCAGCTCCGTCTCGTCGCCACCGATCGCGGGACGGCGGCCGCGCATGCGTATGTGGTCGAGCGCGCGGTTTCGGGCTATCCGGGCCGCCCAGCCGCGGAACCGGTCCGCGTCGCCACTGAACCGCTCCAGGTCGCGCGCTATCTGCAACCACGCCTCCGAGGCGACGTCCTCGGCGTCCGGGTCGCCGACCAGCGTGCGCACGTACCCGAGCAGCCGCGGGTGCACGGATCGGTACACAGTCCGGAACGCGGTCTCGTTCCCGTCCTGTGCCGCAAGCACCGCGGCGGTCAGCTCCGCGTCGTCCCCCAGCACTGAATTACCTCAATTGGTGGTTGCGGTGCCGAGACCGCAGGTCGTTGCGGTGGTCTTACACCCTCCGCGTCCGGCGCGAAAGGCACGTTACGGCCTGAAACCGCTGCCCGTCCATGTCCGTACAACATGCAACTACCCGGGAATCCGCGTTCTGTCCGTCCAGGTGTGACAGAAAACGCAGTCATGGCGCTGTAGAGAGTACGGGCCGCCGCGCGGCCCGTGCCGCGCGACGGCCGGGGCCTCTCCTGTGGGGGGTGGCGGCCCCGGCCGTTGCCTCGGTGCGCGTCAGAGGGGCATGTCCGCGGCTCGGAAGCCGAAAGCCCTCACCATGAATCGGGGCTCTGCCCTTTGACCAGAGCTCTCCCCTTTGACCGGGCCTCTCCCCTTTGACCGGGCCTCTCCCCTTTGACCGGCGCCCCGGTCCTCGAATCGGCCCCTTGGCCCCAGCCCGGAGCCCGAGCGGTTTCGTGGCCGCCGAGTCAGTCCTTCTTCCCGGCGCTCTTGCCGGAGTTCCCGTTCCCGTTCGTGCTGCCGTCCCGGCTCTGGCCGTTGCCGGTGGCAGGGCCCCCGTCGGTCTTCCGGGTCGGCTCGGTGGCCTTCCCGGTCGGCCCGTTCTTCGCCGCCGCCAGTTGCTCGGCGCAGTACGCGGCCACGTCGTCGGCACCGCCCGCCGCCGCGACCAGGCGCTCCCAGGCCGTCGAGTCCAGAGCCTTGCCGTTGTCCTTGACCTGCTCGTAGGCGCGGCACTTGGCCTCGGTGTCCTTGGCCGTGGTCGGGTGGCCGGGCCTGGCGGAGCCCGCGCCGGACGCCGCGGACGACTTGCCGGCCGACCGGTCGGGGGCACTGCCGGCCGGGGTGGGTCTGCCGTTGTCGTGGGCGGGGTCGTCCCCGAAGCCGGACGTGCCGATCGCGGCGAACGCGGCTCCGCCGAGGGTGAGGCTCGCGACGAACACGGAGAGCGTGGTCTTCACCGACAGCGCCAGCCGCCGCTGCTCGCGGGGCCGCCAGTCGTCGCGGCGCCGGGTGCGGGCCCGGTGCGCGCCGGCGTCCCGGGCGGCCCGGAACGCGGCCACCGCCCGCTGCTCGCCGTCGGCGTCCAGACGGTGTCCGCGCAGCACCGCGGCGGAGAGGAGGGCTTCGAGGGCCTCCTCGCCGGACGCCATGTCCGGGGCGGAGGCGATGCCACCAGGGTGCACACGCCGACGGCCGAGGGCCCCACCGCCGTTCTGCTGTTCACCCATGTCCGTTTTCCGTCCCTGTCCGACTCACTCGATCGACCTGCCGGGCGTGTGTGTCGCACACATCCCGTCCGGCCCCTATGGCTCTTGGGCCCATGTGGTCGCGATGACCATGTGGCCTACGTAATCAATGTGACAGCTGTGACTTACGAGTTCGTAGAGCCTGTACGTACATCAGGCCCCGTACGACTCACGCGCCCGCTCGTCGACCGGTCAGCGACGGCTGTTCGGCGGGACAGTCGCCCTGCCGCCGTCGTCACCCTCACTGTTCATTTCGATTCCCCCAGCGTCCGGGGGCCGTCATCCGTCACACCTTGTACGCCCAGCTGCTTGGCCAGACGCTTCAGCCCCCGGTACGCGGCCGTGCGGACCGCCCCCGGGCGCTTGCCCAGGACGCGTGCCGCCGCCGGGGCGTCGAGGCCGACGATCACCCGCAGCAGCACCGCCTCGGCCTGGTCCCGCGGCAGCCCGCCGACCAGCTCCAGGGCGTGCTCCGTGGAGATCGACTCCAGCGCCTGGTCGTGCGTGCTGTGCGGACCGGGCAGCTCCAGTACGTCCTGCTCCAGAGCCGACGCCCGGGGCCGTACCTTCTGCCGACGCAGATGATCCAGCGCCCGGTGCCGGGCGATGGTCGCGCTCCAGCCCCGGAACCCGGCCCCGTCGCCCTTGAACCGCCCGAGGTCACGGGCGATCTCCAGCCAGGCGTCGGACGCCACGTCCTCCGCGTCGTCCCCGACCAGCCCGCGCAGATAACCGAGCAGTCCGGGCTGCACGAGCCGGTACGCGACCGCGAACGCGGCCTCGTCGCCTTCCTGGGCCCGCGCGACGGCCGCGCCCAATTCCCCGTCGTGCGCGCGCACGCGGCGGGGTTCCCCTCCCTGGCCCAAGAACTGTCCTCGTCCGTACCGGTTCGTGGCGAATCCGCACCTTGCGGCGCGGCCACCCTTGCCCACGTCCCTCCACGCACATCAGCGCCTGAGCTCACAGAAGTGTCACAGGGGCCGCCCGGAGCGGCCGGCCTACAACCCTTGCGGGCCGTCGCGAGTCAGAGACGCCGTGGCGGGACAGGGGCCTTCGCACAGCGATGCCACAGGGATGGCATACGATGCGCGCGCCCCCCATAAAGATCACTTAAGAAGATTACTTAAGAGGATGTAAACGTCATGGCCATTGATGCCCCTTATCGTTCTCTTCGCGGCATATCTGCCGTAGTCGCCTTGCTCGCGATCGGTGCGGTGGGGTGTTCGGACGTCTCGGACGCCGTCGACAGCGCCACGGACGGCGCCAAGAAGGTGGCCCGCCAGCGCTCGGTGTACTCGCTGGACGTCGGCGACTGCTACAACCCGAACGGCAAGAGCGAGGGCACCGCCTACACCGTCGAGATCGTGCCGTGCGCCGAGGCGCACGAGGGGCAGGTCGCCGGTGAGTTCTCGATCACCGAGGAGAAGGCGTACCCCGGCGACGAGGCGGTCTCGGCGATCGCCGACAAGCGATGCCCGGTCGAGGCGGCGAAGTTCGCCCCGGACACCTGGGCGCTCCCCAAGGGCGTCGCGATCTTCTACTACACCCCGACCAAGGAGAGCTGGGCGACGGGCGACCGCGCCGTCAGCTGCACCTACACCAAGGAGTCGGGCACCTTCACCGGCGAGCTGAACCCCGACGTCAAGTCGCTGAAGCCGGAGCAGACCACGTACCTGAAGGGTTCGAACGGCGTCTACGACGCGCTGTGGGCGACCCAGCCCGAGAAGGACACCGTCGAGGAGGACCTGCCGGGTTACAAGGCGCAGGCCAAGGCCGTCGCCGCCGCCCTGGACACGCACCTCGAGGGCCTGAAGGGCATCGACGGCACCGAGGTCGGCAAGCTGCGCGAGCAGCTGACGAAGGCGGCGGACTCCTGGCGGAAGGCCGCGAGCGCCGCCGACGCCGACGCGTTCTACATCGCCTACGACTCGGCCTTCGGCGGCATCGACCCGAACAAGTCGGTCGCCGCCCGCAAGGAGCTGGGCCTGGCCACCACCGTCCCGGCCGACGAGGCCGAGGTCTGGGCGGCCTGACACGCTTCGGGCAGCGGGGCCGGGTCCGTCAAGGGACCGGCCCCGCTTGCTTGTTGACGCTGAATGACGTTCTTCGTTCGGAACTCGCCCGAGAGTGACAGTTCCAGCCACCTGTGCGCTGTCTGTATGTGCCACCTGTGTGACAGGTGATGCAGTCGTGACCATTTACTAGGGGTGGGACAGTTGAGTCCTCGCAGGACCCATGCGTACAAACCGCTCAGCCTCAAGAGACGTGCGTGGCTGACGGTGGGAGCCGTCGCACTGAGCGGCGCCGGCGTCGTGACGTATGCCATCGCGGATCCGTCCGCGCCGGCCGACGCCAAGGCGAAGACCCGTGCACCGGCCGTCCACACGCTCAAGCTCAAGGACCGCGGCTCGGGCCGCAAGGGTCTGGCCAAGCAGGACACCGACCGCTTCAGCGCGGTCGTGCTGACCTGGACCGACCCCGAGGCGAAGGCCAAGGGCACGCCGGAGGTACGCACCCGGGACATCGAGACCGGCGAGTGGTCCGGCTGGCAGAAGGTCACCGTCGAGCCGAGCCAGGCGGACGGCGAGGAGGGCACGCGGGCGGCCCTGCGCGGCGGCACCGAGTCGGTGTGGACGGGCGACTCCGACGGCATCGAGGTGCGGGTCGTGGGCGCGGACGGCAGCGAGGCGGCGGGACAGCCCGCCGGAATGGACGTCAAGCTGCTCGACCCGGGCACGGACCCCAAGGGCAGGATACGGCCGGCCGCCTTCGCGGCGGAGGAGACCACGGCACCGGCGACGGACACCCCCGTCCCGACGGACCCGGCCACCCCCACTGACCCGGCCACCCCCACAGAGACGGCGACGGCCACTGAGACGGCCACGTCCACGGACTCCCCGACGCCCACGGACGAGCCGACGGCCACCGGGACGCCCACCGAGTCCGCCTCCCCGACCGCCTCCCCCACCCCCACGGTCCCCGCGCCCCGTCCCTCGACGGTCGTCAAGCCGCCGGTCATCACCCAGGCGGAGTGGGGCGCGTCCACGGACTACGACGGCACTCCGGAGTACGGCACCGAGATCAAGGCCGCCGTCGTCCACCACACCGGCGTGGACAGCGACAACGGCCTGTCCTGCGCCGAGTCCAGGGCCCGGATGCGCACCATCCAGCAGGGTCACTTCAGCCAGGGCTACTTCGACATCGGCTACAACTTCGTCGTCGACAAGTGCGGCCAGATCTTCGAGGGCCGCAGCGGCGGCGTGGACCTGCCGGTGATCGGCGCGCACGACGCCGGGTTCAACACCAACACGGTCGGCATCTCCTACATCGGCAACTTCGAGTCGGCCAAGCCCAGCCACGCCGGGCTGGACGCCATCGCGCGGATCGTGGCCTGGAAGTTCGGCATGTACGGCATCGACCCGACGGGCAAGGTCACGCTGACCTCCGGCGTCCCGCAGGGCTACAGCGGCAACAAGATCCCGGAGGGCACTTCGGTCACCCTGCCGCGGGTCTTCGGCCACCGGGACACCAACTCCACGGCCTGCCCCGGCGCGAACCTCTACCCCAAGCTCACCCGGATCGCCCAGACCGCGAAGACCCCGGGCATCTCGCACGCCCTGGCCACCTCGGACTTCAACCGTGACGGCATCGACGACCTGGTCGCCGGCACGCCCCGCGCGCTGAGCAACGGCGGCACCCTCACCGTCGTCCCGGGCGGCCTCGACGGCCCGGTCCCGGCCGCGCGGCGGACCCTCACCCAGAACAGCACCGGCGTGCCCGGCTCCCACGAGTCCGGCGACAACTTCGGCGCCGCCACCGCGTGGGGCGACGTCAACGGCGACGGCTACGCCGACCTCGCGATCGGGGCGCCCGGCGAGGACGACACCAGCGGCCACGCGGACCGGGGCCAGGTCGTCGTCATGTACGGCCCGGCCCTGAACACCGGCTTCTCGTACACCACGTCCGGCAGTGTCACGGCGACCGGCGCCAAGCTCGGCTCCACGGTCACCGTCGGCGACTTCAACGGCGACGGCAAGGCGGACGTGTTCGCGGCCGGCACCGGCAAGGGCGGCAACTGGCACGTCCGGCTGACCGGCGGCGCGACGACGTCCGGCACGCTCACCACGGCCACCGGCGCCGTCGCCTACCTGGACGCCGCGACCGGCGACTTCAACCGGGACGGCTACGCGGACGTCGCCCTCAACTACCGCGACACCGGCGGCATCGGCCGCGTGCTCCGCTTCGCGGGCTCGGCGACCGGCCTGACCAAGGCCGGGGTCATCTCGGTCAAGGGCGGCCGCTCCCTCGCCGCGGGCGACATCAACGGCAACGGCTACGACGACATCGTCATCGGACAGCCCGTCGCGTCGGAGTCGGGCGGCCTCTCGGGCGGCCAGATCACGATGGTCCCGGGCACTTCGACGGGCTTCACCACGACCGGCATGACGACGATCCACCAGGACACGGCGAACGTCGCGGGCGGCAACGAGTCCGGCGACCTGTTCGGCGCCTCCGTCTCGGTCGGCGACTACAACGCCGACGGATACGCCGACGCCCTGACCGGCATCCCCGGCGAGGACTTCCCACGCGCGGGCGTGAACCAGTCCAACGCGGGTGACGTGCTGTTGGCCAAGGGAACGGCGTCCGGCCTGACCGGCACCGGCTCGGTCCGCGTCTCGCAGGACACGACCGGCGTCCCCGGCTCGGCCGAGACGAGCGACCTGTTCGGCTCCGCCGTCTCGCTGACGGACCTGTCGGGCTACGGCCGTGCGGACCTGACGCTCGGCGCCGAGGGCGAGGACGGCACGGACGGCATCGTGCTGTACCTCCCGAGCAACAGCACGGGCCTCGGCTACACCCAGGCGGTCATCCACAGCAAGACGGCCCTGGGCACCCCGACGGACGCCCACCTGGGCCAGACCCTGACGCCCTGACCCCCACCCACACCCGGCCGGGGACCCCGCCCACTGCACGGGGTCCCCGGCCGGGTCATGGGTCCGACGAAACGGGTGGGGTAGCCGGAGGAAAGATGTTCCTGACCTGTTCGAGACGGTCGTAGGCGTCGTCGAACCAGGAGTCGGCCAGGGGCACCGTCACGGTCACGGTGGTCAACGTGCTCACGTCGTCCCTGAGGGTGACGCGGAGTCTTTCGTCGGACTCGTCGCGTTCGATGGACAGCGTGGGGCCGCGTGCGGCGTCGCGCCAGGTGATGGCCGCTCCGGCGTCGAGCGCGTCGAGGCACTCCTGCCATTCGGCCAGGTCGGCGGGGAACAACGAGGCAGCGAGGGTTCCCCTCACGAACGGCGTGTCGACCACGAACTCGCTCGTCAGCACGTCGACCGTGCGCTCACCTCTCCGCCGGGTCCTGCTCCCCGTGATCCGCAGGACGACGCTGTTGCCTTCCCCCGCCAGGTGGACCAGGTCGATCGGCCCCTGACTCATCGTTCGTCCCTTCCGGGCCGTTCGCAGGTTCGCCACCCGGCTACCCGGCTACCCCGCTCGTCGCGTCCCGGCACAGCAACCGCAGGGAGCCGTCGCCCGCGAAGCAGCGGCGGGCCTCGTCGATCGGATCCCACAGGCGGCCGTCGGGCGTGCGGATCCAGTGGTCGCCGCCCGACGCCCACCACTCGGCGCCGGTCTGACGGGCGATCACCTCACCGGCGTACGCGCCGAGACCGCGCAGCGTGTTCTCCACGGCGGCGTACGGCGTCCGCTCGCGGCGCAGTTCCTCGATCATCCGGTCGACCCGCCACAGGCTCTGCGCCGAGTAGTCGAGTCGCAGCCGCGCCCCCTCGCGCATCGTCGCCACCGCGTCCGCCGCCCACCGCACCGGCTTCGCCGCAGCTGGGGGCCTGGTCTCCTGCTGAGTCGTCACATCCTGGAGAGCGCGTTCGACCGGTGATTCGTCACTCGGATCAGCCGGATTCCCCGGACCGGCGCAGGACCGCCCCAGCTCGCTCCGAAGACGGTCACAGGACTCCCCCAGGATTCAGGTTTGGGCGGGAGTGACGCTTCGCCGCTCCCATCCGCTCCAGTCACTGATGAGCATGTACTTCCATCTGCGCGCGGTACCGCCCCCGGCACTGCGCAACAGCGCCCCCTGGTTCCAGCGTCTGTTCGAGGACGACTGGAACACCGTGCGGGAGCGGATCGGCCGCCATCGCGAGGAGGTGCTCGACAAGCTGTACGGCGACGTCGAACTCCTCTACTGCGGCATCCCCCCGAACCACGCGTCGGAAGGCCCCCGCACCAACGTGGTGCTCGGCGGCCGCCCGGTCTTCCACGACGACCCGGCCCTGCCCCCGTTCCTGCTGCTCACCGCATCGCAGGTGGGAAGGGTCGCCGGATACCTCAAGGACACCGACTTCGACGGCCTGTGGCGCGACGCGCGCCCGCGACTGCTGCGACCGTACGAGATACCGGAGCTGGAGCCCGAGGTACGCGGCATGTTCGCGGCGACGCACCGCGACCTGACCGCGTTCTACGAGCAGACCGCGGACTACGGCGACGCGGTGGTGAAATGGCTGGTGGCCTGAGAACACCCGGGTCGGCCGGCGGGTCAGCCGCGCCCCCGGGCCCGCCGCGACACGACCGCGCGCAGCACCCGCCGCCCCTCGGTCGACACCTCAAGGGCCCGGCGCAGACCGCCGGCGCCGTGCCCGGCGAGCAGCTCCAGGACGCTGACCTGGCGGCGCAGTTCGGCGGCGACGAGCGGCGACATGCCCTCCGGGCGGCCCGCCCCGGGCGCCCCGCTCGCCCGGACGGAGTCGAGGGCCTCGGCCGGACCGTCGGCGGAGGCCGTGTCGTCCTCGGCGGGGTCGAGCAGCCGGTGTATCTGGAGGGAGGCGACGGAGCAGGCGTCGGCCCAGATCCGCGCCTCGGCGGCGGACCGTACGGCGGGTGCGGCGGCCAGCATCCGCCGGGCGAGCAGCGCGGCCTCGTCCTCGATGTCCGTGTCGTCCACGACCTCCGCGACGCCCAGCTTCCCGCGCACCTGCTCCAGCAGCTCGCCCCACTCGGCGGGGTCCCCGCCGCTCGCCAGATTCGCCCACAGCGGCCGCAGCGCCTCGTCGTCGCCGCCGAGCAGGGGCACGCATCGATCCAAACAAGCCAACCCGCTGGCGGCCAGTCCGCGTTCGTCGGCCTGAGCGATCAGTTCCACCAGGCTCATCCACGCCTCCCATAGCGGGTCGATTAAGAGGGTCGGGGTCCCCGCACAGGCCCCTGGCGGGCACCGTCACCTAACGGAGCCCGCACCTCCCCTTACTGCGTGCGACGACCCGGGAGTGTCACAGCGGCACGACACCGAGCCGGTCGAGCAGCCGGAAGAACAGGTTTTCGGCCAAGGGATCCGCCTCGGCGGTGAGTACGTCGACCACCGACTCGGCGTTCACGTCGTGCCCGGCCTCGGCGGCCCAGGCGACGGCCCGTTCGGCGGCGTCACCGGGTTCGAGGAAGTAGTCCTCCAGCGTCAGTCCCTCGTCCGAGGCGCCGATGTACCCGGCCATCGCGGCCCGCGCGAGACAGGTCGTCCACGCCCCGCTCTCCGGCGCCGCCGCCTCCACGACCACCGTCGCGCTGTCCATGACGTAGCCGAAGAGCGCGGGCGCCCCGGTCTCGCCGGCGAGGTCGTTCATGTTGCCGACCTCGCCGTCCCCGCTCGGGTACTCCCACACCTGCCAGCCGTCCGGCGCCTCGGCGCGCAGGGTCATCCCCTCGACGCCGGCCAGCGCGTCCAGCTCCGCCAGCGGCCGCTCCCCGCGGCCCACGACGAAGTACCCCCAGTAGCCCATCCCGGTTCCCCCTGGCTGATCGGTTCGGCTCGGGCCGAATACACCACAGTCGTACAGGGGTTCGCAGGCATATGGGTCAATCCACAGCTCAGTCCAGCCGGTCCGCGAGCGCCCTGAACTCGGCCCAGGTCAATGAGGGCTTACCCGGGTCCCACAGCTTCTGCACCGTCGCCCGCAGCGGCATCCGGATCCCGGCCGCCACCTGGGCCTGGGTCTGGGAGTTCGCCAGGTCGCACCAGACCGCGAAGGACCCGCCGAGGATCTGGGGGTCGTACTTGGCGGGCACCGCCGTCGTCCCCCGCAGGACCCGGGGCGTCCACTGTGCGTAGATCCGCTCACCGGTCGGGTAGACGAAGGTCTGCGGCTCGCCGAGCACGTAGTAGAGGAACTCGTCGTTGTAGTTGATGACCTTCCGGCCGGCGCTGAGGTACGCGAGCGGCTCCCGGGCTCCGATCTCCTTGCCCGTCCAGTACGCCACCTGGATCACCTTGTCCGGCTGGACGGTGGTGTCGCGGAAGAACCCGTCGTTCCACGCCCGCGGGGTGCGGTCATGGGCGCGGACGGTGTCGGAGCGGTCGTTGAGCCAGCCGGTGGCGAGGTCGGCGACGGTGGCGCGGGAGCCGTACGCCTCCCGCGCGGCGGCGGCGAGCTGCGGGTAGGACGCCTCGGGGTCGGAGACGACCAGCGCCTGGTACTCGTCGCCGCCGAGGTGCCACTGGTCGCCGGGGAAGAGACCGGCGTACTCGTTCAGCAGGTCGTCGACGATCTCGCCGGACTCGGGCTTGGAGATGTCGATGGCGCCCCGGGTCGCGACCCCGTTGACGTTGCGCAGCTGCAGGTCGGGGTGTGCGGCGATGACGGCGCCCAGATGTCCCGGCGAGTCGATCTCGGGCACGATCTGGATGTGCCGGCTCCGGGCGAGCCTGACGATCTTCTGGACCTGCGCCTTGGTCAGATGCTGCTGGGAGACGATCTCGGGATGCGACTTGGACTCGATGCGGAAGCCCTGGTCGTCGGAGAAGTGCAGGCCCAGCTGGTTGTACTTCAGGTCGCCCAGCTCGCGCACCCGGTCCTCGATCCAGCCCGCGGTGAAGTACTTGCGGGCGATGTCGAGCATGAACCCGCGCACCGGCTTGGCGGGTTCGTCGCGTACGACGCCCTCCGGCGCCGTACCGCCGTCGTGCACCTCCTGCTTGAGGGTCCGGGTCCCGTAGAAGACCCCGGCCTCCCCGCCCCCGCTGATCGCGACATGCCCGCCGCGCACGGTCATCGTGTACGACTCCGGGTTCGCGCCCTCGTCGTCGCTCAGCGCCAGCCGTACGTCCCCGGCACGCGCGTCGTTCTTCCGTCCCCCGTACGTCAGCCCCAGCTCACCGGCGATGAGCCGCCCCTCGTCGGCGAGCTCCGCGTCGCTCACGACCACCCGCTTGTTGTCGGCCGGACGCCAGCCGGGCCCGCGGGCGGCGGTGTGGGAACGCACGGCCGGGATCGTCTGTGGTGCCTTGGAGAGCGGGTACGACCGGGTCGGCGACGGCGTCGGCTGGGCCGCGGAGCCGGGGTCGGCGCCCTCGGAGGTCCCCGGCGCGGACCGCTGCTGCTCGGATCCGGCCGTTCCTCCGTCGCCGCCGGAGACCAGGAGGCCGAGGCTCACCCCGGCCGCGACCGTCACGACCACCACGGCGACGATCAGGACCCACGTCTGCTTCAGCGCCCTCTTGGCAGGTGCCCGGCGCCTGTGCTTGTGCTGACTCACGGCGCCAACCTAGGGCCTGTGAAGATCAACAACCGTCCACCACACGTTCCGAAACTCTCCCGTTCGGCTGAAATTCGGGCATCCGTCGGACACCTCATGCCCACACTCGGTAACGTGGCGCCACTCCTCCCCCAAATTCCCCTGCCGAAACCCACGTGACGCCCACACACCTTCCCGGCCGAGTGGCCATACCGTCCTTGCCCTCCGTCCTGGACGCCTTCAACATCGCGCCTGCCGACGACGCCCGCAAGGTCCTCCTGGACTGTCTGCGCAGCAGCCGCTGGGCCGACCGCCTGACCGCCCACCGCCCCTTCCCGGACGTCGACTCCCTGCTGGCGGCGTCCGACGAGGCGGCCTACGACCTGGCGCCCGCGGATCTGGCCGAGGCCTTGAGGGAAGAAACGATGCCGGTCCTGCCGGAGGGCGCCTATTCGGCGGCCCACACGGCACTGAGTGCTGCATACGCCGCATACGAGGCCAAATTCGGGCACACCTTCATCATCTGCCTGGACGGTCTGTCCCAGACGGAGAGCCTGGACCAGGTACTGGCCGGGATCCGATCACGTTTGGCAAACGATCCGGAGGACGAACGAGTGGTGGCGGCAGAGGAACTACGGCGCCTGGCAAGGGGGCGTCTGGTCAGCCGGCTCAGGGGCGCGGGGCTGTAGTCGATTTGCGGCTACCGCCGCGTGGGCGCGACCAGCCCCAACGCGGCCGCACCCGGCAAATGACGGCGCACACCACCCCATTAGCCGCCAATAACCCATCCGCGTGCCACTTTGATCACATACCCACACCCCCGCTAAGCCGCACAGCGCAACCTGGATACGATGCTGAGGGCCGGTGGACCGTACCCGGCCGGGCCCGACCGACAGCACAAGCCGGCGCGGCCCCAATCCCCGCTCCCGGAGGAACTTCCGTGCCGGCTGGAACGCTGTACCGCGGCCGGGAAGGAATGTGGTCCTGGGTGGCTCACCGAGTCACCGGCGTCCTCATTTTCTTCTTCCTGTTCGTTCACGTGCTGGACACCGCTCTCGTCCGTGTCTCCCCAGAGGACTACGACAAGGTCGTAGCCACGTACAAGACGCCGATCGTCGCGCTGCTGGAGTACGGCCTCGTCGCCGCCATCCTGTTCCACGCGCTCAACGGCCTGCGTGTCATCGCCGTCGACTTCTGGTCGAAGGGCGCGCGCTACCAGAAGCAGATGCTCTGGTCCGTCGTCGGCCTCTGGCTGGTGCTGATGCTCGGGGCGATCTACCCCGTTCTCGGCCACGCCGCTCAGGAACTGTTCGGGAGCTGACGCGTATGTCCACCACTGAGAAGACCGCCACCGGTATCGGCCCGGTCGAGGGCGATTCCCTCTACAACGTCGACAATCCGGCCCCGTACATCGAGGCCCCGCGCAAGCGCACGAAGAAGACCCCGAAGTCCACCCGGGGCAACTTCGAGATGGCCGCATGGCTGTTCATGCGCCTGTCCGGCGTCGTGCTGGTCGTCCTGGTCATCGGGCACCTGCTGATCCAGCTCGTGCTGGACGGCGGCGTGTCGAAGATCGGTTTCGCCTTCGTGGCGGGCCGCTGGGCGAGCCCCTTCTGGCAGGTCTGGGACCTGCTGATGCTGTGGCTGGCCATGCTGCACGGCGCGAACGGCCTGCGCACGGTCATCAACGACTACGCGGAGCGCGCGAACACCCGGCTGTGGCTGAAGGGCCTGCTCTACACCGCCACGGTGTTCACCATCCTGCTGGGCACGCTGGTGATCTTCACCTTCGACCCGAACATCCGCTAGGCACGGGGCTGAGGCAACCACCATGAAGATCCACAAGTACGACACCGTCATCGTCGGCGCAGGTGGCGCGGGCATGCGCGCGGCCATCGAGTCCACGAAGCGCAGCCGCACCGCCGTGCTGACCAAGCTGTACCCCACCCGCTCCCACACGGGCGCCGCGCAGGGCGGCATGGCCGCCGCGCTGGCCAACGTGGAGGAGGACAACTGGGAGTGGCACACCTTCGACACGGTCAAGGGCGGTGACTACCTGGTCGACCAGGACGCCGCCGAGATCCTGGCGAAGGAGGCCATCGACTCCGTCCTCGACCTGGAGAAGATGGGCCTGCCGTTCAACCGCACCCCGAACGGCACCATCGACCAGCGCCGCTTCGGCGGTCACAGCCGTAACCACGGCGAGGCCCCGGTGCGCCGGTCCTGCTACGCCGCGGACCGCACCGGCCACATGATCCTCCAGACGCTGTACCAGAACTGCGTCAAGGAGGGCGTGGAGTTCTTCAACGAGTTCTACGTCCTGGACCAGCTGATCACCGAGGTCGACGGCGTCAAGAAGTCGGCCGGTGTCGTGGCGTACGAGCTGGCCACCGGCGAGATCCATGTGTTCCAGGCGAAGGCGGTCATCTACGCCTCCGGCGGCACCGGCAAGTTCTTCAAGGTGACGTCGAACGCGCACACGCTGACCGGTGACGGCCAGGCGGCCGTGTACCGCCGGGGTCTGCCGCTGGAGGACATGGAGTTCTTCCAGTTCCACCCGACCGGCATCTGGCGCATGGGCATCCTGCTGACGGAAGGCGCCCGTGGTGAGGGCGGCATCCTCCGCAACAAGGACGGCGAGCGCTTCATGGAGAAGTACGCGCCGGTCATGAAGGACCTCGCGTCCCGTGACGTCGTCTCGCGCTCCATCTACACGGAGATCCGCGAGGGCCGCGGCTGCGGTCCCGAGGGAGACCACGTCTACCTGGACCTCACCCACCTCCCGCCGGAGCAGCTGGACGCCAAGCTGCCCGACATCACGGAGTTCGCGCGCACCTACCTCGGCATCGAGCCCTACACGGACCCGATCCCGATCCAGCCCACCGCGCACTACGCCATGGGCGGCATCCCGACGAACGTCGAGGGTGAGGTCCTCAGCGACAACACCACGGTGGTCCCGGGCCTGTACGCGGCCGGCGAGGTCGCCTGCGTGTCCGTGCACGGCGCCAACCGGCTCGGCACGAACTCCCTGCTGGACATCAACGTGTTCGGCCGCCGTGCGGGTATCGCCGCCGCCGAGTACAGCCAGAAGGCGGACTTCGTCGAGCTGCCGGAGGACCCGGCGCAGCTGGTGATCGACCAGGTCGAGCGCCTGCGCACGTCGACCGGCACCGAGCGGGTGGCCGTGCTCCGCAAGGAGCTCCAGGAGACCATGGACGCCAACGTCATGGTGTTCCGTACGGAGCAGACGATCAAGACGGCGGTCGAGAAGATCGCGGAGCTGCGCGAGCGCTACAAGAACGTCGCGATCCAGGACAAGGGCAAGCGGTTCAACACCGACCTGCTGGAGGCCGTCGAGCTGGGCAACCTGCTCGACCTGGCCGAGGTCATGGCCGTGTCCGCCCTGGCCCGCAAGGAGTCCCGCGGCGGTCACTACCGCGAGGACTACCCGAACCGCGACGACGTCAACTTCATGCGCCACACCATGGCGTACCGCGAGGTGGGCGACGACGGCACGGAGTCCATTCGTCTCGACTACAAGCCGGTCGTCCAGACCCGCTACCAGCCGATGGAGCGTAAGTACTGATGGCAACCCCCGTTATGGACAAGGTCGAGGCGGAGTCCGCGGCCTCCCCGTACATCACGGTCACGTTCCGGGTCCGCCGCTTCAACCCGGAAGTCTCCGCAGAAGCCGTGTGGGAAGACTTCCAGCTGGAGATCGACCCCAAGGAGCGCGTCCTCGACGGCCTCCACAAGATCAAGTGGGACATCGACGGCACGCTGACCTTCCGCCGCTCGTGCGCCCACGGCATCTGCGGCTCGGACGCGATGAGGATCAACGGCAAGAACCGTCTTGCCTGCAAGACCCTCATCAAGGACATCAACCCCGAGAAGCCGATCACGGTCGAGCCCATCAAGGGCCTGACGGTGCTCAAGGACCTCGTCGTCGACATGGAGCCGTTCTTCCAGGCGTACCGCGACGTGATGCCCTTCCTGATCACGAAGGACACCAACGAGCCGACGCGTGAGCGTCTGCAGACCGCCGAGGACCGCGAGCGCTTCGACGACACGACGAAGTGCATCCTGTGCGCCGCCTGCACCTCCTCGTGCCCGGTCTTCTGGAACGACGGCCAGTACTTCGGTCCGGCCGCGATCGTCAACGCGCATCGCTTCATCTTCGACTCGCGTGACGAGGCCGGGGAGCAGCGCCTGGAGATCCTCAACGACAAGGACGGCGTGTGGCGCTGCCGCACGACCTTCAACTGCACGGACGCCTGCCCGCGCGGCATCGAGGTCACCAAGGCGATCGCCGAGGTCAAGAAGGCGCTGATCACGCGCCGGTTCTGACCTTCTCGCCCGCGCCTCGGGGCCCTGTTTCCACCACTTGGGAACAGGGCCCCGAGGCGTTTCCGGGCGGCTCGCCGCCGACTGGTGGCATCAGCCGCCCACACGAGGACGAGGAATTACCCTGACGGTATGTCAGATGACGAGTCGTACGAACTGCTCGGGTTCGACAACGTGCTGCTGCCGGTCGGAGACCTCGGCGAGGCCGTCCGGTTCTACGAGCGGGCCGGGTTCACGGTCGGGTTCCGGCTCGACGAGGCCGGCATCGCGCAGCTGAAGGTGGGCGGGGAGACACCGGGCCTGCTGCTGCGGCGGGAGGAGGCCCTCGCGCACCGTTCGCCGCCGTGGCCGTCCCCCCGCGTATGGCTGGAGGTGCCGGACGCACGGGCGGCGGCACGGACGCTGCGCGGCGCCGGCGTCGAACCGATCGACGCGCCCTTCTCCGTGGCGACCGGCTGGACCGTCGAGATCGCCGACCCCTGGGGGAACGTCGTCGGGTTCACGGACTACTGCAAACGGCCGGAGCTCGGGCGCAGACCCTGACGCCACCCTGGGCGGGGACGTGACGGAGGCCTCACCTCTATTGAGTTGAACATGTTCAAAGACAGGGCCTACAGTCATCCCTGTCAGCGTTTTGAACGCGTTCAAGAAGGGGGAGGCCATGGACCGCACGGTCATCGCCTACGTCATCTACCTGGTCGTCAGCATCGCCCTGACCGTCTGGGTGGCCCGCACTCTCAGCCGCAACGGGCGGATCTTCCTCGCCGACGTGCTGCGCGGGAACGAGAAGCTCGCCGACGCCGTGAACCATCTGCTGGTGGTCGGGTTCTATCTCGTCAACCTCGGTTTCGTCGCGCTGTATCTGAGCGACGACGACACCGTCCTCGACACCCGCGGCATCTTCGAGGCCCTGTCGACCAAGCTCGGCGTGGTGCTTCTGGTGCTCGGTGTGATGCACCTGGGCAACGTCTACGTGCTCAACAAGATCCGGCGGCGCGGGGTGATGGAGCGCGAGCAGGTGCCCCCGGTCGCACCGCAGGACTGGGTCGCCCCCTCGGCCGGGGCCTGAGCGGGGCCCGGCATGACGGCCGACCCGACGGGCGGCAGGGCGGCGGAGGTCGCGGTCCGCGGCCTCACCGTCCTCTACGACGCCCAGTGCTCACTGTGCACCTTCCTGCGCGACTGGCTGGCACGGCAGCCGCAGTTGGTGCCACTGGAGATGGTGCCGGCCGGGTCCGACGAGGCCCGGCGGCGCTTCCCCGGACTGGACCACGGCGCGACGCTCGACGAGATCACCGTCGTCGGCGACGCCGGGCAGGTCTACCGCGCCGGCGCCGCCTGGATCGTCACGCTGTGGGCGCTGCGCGAGCACAGGGGACTCGCGCATCGCCTCAGCACCCCGTCGGGGGCGCGGCTCGCCAAGGGGGCCGTGCTCGCCGCCGCGAAGTGGCGCGGGTCGCAGTGGGGCGGCACGAAGCAGGGCGACGGCAAGTGGGGCGGACGGGCCTACCGACGCGGGGACGGCTGGTCGTACGACCCGAGTTGGGGGTGGACGTACAACCCACCGGGGTGCACCGACGGCAGCTGTGCCGCCTCGCGGTGACGGCAGCGACAAACCGGGCCGAGTCGGACCGAAGGGCGTTTCCCGGAACTCGGTTTCTGGCATGCACCCTTCCAAAACCGCGCTCGGGTTGGCACGCTGCCCCCGGTTCTCCACTCCGCACTCGCACCGACTGTCGGTTGCCGGGCGGCCACCTGGCCGTCCGGTCCCCCCATCGCAGAAGGAGTACGCGTGAGAGGCATACCCCGCGTCATCCGCATACCCCGCCCCGTCCTCGGCGCCCTGGTCGGCGTCACCGCGCTGCTCACCGCGGGCGCCCTCGCCACACCGGCGGGCGCCGCGCCGAGGCCCGACACCCCCACCACCGTCAGCCCGGTCTCCGCCGGAGCGCAGCAGCAGGCCCGTGACTTCTGGACACCGGAGCGCATGCGGGCGGCGACCCCGCTCGACCTGGTGGGCGTCAACGGTCACATCGACGGCGGCGTGGCGCCCCGCAAGGGCCCGGCGGCCACCGTCGCGCCCACCTCCCCCGCCGCGGCGGTCGGCAAGGCCGTCACCGACGTCGGCCTCATGGCCTTCCCCAACGCCGGCGGCCAGTGGTCCGGCGGCGGTGCCGTCGTCAACACCGCGGGCCGCGTGTTCTTCAGCTACCAGGGCCGTACGGCGTCCTGCTCAGGCAACGCCGTCACCAGCAACAACAAGAGCACCGTGATCACGGCCGGCCACTGCGTGAAGCTGGAGGGCGCCTGGCACACCAACTGGGTGTTCGTGCCCGGCTACCACGACGGGCAGGCTCCCTACGGCCGCTGGAGCGCGTCGAAGACCCTGTCCACACCCCAGTGGACGGCGAGCGAGGACATTAACTACGACGTCGGCGCCGCCGTCGTCGCCCCGCTGGACGGCAAGCTCCTCACGGACGTCGTCGGCGGACAGGGGCTGGCCTTCAACACCGGCTACAACCTGCGCATGTACTCCTTCGGCTTCCCGGCCGCCGCCCCGTACGACGGCGAGAAGTTCATCTACTGCAGCGGCACCACCAACCGGGACTTCCTGCTGTCCAACGACCACGGCATGAACTGCAACATGACGGGCGGCTCCAGCGGCGGCCCCTGGTTCACGCAGTTCAACGAGTCCACGGGCACCGGTCTGCTGTCCTCGGTGAACAGCTTCAAGTACAACTTCCTGCCGAACCGGATGTACGGCCCGTACTTCGGCGCCGACGCCCAGAACCTGTACCAGACGGCACAGGCCTCCTGACCGTCCGCCGAAACACCACTCGTTAGGCTCTCGTTCCGTGTCCTCGAAGAACGACAGCCCTGAACAGGGCGACGCGCCCAGCAAGTCCGAGCAGACCCGTGCCCTGATCCTGGAGACGGCCATGCGGCTGTTCCAGGAACGCGGCTACGACAAGACGACGATGCGGGCCATCGCCCAGGAGGCCGGAGTCTCCGTCGGCAACGCGTACTACTACTTCGAGGGCAAGGAACACCTGATCCAGGGCTTCTACGACCGGATCGCCGCCGAGCACCGGGCGGCGGTCCGGGAGGTCCTGGCCCGCGAGAGGGAGCTGGAGGCGCGGCTCGCGGGTGTGCTGAAGGTGTGGCTGGACATCGCCACGCCGTACCACGAGTTCGCGGTGCAGTTCTTCAAGAACGCCGCCGACCCCGACAGCCCGCTCAGCCCGTTCTCCCCCGAGTCGGAGCACGCGCGCGTGGAGGCCATCGCCATCCACAAGGAGGTGCTGGCGGGCGCGACGAAGAGCAAGGTGCCCGACGAGCTCAGGGACATCCTGCCGGAGCTGATGTGGCTCTCCCAGATGGGGCTCGTCCTGTACTGGATCTTCGACCGGACCGAGGGCCGCGAGCGCAGCTACCGGCTCGCCGAGCGCGGTGCCAAGCTCACCGCGCGGGGTGTCTCACTGGCCCGGTTCCGGGTGCTGCGCCCACTGGTGCGCGAGGTGCACGAGCTGTTCACGGACTTCCTGCCGGGCATGACGAACGCCATCCCGGATCCGGCGAAGCGCCAGACGGGCAAGAAGGCCACCCCGGGCAAGGGGGCGCCCGCCGAGGACGAGCGCCCCTGAAACCGGCTTCGGCGAGCGTCAGTTGACGGCGTCCACGCCGCCCTCGGCCAGCTCGACGTCGTACACGAGCGGCCCCTCCGTCACGACGACCTGCCCGGCCCGCGAGGCGTACGACTCGGCGGACGTCGCCAGCAGATAGGTGCCCGGCGCCGGCACCGAGACGATGTACGAGCCGTCGGCCAGGGACCTCACCCGGTCCAGCTGACGTCCGCCCTTGGTCAGCAGGGTCACCGCGGCGCCGTCGACGGGCGTCCCGTCGGCGGTGCGCACGAAGCCGTGCACGACCGACGTCCGCCCCGCGACGGCCGGCTCGGGCTCCTCGGCCACCGGGTCCTCCTTGGGCTCGACCGCCAGATGCGGCAGCCGCTTCTCCAGCCAGGCCGGCAGCCACCAGTTGGCGTTGCCCAGCATGTGCATCGCGGCCGGCACCAGGGCCGTACGCAGGATGAAGGCGTCCAGGGCGACGGCCGCCGCGAGGCCGATGCCGGCCATGGCGCCCTCCATGTCGCCGCTCAGCACGAACGCGCTGAACACACAGATCATGATCAGGGCGGCGGAGTTGATGACCCGGCTGGTCTCCGCGAGGCCGACGCGGACCGCGCGCGCGTTGTCCTTGGTGTGCACCCACTCCTCGTGCATCCGGCTCACCAGGAACACCTGGTAGTCCATGGAGAGGCCGAACAGCAGGGACAGCATGATGACCGGCAGGAAGGACGTGATCGGGCCCTCCTTGCCGACGCCGATCAGCTCGGTGCCCCAGCCCCACTGGAAGATCGCCACCAGCACGCCGAACGACGCGGCCGCCGCGATGAGGTTCATCAGCGCGGCCGTCAGCGGTACCACCAGCGAGCGGAAGGCCACCATCAGCAGCAGGAAGCCGAGCGCGATGATCGTCGCGACGAAGTACGGCAGCCGGTCCGCCGTCACCGCCGCGAAGTCCTTGAAGACGGCCGTCACACCGCCGACATGGGCCTCGGCCCCGGACTGCGGGATCACATCGTCGCGCAGCCGGTCGATCAGGTCGTCCGTCTGCTCGGACTGGGGCGAGGTGGTCGGCACGACCTGGATGACCGTGACGCCGTTGGCGGGCGGCACGGCGGCGACCTGGGCGACGCCCTCGGCGGACTTGATGCCGTTGACCAGGCCGGTCGGGGCGTCGCCCTCGACGACCACCTGGAGCGGGCCGTTGAAGCCGGGTCCGAAGCCCTCGGCGAGCAGGTCGTAGGCCTGCCGGGTGGTGGTCGACTCCTGGTGGTTGCCCTGGTCGGTGGCGCCCAGGCGCAGCGACAGCACGGGGATCGCGAGGACCGCCATCACGACGACGGCCATCGCCGCGACCGGCCGCGGACGGCGTTGGACGTACGCCGACCAGCGCGCCGCGAGCCCGCTCGCCTCGGCCGGCTCCGGCCCCGCCGCGGCCAGCCGGCGCCGCTGCCTGCGGCTGAGCACCCGCATGCCGAGCAGGCCGAGCAGGGCCGGCAGCAGGGTGATCGCGGCCAGCACGCTGAGGACGACGGTGAGCGAGGTCGCGACGACCACACCGTCCAGGAACCGCATGTTCATCACCAGCATGCCGGCGAGCGCGATGCACACCGTGCCGCCCGCGAACAGCACCGCGCGTCCGGAGGTGTTGAGGGCGGTCACGGCCGCGTCCTCCGGCTTCATCCCGCGCAGGATGCCGCGCCGGTGCCGGGTGACGATGAACAGGGCGTAGTCGATGCCGACGCCGAGACCGATCAGCGAGCCGAGCAGCGGGGCCACTTCGGGCACGTCCGTGACATGGCTCATCAGCATCGTCGCGATCATGCCGGTGCCGACACCCGCGATCGCCACGACGATCGGCAGCAGCATCGCGAACAGCGAGCCGAAGGCGAGGAACAGCACGACGGCCGCCGCGAGGATGCCGACCGCCTCCGCGATGCCCTGCGGCGGCTCCTGGGTGCGGGCGACGGCCTGGCCGCCGAGCTCGACCTGGAGCCCGACGCGTTCCGCTGCCTGCGCCTTGTCGACGACGTCCTCGATCAGCTCCTTGGGGACGGCGTTCGCCTGCTCCTTGAAGGTGACCTGGGCGTAGGCGATCCGCCCGTCCCTGCTGATCTGCGCCGCTCCCTGTGCCGCGTACGGGTCGGTGACCTCACCGACCCCCTTCATCCGCCCGATCTCCTCAAGGGCGGGCTCGATGCGGGAGCGTACGGACTCGTCCCGTACGGATCCCTCGTCCACCTTCCACACCACCGTGTCGGTGTCGCCCGCGCGCTCCGGGAAGGCCTTCTCCATCAGGTCGTACGCGGTCGCCGAGTCCGTGTCCGGGAGGGAGAAGACGTTCGCGTAGTTCGTCCCCGCGCCGGCGCTCGCCGAGCCCAGTCCGAACAGTGCCCCCAACCACAGCAACAGGACCACCAGCCGATGCCGATAGCACCACCGTGCCAATGCCGCCACGCTCAACGCTCCTTATTCGGTTCGGTCGGTCCCCCAGGTCCTGGGCAACAGCATTGGCGGCGGCACACACGCGTGGGCAGGCGAAGGCCATGACTCTCAAGGAACTCCAAAGCAGAACCGGCCCGGTTGTCAGTGGGCCCGCCGATACTGGGGGCATGACGACGGGATCAGGCACGGTGCTGGTGGTGGAGGACGAGGAGTCCATCGCGGACGTTCTAGCCATCGCCCTGCGCTACCACCGCTTCGAGGTCATGACCGCGGGCACCGTCCGCGACGCGCTGTGTCTCGCCGAGCGCACCCGCCCGGACGCGGCGCTGCTCGACGTCATGCTCCCCGACGGCGACGGCCGTGCGCTGGGGCGCGAACTGCGGGTGCGCCGCCCCGACCTGGCGCTGGTCTTCCTCACCGCACGCGACGCGCCCGCGGAGATCGTCGGCGCCCTCGGCTTCGGCGACGACTACATCACCAAGCCGTTCGACGTCGACGTGGTCGTCGCCCGCCTGACGGCCGTGCTGCGCCGCACCCGCCCCGCCGACGTCCTGCCGCAGCGTCCACCGCTCAGATACGGCGACCTGGAGCTGGACGAGACGACGTACTCGGTGCGCCGCGCGGGCCGCACCGTCGAGCTCACCCCCACCGAGTACGCCCTGCTGCGCTTCCTGGTGCGCAACGGCGGCCGGATCGTGCCCAAGGACCAGCTGCTGCGCCATGTCTGGCAGTACGAACACACGCCGCCCGAGTCGACCGTCGTGGAGACCTACATCAGCTATCTGCGGCGCAAGCTGGACGCCCTGGGACCGCCGGTGATCACCACGCGGCGGGGTGTCGGATACGGGCTGGCATGAGGCTCCCCTGGATCTCCCGCGTCGGCCGCCCGCGCGGGATGCACTCCCTGCGCGGCAAGCTGACCCTGGCGAACGTGGCGCTGCTGGCCGTGGGCATCGTCGTCGCGACCGCCGTCAGCCTGGTCACCGCGCGGTTCTATCTGCTCGACAAGGTCGACAGCGAGCTGAAGAGCGCGCGCTCCACCCTGGGGCACGCCGGGTTCACCCTGCGGCAGATCGAGTCGCTGAGCGAACTGGGCGTCGCGCTGGACAAGTTCAACGACGGCGGCGCCCGCGACACCGATCCGCTGCCGAGCCCGAGCATGGTGTACGTCGCCGTCGACTCCGCCGGGAAGCCGGTCGCCCTGGGCCCGCTGACGCCGACACCCCGCCAGCACGCCCTGGCCGCCGCCGCGCAGGACCCGGTGGCCCTCGCGGCGGACGAGGATCCGCGGGACGTACGGGTCGAGGGCGACCGGTACCGCATGGTCGGGACGGAGCTGTCGGACGGCACCATCGTGCTGATCGCCGTCCCGACCGAGGGCCTGCACGAGGGCATGGGCAAGGCCCTCAGGATGGACCTGGCCGTCGGCACGCTGCTGCTGGCGCTGCTCGGCTGTCTGACCATGTTCAGTGTGCGGCGCCGGATGCGGCCGCTGGAGGACATGGTGGAGACCTCGTCGGCGATAGCCGAGGGCGATCTGACCCGGCGCATCCCCTCCAACAGCGACCCGACGCTGGAGGTGGAACAGCTGCGGGTGGCCCTGAACTCGATGCTCCACCAGGTGGAGTCGGCGTACCGCACACGCGAGCGCAGCACGGCCCAGCTGCGCCGGTTCGTCGGCGACGCCTCGCACGAGCTGCGCACGCCGCTGGCGGCGATACGCGGCTATCTCCAGCTGTACGACCGGGGGATGCTGCCGGAGCCCGCCGAGCGCAAGCGCGTCTGGGACCGGATGAACGGGGAGGTCGACCGCATGGGCCGGCTCGTCGACGAACTCCTCACCCTCGCCCGGCTCGACCAGCGGCCCGAACTGCGCTTCCGCAACGTCGATCTGAGCCGGCTGGTGCGCGAGTCCGCGGAGGATCTGCGGGTCCAGCAGCCCGAGCGGCCGATCACGGTCGACGCCGACGGCACGCTGCTGGTGCACGCCGACGAGTCGGGGCTGCGCCAGGTGCTGGGCAATCTGCTGAGCAACGTCCGCACGCACACGCCCGCCGATGTGCCGGTACGGCTGGGGCTTGAGCGGGCCGACGGCGTCGTACGGCTGTGTGTCGAGGACAAGGGGCAGGGGCTGGCCGAGGAGGACGCGGCGCGGATCTTCGACCGGTTCTTCCGGGCCGGCGGGGGTGCGGGCAGCGGACTCGGGATGGCGATCGTGCAGGGCGTGGTGGAGGCGCACGGCGGCGAGGTCGCGGTGCGGACGGCGCCGGGTGAGGGGCTGGCCGTCACGGTGATCCTGACGACGGGGGCTGCTTCACGGTCGTAACCGTCACGCGGCCTCCCAGGGGCCCACGTCGGCGAGGACCAGCGCCCACACCGTCTTGCCGTGCCGTCCCCGGCACCACACCCCCCACGCGGCGGCCAGGTTCTCCACCAGGTGCAGGCCGCGGCCGGCCTCCTCCCACTCCCCCACCGTCCGCAGCCGCGGCGCCAAGTGGCTCTCGTCCGACACCTCGATCAGACAGGAGCCGTCGGCGAGCGCGGTGACCGCGACCTCGAACTCACGCTCCGGATGGGGGTGGTGCTCCCTGCCCGGACCGCCCGGGGAGGAGCCGTGCCGGACGACGTTGGTGGCAAGTTCGGAGACCAGCAGCTCCGCGTCCTGAAGCGCCGGATCCCGCGGTCCGTGCCCCCAGTCGGCGAGGTGGTCCCGGGCCCGCCGCCGTGCGAGACCGACGGATGCCGGATGCAGGGGCAGCCGGAAGGCGTTGCGTCTCAACACGTTCGCTCCTCACCCCACGCACACCTCCCTCACATGGTGCAGCGGCGGGTGCCCCGGCTGCACCACCGCATGTACGGCCGGGGCGGCGGGATCGCGTCAGATCCAGGTGAGGCGCCAGAGCCGGAAGACACCGGTACCGTCGGAGAGGTACTGGCCGCCGCCCACCTCCTCGCTGGAGACGACGTACTCCTTGGCCTGCCACAGCGGGATCACCGGGACATCGCGGGCGACGGCCTCCTGGAGCGCGCGGAAGTCCTTGGTGGCCTCGCTGCGGTCGGCGTACTGCTGGCTGGCCGTGATCAGCTGGTCCACGGCCCGGTCGCTGTATCCCGTGCTCATGGTGCCGTTCGTGCCGATCAGCGGGCCCCCGTAGGTGTCCGGGTCGGGGAAGTCGGCGACCCATCCGACGGCGTAGGCGTCGAGCTCGCCGCTCGCCCAGCGCTTTTGGAAGTCGGTCCACTCGTAGCCCTTGAGCGTCACCTTGAACAGGCCGGTCGCCTCCAGTTGCCGCTTGATCTCCGCGGCCTCCTCGGCCCCGGAACCGCGCCCGGTGGCATAGCCGTAGGTGAAGCGGACGGGCAGGCCGGCGCCGGTCAGCAGGGCGCGCGCCTTGGCCGTGCTCAACTCCGGGTAGGCGTCGAAGAACGACGTGGTGTGGCCGGTGATACCGGTCGGGATCAGCGAGTACAGCGGATCGACGGTCCCCTGGTACACGGTCGCGGCCAGCTTCTCGCGGTCGATCAGCCAGGCCATGGCCTGCCGGACCCGCACATCGTGCAGGGGCGAGGCCTTGCGGGTGTTGAGGTAGAGGTTGCGGATCTCGGAGCTGTCGGCCTCGGAGACACGCTGATCCGGGTCGGAGGCGTTCAGGCCGGCGAGGACCTCGGGCGGCAGCGTGCGCGTGGCGACGTCGACCCGTTTGTCCTTCCAGGCCTTCTCCAGGGCCTTCCCGTCGCCGAAGTACCGCAGTTCGACCGGGCGGCCGATGCCGCTGAGGGCGCCCTGGTAGTGCCGGTTGGGGGCGAGGGCGGCCTGCTTGTCCTTCGCATATCCGGTCAGCGTGTACGGGCCGGTGCCGTCGACACCGTTGTCCGAGCGCAGCGCTCTGGCCGGATATTTCTCGCTGTCGACGATCGCGCCCGCGCCGGTGGCCACCTTGAGCGGGAACGTGGCGTCGGGCGAGGACAGATGGAAGGTGACCGTCCGGCCACTCGCGCTCACCGAGCGGAGGGTGTCCAGCAGCGCGGCCGGACCGACGTCCGACTTGATCCGCTTGATCCGGTCGAAGGAGTACTTGACGTCCTGTCCGGTCATGGCGCGCCCGCTCGGGAAGGTGAGTCCCTCGCGCAACTCGCAGCGGTAGGTGGTCAGATCGGTGCCCTCGAAGTCACAGCTCCGGGCCGCGTCGGGCACGGGGGTCACGCCACCCGGCTCGAACGTCAGCAACGACTGGAAGACATTGCTGAACAACGCCCAGGAACCGGCGTCATAGGCGCCGGCCGGATCCAGCGATGTGACGCCGTCCGTCGTGCCGACCGTGATGGTTCTGCCGTCGTCCTGCTGCGACGGCAATAATTGCCAGCCGCCCACTCCCACGGCCGCCAGCACGAGCAACGTCGCGAGAATCCGCATGCGAATGGAACGCATGGGTGTGCCCTCTCCCCGGGCCCTCGACGGGCCCCCGCATGAGCTTTGGAATGCACCACTCCCCTAAGTGGCGGGCACACCTAATCACACGGTTTTCACCGGGGGGAAGAGGATTTTGGCGACATGAGAAAGAACTTACCTACGGGTGTTTCCGGCAGGTTTCACAGGCAGTTCACAGACTTGGGATGGCGGTCAGGCCTGACGGGATGCCAGCTCGATCACGGTGATGTCCGACTCGGCTCCCACGCGTGTGGGCGGGCCCCAGGCGCCCGCGCCGCGGCTGACGTACAGCTGGGTGTCGCCGTACCGCTCCAACCCGGCCAGGGTCGGGTTCGCCAGGCCCGCGACGAGGTTGCCTGGCCACAGCTGGCCGCCGTGGGTGTGGCCGGAGAGCTGGAGGTCGACGCCGTGGTCGACAGCGTCGTGGATCTGGACCGGCTGATGGGCGAGCAGCACGCACGCGCGTGCTCTGTCCCGGTCGCCGAGGGCCTTGGCGAAGTCGGGGCCCTGGCCCTCGCTCTCCCCCGCGACGTCGTTGACGCCGGCCAGGTCGAAGTGGGGCAGTTCGCTGCGGGCGTTCTCCAGCGGGCGCAGGCCCAGGCGGCGTACCTCCTCGACCCACTGCTCGGCGCCCGAGAAGTACTCGTGGTTGCCGGTGACGAAGTACGCGCCGTGCCGCGCCCGGAGCCCGGCGAGCGGGGCCGCCGCCGGGCCGAGGTCCTTCACGCTGCCGTCCACCAGGTCGCCCACGACCGCGATGAGGTCGGGCTGGGTGCCGTTGATGGTGTCGACGACCTTCTGCGCGAAGCCCCGGCCGAGGACGGGGCCCAGATGGATGTCGCTGACGACCGCGATCCGGTAACCGTGCGCCGCGCGCGGGAGCTTGGCCAGCGGCACGGTGACCCGCTTGACGCGCGGGCCCCGCAGAACGCCGTAGGTGCCGTAGCCGACGGTCCCCACGGCGGCCGCGGCTGCGGTCCCGGCGATGACCCGGGAGACGAAGAGGCGGCGGGTGGGGGTCGCCAGGGGGCCGCCGGGCGGGGTCGCGGAGTCCACTGGCGTGTCGGTCGCCGAGGGCGGGGGCGGGTCGGCCGGGCCCGCGGCGGCCACGGGCACCGGCTCGGGCTCCGGTGCCGGTACGGCCTCGGCCTCCCCCACGCGCGCCCGTCTCTCCAGCCCGCGGCGCAGCAGGGGCCGTACGACCTCACCGGCCAGGACCCCCAGCATCAGGTACATCGCCAGGGCCAGCCACAGGAAGCCCGGCCAGGCCAGGACCCGCTGGAGCCAGAAGGGCGCACCGGTGCGCTCGGCGACCAGACCACCGATCGTCAGGGCCCAGCCGCCGGCGATCACCACGACGCCCGCCCGGCGCACGAGGCCGGGAGCGCGCGTCGTGTCGCGGAACAGACGCCGCCACATCCACCAGTTGCCCGCCACCACGACGGACAGCACAAGCAGCGCGACGAGCGCGAAGACGATGACCACGCGGACGTTCCCTTTCCCTTGCGTGACGAGTGAACGTCCCGGGCGGTGGCCGAGTTCCTATGACATCCGGCGCAGTGCGCGCACCGAACGCAACCCAATGACTCCGACGACCGTCCCCAATACGAAGGAGACGACGGCGAGCAGCAAGTGCACCCAGAAATACGCCGTCGGGTGACCGTCGTCGAACGCCAGCCCGCTGCTGTCCTTGATCAAATTTTTGACGAAAGTGACCCAGATGACCCAGCTCCACACCCCGAAGGCGAGCAGGAACCAGGAGACCGGTCGGCTGAGCTTCATGAGTTCAGTATCAACGCCGAGTGCCGGGTCCTTCGGGCGGGGTGGGGACAGAAGCGGGACTTCCATGGCAACGGCATGTACGTTCTCCGTCGTGCCCGCACCCAAGAAGACCGCCAGGCGTGCCCTGCTGGTCGCTTCCGCCGTCGTCTCGTCCCTCGCGCTGACCGCGCCCGTCTCCCACGCGGCCCCCAAGCCGTCACCGAGTACGAGCCCCTCGGCCACTCCCCCGGCGAACATGTCGACCGTGGGCGGCGAGCGACTGGGACAGGCCGGCACCCAGGTGAACCTCGCGAGCGGGGTCCCCGTGCTGCCCAAGGACCTCACCGCGCGCTCCTGGGTCATCGCCGACGCCGAGTCCGGCGATGTGCTCGCCGCGCACAACGCGCACTGGCGGCTCCCGCCCGCGAGCACCATGAAGATGCTGTTCGCCGACACGGTGCTGCCGAAGTTCCCCAAGAGCGTCGAGCACAAGGTCGTGCCGTCCGATCTCGCGGACGTCGGGTCCGGCTCCAGCATGGTCGGGATAAAGGAGGGCGAGACGTACAGCGTCCACGATCTGTGGCTCGGGGTCTTCCTGCGCTCCGGCAACGACGCCGTGCACGTGCTGTCGAAGATGAACGGCGGAATCGACAACACCGTCAAGGAGATGAACGCGCACGCCGAGGAGCTCCAGGCCCTCGACACGAACGCCGTGTCCCCGGACGGCTACGACGCTCCCCACCAGGTCTCCTCGGCGTACGACCTGACCCTGATCGCCCGGTCCGGGCTGCAGAAGAAGGACTTCCGCGAGTACTGCTCGACGGTCACCGCGAAGTTCCCGGGCTCGACGTCGAAGAAGAAGGGCAAGTCCGTCCGCGAGTCCTTCGAGATCCAGAACACCAACCGGCTGCTGGCCGGGGACAGCGACATCCCCGTGTACCAGGGCATCGCGGGCGTCAAGAACGGCAACACCACGAACGCGGGCGCCACCTTCACGGGCGTCGCCGAGCGCAACGGCAAGGTGCTGCTCGTCACGGTCATGAACCCGGAGAAGAGCGAGCACAACGAGGTCTACAAGGAGACCGCGCGGCTCTTCGACTGGGGCTTCCAGGCGGCCGGGAAGGTGCAGCCGGTGGGTGAGCTGGTGCCGCCCAGGAGCGCGGCGCAGGCCAGCGCACAGCCGGGTGCGAACGACTCCGGGCAGGCCGGTGGCGCAGGGGACGGCGAGAAGTCCTCGAAGTCGGCGGTGGGCGCCTCGGCCGCGAGCGGTTCGAGCGGCATCGGGGTGGCGCTCGGGATCACCGGCGGGGCACTGGTGCTGCTCGCGGCCGGCGCGTTCCTGATCAACCGCCGCTGGCCGCTGCCCGACCTGGTGCGCCGTCGGGGCCGCTCCTGACCCCGGGTTTCGCGGATTCGGCGGCCGAGCCCTCGCTTCCGGCCGCCGAGCCCTGCGTTCCGGCCGCCGAGTCCTCGGTTCCGGCCGCCGAGCTGTCGGCTGCGGCCGTCGCGTCCTCGGTCTGGTGCTCGTCTTCGGCCTCGACGTCGGCCTTGTCCCCGGCCTTGTCCTCGGTCTCGCCGTCGGTCTCGTCGTCGGTCTCCTTGTGCCCCGTCGCCGTCCAGGCGGCGCAGAACACCACCAGCTTCGCGGTGAAGTTGATCCACAGCAGCAGGGCGACCGGCACGCCGAACGCGCCGTACATGCTCTTGGTGGCCACGCCCTGCATATAGCCGCTGAGCAGCAGCTTCAGCAGTTCGAACCCGACCGCGCCGATCAGCGCGGCCACCGCAAGGCGACGGCGTTGCGGTTCGACGCCGGGCAGCAGGGTCAGGACGTAGAGCAGCAGCAGGAAGTCCGCGAGTACGGCGACCAGGAACGCGGCGATCCGCAACAGGACCCCGCCCCAGCCGCCCTCGTCGATGCCCAGCTGACGGGTGATCCAGCCGACCAGGGCGGAGGCGACGGTGGACGCCGCGAGCGTGACGAGTACGGCGCCGCCGAATCCGACCAGGACACCCGCGTCCTTGACCTTGCGCAGGACGGGGTTCTCCTCGGGGTCGGGCAGCTCCCACACCGCGCGCAGGCACTCGCGCATGGAGGTGACCCAGCCGATGCCGGTGAACAGCAGAAGGGCACCCGCGATGACTCCGACCGTGCCGGCGTTCTCGACGAGGCCGCTGATGTTGAGCTGGTCGGCGATGCCGGGGACCTGGTCGGCAAGTTTGTCCTCGAGCTTGTCCTGCTGCTCCTGGCTGAGCGTCGCGGCGGCGATCGCCGCGGCCAGCGTGAGCAGCGGGAACAGGGCGATGAAGCTGGTGAAGGTCATCGCGGCGGCCAGCTGTGTCCACTTCACCCGGTCCATGCGCTCGTACGACCGCCACGCGTGCGTGGTCATCAGCCGGGTCACCGCGGACCCGACGACGGGAAGTTTCTTCAGCCAGTCCATGATCCGACTCTGCCCTCCGCAGGGAAGACGAATGTCCGAGTGCCCCAAAATCGCAGGACCGTAGCCAGCGCCATGCCGATACCCGCCCCCGAGACGGTGTCGGCCAGCTGGGAGGTGAGCCCGAGGCCGTAGTGACTCACGGTGAGGCACAGCAGCTGTACGACGGCTCCGGCGACGTTCACCGCGAGGAAGACGGCGTAGGGGCGCGGGCCGCGGCGGTGGGTGTGGCGGTAGGTGCCGTGCGCGTTCCCGGCGTACGCGACCGTGCAGCCGGCCACGAAGGAGACGGCCTTGGCCGTGAGGGGGTCGAGGGCGGCGGGGCCGCGCAGGCAGGTGAAGAGGGCGAGGTCGACGGCGTAGGCGAGAAGGCCGACGGCGGCGAAGGCGAGGACTTCTCGGCGGGTGGATCTCGGGCCGGTGACTTCCTCATGGGTGTTCTCCGGGCCGCCCCGTCGGCTCCGCCACGCGCGTGTGCCTACCAATTGGCCACCGCCAGGCCGTACATGGCCAGCCACACCACCCCGATGACGGCGAGCGGGCGGTCGCGCAGGACGACCTCCTCGGGTTCGCCCGCGGTGCCGCGGTCGGCGAACACGGCGTAGCGCAGGATCGCGAGGATGAAGGCGACCATGGACAGCTGTCGCCAGGGCAGCAGCCCGGTGTGCGGGACGCCGCCCTCCTCCAGGGCCCACAGGCAGTAGCCGAGGACGGCGACGCCGGCCGCCAACTGCCAGACGAAGCGCAGGTATCCGGCGGTGTATTCGGTGAGCAGCGCGCGCGTGGCGCCCGCTTTCCCCGCCATCTGCACGGCCTCGGAGTAGCGCTTGGCCGACACCATGAACAGGGCCCCGAACCCGGTCGTGATCAGGAACCACCGCGACAGCGGGATGCCGAGCGCGAGCCCGCCGGCCATCGCCCGCATCAGGAACCCCGTCGTGACGACGGCGAGGTCGACGACCAGGACGTGCTTGAGGCTGACGCAGTACGCCAGTTGCATGCCGAGGTACGCGGTGAGCAGGGCCGCGACGAGGGGCGAGGTCAGCCGGGCCGCGGCGGCCGGCGCGAGCATGCCGAGGGCGCCTCCGACGGCGTAGGCGACCGGTACGGGGACCTGTCCGGCGGCGACCGGGCGGTGCCGCTTGGTCGGGTGGGCGCGATCCGCGTCGGCGTCGCGGGCGTCGTTGATCAGGTAGACGGCGGCCGCACAGGCGGTGAAGAGCGTGAAGACGAGGGCGAGTTGGATCGCCGCGTGGGTGGAGAAGAGCCGGCCTGCGGCGGCCGGAGCCGCGACGACCAGGACGTTCTTGACCCACTGCTTGGGGCGCGCGGTCCTGACGAGGCCGCCGAGCAGCGCGCCGGGGCCGCGCTTGCGGGGCGGTGGTGCGGCGTGGCGAGGGGGCGTGCGCTGCTGGTGGAGCGCTGTTTCCCGGATGCGTGCGGCACTTGTCAGGTGCGCGGTCTCAGGCATGGGCGCGCCCGCCCCCACTCCGCATCCAGCTCGCCCCCACGCGCGCGGTGAATGCGCCCAGCGCCGCGCCCGCCGCCACGTCGGAGGGGTAGTGCACGCCGACGACCAGGCGTGACAGGCACATCGCGGTGGCCAGCGGCGCGATCGCGTAGGCGCCGAGCGCGCCGAAGGCGACCGCGGCGGCGGTGGCGGAGGCCGCGTGGGAGCTGGGGAAGGAGTGCCGGCCCAGGGTGTGCACCCGGGGTTCGACATGCGCCGGGCGTGGGCGGCGCACCACCCTTTTCACCCCCATGCTCACGAGGTGCGCGCCCGCGGTGAGCGCCGTGCCGCGCACCCAGGCGCCGCGTCGGCGCCCGTCCACGGCGGCCCCGGCGAGGCCCGCCGCCAGCCACAGCGCACCGTGCTCGCCCGCCCGGGACAGGGCGCGCGCGACGCCGACGACACGCGGGTCACAGCCGCGGGCGTGGACCGCCGAAAGGATTCGCCGGTCGACACCCCTGAGGCTTCGGTGGTCCATGTCGTCGAAGTGGTCCATACGGACTCACTGTTCACGCCCAACGAGCCAGAACTACGACAATATTGGGCGACATCCCATTAATCACCCATTTTGGGGAGGAAGAGAATGTTTCATAACTGATCACCCTCATACGGGCGCTACGGTCGCCGACATGTCTGCCGACACCGTGTCCGTCTCGGGATGGGGCCGCACCGCCCCCACCAACGCCCGCCTGATCCGCCCCAGGACGTATCCGGAGGCCGCGACGGCCGTCCGGGACTGCGGGGCCCGCGGAGGCATCCCGAGGGGCCTGGGGCGGGCGTACGGGGACGCGGCGCAGAACGCCGGGGGCACCGTGCTGGACATGACCGCTCTGGACCGTGTGCACGCGATCGACGTCGACAACGGCATCGTGCTGTGCGACGCGGGGATCTCCCTGCACCGGCTGATGGACGTGCTGCTCCCGCTCGGCTGGTTCCTGCCGGTGACGCCCGGCACCCGCCAGGTGACGGTCGGCGGTGCGATCGGAGCGGACATCCACGGCAAGAACCACCATGTGTCGGGCTCCTTCTCGCGCCACGTCCTGTCGATGGAACTCCTCACCGCCGACGGCGAGGTGCGCGCCGTCGCCCGCGACACGCCCCTGTTCGACGCCACCACCGGCGGCATGGGTCTGACCGGCGTGATCCTCACCGCGACGATCCAGCTCCAGCCGGTGGCGACCTCGCTGATGTCGGTCGACACCGAGCGCGCGCGGGACCTCGACGACCTGCTGGCCCGCCTGACCGCCACCGACGACAACTACCGCTACTCGGTCGCCTGGATCGACCTGCTCGCGCGCGGGTCGGCGAGGGGCCGCGCGGTGCTCACCCGTGGCGATCACGCGCCCCTGGAGGCGCTGCGCGAGGGGACACGCGCGCGTAAGGAGCCGCTCGCCTTCCGTCCCGCCCGCCTGCCCGCCCCGCCCGCACTCCTCCCGGAGGGCCTGCTGAGCCGCCGTACCGTGGGCTGGTTCAACGAGCTCTGGTACAGAAGGGCGCCACGCGCGCGTACCGGCGAACTCCAGTCGCTCACCCGGTTCTTCCATCCGCTGGACGGTGTGCCCCACTGGAACCGGATCTACGGCCGGGGCGGCTTCGTGCAGTACCAGTTCGTCGTCGGGCTCGGCCAGGAGGAGGCCCTGCACGGCATCGTGCGGCGCGTCTCCGAGCACCGTTGCCCGTCCTTCCTGGCGGTCCTCAAGCGCTTCGGGGACGCCGACCCCGGCTGGCTCTCCTTCCCGGTGCCCGGCTGGACGCTGGCCCTGGACATCCCGGCCTGCCTGCCCGGCCTCGGCGCCCTCCTGGACGTACTGGACCAGGACGTGGCTTCGGCCGGCGGACGGGTCTACCTCGCCAAGGACTCCCGGCTGCGGCCCGACCTGCTCGCCACGATGTACCCGCGTCTGGACGAGTTCCGCGCGCTGCGCGCCGAGGTCGACCCGCGCGGGGTGTTCGTCTCGGACCTGTCCCGCCGCCTCGGCCTGTAGCACCCGGCATTCGTCTCCCCCGGACTCCCAGATCCCCCGCCCCCATCGGGCCCCGGCCTCTCAGACCTCTAGGAGCTGACGTGAAGGACGCCTTCGGCATCCCCCAGTCCCTGCTCGTCCTCGGCGGTACGTCCGAGATCGCGCTGGCCACCGCACGCCGCCTGATCGCGCGCCGTACCCGCACGGTGTGGCTGGCGGGCCGTCCGTCGCCCGCCTTGGAGCAGTCCGCGGCCGATCTGCGCGCCCTGGGGGCCGAGGTACGCACCGTCGCCTTCGACGCGCTCGACCCCGAGTCCCACGAGACGGTGCTCGGCAAGGTCTTCGCGGAGGGCGACGTCGACATGGTGCTGCTCGCCTTCGGGATCCTCGGCGACCAGGCCCGCGACGAGCGCGAGCCGCTGAACGCGGTGCGGGTCGCGCAGACCAACTACACGGGCGCCGTCTCCGCGGCTCTGGTCAGCGCGGGCGCGCTCCAGTCCCAGGGCCACGGCTCGCTGGTCGTCCTGTCGTCCGTCGCCGGCGAGCGGGCCCGCCGCGCCAACTTCATCTACGGCTCCAGCAAGGCCGGCCTCGACACCTTCACCCAGGGCCTGGGTGACGCCCTGCACGGCACCGGCGTCCACGTCATGGTCGTACGCCCCGGATTCGTACGTTCGAAGATGACCGCCGACCTGGAGGAATCACCGCTCGCGACCACCCCGGAAGCGGTCGCGACAGCCATCGAGCTGGGCCTGCGCCGCCGCTCGGAGACGGTGTGGGTACCGGGCGTACTCAGGCTGGTGATGTCGGCCCTACGACACGCACCGCGGGCGCTGCTGCGTCGTCTGCCGGTGTAGGTCCCGGCGTGAGAAGCGCGCCGTATCGGCGCTGCCGCACGGCAGCGCCGCCAGGGGCGCGGGGAACTGCGCGACCAGCCACGTCGGGGCCGCAGACGAAAAACGACCTGCCCCGGAACCCACATCCCGGCGCACCCCGCACCCCGCATTGCGGCGCACCGCGGAGCTAACTCGCCGGGATCGACCCGCGCTCCACACGCCCCGCCTGCGGCGGCACGACCGCGCTCCCGAAGGCGTAGTCCCGCAGCTTGCGCCAGACGCCGTCGGCGCCCTGCTCGTAGAGGGAGAAGCCGGTGCAGGGCCAGTGGGCCTCGTAGTCGGCGAGCTCCTCGAAGGCGCGGTCCATCGACTCGTCGTCGATGCCGTGGGCCACCGTGACATGCGGGTGGTAGGGGAACTGCAGTTCGCGTGCGACCGGGCCGGAGGCGTCGCGGACCTGCTTCTGCAGCCAGGTGCAGGCCTCGGCGCCCTCGACGACCTGGACGAAGACGACCGGCGACAACGGCCGGAAGGTCCCGGTGCCGGACAGCCGCATCGGGAAGGGCCGCCCGGCCGCCGCGACCTCGACGAGGTGCGCCTCGATCGCCGGCAGCAGCGAGGCGTCGACCTCTGTCGGCGGCAGCAGCGTGACATGCGTGGGGATGCCGTGAGCCGCGGCGTCGCCGAAGCCCGCGCGCCGCTCCTGGAGCAGGCCGCCGTGAGGCTCCGGGACCGCGATCGACACGCCGATCGTTACGGTCCCCACGTCGTCTCCTGTCGTCTCTCTTGTGAGCTCTCGCCCTGTTGGTGAGCGCGAGCGGCCGCCTTTGCGGCCACCCGGCTATCGACTGTACGGCCACGACTGTGCTGCGGGCAGGCGCAACCGTAGTGATGTGCAGCGCTGTGCGGTGGTACGGCCGTGTTCCGGCCGCCTGCCGTGGTGCGGGCTCAGTGCTTGGCGGGCAGGAAGCCCACCTTGTCGTACGCCTGGGAGAGGGTCTCCGCGGCGACGGCGCGCGCCTTCTCCGCGCCCTTGGCCAGGATCGAGTCCAGCGTCTCCGGGTCGTCCAGATACTGCTGGGTGCGCTCCCGGAAGGGCGTCACGAACTCGACCATGACCTCGGCGAGGTCCGTCTTGAGCGCACCGTAGCCCTTGCCGTCGTACTTCTGCTCAAGTTCCGCGATTCCCGTCCCCGTGAGGGTCGAGTAGATGGTGAGCAGGTTGCTGACACCGGGCTTGTTCTCGGCGTCGTAGCGGATGACGGTGTCGGTGTCGGTGACCGCGCTCTTGACCTTCTTGGCGGTGGCCTTGGGCTCGTCGAGGAGGTTGATGAGGCCCTTCGGCGTGGACGCCGACTTGCTCATCTTGATCGCCGGGTCCTGGAGGTCGTAGATCTTCGCCGTCTCCTTGAGGATGTACGGCTTCGGGACGGTGAAGGTCGGCCCGAAACGGCCGTTGAAGCGCTCGGCGAGGTCACGGGTGAGCTCGATGTGCTGGCGCTGGTCCTCGCCGACCGGGACCTCGTTGGCCTGGTACAGCAGGATGTCCGCGACCTGCAGGATCGGGTACGTGAACAGGCCGACCGACGCCCGGTCGGCGCCCTGCTTGGCGGACTTGTCCTTGAACTGGGTCATGCGGGAGGCCTCGCCGAAGCCGGTGAGGCAGTTCATGATCCAGGCGAGCTGGGCGTGCTCGGGGACGTGGCTCTGGACGAAGAGCGTGCAGCGCTCGGGGTCGAGACCGGCCGCGAGGAGCTGGGCGGCGGCGAGCCGGGTGTTGGCGCGCAGCTCGGCCGGGTCCTGCGGGATCGTGATCGCGTGCAGGTCGACGACCATGTAGAACGCGTCGTGGGACTCCTGCAGAGCCACCCACTGGCGGACGGCGCCCAGGTAGTTGCCGAGGTGGAACGAGCCTGCGGTGGGCTGGATTCCGGAGAGCACACGGGGTCGGTCAGAGGCCATGCTCATCATTCTCTCAGGTCTCGGGGGCCGGTTCGGAACTGGCGGGAAACAGATGGGAACCGATCCGTCCCCGGCGGTGTAACAAAGGTGTGAGGACGCGGGAGGGGGGCCGCATCGTCGATGAGGCCGCGGTGATCGCACGTGTACGCGCCGGGGAGCCGGAGGCGTACGCGCAGCTGGTGCGGGCCCATACGGGCATCGCGCTCAGGGCGGCCGCGGCGCTCGGGGCGGGTGCGGACGCGGAGGACGTGGTGCAGCAGGCCTTCGTCAAGGCGTACTGCTCACTGGGCCGGTTCAAGGACGGCGCGGCGTTCAAGCCGTGGCTGCTGGCGATCGTGGCCAATGAGACGAGGAACACAGTGCGTACGGCGGCCCGCCAGCGCACGCTCGCCGGGCGCGAGGCGGCGTACGTGGAGGCGGAGCCCCTGATACCGGAATCGGCGGACCCGGCGGTCGCCGCGCTGGAGATAGAGCGCCGCGCTGCGCTCCAAGGCGCCCTTGAGCAGCTGAGCGAGGAGCACCGCCTGGTGGTGACCTACCGCTATCTCCTGGAGATGGACGAGTCCGAGACGGCCCAGGCCCTGGGCTGGCCCAGAGGCACGGTGAAGTCCCGGCTGAACCGCGCGCTGCGGAAGCTGGGTCGTCTGCTGCCGGATTTCCAGCCTCGGGAAGGGGGTGATGAGCATGAATGACGAACGGAAGCATTACGACGACGAGGGCCAGGGGGCGCTCGAGAGCGACGGGCCGCGCGCGTACGGGAGCGAAGGCGCCGCGGGCGACGAGGGCGCCGGTGGGACGGGGCGGGACGGACGGGGAGACACCGGGGGTGACGCGAGTGCCGACGGGGGCGATCGGAGTGTCGGTCACCGGCGTGTCGGTGATCATGAACGAGGTGCCGGCGGCCGAGGGCCGGTGGATCGTGGTCGGGGTGGCTCCGAGGAGCGGGGGCCAGGTGGTCGCGGTCGCCGTTCCGAAGAACGGGGTCCCGGTGATCGAGGTCGGCCTTCCGAAGGGCGGGATCCCGGTGATCACGGTCTGCGTTCCGAAGAGCGAGGTCCCGGTGATCGCGGTCGCCGAGGAGACCCGACACGCCTGCCGGAGGAGCTGCGGGCGCTCGGGCGCTCGCTGGACCCGCCGGGCGCGGCGGACGGCGCCGAGACCATGGTCGAGCGGGTGCTGGGACAGCTCCTCGCCGAGCAGGTGCCCGTGCCGGTGGCCGAGCCGCCGGGCCCGGCCGAGCGGCTGCGGGCCGTGCGGCGCTGGACGCGGGTGCGGTGGCGTTCGCTGACCGCGGCGCTGTGCGGCCTGCTGACGGTGCTGGTGCTCACGCCCCCGGTGCGGGCGGCGGTCCTCGACTGGTTCGACTTCGCGGGAGTGGGAGTGCGGTACGACCCGTCGGCGGCCCCCTCCCCCGGCGCCGCGGTCCCCGGCTGCGAAGCCCCGGTGTCGCTCGCCGAGGCCGAGCGCCGGGCCGGCTTCGCACCGCTGGTGCCGAAGGAACTCGGCGCCCCGGACGCGGTCGCGGTGACGGGGGAGCCACGAGGACGGTTCCTGGTGAGCCTGTGCTGGCGCGAGGACGGGCGCACGATACGACTGGACGAGCGGCCGGCGAGCCTGGACATCGGCTTCGCCAAAACGGTCCGCGAACCTCCGGAGTGGATCGTGCTGGACCCGGGCGCGTCGAACAGTACGGCGGACAACCAGGCCCTGTGGTTCCCCCGCCCGCATCTGCTGACCTTCTGGCTGGTGGACACGAGCGGGGAGCGCTTCACACGCGAGGAGCGGACGGCCGGTCCGACGCTGCTGTGGACCCACGGCGCGGAGGGCGAGAGTGCGGCGCTGCGGCTGGAAGGGGTGGCCTCGAAGGAGCGGGCCGTGGCGATCGCACGGTCGGTCGAGAAGGCGGCGCGCTAGCCCCCCTCGAAGGGGGCCATCAGGGAGGCCCCCGAAACAGCCGGTCCGGGGATTTCGGTCCGGACCATGGCCCGAAAAGCACGGTCCGGACAAAGTGGGTGCGGGGTGGGAACCCAGGCGGGTCGGGCGGTGTACCAGAAGTGACACGCGGCTCGGGACGGGCCGCACGGGGATCGCTCGGGTTGGGGGTTCGGATGGGCGGAATTGGAGTCGGCCGCTGGGGCAGTTGGAGGGGCCGGTGTCGTGAACTCGCTGCGCTGGCCGGCGCGTTGGCGGCGGCGCTCGCAATGCTGCTGTGGGGCGCTGCCGCCCCCGCGTCGGCCGGCGGACCGACGAGCGTGCTCCTGGTTTCTCCGGAAAGCACGGAGACGGCCTCGCTGTACTACTCCGACAAGGAGTACGAAGAGCTGGAGCGACTGCTCGGCACAGCTGGCAAGGGCACGCGGGACAAGCCACCGGAGGCCGGTCTGACGGCAGCTCGCCAGATCAACGTCACCTGGATGGTCCATGACGTGTCGCCCTGGCGCCTCGACCGGGTCTATCCGGTCGACGACGGCAAGGACGTCTGGATCCACACGGCGGCGAACCTGGGCAGCACGACGAACGGCACCTGGCACCGAGCCGACCGACCGTCCCAGCTGCGCGCCCTGCTCTCGAAGCTGGGACTGATGGGCGAGACCTCCTCCGAGGGCGGTGCGGCGATCTTCCCGCCGGACGAGGAGGTATCCGGGACGGACGCCGGCGCGCAGGACCCGTCCGCCGCCGCGGCTGCCGAGGCCACGGACGCGACACCCTCGGCCGCGTCGGGATCGGGTGACGGCACCGACTGGTGGTGGGCGCTGCCGGGCGCGGCGGCCGGAGCACTGCTCGCACTCGCCCTGCGCCCCATCGCCATGCGACTCCCCTTGGACCGCCTGCGCGGCGAGCCGGGGCCGAGGCAGGAGCTGCGGGACGTATGAGGGCGGACCTGAGCGGAAAACTGCGGCTCGCGCTGCTCGTGGCGGCGTCGGCGGCCCTGGCCCTGTGGGGAACAGGCGCGACCGCGCGGGCCACCCCGGCACAGGCGCGGGACGTACCCGACGTGGCGATGGTCGTCGCGGGCGGCACGGGACGCACGATCGCACTGCACTCGGGCCAGCCGGACTTCGCCCGCCTCTGGCAGCTGTTGCAGCCGACATACGTCGGGACGGAGCGGGTGCCGGAGGGCTGGGCGGACGGGCGTCATCCTCCGATAAGGCTCACGGTGCTCTGGGGACTGACGGGGGTCGGAGGCTGGCCGCAGACGCATCGGGCGCCGGGCGGAGACGTGGCGATGGAGCGGCAGGACCAGCTGTTCCTGGCCGGGGACGGCACCCCCTGGGTGCGGTCGGATCTCGCGCCGGACCTGGAGGACGACGACATCCGCTGGCATCGGGCACCCCGTTCCGTCTTCGAGCGGCTGGACCTGTCGGCGCTGCTCGGGGAAACGGGGGACGAGCTCGCCGGGAGTGCCGTGGGCGCGGCGGCCGAGGACCGGCCGGGTGCGGTGTGGGATGACGCCGAGTGGGCGCTGGCAGGGCTGGCCGTCGGGTTCGCGACGGGGGTCGGCGGCACGCTGCTGATACGCCGCGCGGCGGCCCGGCAGGAAGCCGGACCGCCGCGACAGGTGCCCCGCCAGGAGCTGATCGACCTGGATCTCTAGGCCGTCGGCGCAGATGGCGGGCGTCAGCCCAGGTCGATCTCCGGGTACAGCGGGAAGCCGGTGACGAGGTCGGTGGCACGGCGGGAGATCTCGTCGGCGACCTTCGGGTCGAGGACGTGCTGCGCCTTGGACGGTGCGCCCTTGCTGGTGGTGCCTGCCTCGGTGGTGGTGAGGACGCGGTCGATGAGGGCGGCGACCTCGTCCATCTCGGCGGTGCCCAGGCCGCGGGTGGTCAGGGCGGGGGTGCCGATGCGGATGCCGGAGGTGTACCAGGCGCCATTGGAGTCGGCCGGGATGGCGTTGCGGTTGGTGACGATGCCGGACTCGAGAAGCGCGGCCTCGGCCTGGCGGCCGGTGAGGCCGTAGGAGGAGGCGACGTCGATCAGGTTCAGGTGGTTGTCGGTGCCGCCGGTCACCAGGGTCGCGCCGCGGCGCATCAGGCCCTCGGCCAGCGCGCGGGAGTTGTCGACGATGCGCTGGGCGTAGTCCTGGAAGGAGGGCCGGCGGGCCTCGGCGAGGGCGACGGCCTTCGCGGCCATGACGTGCGGGAGCGGGCCGCCGAGGACCATCGGGCAGCCACGGTCGACCTGGTCCTTGAGGGAGTCGTCGCACAGGACCATGCCGCCACGCGGGCCGCGCAGCGACTTGTGGGTGGTGGTGGTGACGATCTGGGCGTGCGGGACCGGGTCGAAGTCGCCGGTGAGGACCTTGCCGGCGACGAGACCCGCGAAGTGGGCCATGTCGACCATGAGCGTGGCGCCGACCTCGTCGGCGATCTCACGCATGATCCGGAAGTTCACGAGACGGGGGTAGGCGGAGTAGCCGGCGACGATGATCAGCGGCTTGAACTCGCGGGCCGAGGCACGCAGCGCCTCGTAGTCGATCAGGCCCGTGGCGGGGTCGGTGCCGTAGGAGCGCTGGTCGAACATCTTGCCGGAGATGTTGGGGCGGAAGCCGTGGGTGAGGTGGCCGCCGGCGTCCAGGGACATGCCGAGCATGCGCTGGTTGCCGAAGGCGCCGCGCAGCTCGGCCCAGTCGGCCTCGGAGAGGTCGTTGACCTGGCGGACACCGGCCTTCTCCAGGGCGGGGGCCTCGACGCGCTGGGCGAGGACGGCCCAGAAGGCGACGAGGTTGGCGTCGATGCCGGAGTGGGGCTGGACATAGGCGTGGCGGGCGCCGAAGAGCTCGCGGGCGTGCTCGGCGGCGAGGGACTCCACGGTGTCGACATTGCGGCAGCCGGCGTAGAAGCGGCGGCCGACGGTGCCCTCGGCGTACTTGTCGCTGAACCAGTTGCCCATCGCGAGGAGGGTGGCCGGGGAGGCGTAGTTCTCGGAGGCGATCAGCTTGAGCATCTCGCGCTGGTCGGCGACCTCCTGGCCGATGGCGTCGGCCACGCGCGGCTCGACGGCGCGGATCACGTCGAGGGCGGAACGGAAGGCGGTGGACTCGGTGGAGAGGGGCTCGGCGGGCATGGGGACCTCCGGACGTCGTGTGCAGCGATCACGGTACGGCCCAGGCGCACGGCACTCGGTCTGGACTTCGGTCCAGGGGCCGCTCCCCGATGGTTGGTCCATCCCAGCGCGCCAGTCACGGCCCGTCGATCAGCCTACCGGGCAGGCCGGCGCGCCATGGCCGCGCGTCCACCATGCGAGCCACGATAGGAGGGGGCGGCACAACACGCGTGAGGCAGGAAATGGACAGTGGCCGTGAGCCTCGTGACTGCCGGGACACGAGCCCTCGCGGCGGCGGAACGGAGAGCCCCGTGACTACGTCGAGCACTACCGCATCGCAGATCGCCGCGATCGACGCGCACAGTGCGCACAACTACCACCCGTTGCCGCTCGTGATGGCGACGGCGGACGGGGCCTGGATGACGGATGTGGAGGGACGGCGGTATCTGGATCTGCTGGCCGGGTATTCCGCACTCAATTTCGGGCACGGCAACCGGCGGATCCTGGCGGCGGCGAAAGCGCAGCTGGAGCGGGTGACGCTGACGTCTCGGGCGTTTCATCACGACCGCTTCGCCGCGTTCTGCGATCAGCTCGCACAGCTGTGCGGGATGGAGATGGTGCTGCCGATGAACACCGGGGCGGAGGCGGTGGAGACGGCCGTGAAGACGGCCCGGAAGTGGGGTTACCGGGTCAAGGGTGTGCCGGCGGAGATGGCGAAGATCGTGGTCGCGGGCAACAACTTCCACGGCCGTACGACGACGATCATCAGCTTCTCCACCGACCCGGAGGCGCGGGCGGACTTCGGGCCGTACACGCCGGGCTTCGAGATCGTGCCGTACGGGGATCTGACGGCGATGCGGGAGGCGTTGACGGAGAACACGGTGGCCGTGCTGCTGGAGCCGATCCAGGGCGAGGCGGGGGTGCTCATGCCCCCGGCCGGTTATCTGCCGGCGGTGCGGGAGCTGACGCGGGAGCGGAACGTGCTGTTTGTGGCCGACGAGATCCAGTCGGGGCTGGGCCGGACGGGACGTACCTTCGCGTGCGAGCACGAGGGGGTCGTGCCGGATGCGTATGTGCTGGGCAAGGCGCTCGGGGGCGGGGTCGTGCCGGTGTCGGCGGTCGTGTCGTCGGCCGAGGTGCTCGGGGTGTTCCGGCCCGGGGAGCACGGGTCGACGTTCGGCGGGAATCCGCTGGCGTGTGCGGTGTCGCTGGAGGTGATCGCGATGCTGCGGACGGGCGAGTTCCAGGCCCGGGCGACCGAGCTGGGTGCCCATCTGCACCGGGAGCTGGGCCTGTTGACCGGGACGGGGCGGGTGACGGAGGTGCGGGGTCGCGGGCTGTGGGCGGGGGTCGACATCGCGCGGGCGTACGGCACGGGGCGGGAGGTGTCCGAGAAGCTGATGGACCGGGGCGTGCTGGTGAAGGACACCCACGGGGTGACGATCCGGATCGCGCCGCCCCTGGTGATCGGGAAGGAGGATCTGGACTGGGGGCTCGCCCAGTTGCGGGCTGTGCTCGGGGTGTGAGTGCGCCGTCGGCTCGGCGGAGGGCGGAGTGGGCGATGACCCGGCCTCGCGAGGGAAGCACGTTACGATTCGAGACGTATCGTATTGCTTTGCTCAGAGGATCACGTGCGGCAGGAAGCGGGCGTACTCGTCCGTGATCAGGCCGGAGGACTCGCGGATGCCGAGGCCGGCCGACTCGTCCTCGACCACCCATGCGCCGAGGACGACGTGGTTGCCGTCGAAAGCGGGCAGGGGGGCCAGCCACTGGTAGCAGCAGGGTTCGTCGCGGACGACCGCCTCGGCGCCGGGTTCGTGGATGGTCACGCCCGCGCCCTCGCGGCCCAGCAGGGGCTTGGCGACATAGCCGGTGGTGTCCGCCAGTTCCCGGGGGCCGTCGAGGTAGGCGGGGAGCAGGTTCGGGTGGTCCGGGTAGAGCTCCCAGAGGATGGCGAGGAGGGCCTTGTTGCTGAGGAGCATCTTCCAGGCGGGCTCGATCCACAGGGTGGTCCCCGTGCCGCCGCCGTTGTCGAGGGTGTCCAGGACGTGGTCGGCGAAGCGGTCGGTGGTGAGCCATTCCCAGGGGTAGAGCTTGAAACAGCTGCGGATGAAGCGTAGTTGCGTGTCCACGAAGCGTCCGGAGAGCCGGTCCCAGCCGATCTCCTCCATGGAGATCCAGCCGGTGTCCAGGCCCGCCTGTTCCGCGGTCTCCTTGAGATAGGCGACCGTCATCAAGTCCTCGCCGAGCTCGTCGGCCGAGGAGTACGCGAAGTGGAGCGGGGCGCCCGGCGGGAGCAGGGCTGCCTGCTTCTTCCAGGCGGCGACGAGGCGTTCGTGCAGGGAGTTCCACTGGTCGGCGCCGGGGAAGCGGTCCTCCATCCAGAACCACTGGGGCGAGGCGGCCTCGACCAGGGAGGTGGGGGTGTCGGCGTTGTACTCCAGCAGCCTCGCCGGGCCGGTGCCGTCGTAGTGGAGGTCGAAGCGGCCGTAGACGGAGGGCAGTTCGACGCGGCGGTGCCAGGCCTCGGCGACCGCGTTCGCGATGCGCGGGTCGGTGATGCCGAGGTCGGCGAAGCGGCCTGCGGAGACGATGTGGTCGGCCGCCGCGAGGCACATGCGGTGGAGTTCCTCGACGGTCTCCTCGAGCGCCTCGACCTCCGGGAGGGAGAACACGTAGTACGCGCTCTCGTCCCAGTACGGGCGCAGGGAGTCGTCGGGGTGGCGGGTCAGCGGGTAGATGAGCCCCTGTTCCTCGACGGTCTGCTGCCAGTCGGGGCGGGGTTCGATCGTGCGGCGCTCCATGGTGTACGGGTCCTGCTCAGCCGCCGCCGCTGCCGGAACCCGAGCAGCCGAAGCCGCCCCGGTCGACGGCCTCGCTGCGGCTGAAGGTGCCGTAGTCGGCGCGGCCGCGGTCGACGTCGGAGTCGTAGTACCAGGCGGCGTCGGAGCTGCCGGTCTTCCTCTTGCCGCCCTTGCCGTACGACGAGCCGGAGCTGGAGCCGGACTTGCAGTTCTTGTCCGCGACGACCTTGTAGCCCTCGTAGGTGTAGCTGTCGCGGTCGACGCAGCGGCGGTCGGGGTCGGAGCTGCACGAGGTCAGCGCTGCCGCGATGACTCCCATGCCGCCGAGTACGACCGTGCTGGAGCGCAGCCTTCGCCGTGTTTCCGCCATGTGTGTCTCCCCCGATGTTCTTGATGAGCCGGTTGCCGAACCTGGTTGTCCGTGGTTCGTCAGGCAGACAGCCTAGAGATCGGTGCGGGTCCGGCTGTCGGGGGGCTGGCGTTCTTCCGCTCGCCTACAGTCGCTTTGTGCTGTTTGGGATGTTGTGTGCGCTGGCTGCGGCGGTCTGCTTCGGTACGGCGACCGTGTTGCAGGCGATGGCCGCGCGGGCGGCGAGTGCGCAGGGTGGCCGGGGTGGCGAGGCGGGGGTTCTGCTGCGGGCGCTGCGGCAGTGGCGCTATCTCGCCGGACTGGGCCTGGACGGGCTGGGGTTCGTGTTCCAGGTCCTCGCCCTGCGGTCGATCCCCATCTACGCCGTCGGGGCGGCGCTGGCGTCCAGTCTCGCGGTGACCGCGGTGGTCGCGGCGCGGCTGCTGCGGGTGCGGTTGCGGCGGGCCGAGTGGGGCGCGGTGGGGGTGGTCTGTGCCGGGTTGGCGATGCTGGGGCTCTCGGCGGGGACGGAGGGGGACACCGGTGGGTCGGACGCGTTGAAGTTCTCGATGCTGGGGGTGGCGTTGGCCGTGCTCGGGGTGGGGCTGGCGGGTGGGAGGTTGCCGGAGCGGGGGCGGGGGCTGGTGCTCGGGCTGGCGGCCGGGTTCGGGTTCGGGGTGGTGGAGGTGGCGGTGCGGCTGATCGATTCGGTGGCCGTGCCGGAGGTGCTGCGGAATCCGGCGACGTATGCGCTGCTGGTGGGGGGTGGGGCGGCGTTTCTGGCGTTGACTTCGGCGTTGCAGCGGGGGTCGGTGACGGTGGCTACGGCGGCGATGGTGATCGGGGAGACGGTCGGGCCGGCGGTGGTGGGGGTGGTGTGGCTGGGGGACCGTACGCGGGAGGGGTTGGTGTGGTTGGCGGTGCTGGGGTTTGTGGTGTCGGTGGCGGGGGCGTTGGCGTTGGCGCGGTTCGGGGAGGCGCCGGGGGAGGAAGGGTGAGGGTGGTCGTGGCTGAAGGGTGAGGGTGGGTCCGCTGAAGGGTGAGGGTGGGTCGTGGCTGAGGTCGGGTTTTCTCGCCCGTCGGGTTTTCTCGCCCCCGCCGCCCCTACCCGTCCCATCCTCCAGGGGCGCTGCCCCTTCGACCCCGGCCACCCCTGGGGGCTGCCGCCCCCCAGACCCCCGCATCGGCCTGAACGGCCTCGTCCTCAAACGCCGGACGGGCTGAGAGGTCTCACCCGCCGGCCTGAGCTGAAGGGCAAGGACCGGCTCGGTCCCGAACGCCGAACCGACCCGGACGAGTCACGGCAACACCCTGCACAGCGCCTCCAGCGCCCCCGCCCACGCGTGGTCCGGCGGGGTTCCGTAGCCCACGACCAAGGCGTCCAGGGGGTCCGTCGTCGCCTTCTCGTGGCGGTAGGCGGTCAGGCCGTGCAGGGCCATGCCCTGCCAGGTCGCGGCCTGGACCACGGAGCGTTCCGTGCCGGGTGGGAGCCGCAGGACGGCGTGCAGGCCGGCGGCGATGCCGGTGACCCGGAGATGGGGAGCGTGCGTGGACAGGGCGCGGACCAGGGCGTCGCGGCGGCGCCGGTAGCGCAGGCGGGCGGCCCGGACATGGCGGTCGTAGGCGCCGGACGTCAGGAACTCGGCCAGGGTCAGCTGGTCCAGGACGCCGCAGGTGTCCGAGCCGCCCTTCGCCGCCGTGACCTCGTCCACCAGCGTCGGCGGCAGCACCATCCAGGCCAGGCGCAGGCCGGGGGCGAGGGACTTGCTGGCGGTGCCCAGGTAGACGACGTTGTCGGGGTCGAGGCCCTGGAGCGCGCCGACCGGCTGGCGGTCGTAGCGGAACTCGCCGTCGTAGTCGTCCTCCAGGACCAGTCCGCCGGTGCGGCGTGCCCAGTCCACCACCGTCGCGCGGCGGTCGCGGTGCAGCGGCAGGCCCATCGGGAACTGGTGGGCGGGAGTGAGGAGCACGGCTCCCTGGGAGGTCAACTCCGCCGGGTTCGTGCCCAGTTCGTCGAACGGGAGTGGCCGTGTGGTCAGGCCTGCCGCCGTCAGCTGGGTCCAGTGCGGCGGGAGGCCGTACGACTCCACCGCCACCGTGCGCAGGCCGCGCGCCCGCAGCACCCTGCCGAGCAGTTGGAGGCCGTGTACGAATCCCGAGCACACCACGATGCGCCCCGGGTCGGCGCGCACGCCCCGCGCTCGGGCGAGGTAGCCGGCGAGGGCGGTGCGCAGTTCTGCGTGGCCGCGCGGGTCGCCGTAGCCGAGGGCCCCGTTCGGGGCGGCCAGGAAAGCGCGGCGGGCCGCCTTGAGCCATTCCGCGCGGGGGAAGGCGGCCAGGTCGGGCGTGCCGGGGACCAGGTCGTAGGCGGGGCGCGGGCGCTCGGGGCGGGGTGCGGCGGTCGTGCCCGTCGGCGGGGTCACCGTGCGGTCGGCCACCCGGGTGGCGGAGCCCTGGCGGGCGGTGAGCCAGCCCTCGGCGACGAGTTCGGCGTAGGCCTCGGCGACCGTGTTGCGGGCGATGCCCAGGTCCGCGGCGAGGGAGCGGGAGGACGGCAGCCGAGTGCCCGGCGTGAGCCGCCCGGTGCGGACCGCTTCGCGCAGGGCATCGGTGAGACCTCGGCGCAGGCCGGGGCCGACCGGCTCGAGGTGGAGGTCGACACCGAGCGCGCCGCCTGCCGTCCGGCCCGCTGGTGAAGCTGCTCCGTGTTCCGTCATGGACGCTGACGCTACTCCAGGGGCACCGCCCCGCCGACCTGGTCACCGGCGGGAGGGGAACACACGAACACACCCGACCCACGCGCGACGGCCGCGAACGGCCCACGGATACCGACGACGGGCTCGTGGACGGATGCGGGCGGCCGACGTCTGCCGCCGAAGGGCACGTGGACAGGTGCGGACGGAGCACAGACGAACGCGGCAAACGGCAGTGCACAGGTGGTGCGGACGGAGCACAGACGAACGCGGCAAACGGCAGTGCACAGGTGGTGCGGACGGAGCACAGACGAACGCGGCAAACGGCAGTGCACAGGTGGTGCGGACGGAGCACAGACGGACGCGGCAAACGGCAGTGCACAGGTGGTGCGGACGGCAGACGGACGCCGACGAACGAACGGCACGTGTACGACCGCGGGCGACAGACCGCCACCGACAACCCGGCACGTGTACGACCGCGGACAACAGACCGCCACCGACAACCCGGCACGCATACGGCCGCGAACGGCCCACGGATGCCGACGACGGGCTCGTAGACGGATGCGGGCGGCCGACAGCCCGTCAGTTGCCCGCAGCCGTGCGCCACTCTGTCGCCGAGCTCGGCGGCAGCAGGTCCGCCGAGGCGGGGCGGTCGGCGTCGAGTACCTCGGTGGCGATGCGGACGAAGTCCCATGTGCCGACGGCCGGGTCCGTCGGGTCGAGGAGCATGCTCAGCTCGTCCCAGGACAGCCGGGTTCCGGTGGTGACGGCGGACCGGATGCGCGCGAGGGCCTCCGGAGCGGCCGCCGCCTCGGCGCGCTTGAGCGCGGCCTCCAGGTCGAAGTCGTTCGCCGGGATCTCGGCCTCCAGCCGGCCGACCTCCTCGAAGGCGCGCCTGCTCGCCGTCGCCGTGTCGGCCCGCCGGACGTCGGCGAGCAGGGCCCGGCGCTCGGGCCGGTCCAGGAAGATGCCGACCTCACGGACGATGTCGGCAGGCTCGTCGGCCACATGGACAAAGTTGATGATCTTGTTGGGTGGGTCCAGCACGGTACGGAGGTGCTCGGGGCCGCGTGCCTCGGGGTCGGCGGAACCCTTGAGGTCGGCCAGCCGCACCGCGCCGGGCACCGCGGGGTCGTACCGGTCGTCGCGGACGATCAGCAGCAGCGACTCGCTGACGCTGTGCATCATCGTCATCAGGGCGAGCCGGTCGGTGGTGTAGACGTGCCAGTTGTAGCGCCACAGTTCGCGCATCGAATGCCGGTTGTGCCGGATGCGGGAGCTGCCGAGGATGCTGAAGCCCTGGTCGGCGAGGTAACGCAGGGTCCGGTCGGCCCGGCGGGCGACCATGCCGTCGCACTTGAAGCTGAGCAGGCCGAGCGGTGCGAGCGCGGTGGCGGTCGCCGCGGCGGCCTCCTCGGCGCCGGAACCGTTCGCCGCGCCCAGGATGTCCAGCGCATCCGACCAGCACTCACGGAAGTAGAGGTCCTCGGAGAAGAGTTCGGACTTGGTGGCCGAGACGGTCAGGGCGGGCCACAGGGCCTCGCCCGGCATCCGGCTGTCGCGTGCGGCGGGTGCGCTGGTCATGCTGCCTCTCTCTTCCGGCCTGCTGCTGTCTTCCGGCCTGCTGCTGAGCTCCGGCCTGCTGCTGTCTTCCGGCCTGCTGCTGAGCTCCGGCCTGCTGCTGTCTTCCGGCCTGCTGCTGAGCTCCGGCCTGCTGCTGTCTTGCGGCACTCTGCGGACACCGGCTTCGGGCCGTCATCCGGCTTCTGGCCGTCATCCGGCTTCGTGGAAACGTCCGGCGAACCGTCACCGTCCGGCATCCGGCCTCGCGGGAATGCGGAGATGCGGAGATGCGGAGATGCGGAGATGTAGAAGACGCCCGGCGATCCCTCACCCTCCGAAGTCCGGCCTCCAGGACTCAGGGTCGGGATTCGTCAGCATCTTGGGGTGCCCGGGCTCGTCGTACACGATGAAGTACGTGCCCAGCACCGCGAGGTCCCAACGCTCGGGGTGGGCTCCCGCCGCGTCGAGGTCCGTCAGGAACGCGCGCCAGTCGATGCGTTCGCCCCGTTCCATGCGGTCCACTCCATGGCGGGCCGACTCGGTGGCCGGGCCCGGTGCCGCGGCCGTCAGCGACCGCGCCACGCCGCTCAGCGCGTCGGCCGACGACAGGGAGCGGGTGGGGCGGGCAAAGCGTTCCAGAGCCTGGTCGAGGGCGTCCTTGTCCCGGGCCGCCAGGGCGCTGGCGGCCACGCGGTCGAGCAGTTCACGGCGGCTCGGGCCGTCGAAGAGCAGGCCGAGTTCGCGTAGCAGATCGGCCGGTTCATCGGCGACGTGGACATAGCTGAGCACCCGGTTCGGCTGGCCGAGCAGGCTGCGCAGGGTGCCGGGCTTCTGGGCCTCCAGGGTGGCCGAGCCCTTGAGGGTGGAGAGCCGTACCGTGCCCGGGAGTTCGTGCCCGGGCTCGCTGCGCAACAGCAGCAGCAGCGCGGGGCCGGCCCCGAGGAGCAACTCGTTGACCGCGAGCCGGTCGAGCGTGGCCGAGGTGAGCTGGTACCGCCACAACTCCCGCCAGTGGAAGGGCTGGAAGCGGAACTCGCGTACGGCGACGGGGGTGAACCCGTGCTCGGTCAGGTACTCCAGGACCGGCGGCAGTTTGCCCGCGGCCAGTCCGTCCGGCTTGACCATGAGCAGGGCCGAGTCGCGCAGTACGGTGGCGAGGGCGGCCGTGCCGAGCACCTCCTCGGCATCGCACAGGCCCTCGCGGAAGTAGGTCTCGCGGGCGTACAGATCCCTTTTGGTCTGACCGCGGGTCAGCATCGACCAGTCGAGCGTTGCCATCGGACCTTCCCCGTGCCGGTACCCGGTGTTGCCGTCGCCCGGATGCTAGCAGGTCGGCAATTACCGACCGAATCACATGAGACGCGATTTGGAAATCGCACCCCGGCCCCTCCTCCAGCCGAGACAGATGTGCCGCGATATACATCGTCGAGCCCCGCCAGGTAAGGGCATTCTGGTCAATTTGGACAGGGTTTCACCTGGTCAAGTCAGTACTGAGTAAAGAAACCGTCCAGGTAAGCCGGGTACCGGCGCTTCCTGTCACTCTTGACGGCCTCGACCGCCATCCGGTTAACCTCCGACAGCGGGAAATTCCTCCCGCTCATCGAATTAAGGAGGGTGGTCAACATGCGTGAAGCTGTTTCCACCGCTGTGCAGAGCAGCAACTTCAACCTGAAGAATGAGGTCGTCGAGCTCATTCCTTCCGGTGTTGCCGCCGAGCGCGCCGTACTGGGCGTTCGCGAGCTGGAGGCCTTCCGTGCCGCCGGTTCCTTCGTGCCGGCCTCGAAGCACGGCCTCGAGGTCATCACCGGCGCGAGCTGCGAGACCGGCGCCCAGTAATAAAACGCCGGGTGGGAAAGCCGATTCGTCGGCGTTCCCACCCGGCACGTTCGCCCACCTCTCACTGCTGGATAGGAAAAGGTCATGACCGATACTTCGTCCCGCGCGCTGCCCACGGTTTCTGTTGTGACCTCGCACGGCCGGCAGCCGCTGTCCGGTGCAGCCGACGAGCGCCTCATCGACATTCTCAACCGCCATCGCGTCCCGTGGTCCGCGGTCGCGGCATATGTCATTCCGGAATCCGGCGGAGATCCGCGGCTCTCCCCCTCGCTCGACCGCACTCTGGCCGAGTTCGAGGACGCCTCGGAAATTCTTCTCTACTTCAACCGAAACGTGAACCCTTTCAATTTCTCGATCGAGGACTTCAAGACGATCGAGAGCGACAACCCGGGTTCGGAGGCGACCGAGTACGTCTACCAGCGCCTCGACAACGAGACCGGCACGGCGGAGTCCTTCCTGAAGAAGCTCAGCCCCGAGGAGTGCCGGCAGATCATCGCCGACCGGGTCGGCGACACCATCCGCGCGAGCGTGCCCGCCGGCGCGGACCTGGTCGTCGGCGTCAGCGGCGGCGGCGACAGCAACGCCCTGCTCTACGGCCTCAGTCAGCTCTCCGACCACGGCATCACCATCCACCCGGTGATCCTCAAGGGGATTCCGGACTGGGACGCCGGCGTACCGCGCGCGCAGGCGCTGTGCGAGAAGTACGGCCTCGAACTGACCGTGATCGAGGCGGACGAGGTGAAGCAACTCCTGGGCATTCCGGCCGACTCGGTCGATCTGATCGACCGCTTCGAGCGTGAATTCCAGGGCGACGACTTCGAGTTCCTCGGCACCCTGTTGATCCGGCTCGCGCTGTCCAAGGCGGCACGGGACATCGGGACGTCGTACATCGCGACCGGAGTGAACCTCGAGGACATCGTCTGCGAGAACCTCTACCGGGTCACCACCGGACTGAAGCCCGCCGCCTTCCCCAAGCGGCAGATCGGTGACACGACGCTGGTCCTGCCGCTGTGGCTGTGCCCCAAGCGCATCATCGACGGCTGCTTCCCGAAGTTCTCGCTGGAGAACTACGACGCCCGCTACCCGTGCTTCTCGCTCGGCCGCAACCTCTACTACAGCGTGGTGTACTCGCTGCAGTCGCAGTTCCCCGGCTACCTCGAACAGGTCGCCCGTGGCCTGTCGCAGCTCAGCATGAAGGACCCGGTCGAGTACACGTACAACGAACAACTGGGCTTCCACGTCGAGCGGACCGTGCCCTTCCCGCTGCTGCGCAGGTTCCAGAAGATGCTCGCCGGCGCGCAGCCGACCGCGGGCTGACCGGGCGGGGCGGGCCGGATGAGCGCGCACTGCGTCGTCGTGGTCGGCGGCGGCCCCATGGCCACCTACGCGCTGGCGCATCTGGCGGCCGTGCTTCCGCAGGAGCCGCCGGCCGCGCCGGTGCGGATCGTGGTCTTCGAGCGGGGCGGTCGCGCCGGTGCGGGCGAGGTGCACAGCGACAGGCAGCCGCCGACCGGCTACCTCAACCGGGTGGCGGGGCAGATCGCCTTCGCCCCGGACGAGTCGAGCGACCCGCCCCGCAAGCTGCTGCCCGCCCGGCTGCGGCCCACCTTCCAGGAGTGGTGCGCCGAGCGTCATGCCCGCACCGGTGACCCCGACTTCGCGCTGCTGCCGCACGAGGTGCCCCGGCGCTATGTCCACGGGCTGGCGCTGCGCGAGCTGTTCCTGCGGTACGTGGAGCGACTGCGGGACGTGCCGATGGTCGACGTCGAGATACGCGACACCGAGGTCACGGCGGTGACCCGGACCGGCGGCCGTTTCGCGCTGCGGTCCGCCGACGGGGGTGAACTCGGCGCCGACGAGATCCTGTTCGTCACCGGCCACTCCTGGAACACACCGGCGGCCGGCAGCGAGGAGGAACGGCTGGCGACGCACGCGGGATATGTGCCGACGCCGTATCCCCTGGCCGAGCGGCTGGACGAGGGAGCCGTTCGGGCGGGCCTGCCGGTGGCGGTGCGCGGGCTCGGACTGACCGCCATCGATGTCTTCCTGCAGCTGACCGAGGGGCGGGGCGGTGCCTTCGTCCCGGACCCGGACCGGGCGCCGCACGGGCTGCGTTATGTGCCGTCCGGCCGCGAGCCCTCGGTGATCGTCGCGGTCAGCCCCAGCGGGGTGCCGGTCTCCGGCCGGCCGCTGAACGCCAAGGTGGGCGACCCGGCCCGGCTCGAGCACACCGGCGTCTACTTCACGGTCGACGCGGTACGCGCCCTGCGCTCCCGGGTCGCCGAGCCCCTCGCGGACGGCCGCCGCCCACTCGACTTCGACCGGCATCTCTTCCCGCTCGTCTGCCTGGAGATGGCCTGGGTGCACCATCGCACCCTGCGCGGCGAGGCGGCCATGAGCCGGCTCCAGGACGCGGTGGCACCGGCGTACGCGGACTTCCTGGCGGGCCGGGGTCCTTGGGGCGAGAAGGGCGCGGACGCTCTGATCCGGGCCTTCGAGACGCCCCTGGACGACGTGCGGTCACCGTCCGCCCGTTTCGACCCGCGTGCGCTGCTCGATCCGTTGCCCGCCGGTTCGGCCGTACACGGAGACGACGGTGCCGACTGGGCCCGTCGGGTCGAGGAGTTCCTGCGCCGGGATCACCGGGACGCCCTGGAGGGGAACCTGCTCAACGCGGTCAAGGCCGCCTGCGACGGGGTGTGGCGGGACCTGCGGGCCGTCTTCGGCGAAGCGGTGGACTTCGGCGGGCTGACCCCCGACTCCCACCGGCGGTTCGTCCGTACCCATCTGCGCCACTACAACCGGCTCTCCAACGGCGCGGGGCTGGAACCGATGCGCAAGGTGCTGGCGCTGCTGGACGCCGGGCTGCTCGATCTGTCGGTCGGGCCGGAGCCCGTGGTGCGCCCGGCCGGTGCGGACAGCGGTGCGTTCACCGTGTCCGGCACCCGTACCGGCGTCGTCCGGTCGGTGCGCGCCGTGGTCGAGGGCCGGGTCCATCCCTTCGACCCGCGCCGTGACGTACTGCCGCTGTACCGCTCGCTGCTGGACGCCGGTCTGGTACGGCTCTGGCGCAACCGGGGCTCCGCGCGGAGCGAGGACTACGTGCCGGGCGCGCTGGATCTCACGGACCGGTTCCATCCCGTGCTCGCGGACGGCTCGGCCGAACCCCGGCTCACCTTCCTCGGCGCTCCCGCCGAGGGCCTGCGGGTCTTCCAGCAGAGCGCCGCCCGGCCCCACTCCAACAGTTCGGTCCTCGCCGTCGCCGCGGACTGGGCCGAGGAGGCGGTCCGGCGCATGCCCCGCCCGGTGGATCCGGTGGCGGTGGTTCCGGCCCCGCACGCCGCGCTCCTCAGCCCCACAGCCTCCGACCACGAAGGGCGGACCCCACGTTGACCCGGCACCCTCATATGCGACTCGGGGCCTTCCTCTACCCGACCGGCTATCACGTCGCCGCGTGGCGGCACCCCGATGTGCCCGCGGGCGCCGGTGTGGACATCGCGCACTACACCGAGCTCGCGCGCACCGCGGAGCGCGCGAAGATGGACTTCCTGTTCCTGCCGGACAGTTCGGCCATGCGCGGCGAGGACATGGCGGAGCTCAGCCGCACCGCCATCCGGTACGTCGCCCAGTTCGAACCGCTCACCCTGCTCGGGGCGCTGGCCGCCGTCACCGAGCGGATCGGGCTGACGGCCACGGTCTCCGCCACCTACAACGAGCCCTATCACTCGGCCCGGATGCTCGCCTCGCTCGACCACATCAGCCGGGGCCGGGCCGGCTGGAACCTCGTCACCTCGCAGAACCCGTACGAGGCCTACAACTTCGGGCTGCCCGAACACCCCGAGCACGGCGCCCGGTACGCAAGGGCGCACGAGTTCGCCGAGGTCGTGAGCGGGCTGTGGGACACCTGGAGAGACGACGCGTGGCGACGGGACAAGGCGGCCGGGGTGTTCTTCGACCCGGCGGGGGTGCGCCCCCTGGACCACCGCGGGGAGCACTTCTCGGTGCGCGGGCCGCTGAACATGCCGCGCTCGCCGCAGGGCAGGCCGGTGACAATCCAGGCCGGGTCCTCGGAGGCCGGCCGCGATCTGGCGGCGGCCACCGCCGACGTGGTGTTCACGGCGCAGCATTCCAAGGAGCAGGCGCGGGCCTTCAGCGAGGACGTGCGGGCACGCGCCGAGAAGCTCGGCCGTGATCCGGACGCCCTGCAGGTGATGGCGGGGGTCTTCCCCTTCGTGGGCCGGACCCGGGCCGAGGCGGAGGACAAGGTCGAGCGGCTGCAGGATCTGATCGATCCGCAGGTGGGGCTCGGGCTGCTCTCCAGCGAACTGGGTCATGTCGACCTCGACGGCTGCGACCTCGACGGTCCGCTACCGGACATCCCGGTCTCCAACTCCGGCCGGTCGCGGCGTGATCTGCTGGTGCGGATGGCGCGGGAGGAAGGTCTGACGGTCCGGCAGCTCTACAAGCGTGTGGCGGGTTCCCGGGGGCACCGGCAGGTGGTCGGCACACCCGAGTCGGTCGCCGACGAGCTGGCGGACTGGTTCGACGACGGGGCGGTGGACGGCTTCATCGTGATGCCGCCGTATCTGCCGGGCGGTCTGGACGACTTCGCCGACCTCGTGGTGCCCGAGCTGCGCCGGCGCGGTCTGTTCCGCGGCGAGTACACCGGGACCACGCTGCGCGACCACCTCGGCCTTGCGAGGCCGGGCCGGTGAGCGGGCGCGTGAGCGGGCCGGTGAGCGGGCCGGTGAGCGGGCCGGACGGACCGGGTCTCGACGCCGAGTTCGACCTGGTGATGGCGCGCGCGGGGCTGCCGGTGCCCGCCGACTGGCGAGCCGGAGCGGTCGCGTCGTACGCCGAACTCATGGCGCTCACCGCGCTGTTGCGCCCGGCGGACCGGCCGGTGGGCAGCGAGCCGTCGGCCGTGTACCGGATGCGGGAGGGCGGCGACGTGGGGACGAGCGATGGCTGACCCGGGCGAGCTGCACGAACTGCCGGTCGCCGAGGCCGGTGCCCTGCTCCGCTCCGGCGCCCTGACCTCGGCCGAGCTGACCCGACACGCCCTGGACCGGATCGAGGCGCTGAACCCGGTGCTGCACGCGTTCGTGACGGTCACCGAGGAGCGCGCCCTGAAGGACGCGGACCGCGCCGACCACGAGCTGCGGTCGGGTCTGGACCGGGGGCCGCTGCACGGGATCCCGTACGCGCTGAAGGACATCTTCGACACCCGGGGCATCCGGACCACCAGCCACTCCTGGCTGATGGCCGAGCATGTGCCGGACGAGGACGCCGAGGTCGAGTCCCGGCTCAGAGGCGGCGGCGCTGTGCTGGTGGGCAAGCTGGCCACCCACGAGTTCGCGCTCGGCGGACCCAGCCCCGAGCTGCCCTTCCCGCCCGCCCGCAATCCCTGGAACACCGAGCACTTCACCGGCGCGTCCTCCTCGGGGGCGGGCGCGGCCGTGGCGGCCGGTCTGGTGCGGGTCGCGATCGGCTCGGACACCAGCGGCTCGGTGCGCGGGCCGGCCTGTCACTGCGGCACGGTCGGGCTGAAGCCGACGTACGGACTGGTCTCCCGGCGGGGCGCGTTCCCGCTGTCGTACGCGCTGGACCACATCGGCCCGCTCGGCTGGACCGTGGCGGACACCGCGCTCGCCACGGCGGTCATCGCCGGACACGATCCGCTGGACCCGGGCAGCGTACGGCGTCCGGCGGCGGACCCGGCGGCAGGGCTCGGGCAGGGCGTACGAGTGCTGCGCATCGCCTATGCGCCGGGCTGGTTCCGGGACGATCCGGCTACCTCGCCGGAGGTGACGCGGGCCATCGAGCGGATCCTGGCGGAACTCGGCGAGCGCGGCGCCCTGGTCGAGGAGGTGGAACTGCCGCCGTACGACCGGTTCAACGCGTGCGGGCGGGTCATCATGGCCGCGGAGGCGTACGCGATCCACGAGGCGGAGCTGCGGAAGCGGCCTGCCGCCTACGGCCGCTACACCTACCAGCGCATCGCCCCCGCGGCCGGGCTGAGCGCGGCGGACCTGGTGCAGGCGTTCCGGCTGCGGCAGGAACTGGCGGACGCCGTGCAGCGGATCGTCTTCGACCGGTACGACGTGCTGGTGACGGCCACCGGGCTGTCCCCGGCGCCGCGGCTGGACGCGTTCCCGACGGACTGGCCGCCACCGAGGCAGCTGACGGCGATGCAGACGATCCCCTTCAATGTGACCGGCCATCCCGCCCTCGCCCTGCCGACGGGGCTGTCCGGCGCCGGTCTCCCGCTGGGCATGCAGATCGCGGGCCGGGCGTTCGACGAGATGACGGTGTTGCGGGTGGGTGCGGCGGTGGAGGCGATCACCGGGCATCCGCGGCTCAGGCCTGCCTCAGCCAGCCCGACTCCAGCAGCGCGTCGAACAGACGGGCCGTCGCGTCCGGGTCCAGGGGGCGGCGCAGCCCGTAGGACGTCTCCGTGACGATCCGGTCGCGGTCGCGGTGGCCGTTCGCCCGGATCGCCAGGTTGAACAGGACGGACAGATGGTGCTTGTCCTCGGCGATCATGCCGCCCAGGACGATCCGGGTGGCGGGCGGGAGTTCGCCCAGCATCGCCCTCAGGTTCAGCGGGCCCTGCCAGCGCCGGTGCACCGCGCGGCCGACGGGCTTCGTGGCGGCGGACTCGGTCAGCTCCCGGGCCCGTGCCACCGGGGCGCCGGCCGCGAGCGCGCGCAGCGCCGTGCCCTGGCGCGCCACATGGTCGGCCAGGCCGCTCCCCCAGGTGTGCGGGGTTCCCCGGCGCAGCTCGGTCACCGCCTGCCGCTCACGCTCGCACCACCGGTCCACGATCGCGGACCGGGTGGCCGCGTCCGGCCCGTCCGACGCCAGCAGTTGGGCCAGCGCGGCGCCGGCGAGGGTGGCGCGCGCCATCTCCACCGGAGACACCTTGTCGGGTGAGTCGCCCGCCGAGTGGTTGAAGCGGTCCGCCGGGTGACAGAACTGGACGGCCGGCCGGTCCACCGAGGGATCGGCGTACAGCGCGTGGTCGGAGAAGCCGAGGAACGGTGACGTGCTCCAGGTGCCGGGGCTGTCCGCGGTGGCCGCGAAGGTCTCTTCCACCACATGCTCGGCGAGCGGCCCGAGCAGGGTGGGCGTGGTCTCGGGAGGCCGCTCGACGACGAACGGCGAGCGGCAACGTGCCTGGTCCTCGCCCACCATGTCGAGGTTGATCAGCGCGTCGGGAAGTCCGCGGCCTCCCGGTGCGGAACTCTCGTGCAGCACCGCGGCGTTGCCCAGGAACTCCGCTCCCCAGAAGAACCGGATCGGCCGCCGCGCACCATGACGGGTGCTCGCCCGCCGGGCCCTGGCCAGGGTCGCGGCGACGCCGAGGAGGGCGGCCACGCCGGAGGCGTTGTCGTTGGAGCCCGGGCGCGGATGACACAGATGGCCGGTCAGCCAGATCTCCCCGGCCTCCTCGTCGCCGGGGAGCACTCCGCTGACCACGGGCATCGCGGCCGTGCGGTCCACGATGACCTCGGCGCGGGCCACGGCGCCCCGCTCCGCCGCCGCTCGCGCCGACCGGAACATCGCCGGGGTGACGCTGAAGCCGAACAGCGCGCTGTCCGGCGGGAGTTCGATGCGGCCGACGTACGGGTCCGGCTCGTCGCCCTTGCACGGCGCGTCCGTGACGAGGCCGAGCGCTCCGGCAGCCGTCAGCTCCGGCAGCAGCGAACCCCGTACGAAGGCGGCCCTGTCCACCAGGGCGACGGCCCCGGTCATGGCGGGTCCGACGGGGTCGTCGGCGCCGAGGGGCACCAGGGGTGCGGTGGACCCGCCGTGGGGTGTGGGCGCGGAGTACGTCGCCACGGTGAAGGGCTGCTCGGCGTGGTCGACGCTCCAGACCTCCGGCGGGTGAGGACCGGGGCCGGCGAGCACGGCCAGACGTGCGGTCAGCGGGGTCCAGGAGACGGGCGCCCGGAACGTCCACCACTGGGGGCGCCCGTCGGCGGCGAAGCGCCGTACGCCGACGTCCTGGAGACCGGCCGAGGCGGCCGCCTCGGCCACCGCCTCGGCGGCCCGCTCCAGGCCGAGCGACGCCTGGTAGCGGTCGTGGGCGCTCACGCGCTCGACGTGGCCCATGATGTCGTCGATCCGCAGAAAGGGCAGCAATTGCGATACCGGTGAATCAGCCACTGGAGTCACTCCGGAATTTCGATCCGACCGCTGTGCAAAGGATTGTTCCGACATCTATACCGCCCTCCGGGCGTAGCGACAATCGCGAATCTGTCTCATGTCGTCGCTCGCTCCGACACCGTTTCGATCGCCACGCTCTCCCGTCACACGCCGCCCACCTGCCGACACGTCAACTCCCCTACGTTGGTTGAACGTTGAGCTGTCTCATGTGGACCTTGACGGGGCGGACACCCCCCTGTTGCATTCCAGTCGTCGGAATCGATGAATGCGCGACTGCGGATTCCCGCTTTTCGTCATTCGCAATAACCAGGGGGAGGTGAATGCGATGCGCAAGTACACCAAGCCGGCGGCCAAGGAGGTCACCTCCGGCACCGTCCTCAAGGTCGTGGTCTGAGCCCTGCTCGGAAGCACTGCCCGCCGCGCCCGGCACCGACCGGGCGCGGCCCTCCTTGCCGATCCCCTTCCTGACGATCCGTCTCCGCAGCGAGCGAGGTAGTTGTATGTGTGGCTTGTCCGGGACAGCCCGGGTCGACGGCCGGCCCTTGGACGAGAGCGCGGACGCGCTGCTGAACCGCATGGCTCGCGTCCTGGCTCATCGTGGGCCCGACGACGAGACGTACTTCCGCTCCGGCCCGCTGGGCCTCGGCTTCGTGCGGCTCTCGCTGGTCGATCCGGAAGGTGGCGCGCAACCGCTCGCCACGGATGACGGCTCACTGGTCCTGATCGCCAACGGCGAGATCTACAACCACCGCGAGCTCGCCGCCGGGCTGCCCGCGGGCACCCGGCTGCGCACCCGCTCCGACTGCGAGGTGCTGCTCCATCTGTACCGGCGCGACGGGCTGCGCTTCCTGGACCGGGTGCGCGGCATGTTCTCCCTGGTGCTGTGGGACCGCGACCACGACCGGCTGGTCTTCGCCCGTGACCGGTTCGGCATCAAGCCGCTCTTCTACCACCTGGACCGCGAGCGCGTCGTCTTCGCCTCCGAGATCAAGGCGCTCTTCCAGGACCCGTCCTGCCCGCGCGAGCTCGACTGGGACACCGCACTGCGCGACCAGCTGCTCAGCATGGCGCCGGTGACGGAGGACGGCCCGGCCCACTCCTGGTTCAAGGGCATCGAACTCGTGCCGGCCGCCTCGATCGTCACCATCGATCTCAACGACGGCGCCACCTCCACGCACCGCTACTGGGACTTCCCCTCCTTCGAGAGCGGCGACTCGGCCGCGTCCGAGTCCCAGCTCGTCGCCGACTACGGCCGCTTCCTGGCCGAGAGCGTCGAGGACACCCAGATGGCCGACGTCGAGATCGGCCTCTTCCTCAGCGGCGGCATCGACTCGGCCGCCGTCGCCGCGCTGGCCGGCGTCAAGCCGCAGACGTACACCGCCCTCAACGGTTCCACCCTCGCCAACGGCGACGCGGAGTCCGCGCACTCCATCGCGGCAGCGCTGGGCCTGCGCAACCATCAGGTCCTGCTGGACACCTCGCACACTCCGGACGTCGAGGAGTGGAAGCGGCACCTGTGGCTGCTGGAGACACCGCTCGCGGGCCCCGAGACGTTCTACAAGTACGAGATGTACCGCTACGTCGGCGCCCACACTCCGCAGATCAAGGCCATGCTGCTGGGCGGCGGGGCCGATGAGTTCAACGGCGGCTACTCCAAGACCATCGCGGGCGGCGGGGAGTGGCCGGACTTCGTCCGCAACGTCGCCGGTCTGGGCATCGCCCGCGACCGCGCCCGGCGTCCCGACCTCGGCGCCTGGTGGGACGGCTCGGGCCAGTCCCCCATCAGCGCCCGCTATCTGCGCGAGGCGGCCGGCGGGGAGGCGAGCGACCCGTACCACGCCCTGTTCCGCTGGAAGTACCGCGACGTCCAGCTCTACAACTGCTGGCACGAGGACCGCACCGCCGCGGGCAACGGCATCGAGGCACGGGTGCCGTTCCTCGACCACCGGCTGATCGAGCTGGTGGCGGCCGTGCCCGAGAGGCTGCGGGCGAGCCTGGTGTGGGACAAGCAGATCCTGCGCCGTGCCATGGTCGGCATCCTGCCGCCGGAGATGGTCAACCGCCCCAAGGGCCCCTTCTTCTACGGCGACGGCGAGCACCACACCTACCGCACCTTCGTAAGGATGCTGACCCAGCACGGCGACCGGCTGCTCGAGGAGGCACTCGACTCCGACGCCGCACGTCACCACCTGGACGCCGACGGGATGCGTGCCCAGCTGCGCCGGCTGGAGCGCGATCCGTCCGCCGGTCATGTGGAGCTGCTGCTGCGCGTGGTCAACCTCGGGCTGCTGGAGCGCATGACGGCGGATCTGCCCACCCCGCTCGTCGACACCGTCAAGGCACCGGTGCCGCAGGGCGTGCCCGTCACGGACTGGGCGGCCGAGCGCGAGTCCGTCGAGGCCCGGGTGCTGCGCCGCCCGGAGGTCGCGCCGGAGCAGGTGCTCGAACTCGCCGAGAACGTCCTGCTGTTGCACTCCGCGGACGAGCCGGCCCTCTGGTACCTCGTGGTCGACGGCAGCATCGAGTACGTCCTCGACGAGGTCGAGAACCCCGCCTGGCTGCGGCTGCTGCACGCCTTCGACGGCAAGCAGTCCTACGGCGATCTCGTCACCGGCCTCGGGATCCCGGCCGCCGAGGTGGCGCCGCTGGTCGCCGAGTCGCTGGAGCTGGGGCTGCTCGCGCCGGCGGTTCCCACCGGATGACGGGGTGCGGTTCGGTGGAGAAGGCGACCGCGCGACAGACCCCGGTGCCCAAGCCCGGGGACACCCTGGTGCACGGCCCGTGGGAGACGTCCGCACTGCGCACGACACTGCTCGACTGTCTGGAGGCGCTGGAGAACCGCAACCTGCTGCCGGCCGATCATGTCGCCGTGCTCTGTGTCGGTTCCGTCGCCCGCGGCTGGGCGAACGACCGCAGCGACTACGACTTCAACGTCATCGCCCACGGCCCCTGGCAGGGCCCGAGCGTGCGGACCATCCCCGTCCCGCTGTGGCCGGCGTGGGTACCGGCGGTGGTGGAGTACGTCGACGGGCGGCGCTGGGAGATCAAGTACTGGCTGGACGTCCAGGTGGACCAGATGCTCGCCAAGGTGGCCTGGGACCGGTTCGACGAGGGCGCCTCGACGGCCCGCGCACTGACGGACGCCGAGGAGCTGTTCCTGGAACGGCTCGCCTCCTGTCTGACGCTGAGTGGTCTGTCGTGGGTGCGCAGCAGGCGGCAGGCGCTGAGCAAGACCGCGTTCCGGGCCTTCGTGACGACCAGGTCGCTGACCGAGGCCGACTCCTCGATCGAGGACGCGCTCGGGCAACTCGCCGCCGACGACATCGACAGCGCGGTGCTGTCCGCCCGCAAGGCCTTCGGTCATGTGGTGGACGCGCTGCTGGAGAGCCACGGCGCCTACGGCTCACCGATCCCCAAGTGGCGTGCCCGGCGGCTGCGTGAGGTGGGGCCGGAAGAACTGCCGTACGAGGACTACTGGGCCGTCGAGACCATGCGCGACTTCGACCCCCGGGCGCCCGGCGCCTGGGTGAAACGCACCGTACAGCGGTGCAGGGACCTGTCGATCGAGGTGGAGATTCACTGATGGGGGAACTGGAATTGACCGCGGGCAGCGTGCTTCAGCGCCGGGTGGAGGCCCGAGCGCGCAAGTACCGCGGCAAGTTGTACGTCGCGGTGCAGGACCAGGCGCTGGAACTGGACGAGGTCGCGCAGGGCATCTTCCGCCGGATCAACGGCGTCTCGACGCTGCGGGAGATCGCGGCCGAGCTCGCCGAGGAGTACGGCGTCCCGACCGACGAGGCGACCGGCGACACCGTCGACTTCGCGGCCCAGCTGCTGGAGCACGGCGTCGTGGAGGTCGTTCGGTGATACAGGGCGTTCCCGGCCGTCGGCCGTTGTGAGAGGGAGACGGCATGTGCGGGACCGTGGGGATGTTCGTCGGCTGCTCGGCGTTGTCGTACTGTCCGCGTCGGCTGCTGCGGGGGCCCGACGGCACCGCCGATGCCGAGGAAGGGCAGGACGGCGAGGAGGAGACGGCCGACGAGCCGGAGTACCGCAGCCCGTTCCGCAACTGGTACGAGCGTTCCAGTGTGCGCAGCGCCCCGCGGCGGATGCTAGACGACGACGGTGAACGGGGGCTGCGGCTGTTCCCGCCGGATCTGGTGCCCGTGACCCGGCATCCGCTGGTGCGCGCGCTGCCGGAGGAACTGTTCCAGGAGGTACTGGTCCAGCATCTCTACCGGTACCTCGACTTCACCGCGAAGCTCGAGTACCTCGTCGTCAACCGCACGGTGCTCGGCATCGCGCACGGCTCGGTCGGGGTCGTCGTCCCCGAGGCGATGCGCCTGGACGCGTACAAGATGTACTGCGACGAGGCGTACCACGCGCTGTTCTCGGCGGACCTCGCCGTCCAGGTGCGACAGGCGACCGGCATCCGCCCCCGGCTGCCCGACCGGCCGTTCTTCCTGCGCCGGCTGGAGGAGATCCTCGACGAGCTGCCGACGGCCGACCGGCCGCTGGCGGAGCTGCTGTTCGTGATCGTCTCGGAGACCCTGATCTCCGCGAGCCTCGCCGATGTTCCGCAGCGGCACGAGGTGGCGCCCGCGGTCACCGGGACGATCCGTGACCACGCGATGGACGAGGGCCGGCACCATGCCTACTTCGCCCATTTCCTGCAGCGTCTGTGGGCGTCGCTCGGTCCCGCCGAGCGGTGCGTCGCGGGCCGGCTGGTGCCGCGGCTGATGGATGCCTTCCTGCGTCCCGACCTCGACGCGCTGCGCGCGGAACTGGCCGGCTACGGGCTGTCGAAGGACGACGTCGAGCAGATCGTCGCCGAGGTGTACACGCCCGAGGTGCTCGCCGATCACTCGCGGGCGACGTCCCAGCAGACCCGCCGCTACTTCCGGGACCTCGGTGCCTTCGACGACCCGGTGGCGCAGTCGGAGCTGGCGGCGTACGGCCTGCTCGACTGACGCCGCCGGCGCGTGCCACGGCTCAATCGCCGCTCACCGAGCCGTCCTTGCGGATCAGCAGCGGGTCCTCGCCCTTGAGGATCGTGCGCTCGGTCACCGTCACCCGGACCACGTCCGCGAGGGACGGCACGTCGTACATCACCGACATCAGCGCCTCGTCGAGGATGGCCCGCAGGCCCCGGGCGCCGGTGCCGCGGCTGATCGCCTGGTCGGCGACCGCCTCCAACGCCGCCGTCTCGAACTCCAGGGCCACACCGTCCAGTTGGAACAGCTTGCGGTACTGGCGCACGAGTGCGTCCTTCGGTTCGGTGAGGATGCGCAGCAGGGCCTCGCGGTCCAGCAGGCCCACCGAGGTGATCATGGGCAGCCGGCCGATCAGCTCCGGGATCATCCCGAACTTCACCAGGTCCTCGGGAGTGACCTGGTCGAAGAGGTCGTCCGACGCGGCTTCCTGCCGTGAGCGCACGCTGCCGCCGAAGCCGATGCCCTTCGCCCCCGTCCGTGCCTCGATGATCTTCTCAAGTCCCGCGAAGGCGCCCCCGACGATGAAGAGGATGTGGGAGGTGTCGATCTGGATGCCCTCCTGGGCGGTGCGGCTGCGGCTGCCGGCGACCGCTCCGGTTCCCCGGTTGGGCGGCGACACCGTGATCACCGAGCCCTCCAGGACCTTCAGCAGCGACTGCTGGACCCCCTCGCCGGAGACATCACGTGAGACGGCCGGGCCCTCCCCGCGGCGGGCGATCTTGTCGATCTCGTCGATGTAGACGATGCCCGTCTCCGCCTTGCGCGGATCGTGGTCGGCGGCCTGGATCAGCTTCAGCAGCATCGCGTCCACGTCCTCCCCCACGTACCCGGCCTCGGTGAGTCCGGTGGCGTCGGCGATGGCGAAGGGCACGTCGAGGATGCGGGCCAGGGTCTGGGTGAGCAGGGTCTTGCCGGAGCCCGTGGGGCCGAGGAGCAGGATGTTGGACTTCGCCAGTTCGACGTCGTCGTCGGCCGGCACGGTGGGCCGCACTCGCTTGTAATGGTTGTACACGGCGACGGAAAGGGACCGCTTGGCGCGTTCCTGGCCGACCACATAAGTGTCCAGGAAGGCCCGTATCTCACGTGGCTTGGGAAGTCCTCCGGCGAGGCCTCCCGCACCCTTCCCTATTCTTGCTTCGGTGACGACTTCGGCGCACAGTTCGACGCAGCCGTCGCAGATGTGCACGCCCGGTCCGGAAACGAGCTTAAAGACTTCGTCTTGTCTCTTCTCGCAGAAGGAGCAGGTGAGTTGGGAGCCGAGCGAGCCCGCGACGGTCATCTGGTGAATCCCTCCGAACGGTTGGTGAAATCTTCGTGCGCGCCGAACCGGCGGACGGCACGGATCAATTGAGTAACACACCGCTCAATCGCACGTATGGGTAAGCGCTTTGAATAGTGAGACACCCTTCGCGTCGCTGCCGCAACCATGGCAGGATGAGGGCGACCGAATCAATGTGTTCGAGGAGTCGCATGACCGCCGTATCGGGAATCGTTGCTCGTGAAATCGTCGACAGTCGTGGCAATCCGACGGTCGAGGTCGATGTCACGCTGGAGGACGGCTCGTTCGGCCGGGCCGCGGTGCCGTCCGGCGCGTCGACCGGCGCCAATGAGGCGGTCGAGCTCCGGGACGGCGATGGCGGCCGGTTCCACGGCAAGGGCGTACGCAAGGCCGTCGACGCGGTCAACGGACCCGTCGCCGAGGCGCTGCGCGGTCTCGACGCCGAGGACCAGCCGCTGATCGACGAGACGATGATCAAGCTGGACGGCACCCGCAACAAGGGCGCTCTCGGCGCCAACGCGATCCTCGGTGTCTCGCTCGCCACCGTGAAGGCGGCCGCCGCGGCGCACCGTCTGCCGCTGTACCGCTACGTCGGCGGGGTCGGCGCCCGCGTCCTGCCGGTGCCGATGATGAACATCGTCAACGGCGGTGCGCACGCCGACAACCCGATCGACTTCCAGGAGTTCATGATCGCGCCGGTGGGCGCGGACAACTTCGCCGAGGCCGTGCGCATGGGTTCGGAGGTCTTCCACACCCTGCGCAAGGCGCTCTCCGACGCCGGGCACAACACCAACGTCGGTGACGAGGGCGGTTTCGCCCCCAACCTGCGCTCGGCCGACGAGGCGCTGTCCTTCGTCGTCCGCGCCATCGAGCAGACGGGTTACACGCCCGGCGACGACATCTGTCTGGTCCTGGACCCCGCCACGTCGGAGTTCTTCCGCGACGGGGTGTACGACTACGCCGGCGAGGGCGTGAAGCGCTCCGTGGAGGAGCACATCGCGTACCTCGGTGAGCTCGTCTCGCGCTACCCGATCGCCTCCATCGAGGACGCGATGGCCGAGGACGACATCGACGGCTGGAAGCAGGTCACCCGCGAGCTGGGCGGCAAGATCCAGCTCACCGGAGACGACGTCTTCTGCACCGACGTGGAGCGTCTGAAGGACGGCATCAGCGGCGGCTACGCCAACTCGATCCTGGTGAAGGTCAACCAGATCGGCTCGCTCACCGAGACCCTGACCACCGTGGAGACCGCGCACAAGGCCGGCTACACCGCGGTGATGTCGCACCGGTCCGGCGAGACCGAGGACACCACGATCGCGGACCTGGCGGTGGCCACCAACTGCGGGCAGATCAAGACGGGTTCGCTGTCGCGCTCGGACCGCACCGCCAAGTACAACCAGCTCATCCGGATCGAGGAGGAGCTCGGCGCGCAGGCGATCTACCCGGGCAACAGCGTTCTGCGCGTGCGCTGACGTGCCCCTCGCCATAGGCTCCTACGACAAGGTGCCCGATCTGTCCGACGGTTCGGGCCTGCTGAACCTGGCCTGGACGCAGGACGAGCGGGACCTGTTGACCGTGGACGTCATGGCGACGGTGTCCGCGGAACTGGCGGGCGAGGTCGCCGAGGAACTGCCGTTCGTCGGTGACTACCTGGTCAAGGATCCCTATGGCGAGGCGGTGCTCGGCACCGCGGTCGCGGAGTTCTTCGGCCGCCCGGGCTGGGCGGCGTCCGTGACCTGCGGTGCCGGGGTCGGGCCGCTGCTGCACGGGCTGAGCCTGCTGGCCGCGGGCGGCACCGTGGAGGTCGTGACCGACGTCTACCCCGACTACCCGCACTGGGTGACCCGGGCCAGGGGCCGCTGTGTGCCCCATGGTTCGGGTCACCGGGGTGATGTGCTGCTGCTGGAGCGGCCCGCGCTCGCCGACGAGCGGTTCGCCGGTCTCGACGCGGTGCGGGACCTGTGCACGGCGGCGGCGGACCAGGGGGCGGCGGTGCTCGTCGACGAGTCCAACGCCAACTACCTCCCGCCGGACTTCAGCGCCGCGAACCTCTGCCCCGAGGTGCCCAATCTGATCGTGGTGCGCGGACTGTCCAAGGCGTACGGCCTCGGCGGTGTCCGGCTGGGCTACTGCGTGGCCTCCGCCGCCATGACCGAGGCCGTCCGGGACGCGGTGTGCCCGCTGGGCCCGTCCTCCCTGTCGCTGCGCATCGCCCGCGGTGTCCTCGCCCTCGGCGATGTGACCTCCGCGCTGCGTGCCGAGATCGCCCGGGCCAAGCCGCTCGTGCGCGGTCTGCTGGCCGGGGCGGGTATCCCGGATCCGGTCCCGGCGGCGACCGGGCTGCCGTACATCCTCTTCCCGCACCGTCCGCAACAGGCCGTGCGGTTGCTCGGGGAGCGGGGCGTCCAGGCGAAGGTCCAGCCGGTGTGGTCGGCGCGGACGGGGCGGCTCACCGAGGTGGGGCGGATGAGCGTGCCCCTGCGCCAGGACAGACTGCGCGGTCTGCGCACCCGCCTGGGCGGCGACACGGACCGTTGAACCGCCGTGCGGCAGGCCCTCCTCGTGGCTATGGCGTCGTCGTCAGGATCTCGGAGAGGGCCTCGGTCGCCTCGGTCGCGTCGGGGCCCTCGGCGACGAGGTGGACGGACGAGCCGGCCCGGGCACCCAGGGCCATGAGGGCCAGGACGCTGGTGGCGGAGGCCGAGCGGCCTTCGTGCTCGATGCGGACCACGCCGGTGAAACGTGCGGCGGCGGTGGCGATGCGGCCCGCCGGGCGGGCGTGCAGGTCCTCCGGCAGGACGACGGACACACGGCAGCCGGAGGGGGATTCAGAACTTGCGGACACTGCGGGCCTCCTCTGCGCTCATGAGCACGGTGGCCAGATCGGCCCCGCCCGCCGCGGCGACGGTGGCCGCGACGGCGCCTTCCACGAAGGGCACGTCGGCGATGACGGCGTCGTGGCGCGGATGGTCCTCCAGAACGGTACGGGTCATCAGCACGGCGCTGCCCAGGTCGGGTACGACGACGAGACCGGCCCCCGAGTCCGCCTTCTCCAGGGCTTCCCGGATGAGGCGGTAGCTGGTGCCGATGCCGCCCCGGTCGTCGCCCCCTGCGACGGCCACGGGCACGTTCGCCGCCCCGATCTGTCCGACCAACTCGGCCACTCCCGCGGCGAGCTCAGCGCTGTGTGACACCAGTACGATGCCTACGGACTGGTTCATGAACAGGTAGATTAGATACAAGAACAGCGTTCAGCAATACCGAACAGAGGTAAATAGTGGTCGAGTCGGTCAAACGCGCTGTCCGCATCCTTCAGGAGCTCACCGGAGCCGCGCCCCGGCTCGGTGTCACCGAGCTCGCCGAGCGCGTCGGCATCTCCAAGTCAGCCATCCACGGGCTGCTGCGCACGCTGGAGTCGGACGGCCTCGTGATCCAGGACGCCGAGTCCGGCAAGTACCAACTGGGCCCCGCCCTGGTCACCTTCGGCAACGCCTATCTCGACACGCACGAGCTGCGCACACGCGCGGTGACCTGGTCGAACCTGCTGGCCGCACGAACCGGCGAGGCGGTCTGGGTCGGCGTTCTGGTGGATGACGAGGTGATGGTCGTCCACCACGCCTTCCGTCCCGAGGGCGTGGTGCAGACCCTGGAGACCGGCGCCACCCTGCCCTGGAACACCAGCGCCCTCGGCAAGGCCGTCGTGGCCTTCTCCCCCGAGGAGCTGCAAAAGCGCCTGCTGGCCGGCCCCCTGGCCGCGCTGACCGGGCGGACGATCACCGAACAGGCCACGCTCGCGGCGCAGTTGAAGCAGGTCACAGAGGTGGGCTATGCGCTGGAGAACCAGGAGGCGACCTTGGGCGACGCGGCGATCGCGGCCCCCGTCTTCGATCGCTCCGGTGCCGTCGCCGGCGCCATAGGTGTGATCGGTCCCGTCGAACGGCTGCTGGAGGACGAGCGGCGGCAGACATACGCGATCACGACCCGCGAGACCGCCCGGAACCTCTCTCGCGAACTGGGCGCCCTACGCGTCGGCGGACGCCCGTCTCCGGCCTGACCTGGATGTTTCTCCGGGCCACACCAGGCCCGTAACGGTCCCACACCACGACTCCCCCGTCGCCGGCCACACTGTCACCGGGCGGTCACTCCGCGGTGCCCGTGGCCTGAAGAATTTCTGTCGAGAACACACGCTCGACGGCATTACGCTCGACACTACCCCGCCGCGTCGGCACCCAACCCCGGAACGGTGCCGTCAGCTTGAGCAGGTCTAGTCCTTGTCGGCCCCACCCCTTGACGAGCCCGGTTAGCGGACCCTAATTTTCCGGCAAGTGTTCTCCAATAAAGAACAACGTTCGCGCCATCTGTGTTAGACAGAAACGGCGTTCGACTGAACGGAGCATGGCGGGCCGGTCCTCGGCCCAGCGGCCCACGGGGGAGGTGGCCACCATGAAGAAACTGATCAACTCTGCCGACAGCCTGGTGACCGACGCGCTGCACGGCATGGCGGTCGCGCATCCCGGCATCCGTGTCGACCCCGTGACCCGCATCGTCACGAGGGCGGGCGGCCCGGTGCCCGGCAAGGTCGGCCTGGTCTCCGGCGGCGGCTCGGGGCACGAACCGCTGCACGGCGGATTCGTCGGCCGCGGCATGCTCGACGCCGCGGTACCCGGCGAGGTGTTCACCTCTCCCACACCGGACCGCGTCCTGGCGGCGCTGCGCGCCGCGGACTCCGGCTCCGGCGTCCTCCAGATCGTCAAGAACTACAGCGGTGACCGGCTGAACTTCGCCATGGCGGCCGAACTCGCCGAGGACGAGGGCCGCACGGTACGCACGGTCGTCGTGGACGACGACGTCGCCACCTCCGACAGCGCCACGGGCCGGCGTGGCACCGGTGCCACGGTGTTCGTGGAGCGGATCTGCGGCGCGCTGGCCGAACAGGGCGCCGATCTCGCGGCCGTGGCCGAGGCCGGCGAACGCGTCAACGCCGCCTCCCGCAGCATCGCCCTCGCGCTCACCCCCTGCACGGCACCGGCGGTCGGCCGCCCCGGCTTCGAACTCGGTCCGGACGAGATCGAGTTCGGTGTCGGCATCCATGGCGAACCGGGCCTGCGCAGAGAGCCGCTGCGCCCCGCACATGAGCTCGTGTCCCAAGCCCTGGAGCCACTGCTGGCCCAACTCCCGCCGGGCGGTCCCTCGATCCTCGTGCTGGTCAACGGTCTGGGAGCAACCCCCTTGCAGGAGCTCTACGTCGTACTGAGTGAGGCCGCCGGCGTACTGGGGAAAGCCGGCCTGACGATCACGCACTCCCTGGTCGGCAACTACGTCACGGCACTGGACATGGCCGGCGTTTCCCTCACCGTCTGCCGGGTCGACTCCGGCCTGCTCGACCTCTGGACGACCCCGGTGGACACCCCCGCCCTGCGGTGGGGGTGCTGACGGGTGAGCACGAGCCGCAGAACACGAAAAACGGGAGGACCGTTGGACTCCGCAACCACGCGGATATGGCTGCGCCACGCCGCTCTTCTCATCGACCGGGAGAAGGACCGGCTGACCCGGCTCGATCTGGCCATCGGCGACGGTGATCACGGCGTGAACATGCACCGGGGCTTTTTGGCAGTGACGGCCGAACTGGACCAGAGACACACCGAACGAGACATGACGGCGGGGAAGTTACTCGTCGGCGCGGGCAACACCCTGGTGTCGAGCATCGGCGGGGCTTCGGGGCCGCTCTTCGGCAGCTCCTTCCGGGCCCTGGGCAAGACCCTGGACGGGCCCGGACCCGAGGACGAGGGCCACCGGTTCGCGGAGGCGCTCACCGCGGCGAGCGACAGCATCCACCGGCTGGGCGCCGCACAACCCGGCGACAAGACCATGTACGACGTGTACCGGCCGGCCTCCGAGGCCTTCGCCCGGGCGACCGGATCCGGCGGCGGTCTCGCTCTCGCCGCGCGCGCCGCGGCCGACGCCGCGGAAGAGGGCGTACGAGCGACCGAGCCGATGCAGGCCCGCCGGGGCCGCGCCTCCTACCTGGGACTGCGCAGCGTGGGCCATCAGGACCCGGGCGCGGCCTCACTCGCACTGATCTTCCGCGCACTCGTGAATGCCCTGGAGGCCAAGTGACCCAGCGCCCGCAGACGGTACCCCCACTCCGCCGCAGGAGCGCTTCCTCAGCGACCCGACAACCACAGACGCCGCAGGCCACCGCGCCCGGTGCCGGACGTTTCGCCTGGCTGACCCCGATGATGCTGTGGCCGCTGGCCCGCCACTATCTGCCGCGCCCGGCGCAGCGGCCACAGGGCGGCGGCACCCAACGCGCCGACGACGAGGCGATGTTCGCCGCGATCGTGTACGTGCTGGTGAGCGGCGTGCCCTGGCGGGCGCTGCCCAAGACGTTCGCCGTGTCCTGGCAGAACACCCACCGCCGCTTCACCCAGTGGAGCGAGGCCGGGCTGTGGGACCGTATCCGCGAGTCGTCCCGCCGGCAGCAGATGCCGGTGCAGATGCGGCAGTGGGCCGACATGATCGGTGAGCTGGCCGAGGAGCGGCTGCACCGCACGGCGCCTCCGGTGGAGCGCCCCACGGTGGCCACCGGGCGCGGTACGGGCCTCAACCCCGGCATCAGGGTGCATCAGCCGGGCGACTTCACCGTCCGCCTGTTCGGGCCGGGCCGGACCACGGAGCGGCAGCAGAGCCGGGCGCTGCGCCAGGCCCAGTAATTCGACCGGGCTGCCGACGGGCGCCTTTGGACAAGCCGACATGTCCAAAGGCGCCCTTTCCCATGCCCTGGCCAGGGAAAAGGAAAACACGACCAGTGGAGACAACACCGGCCACGTGAGACGGTGTCAGCACCCCTCGCGACCAGCGCAAACGGCCTCCATGCAGGGCGTATTACCAACCCTTGGCTTGCTGTTGTAATTCGCCGCTCATTAGTGTCTGGCGGGAATTATGTGAAAGTCAGGGGGAAAGGGAACCGAAGGTGTCAGTTCTGCCGAGCGAACGAAAAGAAGAACCGCGCCGGCAGGGACCGAGGTCCACGCTCGGCGACGAGGAGCGACGGCTGTACGCACTGGCGCTGGACCACCGTGCCCCGCTCTCCGGCGAGGAACTGCGCCGGCTGTCGGGGCTGGGCCGCGCCACCGTTGACGCCGCGCTGCGCCGGCTGCTGAGCCTCGGGCTGCTGTCCGTGGACACCGAGTCGCAGCGGCTCGCGGCCGTCTCGCCGGACACGGCCCGGCTGCGGGTGCTGGCCCCGGCGGTCCGCGAACTCGACAGCATGCAGCAGGAACTGGACCTGGCCCGGCTCCTCTACGACGATCTGGCCACCGTGTACCAGGGCAGCATGCTGCGCCCCGGCCGCCCCATCGCCCTGGAGGAGTTGCACGGCGCCGAGGCGGTGCGCTCGGCGCTGACCGCGCTGGCCCGCGACGTCACCGACGAGCTCGTCGTCTCGCGGCCCGGTGGCGCACAGAGCGGGCCGGCACCGCAGGAGCCACGGCCGGTCGTGGACGACCTGCTGGCCCGGGGGGTGCGGGTGCGGTCGCTGTACCAGCACACGGCGCGCTTCCATCGGCGCACGGTCGACGAGGTCGCCCGGCTCACCGCCCGGGGCGCCGAAGTACGCACCGTCAGCGGCGGTTTCACCCGGCTGACGGTCTTCGACCGGCGGACCGCGGTGATCGAGCTGCCGGACGTGCCGGACGGCGCGGTACTGGTCCGGGAGCCGAGCGTGGTCGCGTTCGCCCACCTCGCCTTCGAACAGGTCTGGGCGGGCGGCACGGTGTTCGGCACGGAGTACGACCCCGGTGTCGTGGAGGAGACCACCGAGCAGGTCAGGGAGACCATCATCAGCCTCCTCGTGGACGGGGTGGAGGACAAGGTGATCGCCCGCCGGCTCGGCATCTCGCTGCGCACCTGCCAGCGGCACATCTCCGAGATCATGCGCCGCCTCGGTGCCCGCAACCGGCTGCACGCCGGATATCTGCTGCACCGGCGGGCGCTGACCCTGCAGGGCAGGGCCGCGGGCTGATGCGACGTCAGCGGACGGATGACCGGCCGATGGCTGCCTTCGAGGGAAAGGACGGTGCCGTGGCGACGGTGGCGATCGTAGGGACCGGACCGCGCGGCATCGCGGTGCTCGAACGGCTCGCGCACCATCTCTCCCGCGGTGTCCGGGCCCGGCGCCCCCGGGTGGTGCTGCTGGACGGAACGCAGTTGGGCGCGGGGCGCGTCTGGCGCACCGACCAGCCGCCGTGGCTGCTGATGAACACGGTGGTGGGCGAGCTGACCATGGCGCCCGAGGGCGACTCGGTGTGCCCGCTGCCGTCGTTCTCCGCCTGGCTGCGCGGCCGCTCGGGGCCCGAGTACACGGAACTCGGACCGGACGACTACGCGCCGCGCCGGATCTACGGCGAGTATCTGCGGCACGTGTACGCACAGGTGGTGGACGCGCTGCGCGAGCACGCCGATGTCACCGAGGCGGTCGGCCGGGTCACGGCACTGACCCGGACCGGCGACCGGTACGAGCTCCAGGTCGGCGCCGACGACGCGACCTGGCAGGTCGAGGCCGACGCCGTCGTCCTGGCCACCGGGCACAGCCCGGCCGTACCGCGCGACCGCGTGGGCGAGTTGGCCCGGGTCGCCGAGGCGTACCCGTGGCTGCTGCACTTCGCGGGGGACGCCGTCGCCGAGTTCGAACTCGACGCGATTCCGGCCCAGGCCGACGTCGGTGTCCTCGGCCTCGGGCTCTCCTTCTACGACCTGCTGCTGTCGCTCAGCGTGGGGCGCGGCGGCGAGTTCCGCCGCCGCAACGGTGTGCTGGAGTACGAGCCCAGCGGCAAGGAGCCGGTGCTGTACGCCGGTTCGCGCAGCGGGGTGCCGATCGGCACCCGGGGCCACAACCAGAAGACCGCCGGCGGCAGCTTCCGGCCGCGGCTGTTCACCCAGCGGACGCTGGCCCGGCTGCGGGAGAGGGCGATCCACGAACGGGGCTCGGCGCGGCTGGACTTCGCCGCCGAGGTGCTGCCGCTGCTGCGCGCCGAGATCGACCTCGTGCGCTACGAGACCCTGGTGCGGGAGCGGGACGGCGAGGAGGCGGCCCGGCGACTGGCCGCGGCTCTGGTCGCGGCCGGCCCCGACCGGAGCACCTGGCCGACGGTGCTGGCCGCCCACGGCGCGGCGGACGCGGCCCCGCTGGACCTTCAGCGGCTGGCCCGGCCGTTCGCGGGCCGCCAGTTCGCCTCGCCCGAGCAGTACACGCGGGCGGTGCACGCGTTCCTGGCGGAGGACCTGGCGGAGGCGCGGCTCGGCAACGCCCGCGGGCCGCTCAAGGCCGGGCTCGACGTCATCCGGGACGCCCGCGACCTGCTGCGGGCCGCCGTGGAGTACGACGGCCTGACACCGGGCTCGCCCGGAGAGGACTTCTTCCGGGACATCGCGCCGATGCTGTCGCTGATCTCCACCGGGCCGCCGCCGTTACGCACCGAGCAGTTCCTCGCCCTGTCCCGCGCGGGTCTTGTCCGGGTGGTCGGCCCCGGCGTGCGGTTCGGCTTCGACGCCGAGCGTGAGCTGTTCACCGTCGAGTCCGACGCGGTCACCGGTTCGCTGCGGCACGTCCAGGCCGTGGTCGACACCCGTATCCCGGCGCCCCGGCACGGCCAGGGCGGCGATCCGCTGCTGGGCCGACTGGTCGCCGACGGCGTCGCGGCCACCTGGAGCGCCGGACGATCCGACGGTGCACGGTACGGCGACCCGGGCAACGCGGCGGCGGGGCTCTGGGTCGGTGCGGCCACCGGACGCCTTCTCGACCCGTCCGGACGCCCCGCCGAGGGCCTGTACGCCACCGGCATCCCGACCGAGGGGCTGCGCTGGTTCACCCAGATCGGCAACGGCCGCCCCGGCAGCCGCACCGCCTTCCATCGCGAGGCGGACGCCCTCGCCCTGGACGTCGTACGCCGCCACATCCAGGACTGAGTCCACCCGCACCCCCCACGAGGAGTCTCACCATGACGTCCCAAACCGTCGGCGGGCCGTCGCCGGTCCCCGAGGTGCCCGCCCTCTCGACCGGGCACACCGCGTTCCGCGCCGCGCGGGACCTGCTGCTGCGGCATGCGCAGGACCCGCGGCGCGCGCGGGCGGAGTTCGCCTGGCCCCGGTTCGAGCACTTCAACTGGGCCGTGGACTGGTTCGACGTGATCGCCGCGGAGAACCGGGCGACGGCACTGCGGGTGCTGACCCCCGAGGGCGATCAGGAGGCCGACTTCGCGACACTGTCGGCCCGTTCCGATCAAGTGGCGGGCTGGCTGGCGGAGTTGGGCGTGCGGCGGGGCGACGCGGTGCTGCTTCTGCTCGACAACGGCGTCGAGGTGTGGGAGGTGCTGCTGGCGCTGATGAAGCTGCGGGCGGTCGCCGTCCCGGTCTTCACCACGCTGGACCCCGACGAGGTGCAGGAGCGGCTGCGCCGCAGCCGGGCCCGGCACCTGGTGGCCTCGGCGTCGGCCGCCGGACCGGTCGGCGGGGCCGAGGTGCCCGGTGTGCGGGTCGTGACGGGCGGCGAACTGCCCGGCTGGGAGCCCTACGAGCGCTCACGGATGCACTCCGGAGGGTGTCCGGCCCCCGGGCCGACCCCCGCGGACGAGGTGATGAGCTGCTTCTTCACGTCCGGCTCCACCGCACGTCCCAAGCTGGTCGCCCATACGCATCGCAGCTATCCGGTCGGCCACCTCACCGGCATGTTCTGGGCCGGGTTCCGGCCGGGCGACGTCCACCTCAACGTCTCCTCGCCCGGCTGGGCCAAGCACCCGTGGAGCTCCTTCTTCGCCCCGTGGAACGCCGAGGCGACGATCGTGTCGGTGGACACCCGGCACGCCGACCCGGAGTTCCTCCTCGACGCGCTCGAGCGCACCCGCGCCACCACGTTCTGCGCCCCGCCCAGCATCTGGCGGGCGCTGGTGCGGGCAGGGCTGACGGGCCGGGACATCGTGCTGCGGGAGGCGATGAGCGTGGGTGAGCCGCTCACGCAGGACATCGTGACGGCGGTCCGCGACGCCTGGGGCGTGAGCGTGCGCAACGGCTACGGACAGTCGGAGGTCACCGCGATGACCGGCGTCCTGCCCGTCGGCACCGACGACCCGCGCTCCCTGGGCAGGCCGCTGCCGGGCTGCGAGATCGTGCTGTGCCCGGTGGGCACCGAGACGCCCGGCGAGGAGGGCGAGGTCTGTCTCGACCTGACGGCGGGCGCGGCCGGTCTGATGCACGGCTACCTCGACGACGACGGGCAGCGCATCGAGCCGGCACCGGCGTCCCTGCGGCTGTACCGCACCGGTGATCTGGCCCGCCGGGAGAGCGACGGCTCGCTCACCTTCATCGGCCGTATCAAGGACGTCTTCCGCGCCGAGGACGGCACGCTGGTGGCGCCGGCCGCGCTGGAGGCGGCGTTGCTGGAGCATCCCGCGGTCCATGAGGTCGGTGTCGTCACCGTGCCGGCGACGCCCGACGCGCCCGCCGGAGCGACGACGCCTCTGGTGGCCAAGGCCCATGTGGTGCCGGCCGCCGGCTGGAACGCGGGGCCGGTGACCGCGCAGGCGCTGCTGCGGCACGCGTCCGGTGGTGCGGGCATGGCCGGTCTTTCGGTGGTGGAGTTCGCCGACGAGCTGCCCCGCACCGAGTCCGGCAAGATCTACCGCGAGGCACTGCGCGCCCAACTGCGTTCACCGCTGGTCGAGTTCACCGCGCCCGTGGGCTCCGGTGCGGCGGGAGCCCATGACTGAGCCCCGGGCGAAGGGCGACGCGCCCGTCAGCGCGTGGCGGGCGCATCCCCTCATCCGGGTGCGGCTGGCCGTGGCCTTCGTCAGCCGGTTCCTCACCTTCATGCTGACCCCCCTCATGGCGATCCTCCTCGCCACGAGCTACGGGGCCGCCACCGCCGGTCTGCTGCTGCTTGCGGTGGTCGTCGCGACCATCGCGTGCACGTTCGTCGGCGGCCATCTGTCCGACGCGCGGGGCCGGCGGCCGACCCTGCTGCTCGCGGAGGGCGGGGTGGTGGTGGCGTACGCCGGTCTGTTCCTCGCCAACTCCCCCTGGTGGGACAGTCCGGAGACCAGCTTCGCCTGTTTCCTGCTGCAGAGCTGCATGAGCGGCCTTGGCTTCCCCGCCGCCGACGCGGTGATGACCGACATCGCCACTCCCGGCACCCGGGCGGCGCTGTACACCATCAACTACTGGCTGATGAACCTGGCGTTCGCCTCCGGCGCCGCGGTCGGCGGATTCTTCTACGGCGCCCACTTCGACGCGCTGCTGCTGCTCGGCCTGGTCCTGTCCGCCGCCACCTGGGTGACCACGCTCGCCGTCCTCACCGAGACCAGACCCGAGCCGGCGGACGGCAAGCCCCCGGCCGGCAGGGGATGGCGCGACGCGCTCACCGGATACGCACGGGCCGCCGCCGACCGGGTCTTCCTGCGCCTGGTCCTGGCGGCGATCCTCATCACCTCCGTGGAACAGCAGCTCACGTACTACCTGGGTATCCATCTGGCCACCCACTTCCGCCCGCAGACCCTGCTGCACCTCGGTTCCTGGGAGGCCCGCCTCGACGGCGTAGGGATGCTGGGCCTGCTGCGCACGCTCAACACGGTGCTGGTGGTGGTCCTGGCGCTGGTCGTCGGCCGGCTGCTGCGCCAGGTGCCCGAGACGGTGCGGATGTACGTCGGGATCGGGCTGTTCATCGCCGGCTTCATGGGCATGGCCGTCACCGGCAGCGCCTGGGTACTGATCGCGATGTCGTTCACGTACACCATCGGCGAGCTGATGCACGTGCCCGTCCGGCAGGCGCTGATGGCCGATCTGGTCCATCCCGACCACCGGTCCAAGTACATGGCCCTGTACGGCCTGCGCACCCGGGCCGCCGGACTCACCGCCTCGCTCAGCGTCATCGTCGGATCGGTGGTGCCGCCCGCCGGGATGGCCCTGCTCTTCGGCGTCCTCGGCACCTGCGCGGCGCTGCTGCTGCGCACGCCGGTCCGGGTCCGGCAGGAGCGCCGGGACGCACAGGACGCCGCGGCCGTCGCGTCCGCAGTCCCTTCCCGACCCAGCCGATAGGAGATCGACGTCCCACCATGTCCATCCTCATCCTGAACCGCGGACCGCTGGCCAGGCGGCCCTATGCCGAGTGGCTGCGCGATCATCCGGACCCGCTGGTGCTGCTGGCCTCCGAGGCGTCGCTTAAGAAGACGGGTGACACCCTCCCGGAACCCGGACAGGGGTATGTGCACACCGAGTCGGTCGCCGGATACGAAGAGGGCGGCCCGCTGTTCGACCGGGCCCTGGAGCTCCACGAGACGTTCGGCTTCAAGTACGTCGTCGCCTCACAGGAACGGGATCTGGAGCTGGCCGGACGGCTGCGCGACCGGCTCGGTCTGCCCGGTCAGAGCGAGCACAGCGCCCGTGCCTTCCGCGACAAGCTCGTGATGAAGCGGCACGCCGTCGCCGGCGGCATTCCGGTCGCCCCTCACCGTCCGGTGGAAAACGCCGGGCAGTTGCGGGAGTTCGCCGCCGGACACGGCCTGCCGCTGGTGGTCAAGCCACGGGACAGCGCGGGTTCGGTGGGCGTACGCGTCCTGCGGGACACGGCCGCCGTGGAGGCGCTGATCGCCGATCCGGAGGCCTGGCGGATCAGTACCGGCGGGGTGGGAATGCTCGCCGAGGGCTTCGTCGAGGGCACGATGTACCACGTGGACGGCATCGTCCTGGACGGGCGCATCGCCGCCGCGTGGCCCTCCGTCTACCACTACCGCCTCGGCGACTTCGCGCTGACGCCGGGCCCACGGCTGGACGTGGCCCTGGACCGCGACGACCCGATGGGCAAGCGGGTCATGGACTTCACCGAGGACGTCATCCGTGCCCTGCCCACGCCGCAGCACACCACGTTCCACGCGGAGATGTTCCACACACCCGACGACCGGCTGGTGCTGTGCGAGATCGCCAGCCGCAACGGCGGCGCGCTGATCTCCGTCGTGCTGCGCACCATGTTCGGCGTGCACTTCCCCGAGGCGTGGGTGCGGGCGAGCTGCGACGCGCCGGTGCCCGTCCCGCGCGACGGCGGCCGTATGCAGCCGGCCCGGCTGGCCGGGGAGGTCACCTTCCTCAAGCGGCGCGGCCTGGTGCGGGCCATCCCGGACGAGGTGCCCTTCCCCTGGGTCACCAAGTACGAGACACCGCTGCGTCCGGGCATGTGGAGCCCGGGCCCGGCGGCCTCCGCGGACTTCATGGCCGCCATGGTCGCGTACGGCGACACGCGCGCGGAGGTGGAGAGCCGGCTGCACGAGGTGAGCCGGTGGTTCCTCGACGCACTCGACATCGACCCCGCGGCCGAGGGCCCGGAGGGGAGTGACCGGTGAGCACGATCGACCGTGTGGTGCTGCTGCTCGGCGGCAAGGACGCCACCGTCAAGAAGGCGAAGGCGCTGGGCCTCGGGGTGGTGCTGATCCAGCACCCGGAGCGGATGACCGCGTATCAGCAGGCCCTGGCCGACTGCGTCCTGGTCGACGACTACACCCAGTGGCCTACCGCGCTGCGGCTGACCGAGGAGGCGTTCCGCAGGTGGCGGCCCGAGGCGATCGTGTCCCTGACGGAGGCGGGCCTCGAACCCGCCGCGCGCCTGTGTGAGCTGTACGAGGTGCCCGGGACGCCGCTGGAGGTGGTGACCCGGCTGCGCGACAAGCAGCGGATGCGCGAGCATCTGGCGGCCTTCCCGTCGCTCGCGCTGCCGTTCGGCGCCGTGACGGACGAGGCGAGCCTGCGCGCCTTCGGCGAGCGGGCCGGCCATCCGTTCATCGTCAAGCCGCGCAACGGGGCCGCCGGACTGGGCGTGATGCGGGTGAACGGCCCCGAGGACACGGCGGAGGTGTGGCGGCGGGTGCGGGAGCTGGACGGAAGCCGCAGCGACCGCAAGTCCCGGATGTTCACACTGGACGGCTTCATGATGGAAGCGCTGGTGCCCGGGCCGGAGTTCAGCGTGGAGACGTTCAGCTTCGCGGGGCGCCACGTCGTCGTCGCCGTCACCGAGAAGACCGTGTCGGACACGCACTTCGCCGAGCTGGGGCACGCGGTGCCGGCCCGGGTCACCGAGGACGTCCACGCCCGGATCAGGGCGACCATGTCGGCGTTCCTGGACGCGATGGGGCTCACCGACGGACCCACCCACACCGAGGTGCGGCTCGGCCCCGACGGGCCGGTCGTCATCGAGTCCCACAACCGGATCGGCGGTGGCTGCATCAACGAGCTGGTGCACAGCGCCTACGGCGTCGACCTCGCCTCCCACGCGATCGGCTGGCCGCTGCGCCTGGTCCCCGAACTCCCCGACCGGCTCACGCCCATCGCCGCCGCCTGCACGCTCTTCGTCCACCGGGCACCGGGCGTGGTCACCGAAGTCGGCGGCGTCGAGGCCCTCGCGGAGCGCCCCGAGGTCCTCGCCGCGGAGATCTCGGTACGGCCCGGCGACCGGGTCCGCCCGCTGCGCGACAACTGGGACCGGCTGGGCCATCTCGCGGTGACCGCCCCGGACACCGACACGGCCCTCGCGCACTGCGCCAAGCTGATCGAGGAGGAGCTGATCCTGCGCACCCGGGCGGACGAGGCGGTGGCCTGAATACGCGGGTCGTCCCGGAGTGGCTCAGCCCTCCGGGACGATCTCCGTCTCCGCCAGGATGCGGGCGCCCAGCGCCCGCATCCTGCTCTCGCACCCGGCCCGGTCCGCGGCCCGGACCACGGTGGCCGTCAGCACGTCGCTGGAGGCCTTCGGCGCGGTGAGCAGACCGCCGGGCTCCGCGTTGGTGCGGTGCCAGGTCACCCCGCTGCTCTCCGCCACTCCGTGCGCCAACCGCCGTACCCGTCCGGGCCGTTTCATGATCAGCAGCTGTCCCGCCATGGCCTGCGGCGCGAGCCGCTCCCCGGTGAGTGCCGCGCCCGGCGCTGCGGGCAGAGCCAGTTCGGCGCGTACGGCGGCCTCGGCCGGGTCGAAGCCGTACATCGCCCGGTGCACATGCCGCAGGGCGGCGCCGGGCGGACGGCAGGCCGCCTCGCACAGGACCAGTTCGTCATCGGGCGTACGGAACACCTCGATGTGGAAGGCGTGGTGGCGCTGGCGGGGCAGGGCCGCCAGGACCCGCTCGGCGAAGTCGAGCAGCCGGGCCGTGAGCGGGTCGGAGGGGTCCAGCGACAGGTCGAGCCGTGAGCCCCGGTCCACGCGGAAGGACGCGAGCCGGAAGAGGTACTCGAACGGCCACATGGTGACGATCCGTCCGTCGAGCACCAGCCCGTCGACGTGGAACATCTCGCCCGGCACGAAGGCCTCGACCAGTTCGGCCGGCTCCCCGTCCGCCGCGGCGGCCACCGGCGCGGCGTCGTACGCCTCCGCCTCGGCCGGCTCGGACAGCACCCGCACACCGACGGATCCGGCGCCTCGGCGCGGCTTCACCACGACCGGCAGACCGTGCCGGGCGACGAAGTCCCGCAGGACACCGCCCCCGGTGAGCAGGGCCTGCGCGGCCACCGGCAGGCCCGATCGGGCCGCGACGCGTTTCATCTCCCACTTGTCGCGGAACGGGAGGACGGCCGCGGGGCGCGCGCCGGGCAGGTCGAGCGCCGCCCGGATCCGGGCGGCCCGCTCCAGGTCGCGTTCCGCACAGGCCACCACATACCCGCAGCCGAACTTGACGGCGAGTTCGAGGGCCCGTCGCTCGACGTCGGGATGGTCGTCGTAGTCGTCGAACGCCTCGACGTGCGCGTACGCCTCGTGCTCCCACGGCAGCGTCTCGCCGGGGGCGAGATGTCCGGCGGAGGCGAGCAGCACGATCCGGCCGTAGTAGCCGGCCAGCCACTCGTGGTACGGGCTGTCCGCGAGCGCGCCGCGGTGCAGCACCAGGACGGTCATACGGCGCGTCCCACGGGTACGGCCTGCGGCTCCTCGGCCGTTCCGGTACCGGCCGCTCGCAGGCCCGCGGCCAGGTCCGCCTTGAGGTCCTCGACCGCTTCGAGGCCGACGGAGAGCCGGATCAGACCGGGCGTGACGCCCGCGGCGAGCTTCTGTTCGTCGGTGAGCTGGTAGTGGGTGGTGCTGGCCGGGTGCACCACGAGGGTGCGCACATCGCCGAGGTTGGCCAGATGGCTGATCAGCTCGAGTGCGTCCACGAAGCGTGCGCCGGCCTCCATGCCGCCGGCCAGGTCGAAGGCCACGACCCCGCCGGCGCCGCGCGGAGCCAGCCGCCGGGACAACCCGTGCCAGGGGCTGGACGGCAGTCCGGGGTAGTGCACCGCGCTCACCTCGGGCCGGCTCTCCAGCCAGGCGGCGAGTTGCAGCGCGCTGTCGGCGTGCCGGGCCATGCGCAGCGACAGCGTCTCCACGCCCTGCAGGACGAGGAAGCTGTTCATCGGCGCCGCGGTCGGTCCCATGTCACGCATCAGCCGGGTGCGCAGCCGCTTGGCGAAGGCGCCGGGTCCGTACGTCGGCCAGTAGCGCAGCCCGTGGAAGCTGGCGTCGGGGTCGTTGAACTCGGGGAACCGCTCGGGGGCGGCACCGAAGTCGAAGCTGCCGCCGTCCAGCAGGACGCCGCCGATGAGGGTGCCGTGCCCGGAGAGGTACTTCGAGGTGGAGTGCACGACCAGGTCGGCGCCGTGCTCCAGCGGGCGCAGCAGATACGGCGTGAGCGCCGTGTTGTCGATCATGAGCGGGACACCGGCGGTATGCGCGATGTCGGCGATGGCCGGGATGTCGAGGAGGTTGCTGCGCGGGTTGCCGACGGTCTCGCCGAAGACGATCCGTGTCGTCGGACGGATCGCGGCGCGCCAGGCGTCCATGTCGTCCGGGTCGTCGACGAACGTGGTCTCGATGCCGTACGAGGGCAGGGTGTAGCGGAGCAGGTTGTAGCTGCCGCCGTGCAGGGCCGCGCTCGCCACCACATGGCTGCCGGTGCCGCAGACGTTGAGCAGCGAGGTGGTGATGGCCGCCTGGCCGGAGGCGAACACCACGGCCTCCAGGGCGCCTTCGAGGTCGGCGAGCCGCTTCTCCAGGGCCTCACTGGTGGGGTTCTGGACGCGCGAGTAGATGTAGCCGGGCTGTTCCAGACCGAAGACCCGGGCCGCGTGGTCGACGTCGTCGAACACGTACGAGCCGGTCTGGAAGATCGGCACGATCCTGGCGCCCGTGGTGGGGTCGGGAGCGGAGCCCGCGTGGATCTGACGGGTCTCGAAGGACCACTCCGGCCGGTGCCCGGTGCGGGCCTCGGGGTCGGTGGCGCCGTCGGCGGTGTGACTGACCATGCTGGGTTCCCTGGGGTCGTGTCGTGCGGTGCTCAGCCGAGGAGGTCGGTGAGGAAGGCGGCGACCTGCTCGGTCTCGGTGAGGAAGGCGTCGTGGCCCTGGGCGGAGCCGATCACCCGGAACTGGCGGCAGTCGGGCAGCCCTTCTGCGAGTTCACGCTGCTGCCACAGCGGGAAGAGCCGGTCGCTGGTGATGCCGGCCACGGCGGTGGGCGCCTGGATCCGGTGCAGCGCCGCCCGCACACCGCCCCGGTGCCGGCCCACGTCGTGGTTGCTCATGGCGCGGGTGAGCGTCACATAGCTGCCCGCGTCGAAGCGGCTCAGCAGCTTGTCGGCCTGGTGGTCGAGATACGACTCGACGGCGTACCGTCCCCCGTCGAGCGGGTCCTCGTCGCCCTGCGGCCGGGTCCCGAAACGCCCGTTCAGCTCGGGCGCGCTGCGGTAGGTGAGGTGGGCGATGCGCCGGGCGATGCCGAGGCCGCGGTGCGGGCCGCGGCCGGCGGGGGCGTCGTAGTAGTCGCCGCCGTGCCAGTGCGGGTCGGCGGTGATGGCGTGCACCTGGGCGGCGGAGAAGGCGATCTGGTCGGCGGACGCCACCGCCGAGCAGGCGAGCAGACCGAGCCGGGCCACCCGCTCGGGATGGTCGGCCGCCCACTCCAGGGCCCGCATCCCGCCCAGCGAGCCGCCGATCACGGCCGCCCAGCGCGAGATACCGAGGGCGTCGGCGAGCGCCGCCTCGGCACTCGCCAGATCCCGGAGCGTCACGGCGGGGAACCTGCTGCCCCAGGCCCGGCCGTCGGGGGCGGTGGAGGAGGGCCCGGTGCTGCCCTGGCAGCCGCCGAGCGCGTTGGGGACGACGATGAACCAGTGCGCGGGGTCGAGGGGCCGGCCCCTGCCGATGCAGGCGTCCCACCAGCCGGGGGTGGGGTGTCCGGAGCCCGCCGGGCCCGCCGCGTGGCTGTCGCCGGTGAGCGCGTGCAGCACGAGCACCGCATTGGAGCCGTCGGGCGCGAGGGTCCCCCAGGTCTCGAAGGCGAGGGCGACGTCGGGCAGGGTCTCGCCGGACTCCAGCTTCAGCGGTTCGGGCAGTTCGAACCAGGAGCGGCGCCCGGCCGGCTGTCCCGGCAGCCAGGCACCGGTGACCGGCCGGGTGCCGGCCCCGTGCACCGTCTCGGTCCGGCTGCGGTCGAGGGCCTGCTCCATGGTGACCTCTCTTGACGTCCTGACGTGCCGACGGCTGACAAAGGGCGGCGGTGCGAGCCGCGGTGAGCCGGTGAGGCTCGCCGTCCAGCCTTTTCCGGCCACCTGCCCGGGGTCCAGCCGGGTCGGGGTTCCTATCTCCGCAAGGCGGCAACAGGAGGGGGCCCGGGGCAGGTCGGGGCTTCGGCCGATCTTGACGTGGCCGGGCCCGGGGGTCCTAGGCTCGATGCCCCGTCCCCGTGGCCCGGCCCAGGAAGGGGTCGTCTCCGGTGCACTCCCCTCCGCCCCTGTCCGTCACCGACTTCCGTGCCGAACTCGCCGGTCTGATGGCCGCGTACGACACCCGTCATGTCGTGGTGCTCGCCCTCGACGGGGTCAACCTGAGCGCCGCGCGGGCCTGTTGGCACTCGGCGCGGACCCGGCTGATGCGTTCCGTGGCTCCGACGACGTCCTCCGCCTGCTGGCTCAGCGCCCTGTCCGGTCTGGACGTGGCCGACCACGCGGTTCCCGGCGTGGTCTTCTCCGACCCCTCCGGCGACGGCGGTCTGGTCAACTTCCTCGACCACCGGGGCCCGGACCTGACGCCCGTCTCGGACAACGTCTTCTCGGACGCGGCCCGCCTCGGCCGAGCTCCGCTGGCGGTGCTCGGCGACATGGAGCACTACGTCTGTTCCTGGCGCGACGCACTGCTGGCACACGCCAGGCCGGTCACCGGCCACCGCTTCTACACCGAACACGGCACCTACCGCCCTCGCCCGGCCGCCGAGGTGGCCGAACGGATCAGGACGGCGATCGACGAGACACTCGCCCGGCACGGCACGCGGCAGCCTTGTCTCCTCTGGTGCTACGTCGAGGTCGACCAGCATGTGCACCGGTCCGGATACGACGACCACACCACCGAAGTCCTCACCGCCCTCGGAGAGTTCGCCGCCGATCTCACCACACGCGACGTCCTGGTCGTGGCCCATGCCGATCACGGTCTGGTGCCCACCCGGCACGACCCGGCCCTCGCCGGCCTGCTCGACGACCTGGGACAACGGCACGGTTTCGCAATGGGCGGCGCCGGGCGGACCCGCTGGCTCTACCCACGGCGCGGCAGCGGCCCGGAGCTGGCCGCACGGGTGCGCGGGCAACTCCCGGACGACATCCGGGTCCTGTCCGCGGACGAGCTCCTCCGGCCCGGCTCACCCGGCCGGGCCCGGGTCGGGGACGTGCTCCTGGTGGCGGAGGGGGAGGCCTTCCTCACTGATCCGGAGTACCGCTACGACCACGGGTCCTTCGCCCCGGAGGAGACCGACACCCCCTTGTCGGTCTGGCTCTGACGGGCGGCCGCGGCGGCCCCCGCCGCCCCGACTCCCGTGTCTCACGTGGCAGTTGACGCCCTCTGCATTGTGTTGAACTCTGAGCCGAGGTCTGAACGGGGAGGTAGAACCATGAGTGCGAGCCTGACCGGCTGCCTGGAGGAAATGGATCGCCGAGGGCTCATACCGGACGGCTGCCTCGCGGTGTGCTGTGTGGGCTCGGTCGCGCGGGGATGGTCCAACGACAGCAGCGACTACGACTTCAACATCATCTCCACGACCCCCTGGACGCACGAGGGCGCCCGCAACATCCCCGTGCCGCTGACTCCGGCCGTCGTCCCCGCGTTCGTCCTGCATGTGGACGGGCGTCGCTGGGAGATCAAGTACTGGCTCGACAGCCAGGTCCGCCAGATGCTCGACAAGGTCACCTGGGAGCAGTTCGAGGCGGACAACACCACCGCCAAGGCGCTGGTGGACGCCGAGGAGTTGTTCCTGGAGCGGATGAGTACCTGTCTGACCCTCAGCGGCTCCTCCTGGGCGGAGGAGTGCAGGCGGCAGGTCGAGGCCTCCGCCTTCCGGGCCTTCGTCACGACGCGCTCGCTCGCGGAGGCCGACGCCTCCATCGAGGACGCCGTCGGACAGCTGGCGGCCCAGGATCTCGACAGCGCGGTGCTGTCCGCGCGCAAGGCACTCGGGCACACCGTGGACGCGCTGCTGGAGAGCGAGGGCAACTTCGGCTCGCGCACCCCCAAATGGCGGGCCCGCCGGTTCCGGGAGACCCAGCCCAAGGCCCTGTCGTTCGGGGAGTACTGGGCGCTGGAGACCATGCGTTCCTTCGACCCGGACGCCCCGCAGGCCTGGGTGAGCCTCGTCGTGCAGCGCTGCAAGGACCTGACGCTGGAGGTGGAGATCTCTTGACGGCGCCTCAGGACGTGCGGCCGGGCTCCTCGGCCGGCGACCGGCGGAATTCGGCGTCCGCCTTCTGGCGGTACTGGACGGCCTCCACCATCAGCAGCGTCGGCGACGCGATCACTACGGTCGCCCTGCCGCTGGTGGCCGTGACCGTCCTGCACGCGTCCAGCCTTCAGGTCAGCTTCCTGACCGCCGCACAGTACGCCGCGTGGATCGTGATCGGTCTGCCGGCCGGAGTCATCGTGCAGCGTCTGCCGCTGCGTGGCACGCAGGTCGCGATGGACCTCGTACGGGCGGTCGCCGTCCTGTCGGTGCCGGTGGCCGCCGCCTTCGACGTACTGCATCTCGCCCAGCTCGTCCTGGTGGCGCTGGTGATCGGGCTGGCCACCGTCGTCTTCGACGTGGGCAACTCCACCTTCCTGCCGTCGATCGTCAGCAAGGACGAGCTGACCGCCCGCAACAGCCTGACCTCCGCCTCGGTCTCGGCCACCCAGCTGGGCGGCCCGTCACTGGGCGGTGTGCTGGTGCAGCTGTTCGGTGGCGCCGCCAGCCTCCTCTTCGACGCCGTCAGCTATCTCACCTCCGCCGTGCTGCTGCGCAGCCTCCCGCGGCCCGCCCCCGCGAAGCAGCCCGAGCGGGGCGAGTCGACGCTGGACCTGATCAAGGAGGGCTGGCGGTACGTGGCCCGGCACCCCGCGATCCGGCCCTGCGTGGCGGCCGCGACCCTGGTCAACTTCACCTGCGGTGCCTTCATGGCACTGCTGCCCGTCTTCCTGGTGCGCACGCTCGACGCACCCGTGGCCCTGGTCGGCGTGCTGATCGCCACGGAGGGCCTCGGCAGTCTCATCGGGGCGGCGCTCACCCCCCGTCTCGCCGAGCGTCTGGGCAGCGCCCGCACCCTGCTGGTCACCACCCTGTTCGGCGCCTCGGTGGCGTTGCTGATGCCGCTGTCCACGAGCGGCTGGGGGCTGCTGCTGTTCGCGCTGGGCAACATCGGTTTCGGGGCGAGCGTGGTCGTGCTGAGCATCCTCACCCGCACGCACCGGCAGACCGTCACACCGCCCGATCTGCTGCCGCGGGTGATGGCCACGGTGCGGTTCGTGTCCTGGGGCGCGGTGCCCTTCGGCGCGCTCACGGCCGGCGCCGTGGCGACGGCGGCCGGCAACCGGGGCTCGCTGTGGCTGATCTGCGCCCTCGCGTTCCTGGCCCCCGTCGCCGTGTGGACCAGCCCGATCCGGCGGATGCGCGACCTCACCTGACCCGGCGGTGAGTTCGGTGCGAGGCCCCGTCCGGGGCCCGCACCGTCAGCCGGCCGGCCTCACGGTCTCCTGCTCGGCCGCCTCCCGCTCCCGCGCCTCCGGTTCGTCCGGACGCCAGGTGGCGGAACCCCGGCGGGCCACCAGCATCAGCACGCTCGCCACGGCCACCGCCGCGCCCGTGGCCAGCCAGGGGGTGCCGGCGGAGCGGCCGGCGGTCAGGGCCGCCCCGATCTGCGGGGCCGTGATGAACCCGACGTTGACGCCCGCGGAGTACAGGCTGACGTTGCGATGGGTGATCGACGGGTCGGAGAGATGGGTGACATAGCTCAGCAGGGCCGGGAAGACGATCATCTCCCCCGTGGTCCAGATCAGGGCGATGAGCGCCAGCAGGGGACCGCTCGACGTCAGGCCGGTCAGGGCGAAGCCCGCGGCGGTGAACACATAGCCGATCAGCAGCGAGCGCAGATGCGACATCCCTGCCATGGCCTTGTTCAGGGGCACTTCGAAGAGCACGATCGCGGCGGCGTTGACCACGAAGACCACGCTGGTCCAGTAGGCGGGCAGGCCCACGCCCTCGATGATGTAGGTGCTCAGCAGGATGGGCGGCAGCGCGTAGGCGATGTGTATGGGCAGCGCCAGGACGAACAGGGTCCAGAACCGGGACTCGTCGCGGAGTGTGGGAGAGACCAGCCGGGACGGGCCCGCCGACAGGCTGTCGTTCGCGGTGGACGACGGGCCGCGCAGACGCAGCACCACCGCCGAGGCGAGCACGCACGCGGCGTTGACGTAGAACAGCGCCTGGGGCGCCAGTGTGAACAGCACGCCGCCCACCGCCGGACCCACGCCCATGCCCAGGTTGATCGCCAGCCGGTTGCAGGAGAAGGCGACCTTGCGCTGCTCGGGCGAGGAACTGGCCACGACCTGCGAGTAGGCCGCGGGGGTGAAGATCTCGAACGCCATGCCCCACACGAGCGTGGCCACGAGCAGCGCCGGTACGCCGGAGAGCAGTGGTACGACGGTGAGGACCAGGGCATAGCCGATCGAGCCGCCGAGCATCACCGTGACCGGGCGCAGCCGGCCGAGCAGCAGGCCCGCGCCCACGTCGGCCAGCAGTGCCCCCACACCGAACGCGCCGACCACCAGGCCGACTTCACCGGCGTCGTAGCGGTTCTCGCCCAGCAGGTATGCGCCGAGGAACGGGAACGCCATCGTCCCGGCCCGGAACAGCAGGGTGCTCACAAACAGGGTGCGCAGGTCCCGGTTGAGGCCGGCGACCGTGCGGAACGTACTCATGATCATGCGCGGCGCTACTCCCCCGTATGCCGTCATTCAGAAACCGTCCGCAGGGCGGACGGGGTTCGGTCAGGAATCCGTGACCGTGAAGATCTGCTCCGTGCGCTGCCGTGCCAGTTCGTCGACCCGTGCCCGGAACGCCTTCTGGTCGCTCTCGCCCCGCTGGAAGCACTCCAGCACGCCGTCCCGTGCGAGGTAGGAGGTCTGCGGCCGGGACCAGTCGCCCACCTGTGCCGTGATGTAGAGGCCCACTTCCTCGGGCGTGAGGTCGTGGACGGGCTTCACCTCGGTGATGGTGCCCGCGGGCGCCTTGAGGAAGGCGGTGGCCGCCATGCCGGCCGGTTCGCCGGTGAGCTCCGGCACGCCGTCCAACGTGTCGGTGTAGGAGGCCATGTGCAGGTCGTAGGGGTTGAACCCGTACACCCGGGAGATCAGGTCCATGATGCCGTCGCCGCCCGGTCGGGCCGCGACCTCCACGACGCTCAACCGGTCGCCGTCGACGAGGACTTCGACATGGGCGAGGCCGTGCTCGATCTGCAGGGCGGCACAGGCGTCCAGGGCGACCTGGCGCAGGGTCTGGTTACCGGAGTCGGCGCTCGGCACCAGCTGGCCCTTCTCCGAGAAGTAGGGCGCGGGTGCCTTGGACTTGTCCGTCACGGCGACCACGGTCCGGCGACCGCGGTGGTTGAGCACCTCGACGGAGACCTCGTGGGTGGAGGAGACGTACTCCTCGGCCTGGAAGCGGCCGTCCTCGAAGCCGTAGAGCGGCGCGATCTCCAGCAGGGACTCCCGGCAGTAGACGAACGCCTCGTCGAGCTCGTCGGGGCCGTTGACCCTGATGGTGCCGACGTTGCCGGCGAAGTCGCGCGGCTTGAGCACCAGCGGGAACGTCAACTCCTTGGCTGCCTCGCGCAGTTGCGGCAGCGTGCCGAACAGGCGGTGGCGGGCGCAGGGCACGCCGGCGGCCTCGAAGGCCTCCTTCATGGCGTGCTTGTCGCGGACCCGGGCCAGGCAGTCCTCGGACAGCCGCGGCAGCCCGTAGTGGCGGGCCACGGCGACGGAGACATGCACGGTCATCTCGATGATGGGGACGACCGCGCCCGGGCGCAGGCCCGTCTCGCGCTCGAAGTCCTGAACCGCCTCGAGGGCCTGCCGCTCGTCGTAGTAGTCGGCCTTCAGCACGTGGTCGAAGAAGCGGTTGGCGGGCGCGGCGGCCGGTGTCTCGCTCATCCCGACGACCGGGCCGGGATAGGTGCGCAGCGCCGAGACGATGCCGCGTTCGCGCAGCAGGATGTCGGAGCCGAGCAGAAGCAGATAGCGGTCGTCGTTGGCACGGGCGCGCGCGAGGTCGAGCACAGGAGTTCCCCCACTCCGTCGATGACTCCCGTGGAGGGTCCACGGGTGTGTTGTTCATGGGCGTGGTGCGGTCGCGGGCGCCCGCACCCGTGGGCCGGGAGCGGACGCCCGTGACAGCGGATCGCCCGGCTCAGTACCGGTAGTGGTCCGGCTTGAAGGGGCCGCTGACCTCGACACCGATGTAGTCGGCCTGCACCTTGGTCAGCGTGGTGAGGTGGGCGTCGAGCGCCGGCAGGTGAAGCCGGGCGACCTTCTCGTCGAGGTACTTGGGCAGCGTGTAGACGTCGAGGCCGTAGACCTGGTCCGGGTCGTACAGCGAGATCTGCGCAAGGGTCTGGTTGGCGAACGAGCAGGACATCACGAAGCTCGGGTGTCCGGTCGCGTTGCCCAGGTTGAGCAGCCGCCCCTCGCTCAGCACGATGATGGAGTGGCCGTCCGGGAACGCCCACTCGTGCACCTGGGGCTTGATCTCGGTCTTGCGGATGCCCGGCACCTTGGCCAGGCCCGCCATGTCGATCTCGTTGTCGAAGTGACCGACGTTCCCGACGATGGCGTTGTGCTTCATCCCGGCCATGTGGTCGGCCATGATGATGTCGCGGTTGCCGGTGGTGGTGATGAAGATGTCGCCGGAGGAGACCACCTCGTCGAGGGTGACGACCTTCAGTCCGTCCATCGCGGCCTGGAGCGCGCAGATCGGGTCGGCCTCGGTGACCACGACCCGGGCGCCCTGTCCGCGCAGGGAGGCCACCGCGCCCTTGCCGACGTCGCCGTAGCCGCAGATCACCGCGAGCTTGCCGGCGATCATCACATCGGTGCCGCGGTTGATGCCGTCGATCAGCGAGTGGCGGATGCCGTACTTGTTGTCGAACTTGCTCTTGGTCACCGAGTCGTTGACGTTGATGCCGGTGAACAGGAGCTTGCCGTCGCGCGCGAGCCGGTAGAGGCGGTTGACGCCGTTGGTGGTCTCCTCGGTGACGCCGGTGATGAACTTCGCCATCTCCGTGTACTTGCCGGGGTTGTCGGCGAGCGAGCGGCGCAGCACGTCGAGGACGATGAGGTGTTCCTCGGCGTCCGAGGGCAGGCCCTCGGGGACTGCGGCGGCCGCCTCGTACTCGGCACCGAGGTGCACCAGCAGGGTGGCGTCACCGCCGTCGTCGACGATGGAGTTCGGGCCGGATCCGTCCGGCCAGGTCAGCAGCTGCTCGATGCACCACCAGTACTCCTCGAGCGTCTCGCCCTTCCAGGCGAAGACCGAGCTGCCCTTGGGGTCGTCCGCGCTGCCCTCGGGACCGGCCACGACGGCCGCGGCCGCGTGGTCCTGGGTGGAGAAGATGTTGCAGCTCGCCCAGCGGACGTCGGCGCCGAGCGCCGACAGGGTCTCGATGAGCACCGCTGTCTGTACGGTCATGTGCAGCGAGCCGGCAATCTTCTTGCCCGCCAGCGGCTGCTGCGGGCCGAACTCCTCGCGCAGGGCCATCAGACCGGGCATCTCGTGCTCGGCCAGCTTGATCTCCCTGCGGCCGAAGTCGGCGAGTGAGAGGTCGGCAACCTTGAAATCGGCGACCGATCCCGCACTGTCGGCGGTCAGGTCTACTGCCATGCTGTCAATCTCCTTGCCCGGTCATCGTGATGACGTGACGTCAACTGACTTCGCTGTCGACCCACTTTCGCACGTGGCACGGGCTCGAGCATGCCATCCGGCCGCAGGCGACACCACTAGTCTCTCCGTCACAGATGTCCGAACTGTCCCAAAAGTTCGTCGAGTGTGGCGCCGCCGTTCATCAGGTCACGGATGGTGCGTTCCTTGTCGAGCAGCCCCCGGGTGGCGGTCACCACGTCATCGACGGCCGCGGGCGGCACTACGGCCACCCCGTTCTCGTCGGCGACGACGATGTCCCCCGGTCGCACGGTCTCCCCGTCGATGACCACCGGCACATTGACCTGAACCGGACCCTCGGCACCAGGGGGCGCGGCGGGCGGGCAGCGGCGCGGCATCGCGGCCCGGTACCAGACCGGGAAGCCCAGGTCACGCATCTCGTCGACATCGCGCACGGCACCGTCGACGACCGCACCGGCGATGCCCGCCAGTTGAGACAAAGTCGCCATCAGGCCGCCCCACATCGCCATCCGGAGATTGCCGTGGCAGGCCAGGACCACGACGTCACCGGGCCGTGCGGTGCCGAGCACGGGCAGGATGTCGACCAGATGGTCCTCGGGCAGGTCGACGGTGAGGGCGGGCCCGATCACCCGGTGTTCCCGCACGACGGTGCTCAGGCCCCCGATCGCGGCGATCCGCGGCCCGGCGTCGGCGGCCAGGCAGCTGGGGCTGTACTCGGGCAGCAGCAGTTCGCGCAAGGCGGCCAGTTGCGCCTCGGGCGGCCGGATCAGGTCGTTGTAGACGGTCTGCATGGTGAGTGTCCTTCGTCGTCGGTGCGGCGGTCAGCGCGCCCGGTGTCCGGTGGCGGCCTCGGCGAGCACCCCGGCGAGGTTGCGCACGCCCTCGGCGATCTGTTCGTCGGGGACCCGGCTGAACGCCAGGCGCAGGCTGTCGCCACCGCGTTCGTCGGCGTAGAAGGCCCGGCCGGGCACATAGCTGACCTTGGCGTCGAGCGCCCGCCGCTGGAGCGCGACGGTGTCCACCCCGCCCGGCCGCCCGTGCAGCGTGAGCCAGCTGAAGAAGCCGCCGTGCGGACGGGTGTAGGTCACTCCCTCGGGGAGGTGTTCCGCGAGGGCGTCCAGCATCACGTCCCGGCGCTGCCGGTAGAAGGCCCGCGAGAACGCGATGCCCTCGTCGAAGCCGCCGGAGCGCCCGTAGTCCTCCAGCAGCAGCTGGCCCAGCGGTCCCGTGCACTGGTCGGTGTTCTGCTTGGCCCGCGCCAGCTGGGCGACGAGCCGCGCCGGGGCGGTGACCCAGCCCATGCGGATGCCCGGGGTGAAGGTCTTGGCGAAGGTGCCGACCTGCGCCACCACGTCGGGCGCGAGCGCCCACAGGCTGGGGTGCCGCTCACCGTCGAAGCCGAGCTCCCGGTAGGCGACGTCCTCGACGATGAGCATGCCGTGCCGGCGGGCCAGCTCGACCAGGGCGTGCCGGCGCTCCGGCGACAGACTCAGTCCGCTCGGGTTCTGGTAGTCCGGGATGACGTACACCAGCTTGGGGGCCGGTGCGGACCCGTCGCTCAGGAGGTGTTCCAGGGCCGCCACGTCGAGGCCGTCGGCGTCCACCGGCACGGTGTCGACCCGGGCCAGCTGGCGCTGGAAGCCGACGAGTGCGCCGAAGAACGTCGGGCCCTCCACCACGACCCGGTCCCCGGGGTCCAGCAGACTGCGGGTGATGAGGCCCAGGCCCTCCATGCCACCGCTGGTGACCAGCAGTTCGTCCTCCGCCGGCCGGCGGCCCTCGTTGCGGTCGAGCCAGCCGGCGAACCAGTCCCGCAGACCGGGCAGCCCCTGGGTGGGCCCGTACTGGAGAGCGGCGGGCTGCCCGACGACCCGGGCGAAGCTCTCCGCGAGGGCGTCGGCCGGAAAGGTCCGCGGGTGCGGGAAGCCGCCGGACAGGGCGATGGCGTCGGTCGCGCCGGACTGGTTGAGGATGGCGGTGATCTGGTCGCCGGTGTCGCCCGCGACATGCCGGGCGAACAGCTGGTCCCAGGACCTGGCTCCGAGATCAGCGGACATGGATGGGCCTTCCTGTCTGTGCGGTGTCGGTCGGGGCGACGGTCGTCCGCGGGACGCCCGTCTCCGGGTCGGCCGGGTCGACGGCGAGGGTGTGCAGCCCGCGCCGGTAGTGCACCAGCGGGGCGCCTGAACCGCACCACAGGCCCTCCACCTCGCCGATGAACAGCGTGTGGTCGCCGGCCCGGTGGGTCTGCCGGACCCGGCAGGACAGGTGCACCAGCGCTCCGGCGAGCAGGGGCAGTCCGTCCCGCCACACGAAACGCGGCAGCTCGGGGCTCTGGGCACCGCCCGCGAAGTGGTACGACAGCGACTCCTGTTCGCCGCGCAGGATGGACACGCCGTACCGTCCGGTCCGTGCGATGCGCTCGTGGGTGCGGGCCTGCTCGGAGATCGAGACGAGCACGAGCGGCGGCTCCAGGGAGACCGAGGTGAAGGCGTTCGCCGTCATGCCGTGCGCCTGCGGCCGCTCGGGGCCCCCGCTCGTCGTCGTCACCACGGTGACACCGCTCGCGAAGTGGCCGAGTGCCCGGCGCAGCCGTTGCGGGCCGGCGTCCCGGCAGGTGTCGCCGTCGGCCGCGGCGCCCTGCGAGGGGCGGTTCATCGGCCCTGGACGAAGGAGAGTTCGCCCGGGTTGAACAGGTCGTCGCGCCGCCAGCCGTCGAGGTCGTACTCGTCCATGCACTCGTCCACGAAGTCCTTGAGGGCGTCGGCCTCGCCGGAGCCCTGATAGGCCCACAGGGTCTGGAAGCGGACCGCCTCGTGGTCACCGCCGTAGTTGCGCTCGTACAGCTCGTGCCGGCCGCCGAACTCGGTGCCCACCGCGTCCCACAGCAGCTTCAGCAGCTTGACCCGGTCGATGGCCTGGACGCCGCCGGAGCCGCGCAGATACTGGTCGAGGTAGGGGCGGATCTCGGGGTTCTTGAAGTCGCTGGAGTGCGAGTTGAGGTAGATCAGGCCGCTGCCGAGGGTCTGCTGGAGGATCTCCTTGATCCGCGGGTAGCCGATCCCCATGAACGTCCGGTACGCCATCCCGTAGCGGACGTTGGGCTGCACCGCGCCGCCCGTCCAGGCCACCGGGGACTTGGCCATGGCGTCGGACAGACCCCAGAACAGATCCCGCCAGTTGAGGATCTCGCCGATCTGCGCCTGCACCCCGCGAAAGCCCGCCGTGCCGGTCATCTCGACCGCCTTCATGGCGCAGCCGGCGACGAAGTCGAGCTTGACGGCGAGGCGCGCACAGCCGTGGAAGGTGAAACGGTCCACGAATCCCGAGCCGTTGGCGAAGGAGTTGGCCGCCTCCGCGTCGTACATGAAGACGTTCTCCCACGGGATGAGGACGCGGTCCATCACCATGATGGCGTCGTTCTCGTCCAGCCTGCTGGACAGCGGGTAGTCGAACGGGCTGCCCATCACCTGGGCGGTCATCTCGTACGAGGTCCGGCACAGCAGCTTCAGGCCCGGGGTGTCCATGGGGACGCTGAAGACGACGCCGAAGCGCTTGTCCTTCAGCGGCAGGCCGTAGTGGGCCACGAAGTTGGCGTTGGTCAGGGCCGAGCCGGTGGCCACCACCTTGGCGCCGGAGACGACGAGTCCGGCGTCGGTCTCCTCCTCGACGTGCACGCACACGTCCGCGGTCTCGTCGGCCGGCTTGTCCCGGTCGATCGGCGGGTGCACGATCGCGTGGTTGAAGTACAGCACCCGTTCCTGGGCGCGCTTGAACCAGGAGAGCGCGTTGTCCTTGAAGGGGCCGTAGAAGTCGGCGTTGGCACCGAGCGTGCCGAGGAAGGCGGCCTTGTAGTCGGGGGTGCGGCCCATCCAGCCGTAGACCAGCCGCTGCCAGGCGACGATGGCGTCACGGGCGGCGACCAGGTCGTCGGAGGTGCGCGGGGTCTTGAAGAACGGGTGGGTGAAGCCTCCGTTGCCGGTGTCGGTCGGCACCCGCAGCACGCCTTCCGCCTCCGGGGCGTGCAGTGCGTCGTAGAGCCGGGCGATCGAGCGGGCGCTGTTGCGGAAGGCGGGGTGCTGGGTGACGTCCTTGACCCTCTCCCCGTAGATGTATATCTCCCGGCCGTCGCGCAGCGACTCCAGATACTCCTCGCCGGTCATCGGGCGCACGTCGTTGGGCAGGCCGGTCTGCTCGGGCAGCGGAACGGTGGTCATGGTCTCCTCCGGGCGAAGGGTGGTCGTCAGGCATTCAGCAGGGCGTCGTCCTCGGCGGGTGAGGCGCCACCGGTGCGGGCGTGGATCGTGCGCGCGATGTCGTAGGCGCGGTCGACGATCGAGGGCAGCCCGAAGGTGAAGAAGAGGCTGCCCGCCGCGAGGTCCCCGAGGGCGTACAGGCCGGGGTGGGGGGAACCCGCGGTCACCAGGCGGCTGGTGGCCCGCTCGACGCGGACACCGCCGCGCGGGTGCGGCTCGGCCAGCCCGGCCGTGGTCATGGACGTGATCAGCCCGTGCGCGCGGGCCGGCAGTCCGCCGGGTGCCGGGCTCACCGCGTTGACCAGACGGTCGGCGTGATGTCCGGCTCCGTCCTCACCGGTGTGCAGCACGAAGCCGCCCCCCGGCCGTGCCCTGATGCCGCGCACATCGGGGACGATCTCCAGCCGGCCGCTGTCGACCATGCCCAGCAGGGCGGTCGCGGTGGCCGCGGGCATCGGGCAGCACAGGCTCATCAGGACGCGGTAGTGGGTGCGCAGCACGGCGTTCTTCTCGTGCCGCGGCAGCAGCGGCCACACGTCGGGCCCGGTGGCGGGCACCGCGTGCTGGAGGATGCGCAGTCCGATGCCGGACGCGTCCACCTCGGCCAGATGCCGGCGCAGCCGCCGTACCGGATCCTCCTCGTTGAGTGCGGTGATCTCCCGCGCCACCGCACTCAGGTCCTCGCCCACCTCGGCGAATTCGGCCCGCATCAGATCCGTCAGCTGTGCCAGCGTCACCGTCTCGCGCCGACGTGCCGCCGCCTGGAACCGCTCGGCGGTGAAGTGGCGCAGGGTGTGCGGGCGGGGTGTCTGCCGCACCAGGGGAAGCACGCCGCTGCGCGAGGCCAGCAGCACCTTGCCGCGATGGCCGCGGGCGAGCAGCGACAGGACGACGTCGACACCGGTGAGCCCCGCCCCGATGACGCCGATGTCGTCGTCGGGGTCCAGTTCCTGGAGTGTGCGCGCCAACGGGTAGGCGTCGGCGACGAATCCCTCCTGCCCCGCCAGCCGGTACGGGTCGCCCGGCCGGCCACGTCCGACGCACAGCACCGCCTGGCCGACGGTGTGCCGTTCCCCGTCGCCGTAGTACAGCGTCACCCGGCCGTCGGCGGCCGGTTCGGCGGAGGTCACCTGGGCGCGGACCACGTCGACCCGGCGGCCGGTGGCGCGCAGCCGGGCCACGGCATCGCGCGCGGACTGCTCGAGATAGGCGCCGTAGGTGGCGCGGGGCACGAAGCGGAGGTTGTTCAGCGGATCCACGAAGTCGGGCTCCGCCATGCCGAGTACCGCGTCGCGCGCGGCGAGCCAGCGCGGGAAGTGCTCCCGGTCGCCGAACCGCACGGACATGCCCTCGGGTGGGATGTTCACCCGCACCGTGTCGAGGTCGGGCTGATAGGGCCGACCACGCCACAGATGCGGGTCGGGCTCGAAGACCGTGACGTCGCCCGGGGCCGGGCCGGCCTCGGCCAGCGCGTCGAGCAGACAGACCGCGGACGCTCCTCCCCCGATGATGCCTATGTCGGCATGTCCAGCCGGATGGCTTGAGCCCATGATTGACAAGTCCCCCTAAACGAGCCACGGGAAATAAAGCGGAAAGTGAACGCCGCCAAACGCTCGATAAAACGAGCAGGCCGCTCTAATTCCGCCTGCATCATCACTGGTCACTCGACGCTACCCAGGCCCAGATCAGCGAGTCAAACAAAATGGACCCACGCGAAACAAGCACCAAGACTTCGTCAATAAAAAATCGCTCCCTTGACTGCCTTCACAACCCCCCTGGAGGATGAGGCCAAATTCCGCGACTACATGATTCATCCGCTTCCAGGGGGTTCTCAGATGTCGCTCGGCGCCGCAGCCGCGACGGACACGCGCAGCGTTCACCATCTGATCGGCGGCCGGTCCGTCGACTCCGTGGACGGACGCACCTTCGAGACCAGGAATCCGCACGACGACTCATTGCTCGGCACGGTGGCGCGCGGCTCCACGCGGGACGGCGAGCGGGCGGTCGCGGCGGCACGGCAGGCGTTCGACGAGGGCCCGTGGCCGCAGATGACGCCGACCGAGCGGCGCCGGATCCTGTACGCCGTGGCCGACGCGGTGGACGCGCACCGCGAGGAGCTGGCGCTGCTGGAGACGCTGGACAGCGGAAAGATCATCCGGCAGTCGCTGCACGGGGAGATGCCTCGTGTGGCGCACAACCTGCGCTTCTTCGCCGACTACGCCGCTCTCGCCACCGACGAGGCCTATCCGGACGGGCCGGTCCTCGGCTATTCGCTGCGGCCTCCGGCGGGCGTCGTCTCCGCGATCAGCCCGTGGAACGCCCCGCTGATGCTGGCCACTTGGAAGGTGGCACCCGCGCTCGCCTTCGGAAACACGGTCGTGCTCAAGCCGGCGCCGCAGACCCCGCTGACCGCGTCCCGGTTCGGTGAGCTGGCGCTGGAGGCGGGGCTGCCGGAGGGCGTCCTCAACGTCGTGCACGGCTTCGGCGGCGACGAGGTCGCCGGGCCGCTGACCGGGGATCCCCGCGTCAACCGCGTCACCTTCACCGGCTCCAGCGCGACCGGGGCGGCCGTGATGCGGGCCGCCGCGGCCCATCTGACGCCGGTCTCCGCGGAGATGGGCGGCAAGTCCGCGAACATCGTCTTCGCCGACGCGGATCTGGACGTCGCGGTGCCGGAGTCGGTCAGGGCGATCTTCGGCGGCAGCGGCCAGGTGTGTTTCGCCGGGTCACGGCTGCTGGTGCAGCGTGCCGTACTCCCGGAGTTCCTGGAGCGTTTCGTCGCCGAGGCGGAGAAGCTCGTGGTCGGCGACCCGCGACAGCACGGGACCGCGATGGGCCCGCTCATCGAACGACGGCACCTGGAGAAGGTGCACGGCTATGTGGAGCTGGCCCGGAAGGAGGGCGGCACCGTGATCACCGGCGGGGCACAGCTCACCGCCGGGCCGCTGGCCGACGGCTGGTACTACCCGCCCACCGTGATCACCGGCCTGGACAACGACTCCCGCACCGCCCAGGAGGAGATCTTCGGCCCGGTGGAGACGGTCATCCCCTTCGACACCGAGGAGGAGGCCCTGCGGCTGGCGAACACCACGCGGTACGGGCTGGCCGGGATCCTCTTCACCACCGACCTGGACCGCGCCCACCGCATGGCGGCCCGCTGGAAGGCCGGGACGGTGTGGGTGAACTGCTATTTCCAGCGTGATCTGCGTATGCCGTTCGGGGGCGAAGGGATCAGCGGGGTGGGCCGGGAGGGCGGGCAGTTCTCCCGGGAATTCTTCACGGAACCGCGTGCCGTGGTGCTGCGCATTCGCTGACTCGCTCCGTTCACCGCTTCCATTCACCGGCACGACATTCCTGGAAGTGCCGGAATCGCCCAGCCGTAATTCTTACGGCTGCCCCATCCCTGCGAATGCCCCGATGACGAAGGAAACCAAGGAGCCCAGCCATGCCGAATTCCGCTCCTGTCGCCGAAGCGCTGCGCGGGACGGCCACGCGTTTGCACGAAGCCCACCGGACCGGCAAGCCCGTGCCCTCCCCCACCCGAGACGGCACGGTGACCACGCTCGCCGATGCCTACCGGGTCCAGACGGAACTGCTTCAACTGCGCATCGCCCAGGGCGAGTCGGTGCGCGGGCTCAGGGTGGCGCTGACGTCCGTGGCCGCACGCCGCGCCCTGGACGCGGCGGAGCCGGTGCTCGGCCATCTGACCGCGCGGATGTTCCTCTCCGGACATCGCCCGCTGGACGCCCCCGGGCTGATCCGCCCTCAGATCGGCGCCGCCCTGGCGTTCGTCCTCGGCGCACCGCTGAGCGGGCCCGGTGTCACGACAGCGGATGCCGTCCGGGCGGTGGAGTGTGTGCTGCCCGCCCTGGACATAGCCGACTCCCGGATCGAGGACGGCCCGGCCTCGGCCCCGGACCTGGTCGCCGACAACGCCGGCGGACACACCGTGATCCTCGGCACGACACCGGCGGCGCCGTCCGGCACGGACCTCCGGCTCGCCGGCGTCGTCCTCCACCGCGACGGCGAGGTCGCCGCCACCGGCGCCGGCGGCATGGCACTCGGCTCGCCCCTGGAGGCGCTGGTGTGGGCGGCGAACACCTGGCAGCACACGGAGTTCACCCTCACGGCGGGCAGCGTGGTCCTCGTCTGCGGGCTCACTCCCCCGGTCCCGCTCGACCCCGGCTCGACCGTGACCGCCTCCCTGGCCGGCCTGGGCACGGTGACCGCCGTCCGCACGCGCTGAACACCCCCGACTCGCCGCGGTGGCCGCGGCACTCGCTCCGCCCCGAAATGAAAGAGGAGGCAGCCTCCCATGGCCGAGGCACTCGAAATCCGTCCCGGTGACACACGGCGTGCCGCCGAGGTTCTGCTGGAGGCGGAGCGTCGTGCGGTCGCCCGAGGGCCCATCACCGAGCAGTGGCCCGACCTGGATCTGGCCGGGGCCTACACGGTGCAGTACGAGGCACTGCAGCAACGGATGCGGCGGGGCGAGACCTTGATCGGCGTCAAGCTCGGTCTCACGTCGCGCGCCAAGCAGATCCGGATGGGCATCGACTCGCCGTCGCTGGCCTGGCTGACGGACGCCATGGTGCTGCCGGCCGGCGTACCCGTGCCGCGTGAGCGGCTGATCCACCCCCGCGCCGAACCGGAGATCGTGTTCGTGATGGGCGAGCGGCTGGCCGGTCCGGGCGTCACGGCGGCGACCGCGCTGCGCGCCGTGGACCGGGTCCACGCCGGCGTCGAGATCATCGACAGCCGGTTCCAGGACTTCTCCTTCACCCTCGCCGACGCGGTGGCCGACAACAGCTCCTCCGCGCTGTTCGTGCTGGGCCCCGTCGCCCGCCGCCCGGAAGAGCTGGACCTCGCGCACGAGGCGGCCCTGCTGGAGGTCGACGGCGAGGTCGTCGACTCCGCCACCGGCGCCGCCGTCCAGGGTCACCCGGCGGAGGCCCTCGCCCTGGCCGCGAACGCGCTCGGTGCGCGCGGACTCGCCCTGGAACCGGGCCAGATCGTGCTCACCGGCGGCATGACCGACGCCGTCCATGTGCGTCCGGGCGCGAGTGTCCGCGCCCACTTCTCCACCCTCGGCACCATCACCATCGCGGGAGGCTGACATGCCGTTCATCGACGTGACCCTGGGCACCGGGCGCTCGCCCGAGCAGGTCAGGACCCTCATCCACGAGCTCACCCAGGCGGCCCACCGTGCCGTGGGCGCCCCGCTCGCGAGCATCCGGGTCGTCATTCGCGAGGTCGAGCCCGCGCACTGGGCGGCGGGCGACGTGACCGTCGAGGAACGCAACGCCCAGCAGACGGCGAACGGTCGATCCGTCGCCCCGGCCCGGAAAGGCACCGACACATGAGCGAGGAACAGTATCGGCACGAGATCGCGCACCTCGCGCGCATCGAACTCCACACGCCGGACCCGGACGGCACCCTGTGGTTCTTCAAGGATCTGCTGGGCATGTACGAGACCCAGCGCGAGGGCCAGTCGGTCTATCTGCGCGGCTACGAGGACCCGTACCAGTGGAGCCTGAAGATCACCGAGGGTCCGGTGGCGCGCATGGATCACGCGGCGCTGCGGACGACGTCCCCCGAGGCCCTGGAGCGCCGGGTGCGCTCGCTGCAGGACGGCAATTACGAAGGCACCTGGCACGAGGACGAGTTCGGCTACGGCAAGACGTACGAGTTCATCACGCCGGACGGACACCAGATGAACCTGCTGTGGGAGGCCGAGAAGTACCGGGCGCCCGAGGAGCTGCGCAGCAAGATCCTCAGCCGGCCCTCGAAAAAGCCCCTGCAGGGGCTGCCCATCAAGCGCATCGACCACCTCAACCTCCTGGCCAGCGACGTCACTCCGGTGAAGGACTCCTTCGAGCGGCATCTGCGGCTGCGCACCAACGAGCGCGTTGTGGACGGCGAGGTGGAGGCCGGGGTGTGGATGAGCAGCAGCCAGCTCAGCCATGACGTCGCGGTGATGCGCGACGCCCGCGGCGCCCAGGGCCGGCTGCACCATGTCGCCTTCTACTACGGGGTTCAGCAGCACACGGTGGACGCGGCGGAGATGTTCCGCGACTACGACATCACCATCGAGGCCGGCCCCGACCGGCACGGCATCACACAGAGCTCGTTCCTGTACGTGTTCGAGCCCGGAGGCAACCGGATCGAGCTGTTCGGCGACCCCGGGATGCTGATCCTGGAGCCGGACTTCGAGACCCGTACCTGGACCATGGACCAGATCGACACGGGGACGGCCATCGGCGGGACCAACCTGCCACAGGAGACCTACTTCACGTACGGCACACCGCCCGTCGACCCGGACCCCGACGAGGACGCGCAGTAGCGGTCCCCCTGCCTCACGTGGTGCCGCGCGGCAGGTGCGCGGCACCACGTCCCACTTCACGGCCCGAAGGGAACCCAGAATGACGACCCCCGCCCTGGAGCAGGCGACCGCCGTCGCCGCCCCGGCCCGGATCGAGGTGCGGCGGGCCCGGCGCGCCTTCTACGGTCCGGCGTTCGTGGCCGCGGTGGCCTATGTGGACCCCGGCAACTTCGCGACGAACTTCCAGGCGGGGCCCGCTTCGGCTATCTCCTGGTGTGGGTGCTGGTGATGGCGAACGTCGTGGCGATGTTCGTCCAGTACCTGTCGGCCAAGACGGGTCTGGCGACCGGGCAGGACCTGCCGACCCTGTGCCGGCGCCATCTGCCCCGGCCGGTGGCGGGATTTCTGTGGGTGCAGGCCGAACTGGTCGTGATGGCCACCGACCTGGCCGAGTTCGTCGGCGCCGCCATCGCCCTGAACCTGCTGTTCGGGGTTCCGCTGTTCCCCGCCGGGCTGGCCACCGCCGTGATCAGTTTCGCGATCCTCGCCCTGCAGCGCCTCGGCTACCGCCCGTTCGAGCTCGCCACGACCTTCCTGCTGGGCGTGATCGGGTTCGGCTTCCTCTACCAGATCTTCGCGGTCGGCGGCCCGTCCGTCTCCGGCGTCGGCTCCGGCCTCGCACCCCGCCTCGCGGGCACCGAGTCCCTCACCCTGGCCGTGGGCATCATCGGTGCCACGGTCATGCCGCACGTCATCTACCTGCACTCCGCGGTCACCGCCCAACGCAAGCGGCCGGTCGACGACTTCGCCAAGCGGGCGGCCCTGCGCGGGCTGCGCATCGACTGCTTCGCGGGACTCGGCCTGGCGGGCCTGATCAACCTCACGATGATCTGCATCGCGGCGGTCCTCTTCCACGGCGTCGGCGGCGGCTTCGACGGCAGCCTGCAGGGTGCGCACGAAAGCCTGGGCCGGCTGGTGGGCGGCGCGGCGGCGCTCGCCTTCGCGGTGGCGCTGCTCGCCTCGGGTCTGTCCTCGTCCGGTGTGGGCACCTTCGCCGGGCAGGTCGTGATGCAGGGGTTCATCCGCCGCCGTATCCCGCTCTTCCTGCGCCGTGGGCTGACCATGGCGCCGGCGCTGGTCATCCTCGGCACGGGCCTCTCACCGGACAACGCCCTGGTCGTCTCCCAGGTGGTCCTGTCCTTCGGTATCCCCTTCGCCCTCTTCCCGCTGGTCCTCTTCACCCGCCGCCGGGATCTGATGGGCGACCTGGCCAACCGCCCGCTCACCACCTGGACCGGGGTGGCCGTGTGCCTGGTGCTGTCCGGGCTGAACCTGTATCTGCTGAGTCAGCTGCTGTTCGGCTGAGCCCGGCCCCGCCCTCGGAAGTGGCCCAGGAACCGCGTGGGGGAATGGCCCACACTCCTGGGCTGCTTCCCTCCTAGGGTCGAGATCATGACCGCCACGGAAGAGCGCACCACGACGACCACGCCCTACGCCCCCGAGGCCGCCCAGCGCCTTGACTGGGCCGCCCTCGCCCCCGACGTCTTCAAGGCCATGGTCCGGCTCGACGCGGCCGCCGGACGCGGGCTGGACCCCGCGCTGCGCGAGCTGGTGAAGATCCGTGCCTCGCAGATCAACCACTGCGCGTTCTGCCTCGACATGCACACCAAGGACGCGCTCGCGGCGGGGGAGAGCGTCGAGCGGATCGTGCAGCTGAGCGCGTGGGAGGAGTCGCGGCACTTCTACACCGAGCGGGAGCTCGCGGCGCTCGAGCTGACGGATTCCGTGACCGTGCTGACCGACGGCTTCGTGCCGGACGAGGTCTACGAGCGCGCCGCCCGGCACTTCGAGGAGGCCGAACTGGCGCAGCTCATCGCATCGATCAGCGTGATCAACGCGTGGAACCGGTTCGGAGTGACATGCCGGCGTACTCCGGGGCACTACCAGCCGGGCCAGTTCCGGTGACCGGGGTCGAGACCTTCCGCGCGCTGCACCGCCGCAAGGCGCCCGGCGACCCGCTGGTCCTCCCGGGCCCCTGGGACGCCGCCTCCGCTCGCGTCTGCGTCGAGGCCGGGTTCCCGGCGCTCGCGACGCCCAGTGCGGCCGTCGCCGCCAGTCTCGGGTACGAGGACGGACACACCCCGGCGAAGGAGATGTTCGCGGCGGTCGCACGGATCGTCCGGGCGGTCGACGTGCCGGTGTCGGCGGACATCGAGGGCGGATACGGGATCGCGCCCGGTGAGCTCGTGGAGCGGCTGCTGGAGACGGGCGCGGTGGGCTGCAATCTGGAGGACTCCGAGGGCGGCGTCCTCAAGGACCCGCGCGCGCACGCCGACTGGCTCGCCGAGGTGCGGCACGCCGCCGCCGACCGGCTCTTCGTCAACGCCCGGATCGACACCTTCATCCGGGCCCCCGGCGACACCGACCCCAAGCAGGCCACCGAGCAGGCCATCGAGCGGGCCGCGGTCTACGTCGCCGCGGGCGCCGACTGCGTGTATCCGATCGGCGCCCCCGTCGACGTACTGCCGCTGCTGCGGTCCGGCATCCAGGGGCCGGTCAATGTGCACGGCACCGTGGCCGGGGACCCCTCGCCCACCGCGCTCGGCGAACTCGGGGCCACCCGGATCACGTTCGGACCGGGACTGCAGCGCGAGACCGCGCGGGCGCTGCACGGGCTCGCCGCGGCCCTGCGCTAGCGGACCAGGCTCAGGACAGCCACGCCTTCCACGTGGACTCGTGGCTGTCCGCCCACTTCTTCGCCGCCTCCTCGGGCGACAGCTTCTGGTCGGCGATCATCAGGGAGACCTCGTTCTGGTCCTCGGTCGTCCACTTGAACTTCTTCAGCAGGGTCGCCGCCTCGCCGCCGTTCTTGGAGAAGTCCGCGTTGAGGTACTTCTGCAGCGGGGTGTGCGGATAGGCGCAGGCGACCTTCTCCGGGTCCGCGTCGCAGCCCTCCTTGTACGCGGGCAGCTTCACCTCGGTCATCGGGACCTTCTTGAACAGCCACTGGGGTTCGTACCAGTACGTCAGGAAGGGCTTCTCGGCCTTGGCGAACTGCTTGATCTGCGTGATCTGCGCGGCCTCGGACCCGGCGAACACCACCTGGTAGTCCAGGTCCAGATTGTTCACCAGCGCCTTGTCGTTGGTGACGTAGGACGGCGAGCCGTCCATCAGCTGGCCCTTGCCGCCGCTCTCCGCGGTGCGCATCTGCTCGGCGTACTTGTCGAGGTTCTTCCAGTCGGTGACGTCCGGGTGCTTCTTCGCGAAGTACGTCGGGACGTACCAGCCGATGTGTCCGGTGACCCCGAGGTCGCCGCCGGGCACGATCGTCTTCTTGTCCTCGATGTACCGCTGTTCCTGGTCCGGGTGACCCCAGTCCTCCATGATCGCGTCGACCCGGCCCTGGCTGAGTGCGTCCCAGGCGGGGATCTCGTCGACCTGGACGGTGTCGACGCGGTAGCCGAGCTCGTGCTCCAGGAGGTACTGGGCGACGGCCACGTTGGCCTGTGCCCCCACCCAGGACTGTACGGACAGCGTCACGGTCTTCGCGCCCTGCGCGCCCGCGAAGGGCGAGGCCTGCTTGGTCATGTCGGCGGCGCCGCAGCCGGTCAGCAGGGCCAGCGAGGACACGCCGGCCACTACGGCGGTGGTGGTACGGATGCGCATGTCACGCTCCCTTCTTCGCGCGGCGTTCGGTGGGCTGGGTCACCCGGTCCAGCATCAGGCCGAGGCAGACGATCGCGGCACCGGCGACCAGACCGGTCGCCAGGTCGCCCCGGGCGAGGCCGGCGACGACCTCGTAGCCGAGCGCGCCACCGCCGACCAGGCCGCCGATGATGACGACGGCGAGGACCAGGACCACGCCCTGGTTCACGGCGAGCAGCAGCGCCGGGCGGGCCAGCGGGAGCTGGACCTGCCGCAGCTGCTGGGCGGGGGTCGCGCCGAGCGAGCGGGCCGACTCCAGGGCGGCCGGGTCGACCTGGCGCAGGCCCTGGGTGGTGATGCGCACGACGGCGGGCAGCGCGTAGACGACGGCCGCCGCGACGGCCGGGGCACGGCCCACGCCGAACAGGGCCACCACCGGGATCAGGTACACGAACTGCGGCATCGTCTGGAAGACGTCCAGGACGGGGCGCAGCGCCCGCTCGACACGGTCGCTGCGCGCCGCCGCGATACCGGTCGCGAAGCCCAGCACCAGGGTGACGGCGACGGCCGCGAGGACCTGGGAGAGCGTGTCGAGGGACGGCTTCCACACACCGAGCGCGCCGATCGCGGCCATGGCGAGCACGGCGGTCAGCGCGGTGCGCCAGGTGCCGATCAGCCAGGCCAGGGCGGCGACGATCAGCAGGACCGACCACCAGGGCAGCCACAGCAGGCCGTCACGCACCGGGTCGAGAATCCAGGTTGTGAAGTGGGCCGCCCAGTCGGCGGTGCCGCCGACGACCGGGACACCGGAGTAGAGGTGGTCGGTCATCCAGTCCACGGCACGGTTGACGGGCTCGGCGATGTTCAGGGCCCAGGCGTCGGGCCAGTCGAGGCGGCCGGCGAGACGTCCGGCGACGGCGACGGCCGCGGTGCCGGCGAGGGCGTACAGCCACAGCCTGCGGCCGTTCGGCTGCGGCTCTTCGCCGAGCTTCGCCCCCGCCGCGCCGGTCACCCGGTCCAGGACGACGGCGAGCAGCACGATCGGGATGCCGGCCGCGAGCGCGACGCCGACGTCGACCGAGGCCAGGGCCTGGTAGACGCGGTCACCGAGGCCGCCGGCGCCGATGACGGAGGCGATGACGGCCATCGACAGCGCCATCATGATCGTCTGGTTGAGGCCGAGGAGGAGTTCCTTGCGGGCCAGCGGGACGCGGGCGGTCAGTAGCCGCTGCCGTGCGGTGGTGCCGAGCGACTCGACCGCCTCCAGCACCTCCTTGTCGGCGCCGCGCAGCCCGAGGGCGGTGAGGCGGGCCATCGGCGGGGCCGCGTAGACGACGGTGGCCAGGACGGCGGCGGGGACGCCGATGCCGAAGACCAGGACGACGGGCAGCAGATAGGCGAAGGCCGGCAGCACCTGCATGGTGTCCAGGACGGGGCGCAGCATCCGGTCCAGCCGGTCGGACAGACCGGCGGCCAGGCCCAGCAGTACGCCCACGACGACCGAGGCGAGGACCGCGACGACCATCAGCGCGAGGGTCTGCATGGTGGGCACCCACATGCCGAGGAACCCGCAGGCCAGGAACGCGACACCGGTTCCGGCGGCGAGCCGGGGTCCTGCGACGCGCCAGGCGACGAGGGACGCGGCGGCGGTGACGCCCGCCCAGCCGGCCGCGAGCAGCACCAGGTACACGGCGCGTACGCAGATCACGACCGCGTTGCTGACGTGCCCGAGGAAGTAGAGGAACAGCGGGTGGCTGTCACGGTTGTCGACGATCCAGTCGCTGACCTTGGTCAGCGGTTCGGACACGTCGACGGTCAGCGCGTCGGGCCAGGCTCCGCTCGCCCAGCGGGCGTGGGCCAGCGGCACCAGGACCGCGGCGACGAGCGCGAGCAGCAGCAGCTTGCGGACGACGGAGTGCTTGAGGAAGCCGGGCAGGGCCGTGCGCGGCGCGGTGGCGGTGACAGTGGCCATCACACGACCTCCTTGCGCTGCTCCGTCCCCGCTACGACGCCGAGAAGCCGTTCGTGGTCGACCACCCCCAGACAACGTCCCCCTTCCATGACCCGGGCCGGGGCACCGGTGCGCGCCACGGCCTCGATGGCCTCGGACACCGTCGCGTCCGGCGCGAGGGCGGGGCCGCTGCCGGCCTCGTCGGCGGACGCGGCGCGCATGGCGGTGCGGACCGTCAGGACCTGTTCGCGCGGGACGTCGCGGACGAACTCGCGGACGTAGTCGTCGGCCGGCGAGCCCACGATCTCCTCCGGCGTGCCCAGCTGGACGACACGGCCGTCGCGCATCAGGGCGATGCGGTCGCCGAGCTTGAGGGCCTCGCTGAGGTCATGGGTGATGAAGACCATCGTGCGGCCCTCCTCGCGGTGCAGGCGCACGACCTCCTCCTGCATGTCCCGCCGGATCAGCGGGTCGAGCGCGCTGAACGGCTCGTCGAAGAGCAGGACCTCCGGGTCCACGGCGAGCGCCCGCGCGAGGCCGACGCGCTGACGCTGACCGCCGGAGAGCTGGCCCGGCCTGCGGTGCTCCATGCCTTCCAGACCGACCTTGGCCACGACCTGCGCCGCCCGCTCACGGCGCTCCGCCTTGCCGACGCCCTGGATCTCCAGGCCGTAGGCCACGTTGTCCAGGACGGTGCGGTGCGGGAGCAGGCCGAAGTGCTGGAAGACCATCGCGGCGCGGTGCCGGCGCAGTTCGCGCAGCCGGGTCTTGTCCATGGCGCGGACGTCCTCGCCGTCGATGGCTATGGTGCCGGCCGTCGGCTCTATGAGCCGGGTCAGACAGCGGACCAGGGTGGACTTGCCCGAGCCGGACAGGCCCATCACCACGAAGACCTCGCCCTTGCGGACGTCGAAGGAGACGTCGCGCACGGCCGCCGTGCAGCCGGTGCGCTCGCGCAGTGCGGCGGGGTCGAGCGCGGTCAGCTCCGGGTCGGCGGGGACACGGTGGGCCTTGGGGCCGAACACCTTCCACAGTCCCTCGACGGAGAAGACCGGCTGCTCCGTCGGGGGCTTGCGGGTCTCGGGCGTCTCAGGGGTCGCGTTGTGGGTCGTCGTACTCATCACGCCTCACCTCCGATCAGGTCGACGGCCCTCTCACCGACCATGAGCACCCCGATCATCGGGTTCACGGCGGTCATCGTCGGGAAGACGGAGGCGTCGGCGATACGAATTCCTTGCATGCCGCGGATCCGCAACTGCGGGTCGACCACGGCCAGTTCGTCGTCGGCGGCGCCCATGCGACAGGTGCCGGCCGGGTGGTACACGGTGTGCGCGACCTTGCGCGCGTACTCGCTGAGCTCCTCGTCGCCGGTGACCTCCGGGCCGGGGCACACCTCGCGCTTGAGCCAGTTCGCCAGCGGTTCGGCCTTGGCGATCTCACGGGCGATCTTGATCCCGTCGACGAGGGTGCGGCCGTCGTAGTCGTCCTCGTCGGTGAAGTACCGGAAGTCGAGCGCGGGCTTCACGGACGGGTCGGCGCTGGTCAGGTAGAGCCGGCCGCGGCTCTTGGGCTTGGGGATGTTCGGGGTCATGGAGACGCCGAACTCCGGCCGCCGGTAGCCCAGTCGCTCCGGGTTGTCCGTGAACGGGATCTGGTAGAAGTGGAACATCAGGTCAGGGCCCGGGTGTTCGGGGTCGCGGCGCACGAACAGGCCCGCGTCGGAGTCCATCGCGGAGTTCTCCGGGATCGGCCCGTCGGTCTCCCACACGATCACCGACTCGGGGTGGTCGAGCAGGTTCTCACCGACGCCCGGCAGGTCGTGGACGACCGGGATGCCCAGCGCGGTCAGGTCCTTCTCCGGGCCGATGCCGGAGTGCATCAGCAGCCGGGGCGAGTCGACGGCGCCGGCGCACAGGACGACCTCGCGCCGGGCGCGGATCAGCCGCTCCTCGCCGTCCTTGGTGCGCACGTGGACGCCCTCGGCGCGGGTGCCGTTCAGCTCCAGCCGGTACGCCCAGGTCTCCAGCAGGATCGTGAGGTTGTCCCGCTCGTCCATCACCGGGTGCAGATACGCCACCGACGCGGAGGAACGCTTGTTGTTCTCCGGGTGGTAGGCGAGGTCGAAGAAGCCGACGCCCTCGGTGAAGGGCTGCTTGTTGAAGCCCTCGACGCGCGGCACGCCGAGCGCGCTCCGCGCGGCGTCCACGAAGTCGCGGGCGATGGCGTTCCGGTCCTTCTCGTCGACCGGGACGATGTTGTTCAGCAGGCGCGCGTAGTACGCCTCCATCGGGACCGCGCCCCAGCCCTTGGCACCGGCCTCCTCCCACTCGTCCCAGTCGGACGGCAGCGGCTTGAAGGCGATGAGGGTGTTGTGACTCGAACATCCGCCGAGCACGCGGGCGCGGCTGTGCCGGATGTGCGAGTTGCCGCGGGGCTGCTCGGTGGTCGGGTAGTCGTAGTCCAGCTCGCCGCCGAGCAGGCCCATCCAGCGGCGCAGGGTGAGGACGTCGTCGCGGTCGACGTCGCTGGGGCCGCCCTCGATCACGGCGACGGTGGTGTCGGGGTTCTCGGTCAGCCGGGAGGCGATGACGGAACCTGCGGTGCCGCCGCCGATGACGACGTAGTCGTAGACAGGGGGGTTCTGGGACATGGGGTGTTACTCCAGGGGTGTGGCGCCGTGGGAGGGCCTGTGGTCATACGGGTGCGGGTTTCGTCGTGGCTGGTCGCGCCCACGCGGCGGTAGCCGCACATCAACACAGCCCCGCGCCCCTTGGTTGGCTGCAGTCAGCCTGCGAACCAGCGCACCGGCCTTGGCGCAAGGTTCTGATACACGTGCTTGCTCTCGCGGTACTCGGCAAGCCCCGCCGGGCCGAGTTCCCGCCCCACCCCGCTCTTGCCGAACCCGCCCCACTCCGCCTGCGGCAGGTAGGGGTGGAAGTCGTTGATCCAGACCGTGCCGTGCCGCAGCCGCCCCGCGACCCGCCGCGCCCGTCCCGCGTCGGCGGTCCACACGGCCCCCGCGAGCCCGTACTCGGTGTCGTTGGCGAGGGCGATCGCCTCGTCCTCGGTGCGGAAGGTCTCGACGGTGAGGACAGGACCGAAGACCTCCTCGCGGACGACACGCATCTCACGGTGGCAGTGGTCGAGCACCGTCGGCTCGTAGAAGTACCCGCTCTCCGGCCGGTCGGCCGACGGCTCGGGGCGCTTGCCGCCGGAGCGGAGCACGGCGCCCTCCTTGAGCGCGGATTCGACGTACGCCTCGACCTTGGCGCGCTGCTGCTCGGAGACGAGCGGGCCGCACTCGACGCCGTCGGCGGTGCCGCGGCCGAGGCGGATCCGCTGGGCGCGGCGGGCCAGTTCGGCGACGAAGCGGTCCCGGACGGACTCCTCGACGATCAGGCGGGCGCCCGCCGAGCAGACCTGGCCGCTGTGGATGAACGCGGCATTCAGGGCCTGGTCGACGGCGGTGTCGAAGCCCTCCTCCGTGGCGCAGGCGTCGGCGAAGACGACGTTGGGGTTCTTGCCGCCGAGTTCGAGGGCGACCTTCTTGACGGAGGGCGCCGCGGCCTGGGCCACCTTGGTGCCGCTGACCAGGCCGCCGGTGAAGGAGACGAGGTCGACGTCGGGGTGGTCGGAAAGCCGGGCGCCGACCGAGTGGCCCGGGCCGGTGACGATGCCCGCGACGCCGGCCGGCAGGCCCGCCTCGACGAGCAGTTCGATCAGGGCGATCGTCGTCAGCGGGGTGATCTCGCTGGGCTTGACGACGAAGGTGTTGCCTGCGGCGAGCGCGGGCGCGATCTTCCAGCTGGCCTGGAGGAGGGGGTAGTTCCAGGGCGTGATCAGCGCGCACACGCCGACCGGCTCGTGGACGACGACGCTGTGGATGTCGGGCGAGCCCGCGTCGACGACCCGGCCGGGGGCCTCGGCGGCGACGAGGCCGGCGAAGTAGCGGAAGGCGTCGGCGACGCAGTCGATGTCGACCCGGCCCTCTTCGAGGGTCTTGCCGGCGTCACGGCTCTCCAGCAGGCCGAGCTTCTCGCGGTCGCGCACGAGCAGGTCGGCCACGCGGCGCAGCAGGGCGGCACGCTCGGCGACGGGCGTGAGCGGCCATGCGCCCTGACCGCCGTCGAAGGCACGGCGAGCGGCCTCCACGGCCAGGTCGGTGTCCTTCTCGTCACCCTCGGCGACCACGGCGAACGGCGTCGCGTCCGCGGGGTCGAGGATGTCGCGCGTCGCGCCGGAGACGGCCGACCGCCATTCCCCTCCCACGTGGATGGTGCCGCGCGCCTGCAGTTCCGTACTGTCCGCCATGATCGGTGTTGCCTTCCGTTCCTGTTCAGAGCCCCTGGGTGACACAGGTGTCACCCAGGGGACCGAGTGCGCCTGCCCCCGGCATGCCGATGCATGCGCGATCCCTGGCCGAAAGTGGGATGCGTCACTGAACATGCGGGCAAACCGGGAGGAAATCGACCATGGGTCATGGCGGCGAGAAGTCGCCGGAACCATGGACTCCGACGGAACCTTTGACTAAAGTCAAAGAAATATGGAGCCAGTATCGACGGACCATGTGACGGCCTTCCGCCGCTTCAACCGGTACTTCACACGCCGTATCGGCGTACTGGACGACCACTACCTCGGCCAGAACCGCCCGCTCGGCGAGGCGCGGCTGCTGTTCGAGATCGGGGACGGGATGTCCCTGCGCGAGCTCCGGACCCGGCTCGGTCTGGACGCCGGATATCTGAGCCGGATGGCCAAGGCGCTGCAGGCCCAGGGCATGGTCACGCTGAGTGCGCACCCCGAGGACACCCGGCTGCGCATGATCGAGCTGACGCCGGCCGGGCGGGTGGAGGTCAAGGAGCAGAACCGGCGGGCGAACGTGGTCGTCGCCGGGCTGCTCGACGGCCTCAGCGAACCGCAGCAGGCCGAGCTGGCCGGGGCCATGGCCACCGCGCAGCGCCTGCTGCGCCTCGCGAGCATCACCGTCGCCCTCGTCGACGGCGCCGCCCCGGACGCCCGGGCCTGCCTGGACGGCTACGCCGCCGACATCGACGAGCGCTTCCCCGAGGGGTTCGACAAGGACGACCTCGTCCGGCCGCACGAGGTGTCCGGCGAGGCCGGCGCGTTCTTCGTCGCCTACGAGGAGGACCGGCCGGTGGGCTGCGGCGCGCTGCGGCGCCTGGAACCCGGCGTCGGCGAGATCCGCCACGTCTGGGTGCACCCCGCCGCCCGCCGCCTCGGCCTCGCCCGCCGGCTGCTCGACGCGCTGGAACAGGAGGCCGTCGCCCGCGAGCTGACCGTCGTACGCCTCGACACCCACGCCGCGCTGACCGAGGCGCAGGCGATGTACCGGGCGTGCGGGTACACGGCCATCCCGGCGTACGACGACAACGTCTACGCCAGCCACTGGTTCGAGAAGCGGCTGGCGCCCTGAACGGACCCGTCAGCTGACGAACCATCCGATCACGATGATCATGGCGATCACGCAGAAGCCGAGGCCGCCCGCGAGCAGACAGCCCGCGGTGCCGTACCGGCCGGTGAGCCCGGCCAGGAACGACTGCCGCGCGACGGCCGGCGGCTGCGGGGGCGGCGCCATGGGTGCCGTGACGGAGTGCGCAGGCGGCGCCTCGGGTACCGGCGGCGCGGAGTGCGGCGGCATGCCGCCCCGCATCAGCGCGTTCGCCAGAAGCCGGCTCCACACCACCGGCGGCAGATCGGGGACCTGGTGGTTCGGCGGCTCGATGATGCTCTGCCGGAGCCAGTTGCCCGTGGTCGGATGGGGATCGCGGCTCATCCGGTACAACAGCTCCTGGAGCGGGCGCTGATGACGCTCGTCCCTGGCCAGTGGTGCGACGGCCCAGGTGAACAGATGCGCCGCGCGCGAGGCCCGGTCGGCTCCCGATCTGCCGTTCGCGCCCGGTCCGTGCGGCGTGAAGTACAGGCCGTTGTGCAGCACTTCCGTGCACAGCTCGTGCCGCATCCGCAGGGGACGCGTCTGGACGCGATGCGGCTCACCGAGCACGTCCAGCAGCAACTCCACGGACTCCGCCGGGAGTTCGCCCGACCGCAGCTCGGACAGCAGCACCTCGTCCGGCTGTCTGCGCAACTCCGCCAGCAGCAAGCTCTGCCCCATGCCGTCGCCGCGCCGGTGGCCGCGGAGGTCCCGGTGGAGGGAGCCGAGCTGCGGGTACCCCGCCGGATACGACGGCGTGTACGGCTCCGGGGTGACGGATGCCGGCCCCTCCTCCGGCTTCTCGGGTTCCACCGGACCGACAGGGTCGACCGGACCGACGAGGTCGACCGGACCGACCGGATCCACTGGACCGACCGGATCACCCGGCCGGACCTGATCCACCGGCCGGACCTGATCCACCGGCCGGACCTGATCCGCGGGCCGGGGCGTCGGCGTGAGCGCCGGGATGCGGGTGCCGTTCGGTGGTGTGCGGTCGGCGCCGAGGATCTGCTTGAGGCGGGCCCGGCGGCGCTCCCAGTCCAGTGCCGCGCCGCCGCGCAGTTCGTCGACCAGCTGCGGCACGCCCGGGTCCGCCTCCGGATGCGCGAGCAGGTGCCGTACGAGTTCGGAGCCCGCCCAGAGCTCGAACCTGGAGTTGGCCGGCCGGCCGCCCCTGACCCGGCCCAGCGTGCCGGGGCCGCCGCTGTCCGGATCCCAGCGCGGGACGGACATCAGCCGCAGGGGGTGGCTGTCCACCGTGTCGTACGTGGCGAAGGTCCACTGCCGCTCCAGCCAGGGGCCGAAGAGCAGGAACAGCCCGAGGTAGACCAGCGGTACCTCGTCCCGGTCCGGCCAGCCGGGGTGTCCCTTCTCCTCCATCAGCAGCGAGAGCCGCCGGGTGGGATCGACCAGCCACTCCGCCGCGGTCAGGGTCAGCGCGTGGTTGACCGACGGCAGCCGGTCCAGCATGTCCGGCAACCGCCTGAGCGCCAGCGCGTCGAGCTTCGCGCTCTCGATCGGGTCCTGCTTCCCGCCGGCCGTCTCGGCCTTCTCCCGGCTGCCCCAGCCGCCGTACGCGAGCCCGAGGCACTGCCGCACCTTCAGCGTGCCGCGGTCGCCGACCAGGACATGGCTGACGGTGCTGGGCCGGCCGGCCCGGTCGGTGGTGGGCCAGCGCTGGACGAGCAGCACGGCACCGTCGCCGGACAACGTGCGCACGACGCTCGGCCGGGTGGCCCCGCCGGACACCCACAGCAACGGGCCCAGTTCACGGCCCAGTTCCTCGGCGCGTTCGGCGTCGCAGGAATGGGCTACGGCGTTCATGCCGGTGCCCTGACGGCCGTGGTTGCCGTCCCAGCGGTAGACGACCTGATGGACCGTGCCCCGGCCCTGGAAGTCGTTCACTGAAGTTCCCCTCCCTCGTCCCCCTCGGGCTCCTCGGTCCCGTCCGGCGTCTCGAATCCCTCGGCCCGCTCGGCCCGCTCGTCCCGTCCGGCGTCCTCCCACGGCACCGCCTCCAGCGCGGGCGCCTCCCCCACCGCCAGCGCGTCGGCGCCGCCCGGCACCTGGATCAGCCCGTGCAGGGCGAACAGCGACAGCAGCGGCTCCAGCACCCGCCGGGGTCCGGCCCCCGCGGGATAGCGGCCCTGGTCCTCCTGGCCGCCGGTGGCCGATGCGATGTGCAGGGTGCACCGGCGGATCGCGTCGAAGGGGCGCAGCCACGCCTGGCCCGCGTGCCGGCGCAGCAGCCCGTACAGGTCCCGGCTCTCCTCCCGGGTCAGCGCCGGGTCGAGCGAGGTGGCGGGCGGCCGGGTCAGCCAGCGGTCGACGGGCGGCTGGAACCTGAGCAGGTCGGCCTTGCCGAGCACCATCGCAGCCGGCACGTCCAGATATCCGCCGTTCTTCGGCAACCGGTCCAGGACCGTGCCGAAGGCGAGGTCGCCGTCCCGGTTCACCTCCACACCCCAGCGCTCCCTGGCGTGGTCGAGCTGCGGCAGCGGCAGGGCCAGCGCCGGGTCGACGACGAACACCAGGGCGTCGACACCGAGCAGGAAGCGCAGCGCCGCGTCGGTGCGGACGAGGTCCTCGCCGCCGAGGTCGAAGAAGGCCACCGGGCGCACCTGCCCGCGCGCGTCGGTGATCAGCAGCGACTCCACGAAGCGGGCGAAGTCGTCCATGCCGAGGGCCGGGGTGTGGTCCAGGACCTTGCCGCTGCGCAGCGGCTGCACCCGGTCGCGCACGAACCGGGCGTGCTGCTCGGGATTGACGGACTGCCACTTCAGACCGAACGGCTCCAGGCCGCCGTCGGTGATCGCCGCGATCATCTGGGTCAGCAGATGGCTCTTGCCGGTGGAGGACTGGCCGACCATCGCGACGGTCAGCGGACGGCCGTACGTCAGATAGGGCACCGGGATGTAGTGCGCGGGGAACTCCGGGTCCGCCGTGCACTTCTGGACCGCGCCGCGCATGATGTCGTTCCGCCGCACGGGGTTGTTGATGCCTTTGACGTCCAGCGGCTTGTACTGCATGCGGCTGTCGGTGACGAACAGCTTGCCGAGGTCGAGCCGGATGGACTCCAGGCAGTACGGGCACAGCACCTCGGCGCCGGCCTGCTCGGACGCCGATCCACCGCGGGAACGGGCGGTGGGCGCCTGCCGTTTGAGCCGCAGCGCCTCCTCGAACGCGTCGTGGTGCGGGCGGGTCTCGTCGGGGGGCACCGCGAGCCGCACGCGGCGGGCGGCACCCGGCGCCACCAGGTCGAGCACCTGCGCGGGCGTCGGCCGGTCGGCCGCCCTAGGGGCGAAGGCGTCCCGCAGCGTCCGGTCCAGCTTGCGGTGATCGGCCAGGTCCGGGGGCGGCCGGTCGGCGGGGCCGGGCCGCCCGGTCGCCAGCCGGTACAGCACCTGGGCGGCGCTCCACACCGCGTCCCGGGGGTCGGCGAGCCCTTCGCCGCCGCGCTGTTCGGGCGGGCAGAACGGCGAGCGGCCCCAGGGGCGCCTCGGCCGGCCGATCCGGGTCACCGACTCCAGCCCCCACAGCTGGACCTTCGCGCCGTCCCAGAGCACGGACGCGGGCGAGATGCCGCGCGGCACCAGGCCCTGGCCCTGAAGCAGACACAGGGCCAGCATCAGGTCGCGGGTGAAGACCTCCTGGTCGGCCGCGCCCATCACATGGATCCGTGAGACGGCGGTACCGCGCGGCGGTTCGTACAGCAGGAACGGCTCGGCCGTGTCCAGCTCGTGCCCGATGAGCCGTGGGAAGAGAGCCGCGTACTCCGTGTCGCCGAGCACCTGGAGCAGCTGCACGGCGGCGGACGCCTCGGTGTCCAGCAGGGCGCGCGCAGCCGGGTTCGCCGCGTCCTTGGCGCTCAGCCGGACCTGCACGCACTGCTGGCCCTCGTCGTCGAGAACGGCCTTGCGCAGGAGTTGGGGCAGCAGCCGGTCGCGGCGGAACTCCCGGCCGACCCGCACCGGAGTGACGCGCCGACGCCCCGACGGCACGGTGAAGCCGAGCTTGTCCGGAGACGGCCCGCCCGGCCCCGGCGGACGGGGATGCGTGGTGCTGGTCACCGGCGATCGCCGTCCTCTCGCTCGCCGCCGCCCCCTGGCCGGTCGGACCCGGACCAGTCGTCCGAGGCCAGCCAGTCATCGGAATCGGTGAGGTCGTTGTCGTATGAGGCCGTGCGGTCGTGGGCGTCCGTCCGGTCGTAGGGGGTCGTCACTTCGCCCCGGTCATAGGTGTCGCCCCGGTCATAGGTGTCGCCCCGGTCATAGGTGTCGGCCCGGTCGTACGCGTCCGTCCGCTCGTACGGGTTCTCCGTGCCGTACGCGTTCTCCGTGCCGTACTGCTCCGTGCTCGCGCCGTCCGGGTCCGTCCCGTCGGGTCCGGAGCCGTGGCGGGAACGGACGGTGTGCACCACGCCCATCCGCAGCGGGGTGAGCCGCACCAGGCCGGCGTAGCGGCCCGACGACGTCCACACGACCTGCTCCGGGTGCACCGAACCGCTGGCCCGCCAGGACTTCTCGACCTCGTCGCGTACGGCCCCGGGGGCGAACCTGAGCCAGGTCGCGGACGCCGGGTCGCGGCTGAGCAGCGTGCCCTGTTCGGGTGTGGACAGCTGCACCACCGCCTGCCGGTCCGCGTCCGCGCCGACCAGTTCGGCCAGTCCGTACGGGTCGGTGCCGAGCAGGTTCGCCGAGGTGGCGCGGACGCGGCGCGGGGCGGCGAACGGGGGCGGGGCCAGGACTCCGTTGTGCTGGAGGTGATGGCGGGCCGTGGACAGCAGTTCGCGGACCCGTTCCTCGGTGCGCCGCACGGCACGTGCGCCGGCCTGGCCGCGCTCGACGGCGCCCCAGTAGTGCTTCATGGCCTCCAGGGCCGCGTCCGTCAGATCGGCGGACAGGGTGGCGACCAGCTCAGGGCCGCCCTCACCGCTCTCCCGCTCCAGCCAGCGCGGCACCTCCTTGGGGCGCTCCCCCCAGGCCGGCCCCGACCTCTTCGCCCGGTCCCGGTCCCGGTCCCGGCCCCCGTCCTGTTCCCGTTGCCGGTCCTTGTCCTCCCCGGTCTCGTCCCACGACTCGCCGTCCTCCCAGGCGTACATGCTCGCCCAGTCGGCGTCCCCGGCGTCGGACCCGGCGTCGTCCGGCTCAAGGTCGGGGTCGCTGGAGAGCCAGTCGTCGTCGGCGTGCGCGCCGGCACCGGACGCGCAGGACGCCGAGGTGGCCGCGAGGCGCGCCGGCTCGGGCACCGCCTCCGCCTCGGCGGCGGCGGCCGTCGCCCGCAGCATCCCGGCGACGGAACGGGCGGCGTCGGCGCAGTACAGGCGCTCCTCGACGGCCCAGTGCTCGCGGACCGCCTCGGCCAGCAGGCCGTCCAGACCGTCAAGGGCCTGGCGCAGCACGGCAGTCGAGTGGCCCGGGGCCCAGGCGGTGGCCGCCGCCCGCCACAGTCGGCGTACGGTCTCCACCGCGATCCCGAGCCCGGTCAGCAGCCCGATGGTGCCCATCCAGACCGGGGAGTCGGTCGCGTACCCCACGCCCGCACCGACCGCGGCACCGCAGAACGCCGCGACCCTCGGTGCCACGGCCCAGCGGCCCGGCCGCCCCGCGCCGCGCAGGCGGACCGCCCCGAGGGTCGCCATGCCGACGACCAGCAGCGGCACGAGGACCGCGAGGGCGAGGAACGGCCCCGACCACAGCGCGCCGAGCAGGCCCGCGCCGGCTGCCGTGAGCGGTCCGGCCACCGGCAGCCCGGGGACCTCGGTGCCGGCCGCGCCTGCGGTCTGCCGGGCCACCGCCTCGGCGGAGTGCGGGGCGAGCTTCGGCAGCAGTGCCGAGCCCGGCAGGGGCTCCACGCGGCCGGCGAGTCCGGTGAAGCGCTGCGCCACCGAGCGCAGGGCGAGCCCCTGACCCAGCAGCTTCAGGGCGAACTCCCGCAGCCCCTCGCCGATCCGCTCCCCCATGCCCTCGGCCGACGGCACCCGCAGCCCCAGCGCCGCCAGCCGGGTCGTCGACTCGGCGGCGGACGGAGCCGTGCCGCCGCCGCTGCGCAGGGCCGTGGCGACGAGGTCCCGGTAGTTGTCGAGCGCTTGGCGGGCCTGGTCGACCTCCGCCTCGAACGTCTCCCGGCGGGAGGCGCGCAGCAGACCGGGCAGGGTGCGCAGCCCGGCCATCGCGTCGTCGGCGTAGTCGAGGGCGTCGGCGCAGGCGCGGTAGGCGTCGTCGGCGATGCCTCCCGGTTCCCGGTGTCCCAGGTCCCGGTCCCGGCGTCCGGCCACCAACCCCCTCAGCGGCTCCGGAAGATCGGCTCCGGAGGAGGCGGTCAGTACCACGTCCGGCGCCAGTTCGTCGTCCGCTCCGGCGAACCGTGTCAGCGCGTCGCGCCACGCCCGGTCGCGCACCTCCGGCGGCAGGTCCTGCTCCAGCAGCCGTACGCCGGGCGCGGCGACGGCCCCGGGCAGCGCCTGGACGCCGTCCAGCACGCCCAGGTAGACGTCCGGGACCGACAGCACGTCCACCAGGACCGACAGCGCGTCCGGGTCGTCGGGCGCGGGCTGCTCCAGCGCGGTGCGGGCGGAACGCAGATCGCCGGCCCACAGCAGGCCGCTGCCCGAGACCCGCAGCACCGCGGGGCGCAGCAGCCGGCGGTCGGGCTGGAAGCCGCCCTCCTCGCCGGCGAACGAGCCCGGCGCGCTGCCCACCAGCAGGACGAGCAGCCGGACCTCGCCCACCGCCCGGTAGGCGGTGAGCAGTTCGTACTGCGTCTGGTGGTCGTTGAGCCCCGCCGGGGTGTCGACCACCAGGAACAGCGGGTCGTCCGGCTCGGGCAGCCCGGCACGGCCCAGCTCCTGGGCGACCCTGGCCCGCAGCGCCGAGGGGTCGTGGAGCGCCGCCGCCCCGGCGCGCAGGTCCAGGTGGATGACGGTGCGGAAGGCCTGCGGCGTGCTCACTGCGCGTCACCGTCCCAGGGGTTGCTCCGGCCGGAGTCGCCGGACCCGTCCTCGGCACCCGCACCCCAGGTGCCGCCCCGGCGCGGGTCGGCACCCTCGTCCTCGTCCCAGGGCGCCCGCCGCCGGCCACCCGGCCCGTCCGCACCCCGGCGGTCGTCGAGGTCGGGATCGACGTAGTCGTCGCGCCGACGACTGCCACCGGACCGGCCGTAGGCGTCACCGGACCGGCCGTAGTCCTCGCCGGACCGGCCGTAGCCGCCACCGTCACCGGCCGCGCGCCCGTCCTCCTCACGCTCGCCGCCCGAACGGCCGTACTCCTCACGCTCGCCGCCCGACCGCACGTACTCCTCGCGGCCGCCGGACCGGCCGTACTCCTCCCGGCTCCCGCCCGGCGGGACCGGTGTCGTGCCCCAGTCGTCCTCGTCGGGGGCCGGGCGGCGGGGTGGCGCGTAGTCCTCGCGGGTGCGCGGGTCGGCCGGGGTGCCGCCGCGGACGTGTTCCAGCAGGGTGCGCAGGGTCGGCTGGACCGCGCGCTGGTCGCCGAACTCGGTGTCCAGGGCGGCGGGCAGGGTCTCCGCCCAGAACTCCCACAGCGGGCGCACCCAGCCCTCGACCCGTTCGCCGCCCTGCTCCCGGCGCTCCGCCAGCAGCTCCAGCTGGCGCGGGGCGACCTTCTCGACCAGGTCGACGAAGAGCGGGTGCGGCTCGCTGCCGGCCCGGGCCAGGCCGACCGGCTGGGCCCCCATCAGCTCACGGCAGTAGTCCTCGACGATCCGCTCGTCGTCCAGGACCGTCCAGCGCTCGTACGCCCGCATCAGCTCGGCCCAGCTGGAGACCCCGCCGGGGAAGTCCCCGAGCCGCAGCCGTACGCCGGGGACGTGCGGGCCCTTCTCGGGGTGCAGCCGCAGCCGGATCCGGTCCGGCGAGGCGGGGTCGCCGTCGACGACGTCGACCTGGCCGTTCCACATGCAGCACAGCAGCCGGTGCAGGATGACGCGCCGGTCCTCCTCGCTGCTGACCATCCAGCTGTCGCGGTAGCCGAGCCGCTGCCGCCACCGCAGCACGTCCTGGGCCTGCTCGGAGTCCTTGGCGCGGGCCCACTGGCGCAGCACTTTGCGGGCCTCGGGCACTTGAGTGAGGCTCATCTCGCTGCGGAAGAGGACGACGGTGATGGAGTCGCTGTCCACGCCCCGGTACTCCACGGAGTTCTTCGCGTCGGCGGGCAGCCGCAGCGTCTTGCCGAGGAACTCCTGCACCTCTTCGACGGCCTGGACCCGTGGATAGGTGACCAGGACGCGGAGCAGCCCGGTGCCCTCGGGGGTGAACCCGACCGGCAGCAGTCCGGCGAGCTTGCGGCCGAACAGGTCCAGGGCCTCCTTGCTGACCTGGTCCTTGGCCTCGGCGTCACCGGCCGCCGCGGCCAGCAGCGTGCCCATGGACGGCAGCAGCGGCCGTTCCTCCAGGTGTGCCCCGCTCTCCGCGAAGAGGCGGGTGATACGGGCCTCCAGCTGTCCCTTGACCCGGGCCACCGCGCCCTCGGGGTCGCGCCGGCTGAGCCCGTGGACCTGCCGCCAGGTGTCGCCGTCGACCAGCTTGAGCAGCAGCGCCGACTCGTCGTCGTTCTCACGCAGCCCCTCCCGGCGGATCAGCCGGGTGACGACGTCCTCGTAGAAGTGGTTGAGGGTGCGCTGCGGCGGCAGCAGATACGAGATGCCCGTGCGGTCCTCGTACAGTTCGAGGCCCTTCTGCTGGGCGCTCTTGCGCTCCTGGTCGCTGTGCCGGCGAAACGCGCTGACCAGCCGGCCGAGGTCGGTGCCGGCGGCGTCGGCCTGTGGCTGCCAGTGCATCTGCTGCTCGCGCCACGCCTCGTGCCACACCAGCCGGCAGCGCCACTGGTACCAGGCGTTCTGTTCCTCGATGGCGGCCTGGACGTCGTCGTCGCCCCAGCGGGCGGGCGCCAGGCCCCCCAACTGGCCCTTGATCCGGGGGATCTTGGGCGGCTGCTCGGTCACCCCGGGCGGGCGCTGCGGGGTGCGGGCGCGATGGTCCAGCATGCCGAGGAAGCCGAGCCGGGCGATGGGTTCCTCGCTGTCGGGGACGCCCCGGACGATGCGTTCGGCGAGGAAGGGGTCCACGGTCTGCAGCAGTTTGTCGATGGCGGGGCGGGGGGCGAACCGGTCGGCCATGGCGATGGCCGACCGCTCCGCCTCGGACCGCAGGTCGGACAGCAGCCGCTGCATGTCCGCGACGCGCTCACCGAGCGCCTGCTCGATGCTGCGGCCCCCGCGCGGCAGCGGATCGGGCTCGGGCACCGGCAACTGCCTGCGTTCCCACAGCTCTTCGAGGTGGGAGTCGGCGAACAGCTGCCGGATCATCGGCACCGCCTCGTCCCGCAGCGCCGCGCGCGGCGCCTCCACGAGGTCGGTGACCGCCAGCCGCAGCAGCCGCCCGGCCACCAGGTCGGCGAGCTGGTCCATGGGGGCGGTCATGGAGGCGACCAGGCTGGTGGACACGCCCTGCCGGCCGATGCCGGTCGGGGAGACGGCGCTGCGCTGCACGCCCCGGTTGATGAAGCTGGCCGCGAAGGTCGTGAAGTCGTCGTCGGCGGCCATCTTGCGGCCCCGGGCGCGGCCGTCGCCCAGTTCGGTGCCGATCAGCGACATCACCAGGGAGACGATGGAGCGGCGCAGGTCGTCGGCGCGGATGCCGGCGGTGGGGCTGAACAGGAACGCGGTGGGCAGGATGCCGGTGCGCAGCCGGATCGGCGTGGTGCCGGGGTAGCGGACGCCGAGCCCGAGCTCCTGGTCGAGGTCGCCGATCTCGTGGCCCTCGGAGGGCGCGTTCTGCGTGTCCACCAGCCGGAACAGGTCGACGAGGGAGCGGGCGGCGTTGAGCTCCGCCTCGCGTCCGCCGCCGGTCGCCGCGGAGAACGACGACGGCATGACGACCAGCGGGTAGATCTTCACGCCGTCGAAGCGGCGCAGCTGGAAGGCGTGGTTGATGAGGTGCAGATAGTCGAGGAAGATCCCGGCGCCGGTGCCGCCGGCCACCGAGAAGGCGACGAACACGTCGCAGCCGTTGACCTTGCCGCCACCGAGTTCGCTCAGCTCGCCCGCCGACTTGGCGATCGCGTCGATGGCCTGGAGCAGCGGTTCCAGGACCGGCCCGAGGCCGTGCCGGAGCGTGGCGAACAGGGCCGCCCGGCCGACGGTCGGCAGCTGGCCGGCGCCGGCGTGCAGCGGGGTGACCTTGGGCTCGTCGATGCGCGGCGGCAGCCAGTCGGCGACCTCGTCGCGCAGCACCGCCCGGAGCATCTTGGTCACTTCCGGGGAGGCGTCGAAGTTCGGCAGCAGGTTGTGGGTGGCCCGGGAGGTCCGGGCGTACGCGGCCCGCAGGGACGGGTCCACGTTGAACTGCGGCAGCCGCTGGAGGTCGCTCTCGCTGTAGTCGGCGTACACGAACTGCAGGCAGTCGGGCAGCTGGAACGGGGCGTGGCCGCTCTGCCGGTGCAGCGCCATGCCGTCGGGTCCGCACAGCTCGGCGCGCAGTCTGCGTTCCAGTTCGGCGCCGACGAGCCCGCCGGTGCCGCCCAGGCCGACGAAGAGCATCGGCTGGAAGATCTTCATGGTTTCCTCCCCGCTGTACGGCCGACGGGGGCCGCAGGTCTGTGCTGGGTACGTCGGTGATGCCGCGCGGCGGGCCGGCCGCGCGGCGGTGCGATGCGGTGGGACGAGGGGCGGGCCGGGGGTGCCGGGTCCGGCCCGCCCCTCGGGTCACAGGAACTCGTCGTAGGCGCCGCCGCTCGGGGCCGACGGCCTTGGGTCGGGGCCGCCGGCGAAGGCGCCCTGCGTCGGCCGGGGCCCCTGCCCCGGGGTCCCGCCCAGCGCGAGGCTCAGCGTGTCGGTCAGCTGGACCTGGCCGTGGGTGGGCAGCGGGATGCGGCTGCCGCCCTTGCGCACCACCGCGCCGCCCTCCCGCCTGCGCCGGACGGCGTACGGGCCGTGTGCGCGCCGCTCGATGCGCGGGCTGCGGTGGGCCTCGGCGACGGCGAACTCGTACCACTGCTTGTTGTTGCCGTGGCCGGCCCGGTGCTCGTTGACGACGGTGCCGTCCGCGGAGACCAGTTGCAGGATCAGCCCGGACGGGTCCCGCCGGCGGCGGCGCAGTCCCAGCCAGGCGACGGCCGCGGCGACGGCCAGCGCGAGCGCGGCGGCGCCCGCCACGAACGCCCACCAGTACTTGTCCCAGAGCCCGGGTTCGGGAGTGACCCGTACCGAGACCGGGGCGCGCTCCAGGGTCCGGAGGTCGTCGGTGGTGTCGACGACCGTGAAGGTGCCGGACAGGTCCAGGCCGTCGCCGAGGCGGTCGCCGAAGGCGCTCTTCGGGGAGACCCGGACGGTGACCTCGCGGGTGCCCTGCTCACCGGGCTTGAGGGTGATCTCCTTCGGCTCGACGGAGAGCAGCCCGTCCTTCACGTCGGCGACGGACAGCCGCAGGGTGTGCGGAGCGTCGGTGGTGTTGCTGACGTCGAGCGTGCCGGTGACGGTGCCGCCGGGGTGGGTGCTGCCCGCGGGCAGTTCGAGCGGTGCCTTGACGGGGAGTTCGCCGGGCGCGACCTCGCCGGTCTCGCTGCGGGTGTCGGCGCTCAGTCCCGAGGCGGTCAGCGTGGCGCTCACCGTGAGGGCCCCGTCGGCGTCCTCGGGGATCGTCACGGTGCCGGTGAAGGAGCCGTCGCTGGCGTCGGGGTCGGGCCCCTTGCCGTTGTCGGCGAGGTCGAGCGCCAGCGCGGAGAAGCCGTCGCCGGTCAGCTCGCTGCGCACGCGCAGGCCCTCGTAGTCGCGCGGGTTCTTGATCTCGTAGCCCTCACGCGTCTGCAGCCGCATGGTCACCGTGACCTTCTCGCCGGCCTGGGGCGAGGGCGGGTCCATGGTGATGGCGCCGCGCAGCTCGCCCTGCCAGAGCACGCTGACGGCGACGGGCAGCGAGCGGTGGCCCTCCGGGGCCTCGGCCTTCACCTTCCAGACGCCGGGCAGCGGGTCGACGATCTTCAGCGCCTCGACGGTGCCGGTGCCGCCGGCCAGCTCGAAGCGGGATCCCTTGTAACGCCCGGACGTGGTGGGGATCTTGTCGCCGGCCGGGTCGATGTAGCTGATCCTCACCTCGGGGTCGCCCTTGTCGACGACGATGCTGCCGACGGTCGCCAGCGGGGAGATGCCGATCTCCAGGGTGGCCGGGGGCCGCTTGCTGGGGCCCTCCTCGTGGCGCAGGCAGTGCGCGGCGGCGAAGATCCGCTCCAGCGTGCCGCCGACGTCCTTGGCCCCGTCGACCTTGTACGCCCTGGGCGTCGCGGAGGGCAGCTCGACACAGCCCTTCCGGTAGCCGCCGGCGGCGATCTGGTCGAGCTGCTTCTTGTCCGGGTCGGGTCCGAAGCCCAGCGGCCAGATCTGCACGTTCTGCGCGGCGGCCTCCTTCAGCGCCGCCTTCAGCTGGCGTTCGCCCTCGGCCGTACGGTGCGCGGGGTCGCCGTACTTGAAGCTGTCCTCGACGTCCATCTTCCCGTCGGTCAGCAGGAACAGCACCCGGGGCACCGAGGCGTCGGAGCCGTCGGTGAGGTCGTCCACGCCCTGCCGGATGGCGGTCGGCAGGTCGGTTCCGGTGCCCTCGCTCTTCTTGCGGCCGCGCAGTTCGTCCACGCACTTGCCGACCTCCTCGCGGCCGGCGGCGTCCAGCGTGGTCCGCGGGCAGACCGGGTCCACCACGCGCTGGCCGGCCTTCTCCGCGGCGGCGAAACCGAACACGGTGACCTGTGAGGACGAGGACACGTCGCCGAGCGCGATCCGCTTGGCGGCGGCCTTCTCGGCCTTCATGTCCTCGGGTGCGAGGCTGGCCGACTCGTCAACGGCCACCGCGTAGTTGACGGCCGGGAACGCGGGCGTGGAGTCCGCCGCCGGCACCGGATCCTGACCGGCCGGTGCCAGCAGGGACACGAGCACCGCGGTGCCGCCGAGCACCGAGGCCGCGGCCCGGCGCGCCCGTGGCCTTCCTGTCTGCCGTCTTCCCGTGACTCTTCCCACGGTCGTCCCCTTGGTCTTCGACATACGTGCCTGAAGTTCGATCTGGAGGTTCTTGATTCACTTGTGGCGTGTAGGTGGTGACGCGTGTGCGTCGCCGCTGGTGCGCGTGAGTGCCGGGCGCGGCGGTGCGTCGGGGTGTGCCCGGTGGTACACCCGTCGCGCGTGCGCCCTTTCGTGATCAGCCCGAGGTCAGTCCCCAGACGACGGCGAGGGCCGCGGAGGGGGCGAGCGTGCCCACCCCCCAGCGGATCGCCCGGTACTTGGCGGACAGGATCGAGCTGACGTCCACGGCCTGGACGAGGAGCCATCCGGCCGGGTCGCGCCCGGCCTCGCCGACCCGGGCGGACAGCCCGGCGAGGTCGTGGGAACCCACCAGGTCCCCGAAGTACGTCACCCCGTCCCCGCCACGGACCGTGCCGGTGCGCGGCATCAGCGCCGCGACCAGCGCGGCCACCGCGACGGCCCAGAGCACACCGGACAGGACCAGCGTCAGGTCGGCGAGCCCGTCCCAGCCGGGGGCGCCGCGCCACCCGGCGAGGAACGCGGGCAGCGCCAGCGTCCCCGAGAGCAGCACGGCCGCCTTGGAGTCGGCGCGGCCGAGGTCCTCCCGCACGGTCGCCAGCAGTCGCTCGGCGACGATGCGCTCCCCCGCCCGGTCGTTGCAGTGCCGACCCCCGTCCGGCACCGGCACGACCGGGTCGGGGGAGGTGCGTGCCCCGCCCTCGGCGCTCATCGGTCCTCCTCCGCCCAGGACCAGCCGTCGTCCTCGGCACGTCTGCGGCGACGCGACCGCTCCCACTCCCGCTCGTCGTCCGGGTAGTACGGCTCCGGCCGGTAGGTCCGGGGCCGCTCCCCGGAGCGCGCCCCATCCTCGGGCCCGCCCCCGGGGACCGGTCCCGCGGCCCCGAGCTCGGGCCGCCGCGGCAACCGCCGTACGTCGGCCCGGGGTTCGTCGTAACCACCGTCATCGCCGACACGGTGACGCTCGGACCGGTGGGTCCGGGAAGGGTCTCCGTAGCGGGGCTCGTCGTCGTGGTCCGGGGGCGAACCGGGGCGGTAGGTCCGGGGCCGGTCCCCGTAGCGCGACGACTCGTCGTCATGGTCCGGGGGCGAGCCCGGCCGGTAGGTCCGGGACCGGTCGCCATAGCGCGACGGCTCGTCGTCGTCCGGGGACGGGGCCGGGCGGTGTGCCCGGCGGCCGTCCCGAGCGCGCGGCTCGTCGTCGTGATCCCCGTAGGGGGCGTACGGCTCCGGGCGGTACGTCCGCCCACGGGATCCGGCACGGGGCTCGTCGAACTCGGCGTCGTCACGCGGGTCGTACGGCTCGGCGCGGCCGGAACCTCCACGATCGAGGCCGCCACGGCCGGGCGCGCGCCGATCGCTCCCGTACCGATCGCTTCCGTACCGCCCCGACTCGCCGCCCCCGGAGGGCGTCGCCCGACGGGAAGGCCGTCTCGGCGGTTCGTCCGACGCCCAGTCCGGGTTGAAGGGTCGGCCGGTGGACTCCTCCAGTTCCCGGGGGCGGCGTGCGGGCACCGTTCCGATGGGCCCGACCATGGGCCGTCCGTCGCCCTGGTTGAGGAGGTTCAGGACCTGTGTCTCCACGTCCACGGTGGCCAGTTCGCCGCGCGCGGCCATCGCGAACAGCCGGGCGACCCGGTCCTTCTCGTCCTGCCTGCCCTCCTGGCGGATCTTCTCCAGGAAGTCCTTGGCGCCCTCGGGGTCGGCCGCCAGCATGAAGCTGAGCTGCTCCAGCTCGCCGCCCTGCAGCATGCGCCGGTACGACTCCTGCCGCAGCCGGATCACCTTGGCCTGGGCGTGCGCGTCCCGCTCCTCGTCGGCGTGCTCGATGGTCCGGTCGTCCACCCGCAGCCGGACGTACAGCCGTACCCGCAGGCCGAGTTCGGAGCCGAGGTCGGCCCAGCGCCCGCCCGCGCACTCACGGGTGATCGCACGGTTGGCCTGCTCGGCTTCCGTCACCCGGTAGGTCGTGGTGACCTCGCGCAGCCGTTCCAGGACCGGGGAGGTGAGCCGGTTGGCGACGTCGGTGACGACCGCCAGCGCGGCCAGATGGGGATCGGTCACCGCCCACTCGATGTCCACCTCGGCCTTGAAGAAGGTGGTGCCGCCGGCGGCCGGCAGCTCCATCGCGAGCGGTGTCACATAGGTGCCGAGCGCGATCTCGCAGATGCTGTGCGGCCGGGCCAGCATCGGCTTGTCCACGTGCTGGACCCCGGCGGCCCGCTTCACCGTGTAGCCGCCGTTCCGGTAGAACTGGACCACCGCCGAGCGCGGACTCACCCGTGGATAGCCGTCCGTCAGCGGGTTGAAGTCCCGGACGAACGGGCCCGCGGGCGTCGTCGGTTCGGGGCTCTCCCTCTCCTCCGGCTCGGGCGCCTCGTCCGGGTCGGTGTTCTCGTTCTCAGCCATACCTCTCCTCCTCCCGCGTCCTGTCCCGACGCGGCCCTGCCTGGCGCGGCCTGTCCTCCGGCTCCACGGCGAGCCACCACAGGTCGCGCGCCTTCGGCTCGGGGAGCGGCTTCTCCGGGTCGTTCATCATTCGGCGCAGCAGCCAGTCCAGCCGCCGCCGGTCGTGCTCCTCGGTCGACAGCGCGGGCAGCAGTGCCGCCAGCCCCGGCCGGGTCCACTCGGCGCCGCTCTTGCGCTCGGCCGAGCGCAGCAGCTCCTCCAGCGAGTCCATCGCCACGTCCTTCGACCGCGCCGTGTTCAGCGCGGTCCACATCAAGTCGGCCATCGCGGGCACCAGTTCGGGCCGGAGCGCGGCGAGCGCGAGCAGTACCGGCCAGTCCCCGCGGTCCCCCCACGGGGAGTCGCTGTCCTCGACCAGCGAGTCGGGGTCCATCAGCAGTTCGTCCACCGTGGTCAGGGCGAGCCGCACGGTGGCCGCGAGCCCCAGGTCCTGGTACGGCTCGCGCTTGTGGTGGGTCCACTCGGCCATCCGCTCCAGCACCTCCGCCGCGTCCGGCAGCACCAGCAGCCGTACGACGTTGTGGGAGGCGACGCCGGCCAGTTCCCCGTCGTCGCGGACCCCGATCCTGGCGAGTGCGTCGAGGGTGTCGTCGGTCGTGGCGGCGGCGTTGCCGTAGCCCAGCGCCCAGGCCGCGGTCCAGCGGTGGGAGGCGGTGCCCTTCCTGCTCCAGTCGCCGACCAGCTTGTGCACGGCCTTGCGGTGGGAGTCGTGTCCGGCGGCCTGGTCCAGCGTGGTGGCCGCGAAGATCAGCCGGCGGTTCGTGGTGGCCTCGGCGAGCGGGCGGACCAGCTCGGTGTAGCCGTGGTCGAAGTCCCGTACGCACAGCTCTCCGGCGGCGACCGCGGCGCGCATCCACACCTGGGAGCGGGGGTCGTCCGCGAGCAGCCGCAGCCAGCGCACGACCGGCGCCCGCACCGGGAAGTGCCGGTCCCACAGCTCGGTCAGCACGGCGGACGGCAGCGCGCTGCCCCGGTAGTGGATCAGCCGCGCGGGCACGTCGTGGCCGTCCACCTCGACCTTGCCGTCGGTGAGTTCGGCGCGCGAGAGCGCCACGTCGGCCTCGGGGTCGTCGCAGAACAGCGGGCGGGCCGGGGTGTTGTCCGGGTCGGACTGCACCGACAGTTCCCAGGTCAGCAGGTGGGCAGCGGCGGCCACGGCGCTGTGCGAGGCACCGCCGAGCACGGCCAGCGCGATCCGGAAGGCCACCGGGTGGAACAGGGTCGCGGTGCCCGAGCGCACGCGGGCCCGGTCCGGCCGCTCCGGCTCGGCCGTCGGCGCGGTCAGGGCCCGGTCCACACCGGCGAACCACTCCTGGGCCTGTTCGGCGGCGATGCTGCGGCAGCCGGACAGCAGGTCGTGGTAGGAGACGTCGCCCAGCACATGCCCGGCCAGCAGCGAGGCGAGCAACTCGGTCTCCGCGGGCCGCAGATCGGTCAGGCCGACCGCCTCCGTGACCTCGTCCCGGGCCGCGAGGTCCGCGGCACGGGCCAGCAGGTCGTCGAGGGACGCGTCACCGTCGCGGGCCTCGGCGGTACGTTCCTCCAGGCGTTCGCGCAGCCGGGTGGTGAGCAGTTCGTCGGTGGGCGCGGGCGGGCAGAGCATGCCGTACCGCCCGGCGAGCAGCGGGTTCACCGCCGAGCCGACGGTGACGACGATCACCGCGAAGGCCTCCCGGCGGGCCAGCGCCGCGGCGAGCTCGTCGAGGTCCATCTCGTCCGGGGGCAGCGCGTCGGGCCGGGTCAGGGACAGCTCCAGCAGATGGCCGATGCCGTGGAACGCCTCGCCGCCCTCGCCGTCGAGCGTCTCGGCCAGCTGCCGGATGCTGCCGTCCAGGCCGACCCGGCGCACCCGTTCGGCGTCGGTGCCGTCCGCCCCGGAGGTGGTGACCTCGTCGAGCAGCGAGAGCGCCGTGCTCGTACGTCCCGTGCCGGGCGCGGCACCGAGCACCAGCAGGCGCCGGGCGCGCAGCGCGTTGCGCAGCCGTACGTACCCCTCCGGCGGCACGTGCGCCCGGCGCAGCCTGCGCAGTTCCTCCTCGGGGACGGGGCCTCCGCGCAGTCCGGCGCCGGGGCGGCGGGCGCCCAGCATGAGGTTGATGTTGTCGCCGATGTGGGCGCTCTGGAGCCGCGAGTGGGCGAAGCTGATCAGGTCCCGGTGGACGTCGAAGAGCTGCCGGGTGGCCCGGCGGGTGCGGGCCGCGGCGGCGAGGTCGGTGGGCCCCTCCTCGCCCTGGTCGTCGGCGAGGGGGTCGCGGGTGCGCTCCTTGAACCGGCCGGCGGCGCGCTCGCGTTCCCTCTCCCGCTCCTTCTCCTTCTCCGCTTCCTCGTCCTCGGCGGACTTCTCCTCGTCGGAGTCGTCCTCGTCGTCCCGGTCCCGGTCATCGCGGTCCTGTTTGCGGTCGCCCCCGCTCTTCCTGCCGCCCCGTTCCCGCTTGCGGTCGTCCCGCTCCTGCTTACGGTCCTCCCGGTCGCGCTTGCGGTCGTCGCCGCCCTTCTTGTCGTCCCCGCCCTTCCTGCCGTCGTCGGACGACCGTCCCCCGGCGGGCTCGTCGGGGGCGTCGTCGGCCGCGCCGCCCTGCTCGTCGTCGCTCACTCGGCTCAGCCCCTCCCCTGCTCGGTGGCCCGGTTGCCGGACCCGCCCATCTGCACGGTGCCGTGGTAGACGTTGTGTTCGTTGTGGAAGGCGTCGCGCCCGACGTCTTGCTGAATGCCGACGTGACCGGGCCGATGGCCGTCCATGTCCACGGCCTCGAAGTCGTCCTCGTCGCCTTCGTCGAGGTCGTCGGCGCCGGAGGGCGACGGGGTCGGTGTCGGTACGGGCGTGGCCTCGGGGATCACCGGGGCGGGCCGCCCGGGCAGCTGGAACCAGGCGGTGACCTCGCCCTCCTTGAGCTCCAGCCGGGCCGGGGCGTAGTGCGCCGGCTCGATGAACTTGCCGCCCGCGCTGACCACGTCCTCGTACAGGGACCGTGAGGTCACCAGCACGAGGTCCGCCTTCTCGGCGTCCAGCAGTCGCCTGGCGACGGAGGAGTCGGCCAGCCGGCAGGCGAGGTCGACGGCACGGCCGCTGATGCCCCGCTCGTCGTGCCGGACCGGGCCGACGTGCATGCCGATGCGCAGCCCGAGCGGGACGGCCAGGTCACGGTTCTCGTCCCGCAGCTTCTCGTGCACCTCGACCAGCCACAGCCCGAGCAGCCGGCTCGCCGCGATCCGCCCGGCGACCGACACCAGCACGCCGTCGCCGCGGTCCTCCAGGTGTACGGCGTCCCGCGCGACCTTGGCGTGGGTGAAGGCCGTCTCCAGCACCCGGTAGATCCGGGCGCGCATCCGCGCCTTGTCGACGTCGTCGTACTCGCCGGAGCGTCTGGCGTCGACGCTGATCACCAACTCGTAGTGCGCCTCGGTGAGTTCCGGTACGTCGTGGTTCACCCGTGCCCCCTGCATGATCTGTTCGCTTGCCGAAGAGGTGGTTCGTGCTGATGAGTGGCGCCGAGGAGCCTCGGCGACGACCGTCCGGACGGCCCGTGACGGGTCGTCGGCCAAAGGGTCCGTCCCCTCAGGGTCGGTGCCGGACGAAGAGGCGTCTGTAGCCGTTTACACACGGCGGGGCGTGGGTCTACTCCTGATGACCGTCCGCGAGGAGGGTGAGCAGCGCGGGGTCGAGGATCTCCACCATCCGGTTGCCGGTGCGCACGATGTTCTGGGTGCGCAGCAGCCGCAGGGCCTTGGCGACGGCCTCCCGGGTGGCCCCTATCGTGGCGGCCAGCTCGTCCTGGGCCAGCTGGACGACGGGGCCGGAGAGGGCGGTGCCGCTCGAAGCGGCGGCAGCGGGCGGGGCGTAGGGGCCGGAGGTGTCGGCTCCGGAGAGTTCGATGAGCCGGCCGGCCAGACGCTGGAGCACGGTGAGCGAGGCGAGTGCGGACCGCTCCTGGTCGGCGCTGCGGAGCCGGAAGGTGAGCTGGCGTATCACCAGACCGCTCACCCGCGGGTGCAGGGCGAGAAAGCGGCGGAACGCGTCCCCGGATATGACCTGGGCCTCTATGGGACCCAGCGCGCGCACGGTGGCGCTGCGGGGATGCTGGTCCAGCGCGGCCATCTCGCCCAGCAGTTCACCCGGGCCGCGCAGGCCGAGTATCAGCCGGGTGGCCCCACGGTCCGTGGCCACGGACACGGTCACCCACCCCCGAATGATGATCACGACGTGACTGGACCGGTCGCCCTCGGTGAGGAGATGGGCATCGGCCGGATATCGCTTGTGATGACCGAGGGCCATGACGCCCTCGTGCTCCTGGGGAGTCAGCGTCTGTGCGAACGCCAGCTCATTTCCGAGCAGCCCCATGGCCAGTCCCCCGCCGCAGTCCTGACGCCTGGATTTTCGATGGGTGTCGATGGTGGCAGGGCGAAGGTCCGGGCCGAGCGGATTGCGCCATACCAGGGGTACTGGCCGGTAGTTACGGAATGCCAGGTTGGTCGCCCCGTCACCGCACCCCTCCGCCGCACCCCGCCCCCCGGCGACCACGACGGATCGCGCCCGCCGCGCCCGCATCCGGGGGAACGACCGTGAGGTCAGACCCGACGCTCGAACAACGGGTCCTGCCGACGCCGGGATTCGGTCAGCGGATGGAGAGTTGGCGAAAACTCGGGTTTGGGCTGCAAGAGCGGTGATGGCGTGGTGGTGGCGAGGTGAGGGGACGGTGCGTCGGTCGGGGGGCGTGGGACAGGAAGGGTTCGAGACCTTCACGGCGGTGATCGGGTACACGGTGGGGCTCGTCTCGACGGTCGGGCTCGGGTTCACTGCCGTCAGCCTTCCGGGGCGGAGTCGCGGGAATGTTGAGGAAACCTGTACGCGCGGATCGCGCGCACTGGACCATGGCCGGTCGGACAGCAGGGCGGTGACGGAGGGACGGGCCGGTGGAGATCCGGTTGCTGGGGCCGGTGCAGGCGTGGGCGGACGGCTCGGAGGTCGGCCTCGGCCACCCGCGTCAGCGGTGTGTGCTGGCGGTGCTCCTGATGGAGGCCAACCGCCTCGTACCGATGGAGACGCTGATCGACCGGGTGTGGGGAGACGATCCACCGGCTTCGGCGCGCAACGTGGTCTACGGCTACATAGGCCGCCTCAGGGCCGCGCTCCGTGACTGCGGCCCGGCGGCGAGCGACGTGCGCCTGAACCGGGTGTCAGGGGGCTACGAGCTACGGGTGCCGGACGAGCGGGTGGACCTGTACCGGTTCCGCGACCTGATCGCCCGCGCCCGTGCAGCCGACGACGACCGTGCCGCCGAACTGCTGGAGCGAGCCCTGGAGTTGTGGCGCGGCGAGCCGCTGTCGGCGGTGACGGGCACCTGGGCGGAGGCGACCCGGGCCGGTCTCGTGCGGGAACGGCTCGACGCCTCGCTGCGGTATCACGAGACGCAGTTACGCCGGGCACGCCACGAGGAGGTCCTCCCCCGGCTGCGGGAACTGGCCGCCGCCCACCCGCTCGACGAACGCCTCGCCGGACTCCTGCTCACCGCCCTGTACCGGTGCGGTCTTGCGGCCGAGGCCCTCCTGCACCACGACGGCATCCGCAAGCGCCTGGCCGAGGACCTGGGCGTGGACCCCTCGCCCGAACTGCAGTCACTGCACCACCTCATCCTCACCAACGACCCGACGCTGGCCGCCCCCACCCCGAAACGCTCCGGTGTCCCCGCCGAACTGCCGCACGACGCCGCCGGTTTCGCGGGCCGCACCGACGAACTCGCCCGACTGCACGCGCTGCTCCCGCCCGAACAGGGCAACACGGTGGTCATCTCCGCGATCGGCGGCGCCGCCGGCATCGGCAAGACCGCGCTGGCGGTGCACTGGGCGCATCAGGTGCGCTCTCGCTTCCCCGACGGCCAGCTGTACGTCAACCTGCACGGCTTCGACCATGACAGGCCGCCCCTCACGGGGGGGGTTGGTCGTCCTCGGTGTGACCTGCCGGGACCTGGGTCGGCTGGACGAGGCCGCCGAACACCTCGAAACGGCCCTCGTCCGGAACCAGGAGATCGGCTGGAACGACCACAGCCTGGCGCTGCAGAACCTGGGCTGGGTGTACTGGGAACTCGGGAGACTCACCGAGGGTCTCAAGGCCCTCGGCCCTTGGGTCGACCCGTCGCGCAAGGGGGGCTACCGCAACGACCGCGCCATGATGCTGGACGCCGTCGCGAGGATGAACATCGAGCTCGGCCGCCATGACGAGGCGCTGGAACAGGCCGAGCGCGCCCTCGCCGCGGGACAGGACCGAGGGCGGCGCTGGATCCAGGCCGGCATCCTCAACACGATCGCCGCCGCCCACCGAGAGCGGGGCCACCTCGACCGCGCTCTGCGGGCGGGCAGTCGGGCGCTGGCCCTGGCCCGCGCGTCGGGATACCGGCGCACCGAGGCGGACTGCGTGCTGGGCGTGTCCGTCACCCATCGTCGGCTGGGCCGGTACGACGAGGCCCGCGCCCACGCCGAGGAAGCGCTGGGTCTGGCCCGCACCCATGCGTTCGGTGTGGTGGAGGGCCAGGCCCTGACCGCCCTGTCGGCAACGGCACAGCGGGAAGGGGCCGACGCCACGGCCGGAGAACTCGGCCATGAGGCCCTGGCCGTCCACCGCCGCACCGGCCACCGCCTCGGCGAGGCCCGCACGCTGCTGATCCTCGGTATGCGGCAGCAGGCCCTGGACATCTTCGCGGACGTCGGCGTGCCCGCGGCGGAGTAGAACGCCCGCGGGCCCCGCGCCGGAGGGAACCGGTGCGGAGCCCGCGGCCCGCTGCACTGCCGAGGTCGGCTCAGATGAGGCCGAGGCCGCGGACCGCCTCGCGCTCCTCCGCCAGCTCGGCGACGGAGGCGTCGATCCGGGCGCGGGAGAACTCGTTGATCTCCAGGCCCTGGACGATCTCGTACTTGCCGTCCTTGGTGGTGACGGGGAAGGAGGAGATGAGGCCCTCCGGCACGCCGTAGGAACCGTCGGACGGGATGCCCATGGAGACCCAGTCGCCGTCGGCGGTGCCGTTGACCCAGGTGTGGACGTGGTCGATGGCGGCGTTGGCGGCGGAGGCCGCGGACGAGGCGCCGCGGGCCTCGATGATCGCCGCGCCGCGCTTGGCGACGGTCGGGATGAAGTCCTCGGCGAGCCACTTCTCGTCGCTGACGACCTCGGCGGCGTTCTTGCCGGCGATGGTGGCGTGGAAGATGTCCGGGTACTGGGTGGCGGAGTGGTTGCCCCAGATCGTCAGACGCTTGATGTCGGCGACCGTCGAGCCCGTCTTCTTCGCGAGCTGGGTCAGCGCGCGGTTGTGGTCCAGGCGGGTCATCGCGGTGAAGCGCTCGGCCGGTACGTCCGGCGCGGCGGCCTGGGCGATGAGCGCGTTGGTGTTGGCCGGGTTGCCGACGACGAGGACCTTGATGTCGTCCGCGGCGTGGTCGTTGATGGCCTTGCCCTGGGGCTTGAAGATGCCGCCGTTGGCCTCCAGGAGGTCACCGCGCTCCATGCCCTTGGTGCGGGGGCGGGCGCCGACGAGGAGGGCGACGTTGGCGCCGTCGAAGGCGACGTTCGGGTCGTCGCTGATGTCGATGCCCTGAAGCAGCGGGAACGCGCAGTCGTCGAGCTCCATGGCCGTGCCCTCGGCCGCCTTGAGCGCCGGCGTGATCTCGAGAAGTCGCAGCCTGACCGGCACGTCCGCGCCGAGCAGCTGGCCGGAGGCGATGCGGAAGAGCAGGGCGTAGCCGATCTGGCCGGCCGCGCCGGTGACGGTGACGTTCACGGGAGTGCGGGTCATGGCGTTCTCCGTATGACAGCTGGCGGTGGGGCGTCTCTGCCCCCGGGGTGCGGGATGTAGAGATGATCGATCTCTTGGCGTCGAGAGATCCACCGGTCAGGCTATCGCGCCTCCGGGATCCCGCACGGCCGGGTCCGTGTGGCCCACCCCACAGAACGACCACGAGTGCCACAAAAGGGGGCGGCCGCCCGGTTCGGGAGAGGGAACCCGGGCGGCCGCCTGTGGGGGTACCGATGCCGGACTCCCGTGGGGGTACGGTGCGCGTGCCCACTTTGCGCCGCCGCACTCCTGCCCCACCGGAATTCTTTTCGCCCGGAACGAGAACGGTGACCGAAGGGGCCGCGCCCCCTCGGTCACCGTGCTGATCGGCCTCGTCGCGCTACTGCGTGCAGCCCTCAGGACCGGCGGCCAGCGTCGCGCAGGCGATGGCCTCGCCGGCGTCCTTCACGGCCACCATCGGCGTGTACGCGATCGTGTCGCCGGTGACCGTGATCGACCCGGTCTCCTTCGCCTTGCCTGCCGTCACGGCCACCTCGTCGCCCTGCGCGGCCTGCGTGATGCGTCCCCACGCGGCGCCGCAGGTCTCGCTGTAGCGCACCTCGACCACGGCCGTGCCGACGGTCGCGGTCTTGGCGGTGGTCACGAGGTCACCGCTGCATCCCATGGCCTCCGCGTCCTTGCCGGTGCAGGAGGCGCCGCTGCACTTCACACCGGCCGGCAGGTCGGTGTCGGCCGAGGCGGACGGCGAGGGCGACTTGGCGGCCTCCTCGTCCTTCTTGCCGCTGCCGCCGTCGGTGAAGTAGAACACCGCCGCGATCACGACGAGCACGCCGACGACGCCCGCGAGGAACATCGTCAGCCGGCGCTTCCCCCCGCCCCCGCCGGAGGACGCGGCACCCGGACGCGGCCCCTGCGGCGGCTCGCCGTACGGACTCGGCGTCCCCGGCGTCCACGCGGCTCCCGACTCCGCGGCGGACGGCCCGGACACACCCGACGTCCCGGACCTCCCCGTCGTGCGACCGCCGCTTCCCGTCGGCGACGGCCCTCGATACCCCGCCAGGCCCCACGAGTTGCCTCCGGAGTCCGCGCCGTCCCGGACGTCGTCCCCGCCGGTGCCCCGTACCGGAGCGTCGCGGACCGCGGAGTCGCGCGTCTCCGGCGCGGTGGGCTGCACCGGCACGGAGGGCGGCACGGTGGGTGCCACACCGGCCGGACCGGCCACCCCGGGCTTGGGCGCGGTCGTGGCGCTGCCGCCGCGGTGTGCGCCCTTGCCCGCCTTCGCGCTGCCCTTGGCGTTCGCCGGAGGCGCGCCGAACTCGCTCAGCGCCGCGCGGGCCTGGGAGATCCGGATCGCTTCCATCGTCATGTCGTGGCGCATCTCCGAGCGGCTCCAGGCACGCTCGGCGAGCTCCCACATCGTCGTCAGATGGACCGGATTCGTACCGGTGACCTCGGCGAGCGCCACGATCGCGCCCTTGGGCGCGAGCAGCCGCCCGTTCAGGTACCGCTCCCAGGACGTCTTGCTGTATCCCGTGCGGTCGGCCAGCGCCGCGATGCTCAGACCACTGCGGTCCACGAGCCGACGCAACTGGCTCGCGAACTCCCTGACCTGCGGATCGAGTTCATCCGGCAAGGCCCTCCAACGAGGCATTGCTTCCCCCCTCTTCCCCCCGGTTCGTGCTGGTGTTTCTCGCGTTTCCCCCGCGCGTGGTGCCCTCTGCCGAGTCCCCGATGTGGCTACCCACAGGGATGCGCCCAATAAGGATCTCAGTTCCCGGGGTGGGGGCGCACGGGAGCATTGGGACCGTGGGCATGCACCGTCGCACGCCCGTAGGACCGCGTCCAGTGTTCCACCGGCCTCCCTCGCCGGCAGACACAACCCTGGCAGTAAGCCCTTACACACCAGCGGGACGCCCCGGACGTCCCGATCGACCACGCTAGCCCGCTTACTGAACGAATTCCTGGCAAATCCGCGAACTTGTCAACACATCGACACACAGAAAGCACATAAAAGATCACTCACGCCACATGAACCGCATTCGGGCAAGTCGGACGCGTCCGTCCCGGGGGGCTCACCCCAGCGCGACCGCCCCGATCACGGCCGCCAGCACCAGCACCACGACGAGCACTACGGCCACCGTCAGCAGCCGGCGCGACGGCGGCTGCGACGCCTTCGGCGGCGCGTCCCACCAGGGCAGGGTGGGATCGTCCTCGTACTCGCCGTTCTCCTCGTTCTCGATCCCCGTACCGTCGACGGCCCGCGTCACGTCCTCGGACTTCTCCGGCACGGTGACCGGCTTCGGCCATGCCTGCACGGCCAGTTCCCACCGCACCCCGAAGCGTTCCGCCTCGTCCTTGTCGATCCCGGCGACGCGGCACAGCGCGACGACCGCCTGCCGGGGCGGGGGCTGGGTGGCGTTGAGGTAGCGCTGCCAGGAGGACTTGCTGTACGCGGTGCGCGCGCCCAGCGCGACCAGGCTCAGGCCCGTACGGTCCTTGAGCTGCCGCAACTGCTCCACGAAGTGCCGCACCTCCGACGGCAGATCGTCGGGCAGCGGCTGCCACGCACCCATCGCTCACCTCCGAACCGAACCCGATCGGGTGACGACATGACATGCCGCATTGGTTCCCCCGGCGTATCCGACGTAGCGGAACGGTCACTTCCGTGCCACAGCGCACTGACAGGCGTTGAACAGCGCCTTCGCCGTGCCCGAGGGTTGACGCAGACGGCGGTCCGTCCTTCCTCGGGGGAGAGGACGGGCCGCCGTCACACCGAACGCTTCTAGTTCTCCACCGTGAAGTGCAGCGCGTCCTTGAGGAACGGGACCTGCAGCCACGGCTTCGGCTGCGCCATCAGCGCCAGCAGCACGATCGTCAGGCCCAGTACGCCGTACGTCACTATGTCGGTGAATCGGGAGCGGACCGCGAGCATGCCGACGCTCGGCAGCAGCCAGCGCATCACCGCACCGGCCAGCAGGGCACCGCCGATGAACAGGGTGCCGACGCGGAACACATCGAGCGCGGTGATCAGCAGGCCGACCCCGACCAGTCCGAGGACGACGAGGACGGGCCACTGCCGGGCGGGCGCCGGCAGATCACCCGACGCCGCGCGACCGCCGCCCTCGGGACGTGCCGTGTCGCGGGTGAACAGCGGGAAGCGACGGGTGGTCCGCCGGGACCTGCCCTGCGCGTCGGGCGCGCTCACCGGATCCCGGACCTCGATGTCGTCGGTCACCTCGATGTCCTGGATCTCCTCCGCCTTTCCGGCGCCCGGCTCAGCCGACACCGCGCTCCGCCGCCTCGACCACGTTGACCAGCAGCTGCGCCCGGGTCATCGGGCCCACACCACCGGGGTTCGGGGAGATGAAGCCGGCCACCTCGGCGACACCGGGGTGGACGTCGCCCACGATCTTGCCCTCGGCGTTGCGCGAGACACCGACGTCGAGGACGGCCGCGCCGGGCTTGACGTCCTCGGGGCGGACCAGATGGGCCGAGCCCGCGGCGGCCACGATGATGTCGGCGCGGCGCAGGTGCGCGGCCAGGTCGCGGGTCCCGGTGTGGCACTGCGTGACCGTCGCGTTCTCGCTGCGCCGGGTCAGCAGCAGCGGCATCGGCCGGCCGATGGTGACACCGCGGCCGACGACCACGACCTCGGCGCCCTTGATCTCGACGCCGTACCGCCGCAGCAGGGTGAGGACGCCGTTGGGGGTGCAGGGCAGCGGGGCGGGTTCGTTCAGCACCAGCCGCCCGAGGTTCATCGGGTGCAGACCGTCGGCGTCCTTGTCCGGGTCCATCAGCTCCAGGATGCGGTTCTCGTCGATGCCCTTCGGCAGCGGCAGCTGGACGATGTAGCCGGTGCAGGCCGGGTCCTCGTTCAGCTCGCGGACGACGGCCTCGATCTCCTCCTGGGTCGCCGTGGCGGGCAGTTCGCGCTGGATGGAGGCGATGCCCACCTGGGCGCAGTCGCGGTGCTTGCCGGCGACGTACTTCTGGCTGCCGGGGTCGTCCCCGACCAGGATCGTGCCGAGTCCGGGCGTGACGCCCTTCTCCTTCAGCGCCGCCACGCGGGCGGTCAGGTCCGACTTGATCGCGGCTGCGGTGGCCTTGCCATCGAGAATCTGGGCGGTCATGACTCCCATCTTCCTGGATGACGCCCTCCCGGTTCCAATCCGGGTCCCACGTGGCCTCCGTCACCCCATCTGCGCCCGTATCCGCCCATGATCAGCGATGTTGCACTTGCACAACACATAGGGAATGCGGCTGGACAAGTAAGAGCCGACTAAAGAACGATGTGACTGCAGTGCCGCGGGCTGTACCGGGGGGACGAACCGCACCAGTCAACTCTCCTCCGCACCGTGCCGCGCGTCCCCGCACTCGGACAACGGAGGAAAGACCGCCATGAGTTTCGGCGACCCGAACAACCCCTACGGCCCGCCTCCCCAGGGCCAGCCCGGTTACCCGCCGCAGCAGCCGCAGGGCCAGCCCGGCTACGGCTACCCGCAGCAGCCCCAGGCGCCCGGCTACGGCTACCCGCAGGGTCAGCCGGCCTACCCCGGCTACCCGGGCGGCGCCATGATGCCGATGGAGATGCCGGGCCTGATGAAGACGGCCCGTGTCTTCCTCTTCATCCTCGCCGGCTTCCAGATCCTCGGCGGCCTCTTCGCGGGTATCGCCGTCGGCGCCCTCCAGGACGTCTCCAACGGTGTCGGCTCGGGTGACGACACCGACACCCTGGCCGGCCTCGGCTTCCTGCTCGCGGCTCTCTTCATCGGCCTGGGAGCACTCTCCATCTTCCTGGGCGTGAAGTTCAAGAACGGCGGCAGCGGCATCCGCGTCACCACGATCGTGTATGCCTCGCTGATGATCCTCGGCGGCCTCGTCAACACCGTGAACGGCGGGGGCGGCTCCTCCACCTTCGGCGGTCTGATCTCCCTCGCCATCGCCGGCATCATCCTCGCCTCGATGGTGAACAGCGCGGCGTCCGCGTGGTTCAGCCGCCCTCGCTACTGACGCACACCGGACCTTCACGGAAACCGCAGTAGCCGGGGCACAGTTTCACGCCAATCACCGCCGAGGGCCGTGTCTCACCTGTTCGAGGGGGACACGGCCCGGCCGCGTCCCCCTACCCTGACGTGGGTAGCCGTCAGGCACGGGGAGACGCACCTTGTACAGCATCATCGTGGTACCTCCGCCGACCACGGAGGACGAGAACCGACCCACCCAGCACCGGCTGGCGCCCGGCGAGCGGCTCGGCTTCGGGCGATCCGTTTCCGGCAACGGCCTCGCGATCACGCACGACGGGGTGTCCCGCAGAGCCGGTGTGATCACCGCGCAGGGCGCCTTCTGGATACTGAGCAACCTCAGCCGGGAGCAGACGTACGTCGTCGAGAACCCGGAAGGCGCGGGCGAGCACATCAAGGTGGGGCCGGGACGGCTGGACGCGCCGATCCCGTTCGAGTTCTCACGGATCGTGCTGCCCGCGGCCGGCGATCTGCTGGCGATCGAGGTGTGGGCGCCGCGCCACGACTACATCGGCTCCGAGGGCAGCCTGGACGGGGCGACCACCGCACCGGCCTTCTCCGTGGACCGTACGAAGCGGTACTTCGCGGTGCTCGCCGCCCTGTGCGAACCCCGTCTGCGCGGTGAACCGCACGCCGCGCTGCCCACCGTCGACCAGGTCGTGGACCGGCTGCGCCCCACGTGGCCTGCGGCGTCGCGCACCTCGGTGCAGTGGAACATCGACTACCTCGCCGTGAAACTGCGCCTCAAGCCCGGCCCGGAGACGGCGGACACCGGCCCGCGCCTCAACGGCAAGAAGGAGTCCCTGGTGTCGTTGGCGCTGCGGTTCGACCTCGTACGGGAGGACGACCTCGTCGTGCTCCGGGAGACCGCGACCGGCCGGGCCGCCCGGTGACCGAGCCCTACGCCGTACCCGTGCCCAGGGGGTACCGGGTGGGCGAGTGGGAGGTGCGGGAGCCGATCGCCACCGGGGCGTTCGGGAGCGTGTACGAGGGCAGACGCACCGGCGACGCCGAGGACCTGCCGCGGACCGCGGCCCTGAAGTTCCTGCCCACCGGCACCGGAACCCCCCGCCAACTCACCCACCTGCGCGAACTCGTCGAGCGCGAGGTCGAGTTGCACCGCCGGCTGAAGCAGCCGCGGCTGATCCGGATGTACGACACCCTCGTCGTCGACGACCCGGCGCACCCCCCGCTCGACGGCGCCACCGTCCTGGTGCTGGAGAAGGCGCAGGGCTCGCTCGCCGCACTGCTGGCGGCCGACCCGACCCCCGCCGCCGGTCCCGCCCTGCTCGCACAGATCTGTGAAGGGCTGGCGCAGCTGCATCACGCGGGCTGGGTGCACGGCGACCTCAAACCGGCCAATGTGCTGCTGATGGCGGACGGTTCGGCCCGGCTCGCGGACTTCAACATGGCGGCCGAACTGGAGGGCACCCACGCGTACACGCCCGCGTTCTCCACCCCCGACTACACGCCGCCGGAGCTGCTGTGGTCGGAGATCGGCGAGCGGGGCCGCCGTATCCGCCCGTCGGCGGACGTCTGGGCCTTCGGGGTCCTGGCGCATCTCCTGCTGACCGGCTCCTTCCCGCTGCCCGGCGGCACCCCGACGGCCCGCCGCGACGCGGCCGCCGCCTATGCGCGCGGCACCGACGACCTGCGGCTGTCCCCCGAACTCCCGGACGTCTGGCGGGAGATCGTCCGCGACTGTCTGTCCCGTACGCACGAAGCCCGCGTCGGCACCCAGGACCTGCTGCGCCGGGTCGAGGCCGCGGCCGGCACCGCCCGCTCGCCCCGCCTGCCCCGGGCACTCCTGTCGCGCCGCCGCTCCCGCCGTACGTCGGTGCTGGCCGCCGCGGCAGCCGTGGTGGCGATGTCCGCGCTCGGCTACGGCATCAACACCTGGGCCGACACCGGTGGCACGGGCGGCGAGACCGAGAAGGTGACGCCCGCGACCTACGGCGCCGCCGAACTCCGTACGGACAAGGGCATCCCGGCTGCCTACCGGCGCCTCATCGTCGACTCGGCGCACGACTGCGTCCAGCGGGAGGTCACTCCCGCGCTGATCGCCGCCCTGCTGAAGGCGGAGAGCAACTTCGACCCGGACCTGTCCGACCCGTCCGCGGGCAAGGAGGGCGAGTACGGCATCGCCCGCTGGACGCCGAGCCTGCTGCGCTGGTGGATCCGTTCGGACGGCGTCGCCGCGGAGGAGACTCCCCGGCCGCCCCTCACCCCGGCCGAGTCCATCCCGGCCGTGGGCCGCTACCTCTGCTACATGGAACCGCGCCTGCGCCCGAGCGGTCTGTCCGGCGACCGCCGGGTCCTGCTGGCGGCCGCCTACCGCACCTCGACCAAGGTCGTGAACAACGCGGGCGGAGTTCCCCCGAAGTACCGCGACTACGCCGCCCGCGTCGCCCACTACCTCAAGGAGTACACGCCGCCCGGCAAGAAGTGACCCTGAGAGTTCCGAGGTTGCCGCGACGCGCCGATGGTTCGACTGCCAGGGCCCGGCAACCGCGCCTGGTTGAAGGGTGCTTGCTTATTACGGTGATCGCGGCCGGGGATGGCGGGAAGATACACGCACCCGCACATGCCGCGGATCGCCGCGCATGCCGCAGACAAGGAAGGTTCCACGTGAGACCTGCCCGTGCCGCCCTGACCCTCGTGGCCACCGCCCTGGCCCCGGCCCTCCTGCTGGCCACCCCGGCCTTCGCCGCCGGCGCGGCGTCGGCGCCCGCCACCACCGTGGCGGCAGCCGCCGCGACAGCCGCCGCGACCGGCGTCGACGACATGTCCGACGACGACGTCCGCGTCGCGATCATGCGCATCATCGGCGACCCGGACACGGGCAGGGCCGTCTACGCCGCCGCGCAGAAGGCCATGGACGGCACGATCGAGGATCAGCGGTACTTCCTGGAGACGGGACGCTGGACAGCGCAGGCCGAGGACGACCGGGTCGCGATCCTCCGGATCCTCGGCTCCGCCGACCCGAAGACCGACAAGGCGGTCATCCGGGAGGCCAACGAAGCCCTCGACGCCGACACCCCGGAGGCCCTGCGCGCATTCCTGGAGACCGGCTACCGCCTGGCCGTCGCCGAGGACGACCGCGTCCGCGTCGCCCGCATCCTGGCCGACCCGACGATCAGCGACGCCCTGCGGGCGGCGGCGGAGACCGTGATCGACGGAACGCCGGAGGAACTGCGGTACTTCATCGAGGTCGGGCAGTACGAAGTCGACTAGAGCGACTTGACGAAGAGGGCTCGGACACGGGTGGGGAACACCAGTGCCGGGCCCTCTGGGTTCTTGGAGTCGCAAACCTCCTGCTGCTCGACGTTGTCGCCCGGCGCTGGGGCGTGTGGCTGACGCGCGTCGGCAAGACAGTGTGGTGCGAACTGGCCCGCCCCTGAAACGAACTGGGCGCACGTGGCGTCCGAGCCCGCGATAGCCTCTCGTCGACCGGGGTGAACAACCCCGCGTGTCGGGACATCGGTACATCGGGGGTTCCATGTCGGAGCAGCGGCCCACGCCGCCACACTCTCCCGCGTCGGCCGACGCCGCCCTGGCGCAGGCGGGTGCCACGCCGCTGCGGCCGTCCGACCCCAGCCGCATCGGGCCGTACATCCCGCTCGGGCTGCTCGGCAGCGGGGGAATGGGGCACGTCTATCTCGCGCGGCCCGGCGACAACGCCGCCGGGCTCGCGGCCGTCAAGGTGATCCGCCCCGAGTACGCCGAGGACGCCCGGTTCAGACGGCGCTTCGAGCGGGAGGCAGCCGTGCACTCCCGGGTGCACACCCCGCGTACGCCTCAGCTGCTCGGCACCGGGTTCGACGACTCGCTGCTGTGGATGGCGACGCAGTTCCTGCCCGGCCTGAACCTCGCCGAGGCGGTCCGCGAGTGCGGCCGGCTGGAGCGGGCCGGGGTGTGGCGGCTGGTCGCGGAGCTCGGGCAGGCCCTGGCCGCGCTGGCCGCCGCCGACGTCGTGCACCGGGACCTCAAGCCGTCCAACGTGGTGCTGTCCCTGCAGGGCGTGTACGTCATCGACTTCGGTATCGCGCAGGCGGCCGACGGCAGCGCCATCACCTCGACCGGAAGCCGGGTCGGCACGCCCGCCTTCATGGCGCCGGAGTATCTGCGCGAGGGCCACTGCGACACCGCCTCGGACGTCTTCTCGCTGGCCGGGAGCCTGATCTACGCCGCCACCGGGCACGCCCCGTTCGGCGACGGCACGGGCGTGGACGTGATGCACCGGGTGGCGTTCGAGGAACCCAAGCAGGACATCATGGCCGAACTGACGGCCGTGGACCCCGCGTTGGCCGCGCTGATGGCCGCCTGTCTCGCCAAGGATCCCGCCGCCCGGCCCCTTCCGCGGCAGCTCATCGAGGCCGCCACGGCCGCCGGGCACGCACACGGCACCCCGCCCGCCTGGCACGAGCCGCTGGCCGCCCGGCTGCTCGACCGGCAGCAGGCCTGCGAGGTGCTGGAGCGGGTCGCCGTCGAGGAGACCGTGCAGCTGCGCACGCCGGTGGCGCCGCCCATGTTCCCCAGCCCCGGCGCCGGCGCCGGCCCCACTCCCGTCCCGGGCCCGGTGTTCGGGCACCCCACGCCGGCCACATCGCCGACACCGCCCACATCGCCTTCGCCGCCCTGGCAGGACCCCGCTCCTGCCCCCGTCGGCAGCGGCTCGCGCAGAAAGCGCAAGGCTCTTCTCGCCGTCGCCGCGAGTCTCGCCGTGTGCGCCGTCGCCGCGAGCGCCTTCCTGCTCACCCGGCCGTCCATGGGCGAGACGGCCTCGGCCGCGCCCAAGGCGACCGACAGCGCCGCCCCGGGCGGCGCCCGGACCGCCGCGCCGCCCGGCGCGTCCGTCTCGCCCTCCGGCAAGAAGAAGGAGTCGCGGAAGGCCGAGCCGCGGGAGCCGGAAGCCGCCTCCCAGAGCGCGAGCGCGACATCCGCCGCGGGCGCGGGCGGAACCCGGCCGACGCCCGGCGGCGAAGCCTCGGCCACGTCCGGCAACGGCTCGGGCGGCGGCAGCACCCCGGCCGAGACCCCCACCCCGACGGCCCCCACCACGCCCGCCACCCCGCCCTGGAACTCCCAGTGCACGTACTACTCCGGCACCGAGCTCACCGTTCGCGGCAACCGGGGCCAGCGCGTGGTCCAGGTGCAGTGCATGCTCACCAAGCGCGGCTACAGCGTCGGTGCGTCGGGCGTGGACGGCGAGTTCGGCGACGCCACGCTGGCCGCCGTGAAGCAGTTCCAGGGGGCCAAGGGCCTGGAGGTCGACGGCGAGGTCGGCCCCAACACCTGGGCTGCGCTGCGCAGTTCGACATGAGGCGGGCCCGCCGTTCACCGAACGACGGGCCCCCGGAACGGGTACGGCTCAGTGGAAGAAGTGCCGCGTCCCCGTGAGGTACATCGTGACGCCCGCCTTCTTCGCGGCCTCGACCACCTGCTCGTCGCGGACCGAACCGCCGGGCTGGACCACGGCCTTCACACCGGCCCGGGTGAGGATCTCCAGGCCGTCGGGGAAGGGGAAGAAGGCGTCGGAGGCGGCGTAGGAACCCTGCGCACGCTCGGCGCCGGCCCGCTCGACCGCCAGCTTCGCGGAGTCCACGCGGTTGACCTGGCCCATGCCGACGCCGACCGAGGCGCCGTCCTTGGCGAGCAGGATCGCGTTGGACTTGACGGCCCGGCAGGCCTTCCAGGCGAAGGCGAGCTCGGCCAGTTCGTCGGCGGAGAGCGCCTCGCCCGTCGCGAGGGTCCAGTTCGCCGGGTCGTCGCCGTCGGCCTGGAGGCGGTCGGTGACCTGGAGGAGGGCACCACCGTCGATGGGCTTGATCTCGACGGGGTTGCCGGGGCCCTCGGGGCAGCGCAGCACGCGGATGTTCTTCTTCTTGGCGAGGGCTTCGAGGGCGCCGTCCTCGTAGTCGGGCGCGACGATGACCTCGGTGAAGATCTCGGCGACCTGCTCCGCCATCGCCTTGCTGACCGGGCGGTTGACGGCGATCACGCCGCCGAACGCCGACAGCGGGTCACAGGCGTGCGCCTTGCGGTGCGCCTCGGCGACATCGCCGCCGACCGCGATACCGCACGGGTTGGCGTGCTTGATGATCGCGACACAGGGCTCGGCGTGGTCGTACGCGGCACGGCGGGCGGCGTCCGTGTCCGTGTAGTTGTTGTACGACATCTCCTTGCCGTGCAGTTGCTCGGCCTTGGCCAGGCCTGCGCCCTCGCCGTCCACGTAGAGGGCAGCCGGCTGGTGCGGGTTCTCGCCGTACCGGAGGGTGTTCTCGCGCTCCCAGGTGGCGCCGAGGAAGTCGGGGAACTGACCCGCGGCGGAGCCGCTGTCAGCCGCAGCGTCGACGGGGGCGTAGGAGGAGGCGAACCAGCTCGCGACCGCGACGTCGTAGGCCGCCGTGTGCTGGAACGCCTCGGCGGCGAGCCGCTTGCGGGTGCCGAGGTCGAAGCCTCCGTCGCGGACGGCCCCGAGGACGTCGGCGTAGCGGGCCGGGCTGGTGACGACCGCCACCGACGGGTGGTTCTTCGCGGCGGCGCGCACCATCGACGGGCCGCCGATGTCGATCTGCTCGACGCACTCGTCGGGGGTGGCGCCGGAGGCGACGGTCTCGCGGAACGGGTAGAGGTTGACGACGACCAGGTCGAACGGCTCGACGCCCAGCTCGGCCAGCTGCCGCCGGTGGTCCTCCAGGCGCAGGTCGGCGAGGATGCCGGCGTGCACGCGCGGGTGCAGCGTCTTGACGCGGCCGTCCAGGCACTCGGGGAAGCCGGTGAGCTCCTCGACCTTGGTGACGGGGACACCGGCGGCGGCGATACGGCCGGCGGTGGACCCGGTGGAGACGAGCTCCACGCCCGCCTCGTGCAGCCCGCGCGCGAGGTCTTCCAGACCCGTCTTGTCGTAGACGCTGACGAGCGCCCGTCGGATGGGCCGCTTGTTGCTCTCGGCGGTCACTGGATAACTACCTTTCGTCCCTCAATGCGATAGCCGTTGCGGGCGAGCCGCCCCACGACCTCGACGAGCAGCCTTCGCTCGACTTCCTTGATGCGCTCGTGCAGAGCGCTCTCGTCGTCCTCGTCCCGGACCTCGACCACGCCCTGAGCGATGATCGGCCCGGTGTCGACGCCGTCGTCGACGAAGTGGACGGTGCAGCCGGTGACCCTGGCGCCGTACGCGAGGGCGTCACGGACGCCGTGGGCGCCGGGAAAACTGGGGAGCAGGGCCGGATGGGTGTTGACGAACCGGCCGCCGAAGCGCGCGAGGAACTCCTTGCCGACGATCTTCATGAACCCGGCGGAGATCACGAGGTCGGGCTCATGAGCGGCGACGGCCTCGGCCAGGGCGGCGTCCCACTCCGCACGGCCCGGGTGGTCCTTGACCTTGCACACGAAGGTCGGCAGCCCGGCACGCTCGGCCCGCGCCAGCCCCTCGATGTTCTCGCGGTCGGCGCCCACGGCCACGATCTCGGCGCCGTACGCCTCGGGTCCGACGGCGGCGATCTCGTCGAGCAGCGCCTGAAGGTTGGTGCCGGATCCGGAGACCAGCACGACGAGGCGCTTGGCCACGGGCTTGGCGGCCACGGTGGGGCCCTTTCTCGGAGGGTTGTATGTTCATACGAATGCATCGCGCCCCCGAATACGGGGAAGTCTACGAAGCAGCCGACCGTCAGCAACGATACCGGCACACCGGGCAGCCCCCATGGGACGGGGGCATGGCCGGAAGGTAGCGTCTGCTGGGAGCGGGCTCGGGAACGCGGTCGGTGTGCGATGCGTTCACGGAGTGACAGCTCGACCCGTTCGTTCCTGCTCGCCATCGTTCGTATTCGCCGCCGTGCGTATTCACCAAGGGGAAGACGCTCACTTGATGCCGGACCGCAGCTTGCGACTCCTCACGTTCCCCCCGCAGTCCCTGCCGGGAGGGGAGCACAGCGGCGTGCTGCTGCGAGAGCGCCCCGCCTCGCCGCCCGACGCCCCCTCGGGCGGACAGAACGGCGACCAGCAGGGCAGCGGCGGCCAGGGGCAGGACGACAACCCCTTCGCCCCGCCGCCGGAGGGCACGCCTGACCGCCCGTGGCAGCCGCGCCGCCCGTCCGGCGACGACGGCTCGCAGGACTCCGACCAGGGCAACGCCAACTCCCCGTGGGGCAACCAGTGGAGCGACCGCCAGCCGGGCCGCTCCTCCGGCGGGTTCGGCGACAAACCCCGGGGCGGCCAGGACGGCCCCGGAGGAAACGGCGGCCCGGGCAACGGCATGCGCTGGGACCCGACCGACCCGACCCAGCGCCGGGCTCGCTACGCCCTGCTGTCCGGCATGTGGGCCTTCTTCTTCGCCCTGTTCAGCTGGCCGTACATGGCCCTGCTCCTGGGCGCGCTCGCCCTGTACTGGGGCATCAGCAGCCTCCGGGCCAAGCCCCGCACCCCGGACCCGGACACCCCGGCCCCGCAGAACAGCGGCCGTCCCCAGACGACGGCGGCGGTGAGCGGCCTGGTCACGGCGTCCCTCGCCATCGCGGTGGTCGCGGCCGGGTTCGCGGCGCAGGTCGTCTACAGCGACTACTACACCTGCCGCGACGACGCGCTCACCAACGCGGCGAAGCAGTCGTGCAACGAGCATCTGCCGAAGGAACTGCGGGGCGTTCTGGGCGCGGAGAGCTGACGCCGGCAGGGGGGTCGGGCCGCGGGGATGACCTCACTCGGCGTTCGGTGAGTCCGGAGTGTCCTGGGCGGACCGGTCCGGTGTCTCTTCGGAGGCGGCAGGTTCCGGTGCCTTCTCTGTGGCGGGTGCGACCGGCGCGTTCCGCTTCTGGCCCTCCGGTACGTCCGACGGGTTCGGTACGTCCTTGTCGTCCTGCCAGGCCGAGCGTGTGGGCGGGGGCGGGGGCACCGACGGTGCGCCCGTGAGCGGGAAGTCCTCCGGCTCGAAGGTCGTGTCGTGGTCGTACGTCGCGTACGGGAGGTGCTGCGTGAGCGCCTCGTACCGAGCGTCCTCGCCGTAGGCCGTGGACTGAGCGCCCTTCTCGTTCGCGTCCGCGCCCGTTTCGTTCGCGTGATCCGGCCCCTTTCCGTTCGCGTGGGCCGCACTGTTCCGGTCCTGGGCCGACGTCTTGCGCCCGTGCGCCGGAGGCCGCGTCTTCGTATCCGTCGGCCCGTCTTCGCCCGCCCCGGCGTCCGCGGATCCGCTCGACTTCCCCGACGTCCCCGACTTCCCCGACTTCCCGGAGTCGCCCGGCTCCGCCGCCGCCGGCGACCACTCGCCGCCCAGTGGCAACCGGTCCCGCAGCGGGCGCTCCTCCGCGGCCGGGCCGCCCTCCTCCGGCGCCCCCAACCGGGGCCTGCCGATCCGTGCGCCCTGCGTGTCGCTCACCGGCTCCGCCCGGTGCCGCCCCGTCCAGCACCGCCAGCCACGCACCAGCACCGCGACCGGAACGGCCACCAACGCGACCCACCCGAGCGTCGCGAACCCCGTCTGCCACCACACGGGCCCGAACTGCGCCAACGCCCCCACGCCCAGCGGGCCGCCCGACAGCGTGGCCAGCACGGCGACGGCCAGTGCGCAGAACACGGCCCCCACCACGGCCGTGACGGCGGTCAGCCCCGGCGACCAGGGCACAGCGGATGCCGGCCCGCGCCCGGAGCGGGCGGCGGCCGGGGAAGCCTCCCCCACCTGGAACCGGCCTGTCGAAGATCCCTGCCCGGTGCGCGAGGGGCTCGTCGCCGGCCCCTGCCCGGCACCCGATGGGCCCGTGGCCTGCCCTTGTCCGGCCGGGGTCCGAGCCGTGGCGGACGTGTCCCCGCTTCCGGCCTGATTCCGTGCCGGCGAAGTCGTGTCCCCGGTGCCGGCCCGGATCCGCAGCGTCGCGGACGTATCTCCACCGCCGGACCGGATCCGCAGCGTCGCGGATGTACCTCCGTCACCGGTCCGACTGCGAACCGTCGCGGACGCGTCCCCGCCGCCGGACCGTTCGCCGAGCCCGTCCCCCCACCCCGCGGCGAACCACCCCACCACCAGGCCCGCCACGATCGGCACCACGGCCACCCCCCACCGCAGCGGCCCGACGACGGCCGCCTCCGGAACCGCCTCAAGCAGCGGGAACGGCGGCAGCAACGGCGCCGGTGCCGAGGACAGCGGCCCCACCGCGTGCCCCGCCCCGAGCACGAACCCCGGCCCGAGCGCGTACGCCGCCGCCCACATCGCCGCGTTCGGCACGAGCGCCGCGCACAGCAGCAGCACCGCGAACCGCCCCGACCATCCCTGCGCGAGGTCCAGGAAGGACTGCCGTACGGCACCGCCGTTCCACACCAGCGCCCCGCCCACCAGCACCGCCCCGCCCCCGGCGAGTGCCGCCACCCCCGCCCCCGCCGCCCGGGCAGCGGTGGCGACCCGGGCACGTCCCTCGGCCCCGGGCACCAGGCGCTGTACCCGTTCCGGCAGTACGAGCACCAGACCGTCGACGACCTCGGGCCGCCGCTCGCACGCCGTCCACACCCCGACGGCCGCTGCCGCCATCGTGACCAGGGGCACCCGCAGCACCGTCCACAGCCAGGACGGCTGCAACTCGCCCCCGGCCGAGTACACGGCGGCCGCCAGGCCGACTCCGAGGTACCCGAGGACGACGCCGCCCCACGCCGTACGGATCGACACCAGCGGCACCCCCTCGCCCCCGTCGGCCGCCGCGTCCCGGGCCGCCCGATGCACCAGCCACACCGGCAGGGCGAGCAGCAGCAGCGGGGTGACACCGACCGGTGCGGGGACGCCGGAGAGCGTGTCGGTGCGGACCAGTTCGGCGCCGTGCGCCAGCAGCCACAGCACGGAGGCGATCCGCAGGGCGCCGCCCGGTCCGCTGTCCGGGTACGGCGAGCTGATCCACAGCGCGATCACCACCACGGCGAACACACCGAGCCCCAGCCCCGCCGCCACCGCACCGCTGAAGAGGCTGGCGCCCAGGCCGGGCGAATGGCGGCGCATGCGGGTAAGGAGGGGCGTTCGACGAGCGGTCATCTCGATCACGCTCGCCATGCTCCCAACGACACGCGCTTTCCCGTCGTAACAGGCGAACCTCCGATGTGTCGCTCAATATATGTTTATGTACTTTTTCGTACGAAAGGGCGTCCGGTGAAGCAGACCCCCGCAGCCCCGCTCCCTCCGCCCGACGAGCGCCGACGCCTGCGCGAGGCCGGTGCATTGACGCAGGCTCAGGTCGCGGAACGGGTGGGCGTCAGCCTCGAGACCGTGCAGGCGTGGGAGAGCGGCCGCACGACACCGCGGGGCCGAACGAGGGAGACATACGCACAACTGCTGCGGGCCGTAGTCGACAGGACGGGGGGTCAGGAACCCGAGGAAGCACAGGACATGACGGCACTTCAGTCCACGGTCGAGAGCGCGCGGACGCTCACCCCCGCCCAGGCCTTCGACGCGCTCTACGCCTTCTGCGCCCCCGCCCTCGTACGGCAGACCTTCCTGCTCACCGGGCGCCGCGAGCTCGCCCGTGAGTCGGTCGAGCGGGCCTTCCAGCACGCCTGGCAGCGCTGGCCGGAGGTGGCCCGGGACCGCGATCCGGCGGGCTGGGTGCGGGCGGCGGCCTACGACTTCGCGCTCTCCCCCTGGCACCGGTTCCGCCCCCGCTACCGGCACCCCGAACCGCCGCCTTCCGACGCGTTCGACCGCGCCCTGCTGGAGGTCCTCCTCAAGCTGCCGCCGACCCAGCGCCGCACGCTCGTCCTCTACGACGGTGTCGGCCTGGACCTGCCCGAGACGGCGGCCGAGACGGAGGCGAGCACACCGGCGGCGGCCAACCGCCTCCTGGACGCGCGCACCGCGGTCGCCGCCCGCCTGCCGGACCTGTCCGACCCCACCGAACTCCACCGGTGCCTGGCCGAACTGGCCTCCACGGAGCGGTTGCGCGCGGCCAAACCGGTCCAGGTACGCGACGGCGGCGAACGCCGGGCCCGCTTCTGGACCCGGGCCGCGATCGCCTTCACGGTGGCGCTCATCGGCACGACGGCACTGACGCTGCGCACGGCTCCCACGCAGTACGAGCCGGCGGTGCCGCCGGGGGCGACGGTGCGGGGGGTGCCGCCGAGGATGGCGCCGGGGCCCTTGTCGGAGATGGATCTGGAGCTGCGCGAGAAGCTGCGCACGCAGATGCAGTCCGGCCCGGAGCGGCTCGTACCGCAAGGCACATGAGCAGCGGGACGGACGGCGGGCGAGAACGCCGTTGGCCCCGGCCTACGGGCGAGAACGCCGGTGGGCCCGCCCCCACACGGGGAACGGGCCCACCGGCTCACTACTCACAGCCGTGACTGCACTCAGCCGCCCAGGATCTCGCGGGCCAGCTTCGCCGTCTCGGTCGGGGTCTTGCCGACCTTGACGCCGGCGGCCTCCAGGGCCTCCTTCTTCGCCTGCGCCGTACCGGAGGAACCGGACACGATGGCGCCGGCGTGGCCCATGGTCTTGCCCTCGGGCGCGGTGAAGCCCGCGACGTAGCCGACGACCGGCTTGGTCACGTTGTCCTTGATGAACGCGGCCGCGCGCTCCTCGGCGTCGCCGCCGATCTCACCGATCATGACGATCAGGTCGGTGTCGGGGTCGGCCTGGAACGCGGCGAGCGCGTCGATGTGCGTGGTGCCGATGATCGGGTCGCCACCGATGCCGACGGCCGTCGAGAAGCCGATGTCACGCAGCTCGTACATCATCTGGTACGTCAGCGTGCCGGACTTCGAGACCAGGCCGATACGACCCGGCTTGGTGATGTCGCCCGGGATGATGCCGACGTTCGACTGGCCCGGGGTGATGATGCCGGGGCAGTTCGGGCCGATGATGCGGGTCTTGTTGCCCTTCTTGCCGGCGTACGCCCAGAAGGCGGCCGTGTCGTGCACGGCGATGCCCTCGGTGATCACGACGGCCAGCGGGATCTCGGCGTCGATGGCCTCGACGACCGCGTCCTTGGTGAACTTCTCCGGCACGAAGATGACGGAGACGTTGGCGCCGGTCTTCTCGATGGCCTCCTTGACGGTGCCGAAGACCGGTACCTCGGTGCCGTCGAAGTCCACGGTCTGACCCGCCTTGCGCGGGTTCACGCCGCCCACGACCTCGGTGCCGTCACCGAGCATGAGCTTGGTGTGCTTCATGCCCGTGGCGCCGGTCATGCCCTGGACGATGACCTTGCTGTCCTTGTTGAGCCAGATAGCCATGGTGTGTTGTGTCCTCGTCCTGAGTGCTTACTTGGCGGCGTGAGCCAGTTCGGCGGCCTTGTCGGCCGCGCCGTCCATGGTGTCGACGCGCTGGACCAGCGGGTGGTTGGCGTCGGTGAGGATCTGCCGGCCGAGCTCGGCGTTGTTGCCGTCGAGGCGGACGACGAGCGGCTTGGTGACGTTCTCGCCGCGGTCCTCGAGGAGCTTGAGGGCCTGGACGATGCCGTTGGCGACCTCGTCGCACGCGGTGATGCCACCGAAGACGTTGACGAAGACGGACTTGACGTCCGGGTCGCCGAGGATGATCTCCAGGCCGTTCGCCATGACCTGGGCGGAGGCGCCACCGCCGATGTCCAGGAAGTTGGCGGGCTTGACGTTGCCGTGGTTCTCACCGGCGTACGCGACGACGTCCAGGGTGCTCATGACGAGACCCGCACCGTTGCCGATGATGCCGACCTCACCGTCGAGCTTGACGTAGTTGAGGTTCTTCTCCTTGGCCGCCGCCTCGAGCGGGTTGGCGGCGTCCTTGTCGTGGAGCTCCTCGTACTCGGGGTGGCGGAACTCGGCGTTCTCGTCGAGCGACACCTTGCCGTCGAGGGCGATGACGTCACCGGAGGCGACCTTCGCGAGCGGGTTGACCTCGACGAGGAGGGCGTCCGACTTGATGAAGGTGTCCCACAGCGTGATCAGGACGTTGACGACCTTGTCCGCGACCTCGGCCGGGAACTTCGCGGCCGCGACGATCTCGCGGGCCTTGGCCTCGTCCACGCCGTCGATGGCGTCGATCGCGATCTTGGCGACGGCCTCCGGGCGGGTGGCCGCCACCTCCTCGATCTCCATGCCGCCCTCGACCGAGGCGATGGAGAGGAAGGTGCGGTTGGCACGGTCGAGGAGGAAGGAGACGTAGTACTCCTCCAGGATCTCCGGGGCCGTCTCGGCGATCATCACCTTGTGGACCGTGTGGCCCTTGATGTCCATGCCGAGGATGTCGGTCGCCCGGGCGACGGCCTCGTCCGCGTTCGCGGCGAGCTTCACGCCGCCGGCCTTGCCGCGGCCGCCGACCTTCACCTGGGCCTTGACGACAGACTTGCCGCCGAGGCGCTCGGTGGCTGCGCGGGCCGCCTCAGGCGTGTCGATGACTTCACCGGCCAGCACCGGTACATCGTGCTTGGCGAAGAGGTCCCTCGCCTGGTACTCGAACAGGTCCACGCGCTTCCGTCCCTATCAGTGATCTCGCGGTTCGTTGGATGCGTGGGCGTGCCGCGAAGGGCAACGTGACGTCCGCTGTCACTAGGGAGGCGCACACGGTGTCCGAGCGCGCGGCATGTCCGTCTCGCAGGTTATCGCTGCTTGCGGAGGGCCCCTAAATCGAGGGTCACACCTGAGCGGTGATACCTGTCACATGATGCCGCGAACAGGGGTGATCACTGGCACGGCGTGCCGAGGGTGAGGTGCCGGTGATGCGGCGGTGACATGAGGGACACCGCTATGACGGGCGAGGACCTCTATGACGGGCAAGGGCCTCACCGGGCTGGGGTTGACCCGGTGAGGCCCCTCGAACTGCCCGGAGGGGCACGAATGAGCCGCCCCTGAGGGCTCTGGACGGGTGATCCCCACCCCAATGGGGACCACCCGTCCGGTCCGCGAGGCCCCGACCGGATGGGGCCGATGGCTTTCGGCCGTCCGGGGCCGGGGGCCTGGCGGAGTCGTCGGTGCCGGGGCCGGTGATCAAGGGTTGTGATCACCGGTGACGGTGACCGGCGGTGATCACTGGCGGTGATCACGCTCGCCCGGCGGTTGGGGTGCGGTCAGATGCGGTGGGTGCCGCCGTACTGACCGAGGTCGTGACGGACCTGGTCACCTAGCTCGTGCGCGTAGCCGGGCGTGACCGACCGGGCGACGCCCTGGACGCCGGTGACGGCGTTGCCCGCGAGCGGACCGGCCGAGTCCCGGACGGTCCCGGTCAGGCCGTCGGCGAAGGGCGCGGCCTGCCCCGCCACACCGTGCGCGAAGGGGCCGACCTCACCGACGACACCACCCGCGAAGGGACGGACGTCGTCCGTGACGCCGTACGCCAGGTTCGTGGCGCTGCCGCCGACGCCGTCCACGACCGGCCGGACGGTGTCCACGACCGTGTCGACGACCGGCCGCACGGCACCGGTGACGCCGTAGGCGAACGGCGTCACCTCCTCCGCGACACCGCCGACGAAGGGCCCGGCCTGCCCGGCCACACCGTGCGCGAACGGGCCGACCTCACCGACGACACCACCCGCGAAGGGACGGACGTCGTCCGTGACGCCGTACGCCAGCGCGCCCGCGTCGGCGACGGCCTGTCCGGCGACCGGCACGACGCCGTGCACGGCCGTGTCGGCGACCGGCGGCAGGGCCGAACCGGTGACGTCGCCGGCGACATGACCGACCAGACCGGTGGCGTACGGGGGTACGTCTGCGGCGACGCCGTGCACGACCGGCTGTACGTCGTCGACGGCGCCCGAGGCCACGGGCCGGACATCGGCGACGGCTCCGTGCGCAAGGTGCCGGACATCGCCGACCGCGCCGTGGGCCACCGGCGGTACACCCTGGACTACCCCGTCGGCAACCGGCCGGACCCCGTGGACGGCCCCGCCGACCACCGGCTGCACGCCCGCCACGGCCTCGGTGGCCACCGGGGCGACGTCGGCGACCACGCCGTACGCGAGCGCGGTCGCGGCGTCGACGGTGTGGCCTGCGGTGCGGCCGACTCCGGCGACGGCACCGTGGGCGACCGGAACCACGCCGTCCACGGTCCGGCCGACGACCGGGGTCACCCCGTGCACGGCGCCTCCGACCACCGGCTGGACGCCGTCCACCGCGTGCCCGGCGACCGGGGTCACCCCGGCCACGGTGCCGGTCGCGGCGGGGACGACACCGGCGGCGGCGTGCCCGGCGGTCGGCACGACGCCCTCGACGGCGCGACCGGCGACCGGGACGACTCCGTGCACGGCCTCGGTGACGACCGACGGGACGGCCGCGTCGGCGGTCTGCGCCACGACCGGGGTGACCGTGCCGGGAACCGCGGCCACGACCGGGGTGACTGTGCCGGGAACCGCGGCCACGACCGGGGTGACCGTGCCGGGAACCGCGGCGACCGTGCCGACGACCCGCTGCTCCACGCCGCCGACCGTGCCGGTGACATGGCCCGGGACCGCGGAGACGGAGGCCTGCGCGGCCGCGGTGACGGCGCCGACCCGGCCGGTGGCGGTCGTCGCCGTGTCCGTGACCCTGCCGTCGGCGTGCGCGACGGCGGCGTGCGCGACGTCACCGGCGGCCGCAGCGGTGCGGCCCGCTCCGGCGACGGCGTACTGCGCCTTCGTCCGTACGACACCCTCGACACCCTGCGCCTGCGAACGCGCCGCCGCCTGCACGCCCTGCACCTTCGTCTGCGCGGCGGCGAGAGCCTGCTCCAGCTCGGGGGCGAAGGCGGCGAGGGGGCCGAAGAGGTAGTCGATGCTGCCGGGGTGCTGCGGGATGTCGTGGGGGAGGCCGCGGGCGTCGCCGACGGCCCCGGAGACATGGGCCTCGGCATGGGCCGTGACCTGCGCGGTCGCGTGTGCCGCGGCATGGTCCGCGCGGGCGGCCTTGGCGCCCTGGATGACCTGCGCCGCGCCCTTGGCCTTGGCTGCCTCGGCTGCCTTGGTCGCCCTGTCGGCGGCCGAGGTGGCGGTGTTCGTCGCGGACGGGACCGTGACGTCGGCGTCCACGTAACGGCGGGCCTGATCGGCGGTGTTCGCGGGCGCGGTCCTGGCGGTGTCGGCGACCTCGCCGGTGGCGCCCTCGGTGGCACCGGTGACGGTGTCCGTCACGCCGGAGACGACGCCGTTGACCGTGTCGGTCACACCGCCGAGGAGGCCGGGGGCGTCGGCGCTGTCGGCTGTGTCGGTCACGTCGGTGGCCTCGTCCGGGACGGAGAGGGTGGATGCGGGCAGTTCGTCGGCGCTGGCGACGGTCGAACCGAGCGCCCAGGCGCCGGTGACACCTGCGGCTATGACGATCGAACGGCGGATGTTCTTGTTCATACGTGCGTCGGATCCCTATGTCTGGGGCTCCGAAGGCCCCCGGAGCAACGGAGAAGTGAAGCTCCGGGACTTCGGACGGTTTTGGGGACATTCCGGCGCCGATCACGGTCGCGGTCCGGGGAGTTGTGGACCGGCGGGACCGGGTACGGCTCCGGCGGCTTCCGTCCGGGGGACGTCACTGGACATCCGGGAACTGGGGGGTGTCCGGACGGACGGGCAGACCTGTTTCCGCCCCCGCGCGGCAGGTCTACGGCGGGGAGGCCGGCCTACGGGCCTGGAGGCTCAGGGGCCTTGCGGCTCAGGGTTCCTAGGCGGGGGAAACCGGAATGTCCCGGTGCCTGTCCTGGATCGAATCCGCTTCCGCACGGGCGGCGGCGCCGGGCACCAGCCGCATCGCCACACGCCGGCTCAACGAGACCGCGTGCGCGTCCCCGTGCCTCGGCGTACCGCTGTCGCCCACCGCGTGGTTGCCCACCGCACCACCCGGGTGATCGGCCGGCGCCTGATGGGCGGGGGCATGGACGGACGGCGCGGTGCGGTGCACATGGCCGGCCGCCGGAGCGTGGAACTCGGTGCCGTCGACTCCGAGACGGGTGCCGTGGACGCCGGTCGTCTCCTTGCCGGTACGTCCCTTGGCGGCGCGTCCGTCACTTGATCCGGGCGCGTCCGACCCCGGCTGGGGCGTCCCGGTGACGGGAGCCGGCAACGTCTGCCCGGGCAGCGCGGGCACATCGGCGCCCGGCAGGTCCGGGATCCCCGGAATGGCGGGGAGCTCCCACCCCGGCCAGCTCGGCCATGTCGTCTCGGGCCCCGTCGGCAACGAGGGCAAGGCCGCCAACCCCGGCACCTTCGCCCGCACCTCGGCCAAACCCGCGGCCAGATCCTGGGTCACCGTCCGCGCGACACCGCCGACGGGACGCACGACCTGAGCGTCGACGGTTCGTCCCACCTGCTCGGTCACCGGAGTGAGCATCCGGCCGTGGGGTGTGGGGTGGGGGGCGTGGGCCCAGGGGGCCTGCGTCCGGGCGGGCCGGCTCTGGGCCGACTGGCTGGGGCCAGGCTGGTTCGGGGCCTGGCTCTGGCTCGGAGGAACCTCAGGCTGCGGAATCCGCTGCTCCGGGGCCGAGCTCCGGGGAGGCGCCGACTCGGCGGACGGCGCCGTCGGCTCGTCGTGCGTGCCGGGCAGGGTCAGGAGCCGCTCGATCCTGCTCAGTGCCGACGACCGGAGTTCGTCCGACGCCGCGGTCGAGACCGAGGACACTGCCGAGGCCGAGGACGCTACCGAAACCGAGGACGCTACCGAGACCGAGGACGAGGACGTTGCCGACGCCGTCGACAGCGACGAAGCACCCGCCGGCACCCCGTCCGACCCGTCCGCCGCGTACGCGCGCTCCCCGCAGAGGAGCCCGATCGCCAACAGACCGCCGGTCACCAGGACCAGTTGCAGCGCACGCCGCCCGGCCGCGATGCGCAGGACGCGCACAGCGGCACCGGGCAAAGTGGCTGGCCAGGTCAAGACGGGGTGGTCCCTCCGTGCGGCGGAACGAAGTACACGTGACGGGCGTCGAGTCGACTGGACGCGGTACGGACGGGCGGCGCGACGGCGCACCACCAAGCAGGCGTCGATCCTTGCACGCCCCTCCTGCCGTCGCGCAAGCCCCCCGCCACCGATGCGCACTCATGTCCGTTTTGCTGGCCGAAGTCGGTCATCACTAGGTCGACAAATCACCGGTAATTCCTCGCCATTACACCCTCGGAGCCGTCACCGTCGCGGTCACCTTCACGGAGCCACAGAGCCGTTTCCTCCTCAGACCGCGTCCGGCACGGGGATCGGCCGCTTCTCGATGGCCGCCGCCATCACCTCCGGGAACAGGTCGGGCGTACACGCGAAGGCCGGTGCGCCCAACGCGGCGAGCGCGGCCGCGTGCTCCCGGTCGTAGGCCGGGGCCCCCTCGTCCGACAGCGCCAGCAGGGTCACGAACTGCACCCCCGACGCCTTCATCGCGGCGACCCGCTTGAGCATCTCGTTGCGTATGCCGCCCTCGTACAGGTCGCTGATCAGCACGACCACCGTCTCCGCGGGCCGGGTGATCTGCGACTGGCAGTACGCGAGGGCCCGGTTGATGTCCGTGCCGCCGCCGAGCTGGGTGCCGAAGAGGACGTCCACGGGATCGTCGAGCTGGTCGGTGAGATCGACGACGGAGGTGTCGAACACGACCAGCCGCGTGTTGATGGACCGCATCGACGCCAGCACCGCCCCGAACACCGACGCATACACCACGGACGCCGCCATCGACCCCGACTGGTCGATGCAGAGGACGACCTCTTTCTTCACGGACTGCGACGCCCGCCCGTACCCGATGAGCCGCTCCGGCACGATCGTCCGGTACTCCGGCAGATAGTGCTTGAGGTTGGCCGCGATGGTGCGGTTCCAGTCGATGTCGTGGTGGCGCGGCCGGCTGATCCGGGCGCTGCGGTCGAGGGCGCCGGTGAGGGTGGCCCGGGTGCGGGTGGCGAGCCGCTTCTCCAGGTCCTCGACGACCTTGCGCACGACGGCCCGTGCCGTCTCCTTCGTCGTCTCCGGCATCGCCCGGTTGAGCGAGAGCAGCGTGCCCACGAGGTGCACGTCCGCCTCCACCGCCTCCAGCATCTCCGGCTCCAGCAGCAGCGTCGACAGCCCGAGCCGGTCGATGGCGTCCCGCTGCATGACCTGGACGACGGACGAGGGGAAGTACGTCCGGATGTCCCCGAGCCAGCGCGCCACGGACGGCGCCGACGCCCCGAGCCCCGCCGAACGGTCCCGCCCCGACTGCGTCCCCTTGTCCCCCTTCCCGTACAGCGCGGTCAACGCCCCGTCCATCGCGGCGTCCTTGCCGGCGAGCGCGCACCCGGTGCCGTCGGCGTCGTCCCCGCCGAGCACCATCCGCCAGCGCCGCAGCCGCTCCCGCGCCGGCCCCGTCGCCTCGGTCGTATCGGTCGTCTCGGTCGTCTCGGTCGTCATCGGCACGCGCCCTCGCGAGGCCGCTCCCACAGCGGCAGCACCGGCACGGTCGTCGTCAACGGCCGGCCGCCGCCCTGCGCCGCGAATCCGTGCGGCTGCCTCCCGGCGCCCGCCGCCGCTGCTCGCTCCCCCGGTTCCGTCACCACGTCAGTCGTCATCCCGTCGCCCCCACAAGGTTGTTGTCACCGAGGCCGCTGTCGGCGCCCCCGCCCATCTCCACCAGATCGAGCCCGAGCAGCAGCCGCACCACCGGCACCACGGCGTCCGCCCGGTCGGCATCGAACTCGGCCGCGAACCCGGGTATCCCGGACCCACCGGTCCCGGCGCCGCCCCGCTCCCCCGGCCCACGCCGAACCAGCTCCCCGAGGGTCCGCCGCACCCCTGGCTCATACGCCGAGAAGGTGCGCCGCAGCAGCGGCAGCACATCCGTGAACACCTCAGCCGACACCCCCGTCAGCCATGCGTCGACGAGCCCGAGCAACCGCTCGTCGTGCACGAGCAGCATTCCGCCGCCCGAGCCACCCCCGACGAACCCCTCGATCCACGCTGCCGCGTCCCCCGGCGGCGTCCCCGGCGACAGCGCGAGCCCCATCGCCCGAGCAGCCTCGTCCTGCGCCAACTCCCCGTCGTCCAGCAGCAACCGCACCGCGCGGCCCCTGATGACACCGGGCACGGTGTCCCGCACCACCAGCACCCGCAGCACGGCGTGCCAGCGCTCGCGCAGCTCGCCGTGGCCCGGTGCGGACGGGCCGTCCGAGGCGCCCCGCTCTGTCGACGTCCCCCGGGCGGGCGCCACGACGTCCCCCAGCAGCCCGATCGCCCCGTGCACCGCGTCGACATGCCGCCGCATCTCCTCGGCGGCGTCCGCGTCCAGCGCGGCGCAGGCCGGGGGCAGGCCGACGAAGACGCGCTCGGCGAGGCCCGCGGCGACCTCCGCGAGCGCCCCGGTGTCCGTGCCGCGCACATCGCCGTACCGCAGGGAGCGGACCAGCGCGGGCAGGGCCTGGGCGAGATGGCCGACATCGGTGTCGAGTGAGGCGCGGTCGGCGAGGATCCGCATCACCGTGGGCAGGGCGTCCGGCAGTTCGGCCAGGAGGCAGCGCTCGGCGAGGGCGGTGACATCGGCGAGGCCCGGCGCGGAGACGGCGTCCGCCTCGGCCTTGGCGGTCGCCGCGGCGAACACGGTGGTCCCCCACACCCCGGCCTCGGCGACCCGCACCGACAGCTCCGGCTCCCACCGCAGCCGCCACGTCTCCCGGAACGTCCCCGTGCTCCCCCGCGACGCGACCGGCTCGCCCCACTCCACACGCAGCAGCCGCAGCCGGTGCAGCAGCCTGCTGCGCTCGGCGTCGTTCTCCTTGCGCAGGTCGAGCTCCAACTCCCGCTCCAGCGCCTCCGGCTTGAGCCGCAGCCGGCGCTGGATCCGGTCGAGGTCCCGCTGCAACGGCACCGCCGGTGCCGACCGCGGCACCTCCCCCAGCACGTCCCCCACGACCAGCCGGTCCTGCACCAGCGCCAACGGCACGTCGGAGCCCTCGCACATGACCGCCCGCACCGCGTCGGTCGTCTCGCTCAGCCCCGGCAGCGGGCGTCCGCGCATCGCCGCCAGCGTCTCCGCCAGCCGCACCGCCTCGATGACATGCGCCGAGGACACGATCCGGTCCTCGTCCCGCAGCAGCCCGGCCACCTTGGTCATCCACCGCTCGACCGGCCGGTCCGACGCGCTGAACAGATGCCCGTACCACCCCGGCGAGTCGATCCCCGCCCCGTAGCCGCTGACCCGGGCCAGCCGTCGGTTCGTCCACGGCACCCACGTCATGTCGGCCTTGACCTTGGGCAGCCCCTTCAGCAGCGCCTTGTCGGCACCGACGGTGCTCTTCTGCCGCAGCGCGGGCACATGCCAGGCCCCGCACACGACGGCCACGTCGTCGCCGAACTCCCGCTGCGCCGCCCGCACCTGGAGCCGCATATAGGCCTCGCGGACGAGATCCCGGTCGTGTCCCCCGCTCCCGTACGCCTCCCGCAGCGCCCCCATGGCCTCCTCGAGCCCGAGGAACGGTGCGAACGCGTCCCCGTCCCCCGTCCCCCGGTGCTCGACGACGTCCTCCCACCACCGCTCGGGATCGTCGTAGCCGGCGACATCCGCGAGTACGGCGAGGGGGTCCACGCGGACGGCCGCGCGGGGGTCGCTCTCCTCGGCCCGAGAGCCGTTGGCGCCGTCACCGGATTCGTCGGCGTCAGCGGCAGGCTCGCTCCCCTCACCCGCCTCCGTATCCAACGCGGTCTCGTCCTGCTTCCCCCACGCCAACGTGTGCGTGGCCGGCAGGTCGATGAACCGGGCGGGAACCCGGTGCTCCACCGCCCAGCGGATCGCGACCCACTCCGGGGAGAACTCGGCCAGCGGCCAGAAGGCGGAGCGGCCGGGCTCGTCCACTGCGTGGGCGAGGAGCGCGACCGGGGGCCGCATCGCCTCGTCAGCGCCGAGCGGGATCAGGTTGTCGGCCTCCGGCGGCCCCTCGATCAGCACCGTCCGTGGCCGCGCCGCGTCCAGCGCCGCCCGCACCGCACGCGCCGACCCGGGCCCGTGATGCCGTACCCCCAGCAGCAACGGACCCGCCGGCTTCGTCACCGGGCAGGCCGCCGCCGAGCCGGCCGAGCCGCCCGGCTCGGCGCCGCCGCCCGCCCCGCCGGTGACCGCGTCCGGTCCGCGACTGCCGGTGCTCTCAACGCCGTTCACATCGACCCCCTGTCCCACAGCTCCACCGCCATCGCTCACGTCTCCCCCGTCGTCACCGCCCGCCGCGGTCCGGCGACCCTTCCGACAGGGCCGCCGGACCGCGCCCCCTCCCCCGTCAGCCGTTCGGCCACCGCGATCCGTCGTCGATCACGGTCGCGGCCTTCCGCTGTTCCGCCACCGCAACGGACCCGCTCCCGCCCGAGCCTCCGCCCGGGCGGCCCCAACCGAGGTCGTCCTCGTCGTTCACGCGCTCACCTCTCGACAGGCCCGGTAGAAGTCGGTCCAGCCGTCCCGTTCACGCACCACTGCCTCCAGGTACTCCTGCCAGATGACGCGGTCGGCGGCGGGGTCGCGGACGACGGCGCCGAGAATGCCCGCGGCGACGTCGCCGGGGCGCAGCACCCCGTCGCCGAAGTGCGCGGCCAGGGCGAGGCCGTTGGTGACGACGGAGATCGCCTCGGCCGTCGACAGCGTGCCGCTGGGCGACTTCAGTTTCGTGCGGCCGTCGGAGGTGACCCCGTCGCGCAGCTCGCGGAAGACGGTGACGACACGGTGGATCTCGTCGATGCCGTCGGGCACGGTCGGCAGGTCGAGCGAGCGGCCGATCTGGTCGACGCGGCGGGAGACGATGTCCACCTCGGCCTCGGCGCTGGCCGGCAGCGGCAGCACGACCGTGTTGAAGCGGCGGCGCAGCGCGCTGGAGAGGTCGTTGACCCCGCGGTCGCGGTCGTTGGCCGTGGCGATGAGGTTGAAGCCGCGGACCGCCTGCACCTCCTGTCCCAGCTCCGGTATCGGCAGCGTTTTCTCCGACAGGATCGTGATCAGCGTGTCCTGCACGTCGGCCGGAATACGGGTCAGCTCCTCGACCCGGGCCGTCATCCCCTCCGACATGGCCCGCATGACGGGGCTGGGCACGAGGGCGTCACGGCTCGGACCGTGTGCGAGCAGCTGCGCGTAGTTCCAGCCGTACCGGATCGCCTCCTCCGGGGTGCCGGCCGTGCCCTGCACGAGCAGTGTCGAGTCGCCGCTGACCGCTGCGGCCAGGTGCTCGGAGACCCAGGTCTTCGCGGTACCGGGGACGCCGAGCAGGAGCAGGGCGCGGTCGGTGGCGAGTGTGGTGACCGCGACCTCGACGAGGCGGCGCGGGCCCACGTACTTCGGTGTGATCACCGTGCCGTCCGTCAGGGTGCCGCCGAGCAGATACGTGGCCACGGCCCACGGCGACAGCTTCCAGCGGGCCGGACGCGGGCGGTCGTCCTGCGCGGCCAGCGCGGCGAGTTCATGGGCGAAGGCGTCCTCGGCATGCGGTCGCAACGCCTCGGTCGGTTCCGTGCCCCTCATCTCGGCGGATGTCGGTTCTACGGACACAGGCATGGCAAAGTCCCCCTCCAGCTCGGCCGGTTCAGCCGTTTCGGATCTGGCAACCACGGTGCACCACGCCACTGACAATGCGTTCCGACCTGCGCAAACGCCCTCACGGCTCCGCCGCCGGGGCCGCCGCCCCGGCCGATTGTCAGTGGGGGGATCTACCTTCGATGACATGACTCAGCAGGGGGTGCGCTGGACTGCGGACCAGGTGCTGGCACTGGCGCCTGACGCCGCGTCACGCAAAGCGGGAAGCAAACTCGGAGCGGCGGGGCCGTGGTCCGAGGCGGGGAGTGCCGACGAAGGGACGGTGTGGGGGCTGTGCAAGGGCAGTGGCAGCAAGCCGTATCAGACGGTCATCGACATCGCGGACGCGTCCGGGCCCGCGTACAAGTGCAGTTGCCCGAGCCGGAAGTTCCCGTGCAAGCACGCACTCGGGCTGCTGCTGCTCTGGGCGGGCGGGGACGGCGCGGTGCCGACCGCGGCGGGGCCACCGGACTGGGCGGAGCAGTGGATAAAGGGGAGAAGGCAGCGCGCCGAGGAGAAGGGGACGGCGGGAGCGTCCGGTTCCTCGTCGGCGTCCGCTGATCCGGAGGCGGCGCGGCGCAGGGCGGAGCGCCGGGCCGTGCGCGTCACCGTGGGGGCGACGGAGCTGGAGCAGCGCCTGACGGACCTGCTGCGCGGCGGCCTGGCCGGCGCCGAGCAGGCGGGGTACGGGCTGTGGGAGGAGACGGCGGCCCGCATGGTCGACGCCCAGGCGCCGGGACTGGCGGCGCGCGTACGGGAGTTGGGGGCGATCCCGGCGTCCGGTCCCGGCTGGCCGGTGCGTCTGCTGGAGGAGTGCGCCCTGCTCCATCTCCTCGACCAGGGCTGGCTGCGCCGCGAGGGGCTGCCCGACGGCCTGGCGGACACGGTCCGCTCCCGCATCGGCCTGCCCGCATCGGCGGTCGGCCCGCCGGTCCGGGACCGCTGGCTGGTCCTCGCCCAGTACGACACGGCCGACGTGAAGCTCACGACGCGCCGGATCTGGCTGCACGGCGCCGACTCGGGCCGTACCGCGCTGCTCCTCTCGTACGGCGCGGCCGGCCGTGCCCCCGAGCTGACGCTTCCGGTGGGTCTGGCCCTGGAGGCGGAGCTGTCGGCGTACCCCGGGGCGGGCCAGTCGCGGGCGTCCCTGGGCGAGCAGTTCGCACCGCCCGCACCCGCGTCGATACGGCCGCCCGGCGTGACGACGGCCGAGGCGACCGCGCGCTACGGCGAAGCGCTCCGCGACGATCCATGGCTGGACTCCGTCCCGGTGACCCTGGACCGGGTCATACCGGCGCCGGACGGCAGCTCGTGGCAGCTGGCGGACGCCGACGCGGACACCGCGCTGCCGCTCACCCCGGCCGCACGCGCCCGCCCGGGCCTGTGGCGTCTGGTCGCGCTGTCGGGCGGCGCGCCGGTGAAGGTGTTCGGCGAGTGCGGCCACCGCGGCTTCACCCCGCTCACGGCCTGGCCGGAGGGGGCGGGCGAGGCCGTACAGCTCAGCTGATCACCGAGCGAAGCCTCTCTACCCTCCCGACCCCCGCTCACTCCACGGCACTCCCAGCACACGAAGACGGCGCCCAGCACACGAAGGCAGAGAGGAACGAACCTCATGAACAGTCCCTCCGTTCCCGTGGATTCACCCGCGCCGAGCGCCTGGGAGGAACTCGTCACAGCGGCGCTGCTCGGGACGGACCGGCGTACGCCGCCGGGCTGTCCGCCGGGCCGGGAGGCGCCGGTGGCACTGCTGGACGCGGCGGCCGTGGAGACCGTACGGCGGCGGGCGGGGCTGCGACCGGCACGGGCGGCCGAGCGGCCGCAGCAGGCCCCCGAGGACGCCCGGCCGACGCTTCCCCCTGCCGCCGCCCGCAGGCTGGCGATGCTGCTGGCCGACCGTCCCGGTGCGGGCGGTGGCGGCCGCAGAGGCACCGCCCCGGACCTCGTGGAGCTGCTGCCGGAGTGGCTCGCGCGGGCGAACGACCGTGGTCTCGCGCCACCTCCCGAGGTGCTGCCCGCGCTGCTGGACGCGGCACGTGGGCGTACGGATCTGCGCCCGGCGGCGCTGACCTTCGCGGGCCCGCGCGCGGTGTGGCTGGCCCGCCTCAACCCGGACTGGCGCTTCGCCCTGCGCGCGAGCCCGGGCGGGGGCGCCGCGCTGCCGCATCTCGACGACCCGGCCAAGGTCCGACAGCTCTGGCAGGAGGGCCTGTTCGCGGAGCGGGTCGCCCTGCTCGCCGCGATACGCGCCCGTGATCCCGAAGCCGCACGAGAGCTGCTCATCACCACGTGGGCGACGGAGCGGGCCGAGGACCGGCTGATGTTCCTCGACTCGCTGCGCATGGGGCTCCGCCCGCAGGACGAGCCGTTCCTGGAGCAGGCCCTGACCGACCGGAGCCGTAATGTCCGAGCCACGGCGGCGGAGTTGCTGTCGGCGCTGCCGGGTTCGGCGCTCGCGGCCCGGATGGCGGTGCGCGCCGGGGCCTGCGTGGCGCTGGATCACACGAGTGAGGCGCCGACGATCACCGTCGAGGCACCTCACGAGTGCGACGCGGGCATGGAGCGCGACGGCGTGGTGGCCAAGGCTCCGGCGGGCCGGGGTGAACGGTCCTGGTGGTTCGGCCAGTTGGTGGAGGCGACACCGCTCGGCACCTGGGCGAGGCGGCTCGGCGGACGTACGCCCGGGGAGCTCGTGGCACTCCCGGTGACCGACGACTGGCAGGCCGAGCTGCACGCGGCATGGTGCCGGGCGGCCGTACGGCAGCGGGACGCCGAGTGGGCCAGGGCACTGCTCGGGTCGCCCTCCGCCCCGGAGGCCGGCGGTCCGGGGGCGGTGTCCCTGGCCGAGCGGGCGAAGCTGCTGGGCACGCTGAGCTCGGCCGAGCGGGCCGAGTGGGTGGCCGGGTTCATCGCGACGCACGGTCTGTCGGAGGCGTTCCAGCTGCTCGGGGTGTGCACGGTGCCCTGGGCCGCGCCGCTCGGGCGGGCGGTCGTGGACGCGCTCAACATCGCCCGGGACGCGGGGAGTTATCCATGGAGTTTCAGCGGAGTGATGGGCCTGGCCGAGCGCTGCCTCGACCCGGCGGAGGCGAGCCGGCTGGACGGCCTGCTGGCGGTACCGGACGAACCCGAGGACGCGTCGCCGGGGGCCGGAGGCTATTGGGCGGAGGCGTTCCAGCGGCTGGTGACGACGCTGCGGATGCGGGCGGCCATGATCGAGGAGCTGGGCGACATCAACCCGTCCGGCGGGTGAGGACGCGGTCGTTCAGGCCGATCGGGTGTCCAGGGGCGAAGCCCCCGGACACCGGCCGCCCCCACTCACCCGCACAGGAAATCGGCTCAGCCGCCGGAGGCAGCCGGCTGACGCACGTTCGCCCGCACCCAGTCCACGATCGCCTGCGTGGTGGCGCCCGGCGTGAAGATCTCCGCGACTCCCTTCTCCTTCAGCGGGGCGATGTCCGCCTCGGGAATGATCCCGCCGCCGAAGACGAGGATGTCCTCCGCCTCGCGCTCCTTGAGGAGCTCGATCACGGCGGCGAAGAGAGTGTTGTGGGCCCCGGAGAGGATGGACAGACCGATCGCGTCGGCGTCCTCCTGGATCGCCGTGTCGACGATCTGCTCGGGGGTCTGGTGAAGCCCGGTGTAGATGACCTCCATACCGGCGTCGCGCAGCGCCCGCGCGATCACCTTGGCCCCACGATCGTGGCCGTCGAGTCCCGGCTTGGCCACCACCACGCGGATCGGACCGGCTGCCACACCCATCACTGCCTCCATGAAGCGACTACATCCATCCGTACCGACAGGAACTGCTCATGTATGAGTTATGCCGCACTCACGACACATGTCATACATGGTGCGCCTATCGCACATTTCCGCCGCTCACCGCGTCGGACGCGCCCTCGGTACGGACGCCCCGGGCCACGCCGCCCGGAGAAGTGAACGAACGTTATCGCCAGCATCCCGCAACCGGCAGTTTCGCGGTGCAGACCGAGGGGGAAATCACACGGTGGGACACGTTCGCCGCGCACCGTTCCATATCTCTGCGGCACACGGGCCGCAGGAGTCTGCGGTGCACGCGTCGCAGCGGGACCAAGCGCAACGGGAGCCGCAACGAGGTCGCCGCACCACCGCGCCGCAGGCCGCGCGACGTGGCGGTGCGGCGGGTCGACGGTGGTACGAAGGGCACGTAGGGCAGGTAAGGCACGACAGCGGGGAAGCCTCGTCGTCACACCGGCAGGGAGCCCCGTCGGGTCATCGGCGCACCACGGCCACCAGGGCCGGCCCGCGCACCGCGCGCCTCGCCCGCCCCACGCGCCCTTGCCCTACCCCACCGGCCGCCTCGGCCGCGACTTCCCACGAGGGCACACGGGGGCCGGAGCCGTCCTCCTGCGTGCCACAAGGAGGTCGGCCATGAAGGTCACCGGGACAGCACTCCCCTTTCTCCCGCTCTACCGGCGCCTGCTCCCGAGCAGGCTCGCCGGCCTCTCCCTGGCCCTGCTGAAGGCGACCGCCCTGGAGATCGCGATCCTCGCCGGCCATCTCCTGCTCTACCCCTCCGGCATCGCCCAGGAGCGCCGCGCCACCCCCACGCTCCCCTCCCCGGACACCGCCAAGCTGCCGACGGAGACCAATCCGCCCGTCGTCCTGCTGCACGGCTTCATAGACAACCGCTCGGTCTTCGTCCTGCTGCGCCGCAACCTCGCCCAGCACGGCAGGCACCAGGTCGAGTCCCTCAACTACTCCCCCTTGACCTGCGACATCCGCACCGCCGCCGAACTGCTCGGCCGGCACATAGAGGGGATCTGCGAGCGCACCGGCAGCAGGCAGGTCGACGTCGTCGGACACAGCCTCGGCGGGCTGATAGCGCGTTACTACGTGCAGCGCCTCGGCGGCGACCACAGGGTCCGCACCCTCGTCACCCTCGGCACGCCACACTCCGGCACAAGTGTCGTCCCGCTGGCGAACGCGCACCCCATCGTGCGCCAGATGCGCCCCGGCTCGCCCATCCTCGAGGAGCTGGCCCGCCCGGCACCGGGCTGCCGTACGCACTTCGTGAGCTTCTGGAGCGACCTCGACCATCTGATGGACCCGCTGGAGACGGCCTGCATCGCCCACCCGGACCTGATGGCGCAGAACGTCCGCGTGAGCGGCGTCGGCCACCTCGCCCTGCCGGTGCACCCCGCCGTCGCGACCGGGATACGGCAGGCCCTCGACTCACCTCGCACCGGAGCCGCGGCGGTCGCCCAGACCGACGGCATGACAGTGGCGTAACCACCCCGGCGACACCCGCCGCCGCCCCGCGAACCCGCCTCCGCACAGCCTCAGGACAGCGGTCCGACATCGAACAATCTTCGAACACAAGGCCAACATCGCGCCCGCAGTCCGCCAAAACACGGCCGAATGCCCGTTTCCTGCGCGCGCAAAACCTGCCGAAGATTGTCGTGCCCGCGTACTGCCGGGTACAGTCGCCGCACTGCTCTGGCAGCCCCTGTAGTCGAGGCGAGAGAGAAGTTGGTGAACGATCGTCACCCGTCGGGGACCATGACGTCTCCGACTCCGGCTCCTGACGCCGCCTCGGCGCACTACGCGTCGTACGGCACGCAGGAAGCCCACTACGGTGACTCCACCACCTACGGCACCTACGACGCCACTGGTTTTGCCACCGCCGGTCACGCCGCCCCGACCTTCGACGCGGACCCCCTGTTCGGCAGTCTCCCGGGCGACGGCACGGGCACGTACGACGCCACCCAGTGGTCCACGGGCAGCCACCACACCGCGCACTACGACGCCTACGCGGCCCAGCACCAGGCCGCCTATGACACCGGCGCGTACGAGACCGCGGCCTGGGGCACCGACCACGAGCGGCTCGCCTACGTCCCGCAGCAGGCCAACGGCCATGACATTTCCGGCCAGTGGGACGCGAACGCCTGGCTCCAGCCCGACCAGTCCGCCCCCCAGCCCGACCAGACCCAGCACTGGGAGTGGGGCACGGCGGCCTTCGACACCGGGGCGTACGACGCCACCCAGTGGAACTCCGACGGCACCGCGGCGCAGGCCACCAACGATTTCGAGCAGTCAGCAGAATCCTTCGACCAGCAGGCGACCGCGCACTTCGACCAGATCGAGCACGGCACCGCCCCTGCGTACGACGAGCACGCGGCCTACGAAGAGCACACGGGCTATGAAGAGCACCCCTCGTACGACGAGCACACGTCGTACGACCAGGCCCCGTACGACGACCAGGCCCCGCACGAAGCCGAGTTGACCACCACCGGTGAACTCCCCGCCGCGGCCCCCCTCCTCGACGACCAGGAGGAGACCACACCGGCCCCCTCCCCCCGCGCCGGCTCCCGCAGCGGGGCGCGCTCCCGCCGCCGTACGCCTCCGAAGCGCTCCGCGCTGCTGACGATCGCCGTGCCCTCGGTCTGCGTGATGGGCGTCGCGGGGATCGCCGCCGCCTCCGTCGGCAATCTGACCGACGACAAGGACGCGTCCACGCTGGCCTCCGAGGGCGAGGCCGTGAAGCCGTCCACCGCGAACAACAAGCTGGACACGCAGCTCGAGAGCCTCTCTGCCGGCGCGGACGACTTCGCCGACCGGGCCAGCCGTACGCAGGAGCGCATCGACCTCAAGGCGCAGCAGGCGGCCGAGAAGCGCAAGGCCGCCGAGGAGGCGGCCCGCAAGGAGCGGCTGCGCCCGAAGTTCGCGGTTCCGGTCGCCCAGCACGGCCTCAGCGCCTACTTCGGTCAGTCCGGCATCAACTGGATGTCCGTGCACACCGGCATCGACTTCCCGGTCTCGTACGGCACGACGGTGATGGCCGCGACCGACGGCACCGTCCGCACGCAGTGGAACAGCGCCTACGGCAACATGATGATCGTGACCGCGAAGGACGGCACGGAGACGTGGTACTGCCACCTCTCCAGCTACCGCGTCGCCTCCGGTACGACGGTCAAGGCCGGCGACCCGATCGCGTACTCGGGCAACTCCGGCAACTCGACGGGCCCGCACCTGCACTTCGAGGTCCGGCCCGGCGGCGGCTCGGCGATAGACCCGCTGTCCTGGCTGCGCAGCCACGGGGTCGACCCGTCGTAGGCGAGGCCACGGCCTGAGCACGCGCCCCCGCCCTGCAACGGCAGCAGCGGGGGCACACTTGTCGGAACAGTTGCTAGAGCTTCTCCACGGGCGCGTACCGCAGCAGCAACCGCTTCGGCTTGGTGTCCCCGAAGTCGATCGTCGCCTCGGCGTTCGCCCCCGTGCCCTTCACACCCGTCACCGTGCCGAGCCCGAACTGGTCGTGCGTGACACGGTCACCGACGGCGAGCTGGACGACCGGCTTCTCGGAGGTGCGGCGCGTGGCGAACCCGGACGCACCCGACGCCGAGGAACGCGAGCGGGACGAGGACAGCGAGGCCGCGACCCCGGACGCGGGCCCGGAGGAGACCGGCGCGGTCGCCCCCGTACGCTTCCAGTCCACGTGCGCCGCCGGGATCTCCTCCAGGAAGCGGGACGGCGGGTTGTACGACGGCTGCCCCCACGCGCTGCGCATCGACGAGCGCGTCAGATACAGCCGCTCACGCGCGCGCGTGATGCCGACGTACGCGAGCCGCCGCTCCTCCTCCAGCTCCTTGGTCTGGCCGAGGGCGCGCATGTGCGGGAAGACGCCGTCCTCCATGCCGGTGAGGAAGACGACCGGGAACTCCAGGCCCTTGGCGGTGTGGAGGGTCATCAGGGTGATGACGCCGGAGCCGTCCTCCTCCTCGTCCGGGATCTGGTCGGAGTCGGCGACCAGCGCGACCCGCTCCAGGAAGTCGGAGAGCCCTCCTGCGGCCTCGCCCTCACCCGTCTCCTGCTCGAACTCCAGGGCGACGGCGGCGAGTTCCTGAAGGTTCTCGATGCGGGTCTCGTCCTGCGGATCGGTGGAGGCCTGCAACTCGGCGAGATAGCCGGTCCGTTCGAGCACCGCCTCCAGGACGGTCGCCGGTCCGGCCCCCGACTCGACGATCGTACGGAGCTCCTCCATCAGCGTGTTGAACCGCTTGACGGCGTTGGTGGACCGCGCGGCCATGCCGTATGCCTCGTCGACGCGCTTCAGGGCCTGCGGGAAGCTGATCTTCTCCCGCTGCGACAGTGCGTCGATCATCGCCTCGGCGCGCTCACCGATGCCCCGCTTGGGCACGTTCAGGATCCGCCGCAGCGGCACGGAGTCCTCGGGATTGGCCAGCACCCGCAGATAGGCGAGAACGTCCCGGACCTCCTTGCGCTCGTAGAAGCGCACCCCGCCGACGACCTTGTAGGGCAGCCCGACACGGATGAAGACTTCCTCGAAGACACGGGACTGGGCGTTCGTCCGGTAGAAGACGGCGACGTCGCCGGCCTTCGCGTCGCCCGCGTCCGTCAGTCGGTCTATCTCGTCGGCGACGAACTGCGCCTCGTCGTGCTCGGTGTCCGCCACATACCCCGTGATGCGCGCGCCCGCGCCCGCGTTGGTCCACAGGTTCTTCGGCCTGCGGGACTCATTGCGCTCGATGACGGCGTTGGCGGCGGTCAGGATCGTCTGCGTCGACCGGTAGTTCTGCTCCAGCAGGATCGTCGTGGCGTCCGGGTAGTCCTCCTCGAACTGGAGGATGTTCCGAATGGTGGCACCCCGGAAGGCATAGATGGACTGGTCGGCGTCACCCACCACACACAGCTCGGCGGGCGGGACGTCGTACTCGCTCGGCGGCACGTCGACGGGGTGCTCGCTGGTCCCGACGAGCTCGCGCACCAGCGCGTACTGGGCGTGGTTGGTGTCCTGGTACTCATCCACCAGGACATGCCTGAACCGCCGACGATAGTGCTCGGCGACGTCCGGGAAGGCCCGCAGCAGATTGACCGTCGTCATGATCAGGTCGTCGAAGTCGAGGGCATTGGCCTCCCGCAACCGCGACTGGTACAGGGCGTACGCCTGGGCGAGGGTCTTCTCGAAGCCGTCCGTCGCCTGGGCGGCGAAGTCCTCCTCGTCGATCAGCTCGTTCTTCAGGTTGCTGATCTTGGCGCTGAAGGACTTGGGCGGATACCGCTTGGGATCGAGATCCAGATCACGGCACACGAGCGCCATGAGCCGCTTGCTGTCGGCGGCGTCGTAGATCGAGAACGACGAGGTGAACCCGAGCTTCTTGCTCTCCCGGCGCAGGATGCGCACACACGCGCTGTGGAAGGTCATCACCCACATCGCGTTGGCGCGCGGGCCGACGAGCTGCTCGACGCGCTCCTTCATCTCGCCCGCGGCCTTGTTGGTGAAGGTGATCGCGAGGATCTGCCCCGGATGCACATTCCGCTCGGCGAGCAGATGGGCGATGCGATGGGTGAGCACACGCGTCTTGCCGGATCCGGCACCGGCCACGATGAGCAGCGGGGTGCCGGAGTGGACGACGGCGGCGCGCTGGTTGTCGTTCAGCCCCTCCAGCAGCGCGGCGGCGTCGATGACCGGCCGCGGGGCGCCGTCGCGGTAGTGACCGTCCCGGTCCGGTGGCACGTCGAACTTCCCACCGAACAGATCGTCCGGAACCGGTTCCGGAGCGTGGTCGTCCTCGGGCGGCGGCGGGTGCTCTTCCTCGTGGGCCCGAGGGGCCTGGAGGTCCGCCAGGAAGCTGTCGTCAAAGAGGCTGCTCATCGCTCTCCGAGTCTAGGCCGCCCCACTGACAGCCCGCCCCCACCCTCGGAACATCGCCGGCCCCAACCCAACGATCCTCCCATCGACCACCTCTCACCACCCCTCGTAACACCCCCATCACAATCCGCAACCGGCCACCCCAGACCACCTCCCCATCCCCCAAACCAACACAATCCACCCACCCCACCCACACAACCCAAGCCCCCGCACACTCACCCGAACCAGCCACCACCTCCGCCGTTCAGAACCAAGGTCACGAAAATGTATCGGGCATATCGAACATCAACCTTCACAGGGGCCACACGAGTTGGCTACCGTGCCGGGCAGGCCGTACGACCCCCACCGGCGAACGTCGCCGGGCCGCACGGCCTCCGCCGAGTCCGGCGCACCCAACGGTGACCGGAACCGGGGACCCACCGAACTTGGGGTGAATCGGCCCGACTTCCCTTCCCGGGAACGGCCGTAGGGCAACCCTTCCGAACCACCCGCCCGAACCCGACAGCTAACTCGGTAGGCGGAGCATGGAAGGAGTCGCCTCCCTTGGCGTCGCACCGCAAGTCGCGTCCCGCCGGTACGCGCATAGCAGGCATACGCACCCCCGCCCTCGCCACGGCCGCCCTCACCTCCGTGGCCCTGCTGTCCCAGACGGCCAACGCCAGCCCGTCGACGGACGACAAGCCCAGCCTCGAAGAGGTGGAGAAGAAGGTCGACGACCTCTACCGCCAGGCGGAGTCGGCGACCGAGAAGTACAACGCGGCCAAGGACAAGACCGCGAAGCAGCGCAAGCGCGTCGACACCCTCCTCGACGACGTCGCCCAGCGCACCCAGAAGCTCAACGAAGCGCGCGAGGAACTCGGCCGCAACGCAGCCGCCCAGTACCGCACCGGTGCCGCGGCCCCCGACACCGCGACCTTCCTCCTGGCGGACAGCCCGCAGGACTACTTCGACCAGACCCAGCTGATGGACCGGATGACCGGCCGTCAGAAGGAGTCGGTCGACGACTACTTCACCCAGCAGTCCGAGACGATGCAGAAGCGCCGGGAGGCCACGCAGAGTCTCGAGACGCTCACCGACTCGCAGAACGACCTCAAGTCCGCCAAGGCCACCGTCCAGCAGAAGCTCTCCGACGCACGCGAACTCCTCTCGAAGCTGACGGCCGAGGAGAAGGCGCGCCTCGCCGCGATCGAGAAGCGCAAGCAGGAGGAGGCCGCCCGCAAGGCAGCCGAGCTGGCCCGCCAGCAGGCCGAGGCCGAACGCCAACGCCAGGAAGCCGCCGCCCAGCAGCAGGAGAGCACCCAGCCGCCCGCCGACTCGGGCAGCGCGGACTCATCGTCCTCGGACACCGCCGACTCCTCCTACGCCGCCAAGGCGGAGAAGGCCCTGGCCTTCTCCCGCTCCCAGATCGGCAAGCCGTACGTCTGGGGCGCCACCGGCCCCGACTCCTACGACTGCTCCGGCCTCACCCAGGCCGCCTGGAAGGCCGCCGGCGTGGACATCCCCCGCGTCACCTACGACCAGGTGAACGCGGGCACCACGGTCCCCCTCTCCAGCGCCCAGCCCGGAGACCTGGTCTTCTTCTACGACGACGTCACCCACGTGGGCATCTACATCGGCAACGGCATGATGATCCACGCCCCCAAGCCCGGCGCGTACGTCCGCGAGGAGTCGATCTACTACGACGGCGAGTCGTCGATCCACAGCGTGGTCCGCCCGGCCTGATCCCCACGACAGCCACGCGGCGAGTGGCGGCTTGTCACGCAGTTCCCCGCGCCCCTAAGGGCCGTTGCAGTGGGCCTGCATCGAGACGTGGCCGCAGTCGCCCTCCGGCGTGAGGGGCCGTGCCGGGGGGTGTCCGCCCGCAGCGGCGGGCGTCAACGGACGCCCGCCTCGCTGCCCGACGGCAACCGCCCGACCGAGGACGGACGCCCCCCGGCACGGCCCCGACCCACCACACCACCGCAGGCGCTACACGCACCCCCACCGCACACAAGCGGGCCGCCGCAGGCATCACGCCCCCACCCCCCTGCAACGGGCGATTTCACCCCACCCAAGCGCGCGCCGGACACTCATCCCCCACCCCGCTCCATAGCATCGCCCCATGCCCGGCCCCACGACCCCCACCTCCCCCCTCCACACCTGGTGGTCGCAGCGACCCCCCACAGCCGGCGCCGCGGTCATGGCCACCGGCATCGTCTCGGTAGCCCTGCACCAGACGGGCTACGAAACCCTCTCCCGCATCGCCCTCGCCCTCGCCTGCGCGGCCTGGCTGGCCCTGGCCGGCGACTTCACCGCACGCCTGGTCCTGGACCGCCGGAGATGGCTGAAGGAGGCGGCCACCCCCGCCGCCCTGACCGCCATCGCCGCGACGACAGTGCTCGGCACCCGTTTCACCACCCTCGGCTGGGTAACCCTCGCCGAGGCCCTCCTGGCCCTGGCCACCCTGCTCTGGCCGGGCCTCCTCCTCACCGTCCTGCGCCACTGGCGCCGGCACATGCCCGGCGCGGTCTTCCTGGGCTGCGTGGCCGCAGAGGGCCTGGCGGTCCTGGGCGCGACCCTGGCCGCCGCCGAGGCCACGGCATGGCTCGCCCACACGGCACTCGTGTTCTTCTGGCTCGGCCTGGTCCTCTACGTCGTGGCCCTGCCCCGATTCGACCCGGGCCAGCTGGCCCGCGGCGCCGGCGACCAATGGGTGGCCGGCGGCGCCCTCGCCATCTCCGCACTGGCCGGCTCGAAACTCCTCGCCGCCGACAGCCCCGGCCTGTACCTCTGGAACGACGACGACTACGGCGTCCTGCGCACGGTCACCATCGCGCTGCTCGTACTCGACCTCGCCTGGTACGCCGTCCTGCTCCTCGCCGAGTTCGCCTGGCCCCGCCTGCGGTACGACGTCCGCCGCTGGGCGACGGTGTTCCCGATGGGCATGACGGCGGCGGCGACGCTCTCCGTCGGCACCGCCGTGGACGTCTCATGGCTGGAGCCTCCGGGCGAGGCCCTGACGTGGATCGCGGTCGCGGCATGGCTGGCGGTCGCCGCGGGCGCGGCCTGGAACTACACCAACCACAGCCACCGCCCCGGTCCCGGAACCACCCGTCCCCCCGGCCCCGGAACCGACGTCACGTCCACAACACAGCGATGAAGACGTTCGCCACGGTCAGCAGCCCCACCACCCCGAACAGCCGCTTGTCCACGGTCTCCTCGTCCCGCTTCACATAGACGAGCCCGAGGATCACGATCAGCAGCGCCAGCTTCACACCGATCTTGATGTTGTCGACGGACTGGTCGTCCGCCTGATTGAGGCCGACGAGGATCACCCCGGTGACCAGCATGGTCAGCGCGCCGTGCAGCATCGCGGGCACGAACCGGGCGGTGCCCTGCCCCATCGCCTTCATCTGGGTGAAGAAACCACCGAGCAACGCGGCGATGCCGATGATGTGCAGCCCGACGAACAAATGGATGAGTACGTCCATGGCCCCGGAGCCTAACCACCACGAAAAACCCACCGCCCACCGCCCTACACCCCTCCCCACTCCCCCACTCCGCTCCCCGATCCCCCCACTCCCCTCCCTCCCCCTCCCGCTCCTCTTCCGCCTCCCCGCTCCCCTTCCCCGCCGCGCATATATGCGCGCCATAGCACCCCGCCACCCCCAGCCACCCCCGAATCGCCACTTCGGTCAGCACACAGCGTGAACCAGGCGCCCCCATCCCGGGATCACGCTCACTTACGGTCACCCGCGGTCCGCTCCCAGCACTTCCGCACAACCCGTCACCGACCCGACACGGAGAGGTTTAGCGTCCTTCACCAGGTGGCCGGCTCCCCACCGCCGCCCGGGCCAGGGGCGGCAGTCGGACACCACCGCCGAGAAAGGTCCGGCGGCGGCCCGCTCCCCCTGTGCGGGCCGCCGCCGGACGCGTGACCCGCCCCGTGCGGGTGTACGTCCGCTCCCCCCAGGCGGTCGTACACCCGCCGCTCCTCCGGGGCGGAGTACGCCCGGCGCCGCCCTGGCGGACGTACGGGACGTGGCGGGCGGACGAAAGGACGTGCAGTCCACGTGGCAGCGCACCGAAAGCCCCGTCAGCGCTCGGCCGGCGGCAACACGGCCCGCACGGCATGGACGATCGCACTGGCGGGCGCGGCGACGGCGACCGGCTTCGACGGGACCGGACACGCAGAGCCGCAGCTGACACCGGCGCAGGTGAAGGCGAAGGTGGACAAGCTGTACCAGGAGGCGGAGGTCGCCACCGAGAAGTACAACGGCGCGAAGGAGCAGGCGGACGCGGCCCGGAATCAGATCCGAACACTCCAGGACCAGGCCGCCCGCAAGACGGAGAAGCTCAACTCCGCGCGAGAAGCACTCGGTTCGATGGCGGCGGCCCAGTACCGCGACGGCGGCATCGACCCGGCCCTCCAGCTCGCCCTCTCCGAGGATCCCGACCGCTACCTGGACGGCGCGGAGTTCGCCGAACGCGCCGGCAACCGGCAGGCCTCGTCCGTCGAGAGCGTCCGCCGGCAGCTGCGCGAGATCGAGCAACTGCGCGGCGCCGCACACATCGAACTGACCTCACTGAAGTCCCGCCAGGCCGAGCTGAAGCGGCACAAGAAAACGATCACCGGGAAGCTGGGCTCCGCCCGCACCCTGCTGACCCGACTGACCGCCGAGGAACAGGCCCGCCTCGACGGTCGCGCCACCCGCTCCTCCCTGTCCGGCGCCCGCGACGCCCTGAGCGCCCCCGGCTCCGCCACCGCCCAGGCCCCCAACGCCCGTGCGGCGGCGGCCGTTTCCTACGCCTACGCCAAACTCGGCAGCCCGTACGTCTGGGGCGCGACCGGCCCGAACGCCTTCGACTGCTCCGGCCTCACACAGGCCGCTTACCGCGCAGCCGGCGTCTCCCTGCCCCGTACGACCTACGCCCAGATCGACGCGGGCCGCCGCGTCTCCCGCTCCGAACTGCTCCCGGGCGACCTGGTGTTCTTCTACTCCGGCATCAGCCACGTGGGCCTGTACATCGGCAACGGACAGATGATCCACGCCCCGAACCCGTCCGCACCGGTCCGGGTGGCACCCCTGGACGAGATGCCCTTCGCAGGCGCCACGCGGGTGGCCTGACACTCGGGTGGCCTGACCGATCCCCGCCCTCAGACCAGCCGCCGTGCCGTCGCCCACCGCGTCAGCTCGTGCCGGTTCGACAGCTGGAGCTTGCGCAGCACCGCCGACACATGGGACTCGACCGTCTTGACGGAGATGAACAGCTGCTTGGCGATCTCCTTGTACGCGTACCCCCGCGCGATCAGCCGCAGCACCTCCCGCTCGCGCTGGGTGAGGCGGTCGAGGTCCTCGTCGACCGGCGGCGCGTCCGTGGACGCGAACGCGTCCAGGACGAACCCGGCGAGGCGCGGCGAGAACACCGCGTCGCCGTCCTGGACGCGGAAGATGGAGTCGACCAGATCAGTCCCGGTGATCGTCTTCGTGACGTATCCGCGCGCACCGCCCCGGATCACTCCGATGACGTCCTCCGCGGCGTCCGAGACGGACAGCGCGAGGAAGCGGACGGGCTGTTCGGCGTCCGCCATCAACGGGGCGCAGCGGCGCAGCACTTCGACCCCGCCGCCGCCGGGGAGGTGCACATCGAGCAGGACGACCTCGGGTCGGGTCGCGGTGATGACCGTGACCGCCTGGTCGACGTCCGCGGCCTCGCCGACGACCTCGACACCGGTCTGCTCGGTCCGGCCGATCTCGGCCTGGACTCCCGTACGGAACATGCGGTGGTCGTCGACGAGGACCACGCGTACATGCCGGTCGGCAGCGCTCCCGCCGGTCGACTCCACGGGCTCGCTCGCCTCGGTCGGGTCGCTCATGACGTCTTCTCCGCCCTCTCCATCTCCAGCTCGACCTCCGTGCCGCCGTCGGGCACCGCCCGCAGCCGTGCCGTGCCGCCGTTGCGCTCCATGCGGCCGATGATCGATTCTCTGACGCCCATGCGGTCGGCGGGTATCGAATCGAGGTCGAAGCCCGGACCGCGGTCCCGGACGGACACGAAGACGGTCTTTCCCTCCACCTCGGCGTAGACCTGCACGGCGCCGCCCTCGCCACCGTACTTCGCGGCGTTCACCATCGCCTCGCGCGCGGCCTGCATCTGTGCGGCGATTCTCTCGTCGAGGGGGCAGTCGCCGACGACCACGACCTCTATGGGGACGCCGTGCTTGTCCTCCACCTCGGCGGCGTTGCGCCGCACCGCGTCGGCGAGGTTGGCGGGTTCGTCGGCCTCGTCCTTGCCGGTGCCCTCGGGCTTGTACAGCCAGGTGCGCAGGTCACGCTCCTGGGCGCGGGCGAGGCGGCGGACCTCGTTCGCGTTCTCGGCGTTGCGCTGGATCAGGGTCAGGGTGTGCAGCACAGAGTCATGGACGTGGGCGGCGACCTCGGCGCGCTCCTGGGCGCGGATGCGCATCAGGCGTTCCTCGGAGAGGTCCTGGGTCATCCGGACCAGGTACGGCCCCGCGAGCAGTGTTATACCGACGAGGACCGCGAGCGCCGCCTGGAGGACGGAGCCGAGGTGGGCGGCGGAGCCCTGGAGGACGAAGATGCCGGAGACGCCGGCCGTGACGAGGACGACGCCGCCCGCTGCCCGCAGCAGGCTGAGGGTGCGCCGGCGCCGTCCGACCTCCATCCAGCGGGCCCGCCTGGCGTTGTCCGCCTGTCGCCAGACCAGGGCGACGCCGGCGCCGACGAGGACGGCGGGCAGCAGATAGGCCTTGGCGCCGTTGCCCAGATCCACGCTGCCGACGAAGACCATCGCCACGGCCACCATGAGCAGCAGCGCGACGATCTGTCCCTTGTCCGGCTTGCGGGCCACGAGTCTGCGGCGGCCGTCGGACGCGGTCTCGGTGGTGAAGGGGGGCGGCCGCTGCGCGTCGACCCCGCCGAGGCCGAGCGGCACGAAGAACCAGAACGCGGCATACAGCAGCGCACCGAGGCCGTCCGCCATGAACAGGCCGACGAAGACGAGCCGCACCCAGATGACGGGCAGGCCGAGATGCCCGGCGAGCCCCCGCGCCACGCCCCCGAGCCAGCGTCCGTCACTGCTGCGGTAGAGCTTGCGCGGCGGCCGCGGTTCGGCGAGTGGCGCTGCTGCGGCTTCCGGCATGCCATCGATGTTCACACGCCCGGCCGAGCAGAGCATCAGGGTCGACCCCCTAGACTCCCCTGATCTTCGGCCCCCGCAGCCTCGCACGCTTCCCCCCTCCCTCACCTCAGGGCCGATATCAGGGTCCGACCAGGGTCATACCGACTCCCGCCGAGCCGACCCGCCCGTCACCATGGACACATGACTGATCACCAGCACGCCGCGGACTCCGTGCCCGAGCCGGACGACGCGCCCACCGCGGGCACGCCGACCGGCCCGGCACCCGCGAGCGCCGCGGGTGAGGAACCGCGCGCACAGGCGGGCGCGGAGACAGCGGCGCCCGACGAAGCGGGCGCACTCGCCCCGCCGCACAGGTTCCGGCGCGACCGCCGGAACAAGATGCTGGCCGGCGTCTGTGCCGGCCTGGGCCGGCAGTGCGACATGGACCCGGTGTTCTTCCGGATCACCCTCGCCGTGCTCTCCGCGACCGGCGGCATAGGCCTCATCTTCTACGGCTTCGCCTGGCTCTTCGTCCCGTACGACGACGAGGACGAGAACGAGGTGCGCAAGCTGCTGACCGGCCGCGTCGACGGCCAGGCGCTGACCGCCGTGCTGTTCGCTCTGGTCGGCTGCGGCGTGTTCCTGACGCTGCTGAACAACGGCGGTGTGCTGGCCTTCGCCGTCGTCCTCTCCCTCCTCGTGGCCGGCGCCGGCTACTGGTCACGGCACCGCGGCACCCCCGACCCGGACCCGCTCGCCGCCCAGGCCGTCGCGGACGCCCCGCCGGAGGCGCAGGCTCCGCCGGTCCCCGCCGCCTACCCCTCCTGGTGGCGCGACCCGATCGTCAAGGACGGCACGCACGAGGGCGGCACCGGCTATCTCTGGGGCCCGCGCGACTCCCGCGAACGCGACATCGCGGCGGCCGTCAATATCGGCCTCGGCGGCGCCTGGAGCAGCCGCCAGGACATACAGGCCCGCCGCTCCCCGCAGCCCAAGCCCCGGGGCCCCCGCTGGATCGGCGGCTGGGTGTTCCTGCTGGCCCTCCTCGCCGGCGCCCTCGGCACGGGCGCCACCTGGGAGGACCAGGCGCTCGGCACCAGCCTCCAGACGGGTCTGGCCTGCGCGCTGCTGGTCATAGGTCTGGGCATCGCGATCAGCGCGTTCCTGGGCCGCACGGGAGCAGGCTCCGTCTTCCTGGCGATCATCACCGCCGGCCTGCTGGCCGCCTCGGCCGCCCTGCCCAAGGACATCGGCACCCACTGGATCGAAAAGGACTGGCGCCCCGCGGCCGTGGCGGACGTACAGAACAAGTACGACCTGGGCACCGGTGTGGGCACCCTCGACCTGACCCGGCTGAACCTGTCGAAGACACAAACCGTCACGACGCGGGCCGACGTGGGCGTAGGCCGACTCAAGGTGATCGTCCCGAAGGACGCGACCGTGAAGGTGAGCATCGACGTGGGCGTGGGAGACATCCAGCTGCCGGGCGAGAACAAGGAGGACGTGGACGTGGCACCGGGCAAGCACAAGGAGCTGACCTTGAACCCGCCCACGGGCACCAAGAGCGCGGGCACGCTGGACATCGATCTGAGCGTCGGCGTCGGACAGGCGGAGGTGAGCCGTGCTACGTCATGAGTTCCAGCCCGGAAGGCTGGTGGCCGGCGCCTTCCTGACCATCGCGGGCATCGTCTACGCCGGAGACGCGGGCGACGCCTGGGAGACCCCGTGGTTCACGGTGATCCCCTTGGTCATAGGCGGCCTGTGCCTGGCAGGCGCGACAGCACTACTGGCCCGGTCCATACGCAAGCACCGCGGATCCCCCCAAACCCCACCACCCCCACGCCCCTGACGAGACCTACCGGTATCCGCCCCCACCCAACCGCTGCCGTCGCCGCCCCCGCAACACGGCATCCAGCGACAGAAGGGGTGCACCCGCGAGCACGAGCGGCAGCCAAGCCATCAGATAGGCGAGGTCATTGCCGTAGTAGTACGGATCGGAGGCCCAGCTCACCGTCAGCCACAGACTCAGGGAGATCAACGCCCCGCCGAGCGCCGCCAGACGGGCGAACAGCCCGATGAGAGTGCCGATCCCGACGGCCAGCTCACCGAACGCGATGGCGTAACCGAAGGCCACCGGGTTGTCCAGGGCCATGTCCACCATGGCCGGGATGGCCGAGGAGTCCCGGACGGCACGCATCATGTCGCCGATCGAGCCCGCCCCGGAGTCCTTCATGAAGGCGCTGTCCGTGAGCTTGTCCAGCCCCGCGTAGATAAAGGTGACGCCGAGGAAGATGCGGAGCGGAAGCAGGGCGTAACGGGTGGCGGTGTCCCGCCAGCCCCGGTCGCCGTCGAGGTAAGGGGGGTGCGTGTCCGTGTGCATACCGTGAGTCATCGCCCGTAGCCGCCTCTCGCCCGCCGTGCCGTGACCCCTCAAGCGACGATACGTACGCAATCGCCGCGCCGCTCAACCATGCAGCCCGTATTCTCCGCCGCCCCGCCCCCGCTGAAAACCCCGCGCCCCCACCAACCTCACCAAAATCCCACGCCCCCGACCGACGCAACGACGGTCGACGTGACTTGCACGATTCCGATGGCGAACCACATCACGCTCAGTCAGGCTGACCTGCATGGTCTCGGTGGTGCAGAACGTGGCGATTGACTGTTCGGATCCCTATGAGCTGGCCCGTTTCTGGAGTGAGGTGACCGGTTGTCCGCTGCATCCGCAGACCAGACAGGGCGACCGGGAAACCCAGGTGATGCTTCCGGAGGGCCCAATGCTGTACTTCAACCAGGTGCCGGAACCAAAAACGATCAAGAACCGCCTCCACCTGTGCCTGCGTCCGACAACCTCGCGCGAAGAAGAGATCGAGCGCCTCATGACCCTCGGAGCGACCCTGGTCACTGACCTCCGAGAGCCCAACGGCGCAGGCTGGGCGGTCCTGGCCGACCCTGAAGGCAACGAGTTCTGCGTCCTGCGCAGCGAGTCCGACCGCGCCGCGACGTCCCCCTGAGACCAGACCCCCCACCGGACAGCCGCATGCAGACCGGAGACGGACGCACCCCCACACACCCGCACCCGCCCACGGCGGCAAGGGGCCGTGCCGGGGGGTGTCCGCCCGCAGCGGCCGGCGTCAAAAAGCAGCACCGCCCGAGCCACAGCAACCGCCGGACCGAGGACGGACACCCCCCGGCACGGCCCCGACCCACAATGCACCCGCAGGCGCTAGGCGCACCCCCACCGCACCCGCACAGGCGCCGCAGGCATCCGCACCCCCACCGCACCCGCACAGGCGCCGCAGGCATCCGCACCCCCACCGCACCCGCACAGGCCGCCGCAGGCACGCCTCTCACTCGGTCACATCGATCACGTACCGATTCGTCTCGACGCCCACCGCGGTAACCACCTGCACCTCAACCCTCCCCGGCTCCACATCCGCCGGCACAGGCACCGTCAGCACCGCATCCGTCGGATTGCTGAACCCCCCGGCCACCGGCACCAACGGCACATGTACATGCACCGCCCCGATCCGCACCACCATCCGCGACAGCCGATCGGCCCCCTGCGCCCCGGGCGGCACAAACCCGGCCCCTCGGATCTCGATGTCGTCCCCGGTCCGGATCGGCGCGTCCAGATCGCCCGCCTCCCGCGCCCGCACCACGGACAGAATGACCGGCCGACCCCCCTCGGCATACTTCCCGGCCAGATACGTGGCCGCCGACACCAGCACCACCACCGCCAACCCCCACGGCAGATCCGGCAACTGATCCGGCCGCCGCCCCAACCGCACCGCGGCGAACAGCAGCGCAACCCCGCCGATCACCACGTACTGAATGTCCGCGAACGATCCCCGCCCCGCGTCATCCGTCAGCAGATCAGCCGCCCGGGGCCGATGCGCCCGTACCTTCTGCAACCGCTGCCCGAGCACCCGCACCCCGACCACCCGCCGCACCAGCACCGCGATCGCACACACCACGGCGAGCACGGTCACCACGCCCGCCCCCCGCGCCAGTTCGAGCCCCGCGAGCAGCGCATCGCGCTCCTCGTGCCCGGACGCCGCGGCCAACCGCCCCACCAGCACGAGCACGGCGTACGCCACGAACAGCACCCACGCCCCGGCCACCGCCCGCGACGTCGACAGCCGGTTGTCCTCACCGATCACCGGCGCCAGCGCACCACCGCGCGCCCGGTGAAACCACGACGCCGCCGTCAGCGCCCCGGCCGTCACCACGGCCGCCAGCAGCCCGGCGGTACGCGCCGCGGTCCACCCCGCGCCGATCGCCGTGAGCGCCTGCACCAGCAGCAGCGCGACCACGAGTCCCCAGACCACGCACGCCGTACGCCACCACAGCCGCGCGAGCCACGCGTCGCCCTCGGCCCGCCCGCGCTCGGCAACGAGTTCCGCCGACTGCGTCAGCTCCTCGGACACCCACTGCCGGGAGGCCGACACCGAGTGCGCCACCGCGGCCGGCAGCCCCTGCCCGGCGGCGAACCCGTCCCGCTTCAGCAGGAATTCGGCGACCGCCCGCCGATGCCCCGCACGTGCCCCGTGCGGACAGTCCCCACAGGTGCAGCCGCCCCCGTGCGCGCCCGTCACCGCGCCGCCCTGTCCAGCCTCCTGCACCGCCACGCCCGACGCCCGCCTTCCTCGATTCCCGAGAACTTCCCGAGAATTCCCCGACCCACAGCCCGCATGCCACAACCTGACCACCGCGCGGTCGCAAGGGTCCCCTTGACCTCATGGCCTTATAACCCACAACCCCACCACCGGCAGCCGCATCTCACATACCGGCCACCGCCGATTCCGCCGACCGCCCGCACCGCGGACCATCGAAGCCCACAACTCCCGTACGACGACAGCGAATTGTGCCGTACGCCACCCGCCACCCGCCCGGCAGGTCCGGTCGACGCGGGTGATGAGAACACCCCCCGTGTTGACCCGGCTGCGAGAATTTCTCCATGGCCGAGATCATCCAGCGCGACGGGACCTGGGCCTTCGACGGCACAACGGTCCGGATCACGCCGGGCCTCCACCGCTCCGTGCCCCTGTTCCGGCAGACGTACGGAGAGATCGCCGTGCCCCTCGAAGCCGTCGCGAGCATCGTCTTCGAGCCCGAACGCAAGCGCGGCCGGCTGCGGATGCGGCTGCGCGAGGGCGCCGACCCGCTGCTCCACGCGACCGGTGGCAGGCTGCCGGACACGGCGGATCCGTACCGGCTGGCGGTGGACATCGACCGTGCCGGGGTCGCCGAGTACGTCGCCGAGGAGATCCGCCGCGCGCTGCTCCTGGACCAGATCCCCAAGGACCCGACCCGGGCCTATCTCCTTCCCGGCCCACCGGTGCCGGTCTCCGTCCGCTCCTCCGACGGCACGGTCTCCTTCGACGGCACACAGGTGCGGATCGACTGGTCCGACACCTCCGACCGGGTCAAACGGGCGACCGGCCCGCGGATCATCAACGTGGGCGACCTGGTCCAGATCGAGTGGCTGCCCAACTCCGGCTACGAGGACGGCTTCCTGCGCTTCGTGACCCGCGAGACGGTGTTCTCCAAACTGCCGCCGGAGAAGGACCCGTACGCCCTGGATCTGTGGGGCAGCGCCCGCCGCGACCTGCTGACGGCCCTGGTGGCCACCGCGATCACCGCCCGGCTGCCGCACCCGTCCACCCGCACGGGCATCGACCGCACCGACCGCCCCCAGCTCGCGGCAGCCGTACCGCCTCCGGCCGATCACCACGACGTACTCCTGCGCCGGCTCCGGGAGTTGGGCGAGCTGCATCGCGACGGCGTCCTCACGGACGAGGAGTTCGCGATGACGAAGGCCGTGGTCCTGCGAGGCTTCTGATCAGCGCCTGCCGGTCAGCTCAGCAGATCCGGCTCACTGCGGCTGATGTCCTGCCACAGCGGCTGATAGTTGATCCACGCCACCAGATCCCCGCCCAGCTGCTCCCGGGTCGCGACGGCCTGCCGATGCTCGATCAGGACCGGGCGCCCCGCCGCCCTGGCGGTCAGCTGGACCTGGCAGGACCGTTCCATCGACAGGAACCACCAGGCCGCCGCGTCCACGGAGTCGCCGACGGTGAGCAGCCCGTGGTTGCGCAGGACGAGCGCCTTGTGGGAGTCGAGCGCGGTCGCGATGCGCCTGCCCTCCATGGCGTCGACGGCGACGCCGGTGTAGGCGTCGTAGAGCGCGTGGTCCTCGTAGAAGGCGCAGCTCTCCTGGGTGATCGGGTCGAGCAGGTCGCCCAGCGCCGCGAGGGCCCGGCCGTGCACCGAGTGGCAGTGGGCGACCGCGACGACGTCGGGACGGGCGGCGTGGACCTGGGAGTGCACGGTGAACGCCGCCTGGTTGACGTGATAGCGGCCCTCTATCACCTGGCCCTCGGAGTTGGCGAGGACCAGGTCGCTGACGGTGACGTGCCGGAACGGCATCCCGAACGGGTTGACCCAGAAGCAGTCGCTGAACTCGGGGTCGCGTGCGGTGATGTGTCCGGAGACCCCGTCCTCGAACCCGAGCCGCCCGAAGATCCGCAGCGCGCCCGCGAGCCGCTCCTTGCGATGCCGGCGCTCGTCCTCGACCGACTCGTGCATGGGCGGCATCGCGAACCGCAGCTGGTCGGTCGGCAGCGGCGACGGTGGAATGGGCCCGAGGGGCGTCCCGTGCATCTGTCCTCCAGCACTGGGTTGCTTACGGGGCGGAAGTTACCGTCGGTCAGTGCAGGAGAACAGAGATGTTCGGTAAAGATCCCATCCCCCGCACAGCGGAAACCGGACAGAAGATGTCGGGTATGGGCGCCAGACTGGCCGTATGACAGTGAACTGGGCAGCTTTCACCGCGGCGGAACCTGACCTCGCCCGCACCGCCGAGGAACGCTTCGGCGCTTTCACGCACCACGTCCTCGCCACCCTCCGCAAGGACGGCTCGCCCCGCACCACCGGTCTGGAGGTCCGCTTCCTGAACGGCGAGCTGTGGCTCGGCATGATGCCGGACTCGCTCAAGGCCCTCGACCTGCGCCGCGACCCGCGCTTCGCGCTGCAGGCGAACCCCGGGGAGGGCCAGTCCATGGGCGGCGGCGACGTGCGGATCGCCGGGCGGGCGATCGAGGTCGAGGACCCGGCGCTGAGGGCCGCATACACCGAAGAGGTGGAACCCCCGGAGTCGTCCGAGCCGTTCCACCTCTTCCGCACCGAGCTCACCGAGGTCGTGAGGACCTACGTCGAGGACGACAAGTACCTGGTCGTCCAGATCTGGCAGCCCGGCGTGCCCCTGCGCACGATCAAGCGCACCTAGGGCACAGGAGAGCCCTGAGGGCCTACTCCCACTCGATGGTGCCCGGCGGCTTCGAGGTCACGTCGAGGACGACACGATTGACGTCCCGCACCTCGTTGGTGATCCGGGTCGAGATCCGCGCGAGGACGTCGTACGGCAGTCGCGACCAGTCGGCGGTCATCGCGTCCTCGGACGAGACGGGCCGCAGGACGATCGGGTGGCCGTAGGTCCGCCCGTCACCCTGCACGCCCACGCTGCGGACGTCCGCGAGCAGGACCACCGGGCACTGCCAGATGTCGCGGTCGAGGCCGGCCGCGGTGAGCTCCTCGCGGGCGATGGCGTCGGCCTCGCGCAGCAGGTCCAGGCGCTCCTTGTTCACCTCGCCGACGATGCGGATGCCGAGGCCGGGGCCGGGGAACGGCTGGCGCTGGACGATCTCCTCCGGGAGCCCGAGCTCCTGGCCGACCATCCGGACCTCGTCCTTGAACAGCTGGCGCAGCGGCTCGACGAGCTCGAACTCGATGTCGTCGGGGAGGCCGCCCACGTTGTGGTGGGACTTGATGTTGGCGGTGCCGGTGCCGCCGCCGGACTCGACGATGTCCGGGTAGAGGGTGCCCTGCACGAGGAAGGCGACCTCGGGACCCTCCTCCTGGAGGATCTCCAGCTGCGCCTGCTCGAAGACGCGGATGAACTCGCGGCCGATGATCTTCCGCTTCTCCTCGGGGTCGGAGACCCCGGCCAGCGCCTTGAGGAACCGCTCCTCGGCGTCCACGACCTTCAGCTGTACGCCGGTCGCGGCCACGAAGTCCTTCTCGACCTGCTCGGTCTCGCCCTTGCGCATCAGGCCGTGGTCGACGTACACGCAGGTCAGCTGGGAGCCGATGGCCTTCTGGACGAGGGCGGCGGCGACGGCGGAGTCCACGCCGCCGGACAGGCCGCAGATGGCGCGCTTGTCGCCGACCTGCTCGCGGATGGCCGCGACCTGCTCCTCGATGACGTTGCCGGTCGTCCAGTCCGGCTTCAGGCCCGCGCCCCGGTACAGGAAGTGCTCCAGCACCTGCTGTCCGTGGGTGGAGTGCATGACCTCGGGGTGGTACTGGACGCCGTAGAGCTTCTTCTCGTCGTTCTCGAAGGCCGCGACCGGGACGACGTCCGTGGACGCGGTGACGGCGAAGCCCTCGGGGGCGGCGGAGCAGGCGTCGCCGTGCGACATCCACACGTGCTGCTCGTCCGGCGTGCCCTCGAACAGGGTGGAGGACGACTTCGACACATGCAGGTCGGTGCGGCCGTACTCACGGGCGCCGGTGTTGTCGACGGTGCCGCCGAGGGAGCGCGCCATCAGCTGGAAGCCGTAGCACATGCCGAACACGGGGACGCCGGCCTCGAAGATCTCGCGGTCGAGGCCGGGGGCGCCCTCCTCGTACACGGACGAGGGGCCGCCGGAGAGGATGATCGCCGCCGGGTTCTTGGCGAGCATCTCCGCCACCGGCATGGTGCTCGGCACGATCTCGCTGTAGACCCGGGCCTCGCGGACGCGACGGGCGATGAGCTGGGCGTACTGCGCGCCGAAGTCGACGACCAGGACGGTGTCGGGGGCGGCGGGGTTCGCTGATGACACGGGTTGCCTTCCGGCGTTGAGCGAGGTGTGTGTGGGGCCGAGTCTACCGGGATCCGCCGGGCCGCCCTCGGGGCAAGCCCTGTCTCAGGATCCGAACCGGCTTGGACACCCGCGCGCCGCGCGGCATACTGACCCCATGCTCACGCACACGACCTTCCTCTTTACCTATGGCACCCGGCCCGCCGGCTGCCATGGTCGTGCCGCTTGAGCGACTGACAAGCGACTTCCCAGGCGCCCCGGGCCGACAAGGCCCGGGGCGCCTGTCGTTTTCCGGGTCCTGTCGCTCCGGGGCTCCCACCGCCGCACCACGAGACCGACGAGGAGCCCCCATGACCGCGACCGATGTGACCGGTGCCCGTACCCCCGAGGCCGCCGACGTGATCACCGGCGCCCGCGAGCGCATCGACTCACTGGACGACCGGATCATCGGTCTGATCCAGGAACGCATGGCCGTGTCGGCCGTGATCCAGGAGGCGCGGATCGCCTCCGGCGGCCGGCGCGTGAACCTCTCCCGGGAGATGGACGTGCTCGGCCACTACAGGGACGCCCTGGGCAAGCCGGGCACGGCCCTGGCCATGACACTGCTGGAGCTGTGCCGCGGTCGCATCTGAGTTCGGCCGCCCTCTCACCCGTACGGCGCGTGACGCCCCCCGTACCGCTTCGTTGGTATCGGTGTCCGTGCCAGCCAGGGGCGGGCCCGACAGAACCACGCGTGGCTCGCTGGAGCGATGAGGCGGACGGATCACGCCGTGCGCCGTGGGACCTCGCTCCAGGAAAGTGACCGGACGGCAGGGGACAGCAGCCCGGTCACCCCAGAGAACGGTCGGCTCCGGGGACGCCCGGGGCCGGCCGGCGGAAGGGGCGGGAAGCAGTCCCACCGCCGACCCCGTCGACCACGGCCTCACCGCTTCGGATCCCGCCGCGGACAACCGGAACGCGGCCACCAGGACCAGCGGCGCAACCCCCCGGCGCCGCTCCCAGGCACCGACGCTGCCCTGACGTCGGTGCTGACCAAGGAAGGGCCCCGCGGCTCCGCCCCGCGGGGCCCTTCTCATGCCGGACGGTTCATGCAGGTCCGTTCCACCCGGTCGGCTCGTGCCGCCCGTCGGGCGTTCTCAGGTGCGTGAGACGGTGCCGCAGTCTTCCTCGGCCCCGTTCAGTTCCCTGCTGCGGTCGTACGGATCGAACGCCTCGCCGGAGGACTCCGGGCCGGACATCAGGTCTGCCTGGAACTGCGGGCGGATGATGCCGTCACCGAGCCGGCAGTCGTCGTTTGAGATCTCACCGTCGATGGCGTACACCCAGATACGGCCGTCGGTGCCCTGGTACTTGGCGGGGTCCGAGACGTCGACCTCGACGATCCGGCGCACGATGGCACGGGAGATCTCGGTGCCGCCACCGGCCTTGGCCAGCGGATACACGAAGGTGTAGTCGGCCCGGATCAGCGCCTTGCCGGCGGTGTCACCGGGTTCGACGGTCATCCTGCCGCGGACCTTCACCTCGGTGCCCACGAGCTCGACCTCATCGGGGTCGAAGCGGGTGAAGGTCCAGGTGGGGTCGTTCTTCACCGTGGGATGACGCAGCGCGGAGCGCAGGTCGGCCAGGTAGTCCTTCTGCAGCGGGTCGACGAGCCCCAGCGCGGTCTTCGGTTCGGCGCCGTACAGCACCTCGCGGTCGAGGTTGGAGGCGACCACGAACTCCTTCGTCCTCCGCAGGGCCGCCTCGATCCGCTCGGCGGAGACACCGCCGACGGCCTTGGCCTTCGGGACCTCGATGGCGGCCGCGCCGGAGGCCCAGCGGTCGGCCGGGGAGCCGGTGAACGGCCGCTGCCGGGTGGGGAGTCCGGCGGCGTCGGCGGGCGCGCCGCTGGGCCGGCTCGTCTCGGGGGCCAGCGGCGAGGCCGGGGGCCCGGCCGGCTCGGAGCCCCAACCGCCGGGCAGGACGGCGGACGGCTTGAGGGCGATGACGGCCACCCCGACGGCCAGCAGGACGCCGAGTGCGCTCCAGACCTTGCGGCGGCGCGCGGCGCGGCCGTTCATCTCCTGCCAGGCGGGGCCGGTGCGCCAGCCTGGGGGTTCCTCGCCCCGGGCGTCCTGCTGCCGCAGTCGTTCGGTCACCATCCGGGCCCGCGCGGACGGTTCCTTCGGAGCGGCGCGCTGGTCGCGCTCGGCGTCCTGGACGAACTTCTGCCAAGCCTCGTCGGATATGGACGAGTCCTCGGACGGCTTGTCGGTCACGGCGGTGTGCGCTTCCTCTCAGTGGGCTGTCGGCCGGCTGAGCGTACGTCAGTTCCGAGCCCCCAAGATCAGGCCCTCGCCTGTGACTCAGGCCACATAAAAAATCTGTTAGTGAGCGCACAACCTTTCACCCCTGTCACCGATCAAACCCTGCGACTCAAGGGCCACAGCCGCGCCCCACACGCGGAGGCCTCCCTGATAGCGCGTGCTGCGGTGTCGCAGCACTCCGGACTTTCCGAGGTCTTCATGAAGCTTCGCCGTGCACTGGCCGCCGCGGCCACGACGGCCGTCATAGCGCCGATCGCCCTGCTGTCGGCACCGGCCGCGTTCGCCACGGACGAGACCACCTCGACACCGACGGTGTCGGAAAGCACGCCGGCCGCGGAGGAGAGCACCCCCGCCGCCGAGGAGAGCACGCCCGCCGCGGAGGAGTCGACCCCGGCCGCGGAGGAGAGCACGCCGGCCGCCGAGGAGTCGACCCCCGCCGCCGAGGAGAGCACGCCCGCCCCGGAGACGAGCGAGACCAGCCCGGCCCCCGAGGAGAGCACCACCGCTCCGGAGGAGTCGGAGACCCCCGACCCCGAGCCGTCGGTGTGCGAGGACTCCAAGGTCGACGTCAGCTACAGCGGCCTGCCCGGCAAGATCGCCGCGGGCAGCGGCTGGCACAAGTTCTCGCTGAACGTGCTCAACAGCTCCGACTCGGCCCTGCAGGACCTCGACTTCTTCGCCGGGGCCTCCTCCGACGCGGACGGCATGGAGCTGTTCCGCAGCAAGCAGGTCGAGCTCCAGGCCTGGGACCCCCAGAACAAGGTCTGGGTGACCCTCAGCGAGGACGGTTACGCGGTCGGCTACGTCGGCTACACCGACGAGCTCAAGCCCGACTACGAGGTCAACATCCCGATGCGGATCAACGTGAAGTCCAGCGCCCCGGTCGGCGCCGGCTTCACGCTCGGCGCGACCATCTACGGCGATGCCGAGGGCGAGTGCGTCGGCTTCGGCGATGTCGCGTACAAGTTCCAGATCGTGGCCGCCGGAACCGACACGGACGGCACCAAGCCGCAGGAGGGTGGCAAGGCCCCTGTCACGGACAAGGAGCCGAGCAGCAACACGCCCGAGGTCACCGGCAACCTCGCCGAGACCGGCTCCAGCTCCAACCTTCCGGTCATCGGCACCATCGGTGGCATCGCCATCGTCGCCGGCGCCGGCGTCGTGTTCGCGATGAAGCGCCGCAAGGTGGGCGCGGAGGCGTAAGCCTCAGCAGAGCTGCACGCAAGAAACAGAGAAGGACCTGCGCTCGGAGGGGGGTGCAGGTCCTTCTCGGTTTTTCCTTGAGTCGCTACTTCTTCGGCGGCACCGCCGGTATCCCCAGGAACGGCAGCTTCAGCGCGCCGAACGCCTCCGCCGGGACCGCGGGGGACTTCGGCTCGACCGGGTTGAGGCGCTCGTACGCCGCTCCCTGTGCCGGGCGCTGGTCGGCCTCGCCGTTGTTGGGCCAGTACGACATCGCCCGCTCGGCCTGCGCCGTGATCGTCAGCGACGGGTTGACGCCGAGGTTGGCCGACACCGCAGCCCCGTCGACGACCGAGATGCCCGGGTGGCCGTACAGCCGGTGGTACGGGTCGATGACGCCGGTCTCCGGCGAGTCGCCGATCGGGCAGCCGCCGAGGAAGTGGGCGGTGAGCGGGGTGCCCATCAGCTCGCCGACGTTGGAGCCGGCGAAGCCGTTGATGTCGGCGGCGATCGCGGACGCGGCCTCCGAAGCGGCCTTGATCTGCTTGGGGTTGGGGGCGCCATGGCCCTGGCGTGCGGTCAGCAGGCCCTTGCCGACGCCGTCCGGCTTCAGATACGTCGTCAGCGAGTTGTCCAGCGACTGCATGACCAGGCCGATGATGGTCCGCTCCGACCAGCGGCGGTTGGACAGGGAGCGCAGCATCATCATCGGGTGCCGGACCGCGTTCGCCAGCCAGCCCGCGACCCGCGAGGAGCCCTCCGCGTAGGGGACCTGGAGGATCGACAGGCCGCCCATCGAGTTGGAGCCCTTGCCGTAGCGGACCGGCTCGATGTGGGTGTTCTCGTCCGGATGGATCGAGGACGTGATGGCGACGCCGCGCGTGAAGTCGACCTTCGCCTCGCCCGTGGCCTTGCGGTAGCGCCGGTTGTCGGTCTGCGCGCCGACCAGGGCCTCGGAGTTGGTGCGGGTCAGCTCGCCCAGCTTCGGGGAGAGGTACGGGAGTTGACCGCCCGCCTTCATACGGTGCAGGAGGGTCTGGGTGCCGTACGTACCGGCCGCGATCACTACGCGGCGGGCCTTGAACAGCCTGTCCTCGCCCTTCTTCTTCCCGTCGGTCGGCAGGGTCGCCACCGCGTAGCCGCCCTGCGAGTCGTCGGTGATCGAGACGACCGTCGTCATGGGGTGGACGACCGCGCCGGCCTTCTCGGCGAGGTAGAGGTAGTTCTCGTTCAGGGTGTTCTTCGCGCCGTGCCGGCAGCCCGTCATGCACTCACCGCACTCGGTGCACGCCTTGCGCGCCGGGCCGGCTCCGCCGAAGTACGGGTCGGCCGCCTCCTGCCCCGGCCCGACCTGGGTCTCGCCCTCGGCGTCCTTGCCGTCCCCGAAGAACACGCCGACCGGCGCCATGTGGAAGCTGTCACCGACGCCCATCTTCTCGGCGGCCGACTTCAGATGGACGTCGGAGGGGGTCATCGTCGGGTTGAGCCGTACGCCGAGCATGCGCTGCGCCTGGTCGTAGTACGGCTTCAACTCCTCCTGCCAGTCGGTGATGGCCCGCCACTGGGGGTCGTCGAAGAAGGCCTTCGGCGGTACGTAGAGGGTGTTGGCGTAGTTGAGGGAACCGCCGCCGACACCCGCGCCGGCCAGGACCATGACGTTGCCCAGCAGGTGGATGCGCTGGATGCCGTACATGCCGAGTTTCGGCGCCCAGAGGTAGTTCTTGAGGTCCCAGGAGTTCTTGGGCAGGGCCTCGCGGGTCCAGCGGCGGCCGGCCTCCAGGACGCCTACGCGGTAGCCCTTCTCGGTGAGACGCAGGGCGGTGACGGAGCCGCCGAAGCCGGAGCCGACGACGATCACGTCGTAGTCATAGGTGTCCTGTGGCACGTGCTCTCCTCGTTGAGAACAGGGTTCTTGAACGCGGTTCTTACTTGAAGCGCAGGGCCTTCATGAGCCGCAGGCTCCGGCTCATGAACTGCGCGTACTTCTCGTCGTCCATGCCCAGCGACGGCGCCATCGGCAGCAGCCGCTGCTGGGCGACCGTCTGGGCCTCCGTGTACTTGAGGATGCCCTCGGAGCCGTGGCGGCGGCCGAGGCCGGAGTCCTTCATGCCGCCCATGGGCGACTGGACGCTGCCGTACGCGGGCGCGTAGCCCTCGTTGACGTTGACCGTGCCGGTGCGCAGGCGGGCGGCGACCGCGCGGCCGCGGCCACCGTCCTTCGTCCAGACCGACGAGTTGAGGCCGTACGGCGTGGAGTTGGCGTGCTCGACCGCCTCGTCCTCGGTCTTGAAGCGGTAGATGGAGACGACCGGGCCGAACGTCTCCTCGGCGCAGACGCTCATCTCCGGCGCGACGTCGTCGAGGATCGTCGGCTCGAAGAAGTACGGGCCGATGTCGGGGCGTGCCACACCGCCGGCGACGAGCTTCGCGCCCTTCGCCACTGCCTCCTCCACATGCCGGGTGACGGTCTCCAGCTGGCGCTCGCCGACCAGGGAGCCCATGTCGGCGCCGTAGGCGAGGGACGTGCCGAGCCGCATCGCCTTGGTGCGGGCGGCGAAGCGCTCCACGAAGGCGTCGGCGATCGACTCGTGGACGTACAACCGCTCGATGGAGATGCACAGTTGGCCGGCGGAGGAGAAGCAGGCGCGGACGGCGCCAGCGGCGGCCTTCTCGATGTCGGCGTCCTCAAGGACCAGCATGGCGTTCTTGCCGCCGAGTTCCAGGGAGACACCGACCAGCCGGGCGGCCGCGCCCTGGGCGACCTGGCGGCCGGTGCGGGTGGAGCCGGTGAAGGAGACGTAGTCGGCGTGCTTGACGACCTCGGGGCCGACGACCGGGCCCTCGCCGAGGACGACCTGGAAGACGTCGGCGGGCAGCCCGGCCTCGATCAGCAGGTCACGGGCCCACAGGGCGGTCAGGCAGGTCTCGGTGTCGGGCTTCATGACGACCGCGTTGCCCGCGACGAACGCCGGGAGCGCGTCACCGACGGACAGCTCCAGGGGGTAGTTCCAGGGGGCGATCTGGCCGACGACGCCGCGCGGGTGGCGCAGTTCGGTGACACGGGTGAGCGTGGGCATGGCGCCCGCGTGCCGCTTGGGCTTCAAATACGCGGGTGCCTTACGGCCGTAGTGGCGGGCCGCGACGGCGACGGCCTGCACCTCCTCGTGCGCGTGCAGCCTGGCCTTGCCGGTCTCCAGCTGGATGAGATCGAGGACCTCGGCCTGGCGCTCCAGCACCAGGTCGTGGAACCGGAGCAGGACGGCGGCGCGCCGGCGCACCGGGACCTGGCCCCAGACGGCCTGCGCCTTACGGGCCGCCTCGAAGGCCTGCTCCACGTCCTCGGGCGTGGATTCCGGCAGGTCGGCCAGCTTCTCGCCGGTGAACGGCGTGTGGTTCGCGGTACGGCCGGAGCCGGCCACGCCCTTGGTGAGCTGGGCCACCAGCTCCGGCGTGACCACGTCGGCGGCGGTACGGGCGCCCTGCGGGGCGGGGGCGAGGGGGTTGGTGCCGGTCTTGGCCGGGGCCTGCGCGTCCGTCATGAGGCGCAGAGTATGCCGGAGCCGGGGCTTTGTGTACCCGTCGGTAACGGGGATTCACCGAGTGCTCACATGACGCCAGTGTCCACTGGCAACAAACGCACTGATCAGGGCGTTGCCACGGCGTCGCCGGATCACTCGATCTCGAGTCGGTCACGGGCGCCCTTGAAGACCGCGGTGCCCTTCTTCTCCGTGGGCGTGCCCTTGGGCATGTCGACACGCAGCTCGTACATGCGGTCGTCGCCGGTGACGATGATCAGCTGCATGACGCGGCTCGGGGACTCCGCCATGTCGTACGTGGTGTCGGAGAGGACGGCGTCATAGCCCTTGAAGGTGGTGCGGGTGGACTGGGTGCTCGCGTCGTGGTTGTAGCTGTCCCAGGTCTCGTGCGCCTCCTGTGCCTGGTCGAGGAGGGGGCGGGGCGACTTGTCCCACTGAGTGAGGCGGACCTGGACGAGGCCGATGTCGTAGACGACGAGCCGGGGCTGGTCGGTGGCGCTGCCCTGGCGCGCGGCCTCCTTGTACTCGGCGGGCAGGTGGAGCACGGCGCCCATGTCCCGCTCCCGGTGCTCGGTCCAGCCGCCGGGGGCGGGCGTCGTCGCCGGGGCCGCCGGGGCCGAGTTGTAGGTGGGGTTCATCTCCTTGGCCTCACCGCTGTTGTCGACGCGGAAGGAGGCAGCGGTGAACCAGGTGCCAGCGACGAGGAGAACACCGAGGACGGCCACGGGGACGGGGCGCAGGAGGCGGGAGCGGCGTGGGGGTTTCGCGTTGGGGGTGGAGGTGGTTGCCGAGTTGGCAGCCGCCGGTTCGGGGGCGGGCTCAGCCCCGTCCGGCTCGGTCTCGGGCGTGGGTACGGCGTCGGACCTCGGCTCCGCTGCCGACTCGCCCGTCAGCCGTACGGTCCCGGCGTCCTCGGAGAACTCCCGTAGCGCGGAGGCGTCCTGAGGTCCCGACGCGGCCGCCGCCCCGGAGGGCTCCGGCACCGGCCAGCCCTTGACGACCGCCTCCAGAGCCGCACCGACCTCGTCCGCGTCGGGCCGTTGCCCGGGGTCCTTCACCAGCAGGCGCACGATCAGGGACCCGAGCGGCCCCGCCTGCTTCGGCTCGGGCGGTTCGGCGGCGAGGATCGCGGCGAGCGTCGACTCCAGGGTCGTACGGCGAAAGGGCGACCAGCCCTCCACCGCGGCGTACAGCAGCACGCCCAGCGACCACAGGTCCGAGGCGGGTCCTGCGCCACGGCCGGACATCCGCTCGGGGGCGATGAACTCCAGGGAGCCGACGAACTCGCCGCTGACCGTGAGGGATTCCTCGCCCTGGATGTGGGCGATGCCGAAGTCGGTGAGGACGACCCGGCGGTGCGGGCCGAGCAGGACGTTGGCGGGCTTGACGTCGCGGTGGACGATGCCGACGGTGTGCGCGGCGCGCAGGGCACCGAGGACCTCGATGCCGATGCGGGCCGCCTCGGGCGCCTCCACGGGGCCGCGCTTGAGGACCTCGTGCAGGGACTCGCCCCGGACCAGTTCCATGACGATCCACGGCAGTCCGTCCTCCTCCACGACGACGTCGTGGATGGAGACGGCGGCCGGATGGTCGACCCGTGCGGCGGCGCGGGCCTCGCGGTAGAGCCGGTTGGCGGCCCGCTGATGGGCGGCGTCCTCGGGGTCTCCGGGTAACCGCGGCTGCTTGACGGCGACTTCGCGGTCCACAAGCTCGTCGAGCGCCCGCCAGACGGTGCCCATGCCGCCGGAGCCGATGCGTTCGACCAGGCGGTAACGCCCCCCGATCACACGCCCGTTGGATCCGGTGCGGCCACCGTCTTCGCTCATGTCCCATGCCTACCTTGCGAGGTGGGCACTTCGCCAGTTCAGAGCTTGCCGATCTCCAGGTTCGCGATGGCCGTCCGCGCGACCTCGCGTCCGCGGTCGGTGAAGTCGCCCTTGCCGGGGTAGCTGATCGTCACCTTGTACATGTCGCCCGCCGTGGTCTTGTAGTAGAAGATCTTCAGCTCGCGAGGGCGCGGGTTCTGGGAGTCCTCGGTGGTGTACACGACCGTGTTCTCTGCGGACTGCTTGCCCTGGTACGTGGTCTGCTTCGTGTCGGTCCGAGGGCCTTCGGGCATGGCGAGGTCGTAGCTGCCCTGCTCCTTGAACACCTCGTTGTCGGCGTACATCTCGGCCGCGGCGGAGTTCTTGATCTGGTTCGATGTGTCCTCGGACTTGCGGGCCAGTTTCACACCGATCCAGATGCTGCCGCTCCAGTCGGAGTAGGTGACCCAGTTCTTGTCGGTGTCGTCGGCGTCCGGCTTGGTGAGCTGGTAGGCCGCGGGCACCTTCAGGGTCACACCCAGCTTCGGGTGCGCTCGCTGCGTCCAGCCGTCCGGCGTGGACCCCGCGAACGGATCCGCGACCACCAGATACGCCGCCACCGCCCCGGCGACGATCGCCGCCCCGATGCCGAGCAGTGCCTTGGGCCCGAGATGGATGCCGGACTTGACGCCGTCAGGTATCCGTACGACCTGGGTGGCTGCCTGCACCGGCGGGTTGGCGGCCTGTTCCAGCAGCGCACGCGTCTGCGCGGCGTTCGGGCGGCGGGCCGGGTCCTTCTGGAGGAGGCCGTTGATGGCCTCGGCGAGCGGGCCCTTCGCGGAGGCGGGCGCCGCGGGCACGGCGTTCAGGACCGACTGGAGGGTCGCCGGGGTGTTGCTGCGGCGGAACGGCGAGACGCCCTCCGTCGCCGCGTACAGCACGACGCCCAGGGACCACAGGTCGCTGGCCGGTCCGGGGCGCTGGCCCAGCACCCGCTCCGGCGCGATGTACTCGGGCGAACCGACGAAGCCGCCGGTGTCGGTCAGATTGGTCTCGCCCTCGATCTGGGCGATGCCGAAGTCGGTGAGGACGACGCGCTCGTGGCGGCCGAGCATGACGTTGTCCGGCTTGACGTCGCGGTGCAGGATGCCCGCCGCGTGGGCGGCCTCCAGCGCGCCGAGCACCTCGAGGCCGATTCTCGCCGCGTCCCTCGCCCCGAGCGTGCCCTCCTGCAACGCGTCGCCCAGCGAACGGCCCTGGACCAGCTCCATCACGATCCATGGCCGGCCGTCCACGACGGCGACGTCATGGACGTTGACGACGGCCGGGTGGTCGAGCCGGGCCGCGGCGCGTGCCTCGCGGCGCATCCGCTCGTAGGCGTTGGCGCGTTCCCGTTCGGGAAGGTGATCCGGTACGCGGGGCTCCTTCACCGCGACCTCGCGGTCCACCGTCTCGTCCTTGGCCCGCCAGACCGTGCCCATACCGCCGTGCCCGAGCTTGGCCAGCAGCCGGTAGCGGCCGGCTATCAGCCGACCGGTGCCGGGGTCAGGAGCCGGCGCGGCGGCCGTTTGCGGGGCAGGGGCAGTTTGCGGAGCGGGGGCGGCCGTTTGCGGGGTGGGGGCCGCGTATGGATTGTCCGGGTGCGGGACGTGGCCCTGCGGATTGGGCTGCGGTGGTTGCAGGTCAAAGCTCGTCGGCTCGTCGGACCGGTAAGGGGCTCCCCCGTTGCTGCTCATGGCTCCATGCATATCGCGGCAGGCCGTTGGGGAGCCAGCGGGAACGCTTTCCGGTCACAGAGCCGTGACTCGGGGTGCTCCTTATCTCCCCTTTATTCGGAGTTGGCGGGTACGGGGGCCGACGTACTCGACGAGGGGGTGGGGCTCGGAGAGGGAGCCGCGCTCGAAGAGGTGGACGGGCTCGGTGAAGGCGACCTCCCGGGCGGGCCGGTGGGCCGCGTCGACACGGACGGCGTGGTCGGCAGGGGCGGCGTGGTCGACACGGATGTACCCGGCGTCGAACTGCTCGGCACGACACCCCCGTCGCCACCCCCCTTCACCAGCAGCGCCGCCGCCGACACCCCCGCCACCGCCATCGCGGCGACCAGCACCACGGTGGCCAGCACACTGCGCGGCGAGTAGGTGTGATCGGCCCTGCCGAACCGTTTCGCCACAAGAGTGAGCCCCGTGTCCAGGAACTCCCGCAGCATCCGCTCCGCCCCCACGGCGTCCAGCCGCAGCCCCGGATCCCGCTCCAGCAGCCCCTGTACGACGGGCAGGATCGGCGCCGCCTGCGCCGGCGGACGTATCTCCTCGGACACCACCGCGAGCACCACGCCGCTCAGCGAGTCGCGCCGGAACGGCGACTCACCGCTCAGGGCGGCACACAGCAGCGCGCCCACCGACCACAGGTCGGAGGCCGGGCCGGTCCCGGCGCCGGACATCCGCTCGGGCGCGGTGTACTCGGGCGAGCCGACGAAGGACCCGGACTCGGTGAGCGTGGAGGCGCCCGGCACCTGGGCGATGCCGAAGTCGGTGAGGACGACGCGGTCGGTGCCGTCCTCGATGATCACGTTGGCCGGTTTGATGTCCCGGTGCAGCACACCGGCGGCATGGGCCGTGCGCAGCGCGCTCAGCAGGTCGGCGCCGATCCGGGCGGCCTCCCGGGCGTCAACGGGCCCGTGGGCCGCGATCCGGTCGGCGAGGGAGTCGCCGTCGATCAACTCCATGACGATGTAGGGGCGTTCGTCGTCCTCGACGACGTCATGGACGACGATCACATGCGGGTGGCTGAGCCGCGCCACCGCCTGCGCCTCGCGCAACGTCCGTTCGCGCTGGTGCCGGGCCTCGGCCGCGGAGAGCGTCTCGTCGAGGGGGAGCTCCTTGACGGCCACCCTGCGCCCGAGCAACTGGTCGGTCGCCCGCCATACGACACCCATGCCGCCGCGGCCGACCCTCGCGTCAAGGCGGTAACGCCCCGCGATCACACGGAAGTTGGCCCCCTCGGTCCCCATGCGCCCCATCATGCCGCACCGGACGGACCGACTCCGGGATGCCGATCGGCCAACTATGCAAAGGAGCAAACGACTTCAAAAGCCGCTCGACGCCACACCGCGACGTATCGGCCCACGCGATTTTCATGGGCCGATACACGACCGCTTTCCGTGAACAGGACCGGCAGCTCGGATCAGCCCTCCTGGAAGCTCCGCAGGATCCAGTCGAACTGCTTTCTCGTGGTGGCCCAGTCGTCGGTCGGCGCGGAAGCGTAGATGGCGTACTCGGTGCCGTCATCGTCCATGTACCCGACGTCGATCGCACGATAGGGCCCCGGGAAGTAGTGCGGCGCGTCCTTGGCCAGGGCGTTCCACGCGTACTCCCAGCGGGCGCCCGGCTGGTCGCGGAACAGCTCCTCCTTGAGGCTCAGCTGCTGGTAGTCCACAAGCCGCTGCGAGATCCGCTGGTCCAGGTTGCTCATGTGCTCGTACGAGGTGCGGAAGTCCGGTGCGGTGTCGACGGCGACCCGCACGAGGTGCTTGCCCTTGTCGGGCGAGTAGTCGACCTGCCGGAGACCGTCCTGGTCGATGGAGACGGACCGCTTCCACCCCTTGGGCAGGGAGATGCTGAAGCCCACCGGGTCGTCGCGCCGCTCCCAACCGTCGGGAACCGCACCCTGACCGCCCTCGTCGCCCGGCGTGGAGCTCGTACTCGGAGTCGACGATTCAGAGGCGGAGTCACCGGGGCCGCCCGTGCCGAACTGCTGCAGCGTGACCGCGACACCCCCGCCGACGATCGCCGCGAGGGCGACGACAAGAGCGAACGTACGCAGGCGGTGCCGCTTCGGCGGCACGGGCACGGGCATGGGTGCGGGGGCGGGCACAGGCCCGCTCGTCATCGGCGGATACGGAGTGCTCGCGACCGTCCCCGGTCCCGTGCGCACCTCCGGCTCGTACACGGCGGCGCGCTGCGTCGGCACATACACCTGCGCCGCGCTCGGCCTGCGTCCCTCCGCCGCCTCGGCCAGCATCTGCTCGGCCTCGGCCGCGTCGGGCCGGGTGGCCGGATCCTTACGCAGCAGGGCGGTGATCACGGGCGTGAGCGAGCCGCCGTACTGCGGCTCGGCGGGTTCCTCGTCCACGACCGCCTGCATGGTGCCCAGCGGCGAGGTGCGGCGGAAGGGAGAGCGGCCCTCCACGGCCGTGTACAGCGTCGCGCCGAGCGCCCACAAGTCCGAGGCGGCGCCGGGGTCGTGGCCGCGGACCCGCTCGGGGGCGAGGTAGTCGACGGAGCCGACGACCTCCCCGGTGCGGGTGATGGTGGTGTCGCCCTCGATCTGGGCGATACCGAAGTCGGTCAGCAGGACACGGCCGTCCTCGGAGAGCAGGACGTTGCCGGGCTTGACGTCGCGGTGCAGGACCCCCGCGGTGTGCGCGGCGCGCAGCGCCCGCAGCACCCACAGCCCGATCCGGGCTGCCTCGGTGGGCTCGACGCGTCCGCGCTCCTTGACCGCGTCGGCCAGCGAGTGCCCCTCGACCAGCTCCATCACGATCCACGGCCGGCCGTCGTGCTCCAGCACGTCGTGCACGGTGACGACCGCCGAGTGGTTGATGCGCGCGGCGGCCCGCGCCTCGGCCCGGGTGCGGGCGAGCAGCCGCTCCTGGTCGCTCTCGGAGACGTAGAGCGCGGCGGTCAACTCCTTGATCGCCACGGCCCGATGCAACACCTCATCGTGCGCACGCCAGACACGGCCCATACCGCCGCTGCCGATCGCGTCGGCGAGCCGGTAGCGGCCCGAAATGAGCTGGCCCTGCATCTGATTCACGTTGCCCCGCAATGTTCTTGACAGGGTCAGGTTAAGGATCGGCCGACGCGACCGGAACCACGGGGGTGCCAAGGAGACCGCACTGTGATGGTTGTCGCTTTCGGCGTCGGGAAGCAACCATCACCCAGGGTCCGCGGGCGCAATCACCCGGTGACCTGGTACGTCGCCGACGCCTGCTCGAACAGCCGGGTCACCTCGTCCCGCTCGGCCTCCGGCCCGCGCACCTGCACCACGTGGTACCGCCCGTCGATCAGGATCGCGAGATTGCGTACGAACAACTCGCGTCCCTCGTCGTCGGTCCAGGTGAACTGCCCCTCGGCCATGCTCCGCTCGCCGACCTGAATGGACTTCAGCCCGCTGGAGGAGGCCCAGCTGGAATCGCGGTACGGCTGCAACTCCCGTTCGTGCTCGCGCTGGTAGACCATCGGGTCGCCGCCGTACTGGTCGGTGCTGTCACGGCCCGGCACGACGAAGAGGTCGAAGTCGCCGTGCGAGTACACGACCTGCCCGCGCCCGTTCTTCGGCGTGCGGTCCCATCCGTTGGCGACGGCGACCTGGAAACCGGCGTCGTCCTTGCGCAGCGTGAAGCCGTCCGGGACCTCGGGGTCGTCGCTCTGCGGCTCGTCGTCGGAACCGGCCGACTCCGAGGGGCCGTTGCCGGGCTCCGGGGAGGTCTGGTCGGGCCGCGGTTCGCTGCTCGCCTCAGCGGACTCGCCGGTGTCCGCGTCTCCGGCCTGGCCGGCGGAGCCGGTGCGATCCCCGCCCGCCGTACCGGCGTTGCCCTGGTCGGCCTTCGGCATGAACATCATGGCGTACGTGATCGCCGCGGCCATGCCGAGCAGGACCAGCAGCAACAACGTACGTCCCAGCCTGCGCGGCGAGGCCGTCTCCTGCCTGGCCCGCTTGGCCCGCTTGTGCCGCCCGTGATGCGCGGGCAGACCGGCCCTGCGACGGCGGACCAACTCGCCCCGGCGCCGCACGATCGGCAGCCGGTTCGGGTCGACGGGCGGGGCGGCGACGACATGCGCACCGGCCTCCGGTTCTGGCGCGGACCGCACCAGCGAGCGCAGCCAGCCGCGCAGCTCCTCGAAGTCCAGGCGTTCGGTGGGGTCCTGACGCAGCAGCGACTCCACGACGGGCCTGAGCGGCCCGCACTCCTCGGCGAAGGCGGGCGGCTCCGCGCACACCATCTGCACCAGCTCGGCCGTCGACTCCTCCGGGTACGGCGCGTGCCCCTGCACGGCCCGGAACAGCAGCGCCCCCAGCGCCCACAGGTCGGTCGCGGGCCCGATCGGCGCGGCGAGCCGCCAGTTCTCATGCACGGGCCCGGCCTGCTCCGGCGCCCACCGCTCGGTCACGGGCCCGACAACAGCCATCCGAGCCTGCCGGGCCCGCTCCGCGGCGAGCGCGGTGGTGGGGCCTCGATGAGCGGGGACACCACCCTTCGCGAGGTCGTCCCAGCGGGCTGGAGGGTGGGGGGAGTTGCTGGGGGTGAGGGCCCCGGGGGCGGGGACGGGAGTGGTGCCGGGCGCCGGGGCGCCGGCGGCAGGCATGGGGGCAGGGACGCCGGGAGGGGGCACGGCGGTGCCGGGCGCGGGCACGAGGCTGCCGGGTGCCGGGGGGCCTTGCGCGGGGTAACCGGCGACGCCGGGAACGGAGGTGCCGACGTCGGGTCCGGGGGCGTCTTGGGCAGGGAATCCGCCACCGCCGGGGAGGGATGCGCCCCCGCCAGGCGCAAGGGTGCCCCGCACGGGAAAACCGTCAGCGCCGGAGCCCGGTGCGCCGGCACCAGGCCCGGGAGTGCCCGGCACAGGGGAACCACCGAGCCCGATAACCGGTGCGCCGGCCCCGGGCACGGTCTGGCCGGGTGGCGTGCCGTAGCCATCCTGGGCGCCCTGGCCCGCCGGGGGCAGGGCGGCGCGGTCGCGGCCCGCCTCCTGTGGTGTGCCGCCGGTCCCGCCACGGGGCGCGGCGCCGTGCCAGGGCGTGGCCTGCACGCCGTACGGGTCGGCGATCTGCCCCGGCGGCATCGCGACGCCGTCGCCGGAGGGATACGGCTGTTGCGTCGCGCCGTTGGCCTGGTACGCGGGGTCCCCTTCGGCCGCCGGACGGGCCCCCGGCAGTGCGGCGTGTCCGTTCTGCCGGCCTTCCTGCACTCGGGCCGCGGCCCGGGCGCCGGCCCGATACGCGGCGATCGCCCCGGCCCGCGCGGCCCTGATGTCGCCGCCGGTCTCCGGAGCAGCGCTCGGTGCCCCTCCCGAGGCCCCCGCCCCGTTGGCTCCGTCGGCCGTGGGCAACGGCAGCCCACCGGCCGCCCGCGCCTCTATCGCGGCCCGCCTGGCGGCCTCGGGGTCGGCGCCACCGACGCCGGCTCCACCAGCACCCGGCCCAACGGCTCCAGGGCTACCAGGGCCAGCAGGGACACCCGCGCCACCCGCGCCACCCGCGCCTGAGCCTCCTGCAAGGTGTCCCGGGCCACCGACACTGCCCCCCGGAGTCGGCCCCCCGACACCGTCACCGTCACCGTCCTCCACCGGCACCGGGTCGTACCCGCACAGCGCCTCCTCTGCGGCCCCCACCGCGAGCCCCGTCAGCATCACCCGGCCGTCGTCGCAGACGAGCACCGTGCGGGCGGTGATGTTCCGGTGGACCCAGCCGTGCGCGTGCAGCACCCGCAACGCCATGAGGACGTCGGAGGCGACCTCGGCGGCCCGATACGGCGTCAACGGCTTCTCGGCGAGCAGTGCGGCCAGCGGGCGCGCGGCCACGAACTCACTCACTATCCACAGCGAGCCGCCCTCGGCGAACACGTCGAAGACCTGGTCCAGCCGCGGATGGTCGGGGATCCGGGCCGTGGCCTGGGCCGCCTCGACCGCCCGCCGCACGGCGGGATCACCGGGCCGGCGGGTGCCGGACCGCGCCGAGGTCCGCCGCCCCGCCCCACGCTCGCGTGCGTCCCGCGCGGTGAAGCCCTCGGGCAGCCCCTCGGCGTCGAGCACCTCCGCCTCGACGACCTCCGGCAACGGCACCTGCCGGACCAGGACTTCCTGTCCGCTGTAGGTGTCGAAGGCGCGGGTCTCGGTGAGTTCGTACTCGTCGGAGGGTGGCAGCGGCAGGCGGTAGCGGTCGGCGAGCACCCGACCCGCATAGTCGTCCACGTTGCCTCCCCCGGCCGCCCGGTTGGTCAATTCCGTTCGCCTTGCGTCGCTTTCCGAGCACGCGACTGGATGCGCACGGTCCGCAAGCATTCACGATACGTGCCGGAGGCAACCCACAAAGAGAGGTTGTCGTATCTCACGGCTCGAACCCGGCCTTCGCGAGCCCTTGCGGGGACCTGCTCACCTCATGACTTCGGCTGGAACGAACCGGTCAGTGTCTTCCAGGTGTCCTTGCGGAGATCACTGCCCCAATCGGCGGCCTTCGCGGTGTACATCAGTGCATAGCCGCGACGGCCGTCCACGACGAACCCACGGTCGATCGTCCGGTACTTCGTCCCGCCGTCGACATAGGTGAACTCCCAGTCGGCCGTGTTCCAGCCGCGGTAGTCCACCTTCTCTATGCGGATCCGGTCGTACTGCGAGCGCTGCATGTACCGCTCCTGGTTCTTCCAGTCCGCCACCGGGTCGTCCTGCGGCGTGGACGTCCAGGCGACGAGCAGCTTCTGTCCGTCGGGCCCGGTGAACCGGTCCCCCGATGATCCCGTGGTCTCGTACTTCCAGCCCTTGGGCAGCCCGATCGAGTACCCCTGGTTCCCGTCGTAGGTCGAGACGGCCCCGCTGTCACCGCCGGACCCCGCCTCGGCGCCGCTCCCCCCGGTGGCGCTCGCCTCGGCGCTCGGGGTCTTCCCGTCACCGGATCCGGAACCCGAACCGGAACCGCTCGTCGCCGACGAGGACTTCTCCCCGTCCGCACGGTCCCCCTCGTCGTCCCGCTCGGTGTCGGAGCTCGCGCTCGCCTTGGTGGAGGCCTTGGCCCCGCCGTCGCCCGCCGCCCCGGTCGAGTCGTCGCCGCCGCGCAGGGCAATCGCCAGCACCACGCCGAGCACGGCGAGCGCCACGATCACCGCGATGATCACCAGCGTCCGCTTCGGCACCACATCGGTGAGCGGCGCCCTGGGTACGGACCGCTCCGGCAGATCCGGCGGCGGCATGACGGGCCAGCCCGAACTCCGTCCCCCGCTCTGCCCGTTCCCGGTCGTCACGTCCCGCTCACCGGCACCGGCACCGGCACCAGCACCAGCACCAGCACCAGCACCAGCACCAGCACCAGCACCAGCACCAGCACCAGCACCATTCTTGCCGCCGGCACCCGCGCCCGACCCGCCGGCCGCGCCGCCGCCCTCGGAACCGGAACCCCTACCGGAGCCTCCGGCACCCGCCGAAGTGCCGGTCCCGCCCGCCGCGGTGGGCGACTCATCGGTCGCTCCACCGCCCGCGACGGAGCCGGAATCGGCCTTCTCACTCCCGGACTTGCCCCGTGTGGCAGCCGCCGCCGTCCCCGCGCTCACAGCGGCCTTGCGCACGGAACGCAACGCGCCGCGCAACCGCTCTCCGGCCTCCTCGCCCCGCTTCCCCGCGGACCCGGCACCCGAACGCCCCTTGCTCTCCCGGCCGTCGGGCTGCGGCGGCAGGGGCACGACCTTCGTGGCGTCCGCCGGCTCCGGCTCGGCCTTGCGCTCGGGCGCGTGGATGACGGCGTTGAGCATCGCCCGCGCACCGGCGTCGTCGAGCCGCTTCTCGGGGTCCTTGGTGAGCAGACCGTAGATGACGTCCCGCAGCGGACCCGCGTTCTTCGGCTCCTCCATCGGCTCGGTCATCACCGCGGTGAGCGTGGCGATCGCGGAGCCCTTGTCGTACGGCGGCACACCCTCGACCGACGCGTACAACAGCCCGCCCAGCGACCACAGGTCGGCCGCGGGGCCCGGCTTGTGGCCGCGGGCCCGCTCCGGGGAGATGTAGGAGGGCGCGCCGACGAGCATGCCGGTCGAGGTGATGGACGGGTCGCCCTCGACCTGGGCGATACCGAAGTCGGTGAGCACGACCCGGTCGGTGTCGGACTCCAGCAGGACGTTCGACGGCTTCACGTCGCGGTGCAGGATGCCCTCGCGATGCGCGGACCGCAGCACGTCGAGCACGGCCAGGCCCACCTCGGCCGCCCGCTTGGGTTCCAGCAGGCCGTCCTCCCGGATGACCTCGGCGAGCGACTTGCCCTCGACGAGCTCCATCACGATCCAGGGCCGGTCGTCCTCGTCGACCACGTCGAACACAGTGACCGCGCTGTTGTTGCGGATCCGGGCGATCGCCTTTGCCTCACGCAGGGTGCGCGTGATCAGGCGCCGCTTCTCCTCCTCGTCGATGTTCGACGGGAACCGCAGCTCCTTGACGGCGACGGTGCGCCCCAGTGTCTCGTCGACGGCACGCCACACCGTGCCCATGCCGCCCCTGCCGAGCACACCGCCCAGCCGGTACCGCCCCGCGAGGAGACGCTCACGGTCGTCCTGACGAGTGTCCTGACGAGATGTCCCCGCCCGCTCCGCCTCCGACATGCGTCCCCTCATACAACCCGCCCTGACAGAGCCTCCATTGTCTCTCACCCGACAAGTGCCCGACGCCCAGGGTGCCCCTCGCACGGCCACCCGCCCGCACGGCGCGGTGCCCGGACCCGCTCTCACCCGGGGCCCGGTGTACCGCGCGTAACAGCGCCCGGCATGATGAGCCGCGGTGAGGGGAGGGAACCCGCATGGCGCGACCTGTGATGCCACTGCTTCGGACACTACTGGCCCTCCCTGTGCTCCTGACGCTTCTCGGCCTCGTGTCCCCGTCGCTCCTGGGCCTGTCCCCGACCGGCCGGCCGGCTCTGACCAGTTCGTCGGCATCCGGGGCTCCGGCGACGGACACCCTGCTCGCGCGGCTCGTCACCCGGGGAAAGGCCCCCGCTGCGGCCCTGCTGGCCCGCGAGGAGACCGGCACCCACTACACCCGCGCCGGTCAGGGCATAGCCCGCACCGACCACTTCCGCGCCGGCAGCATGACGAAGACCTTCATCGCGACCGTCGTCCTGCAACTGGCCGCGGAGCGACGGCTGTCCCTGTCCGACACGGTGGAGCGGCACCTTCCGGGCCTGGTGCGCGGGGCGGGCAACGACGGGCGCGCGCTGACCCTTCGTTCCCTGCTGACCCACACCAGCGGCCTGTACGACTTCGCCGTCGCGACCAGGGGCGCTCTGCCCGTGACGCCGCTTCAAGCTGTCCGAATAGCGCTCGCCCACCCCCCTGCCGCCCGCGGCGACTTCTCCTACTCGAACACCAACTACGTGTTGCTCGGCCTGGTCGTCGAGCAGGTCACCGGCCGCTCCTACGCCGCCGAGGCCGAGCAGCGCATCATCGCCCCGCTGGGTCTGACCGGCACCTCCTTTCCTGGTTCCCGCACCTCGCTGCCCTCCCCGCACGGCCGTGCCTACGCCACCGACGGGACCGATGTCACCGAACTCGACCCGCGGGTGGCCGGCGCCTCCGGTGAGCTGGTGACCACGCTCGCCGACCTCGACCGCTTCTACGCCGCCCTGCTCGGCGGCCGGCTGCTGCCCCCGCCCCGGCTGCGCGAGATGCTGGACACCCGTGCCGCACACGGCTTGTACGGCATGGGGCTCTTTCCCGTGAAACTGCGCTGCGGCACCGTCGTATGGGGCCACAGCGGGCGCATATCCGGCAGTTACGTGCGCTCCGCGGCCACCGTCGACGGGCGTCGTGTCATGACGTTCCGGGTGAACACGACGGCGATCGCAGATCCCGGCCTCGAACCCCGGCTGCTCGCCGCCGAGTTCTGCCCTGGCACCAGGTAGAACGGCCGAGGTTCGCGCAGAGATCCCATCTCCGGCCACCCGTTCGGGTGACGTTCTCCGACCTTCTCGGCTGCTACAGCGGCACGATGTCCGGCGCCCCCAGCCGTGCCGCGTCCGCCGTGAGGTCGTCCGGCTGACGCTGCGACTCCCGCTCGGCCTCCACCCGCTTCTGGTAGTGCTCGACCTCGCGCTCGATGTGGTCCTTGTCCCAGCCAAGCACCGGTGCCATCAGCTCGGCCGCCTCGCGCGCGCACCGGGTGCCACGGTCGAACGTCTCGATGGAGATCCGGGTGCGCCGCGTCAGCGCGTCGTCCAGATGGCGCGCCCCCTCGTGCGAGGCGGCGTACACGATCTCGGCGCGCAGATAGTCGTCGCCGGATCCGAGGGGCTCGCCCAGAGCCGGATTGGCGGTGATGAGTTCGAGCACCTCCTCCGCGAGCGATCCGTACCGGTTCAACAGGTGTTCCACGCGCACCACATGCAGGCCCGTCCGCGCCGCGATCCGCGCACGCGCGTTCCACAGGGCCCGGTATCCCTCCGCCCCCAGCAGTGGAATGTCCTCCGTGACGCACTCGGCGACCCGCATGTCGAGCCCGTGCACCGCCGCGTCGACCGCGTCCTTGGCCATCACGCGGTACGTCGTGTACTTGCCGCCGGCCACGACGACCAGGCCGGGCACGGGGTGTGCCACGGTGTGTTCGCGCGAGAGCTTGCTGGTGGCGTCCGACTCGCCGGCCAGCAGGGGCCGCAGTCCGGCGAACACGCCCTCCACGTCGTCCCGGGTCAGCGGTACCGCGAGCACCGAGTTGACGTGTTCCAGCAGGTAGTCGATGTCCGCGCTGGACGCGGCCGGGTGGGCCTTGTCGAGGTCCCAGTCGGTGTCGGTGGTGCCGACGATCCAGTGTCGACCCCAGGGGATGACGAACAGCACGGACTTCTCGGTGCGCAGGATCAGCCCCGTCGAGGAGTGGATGCGGTCCTTGGGCACGACGAGGTGGATGCCCTTGGAGGCGCGGACGTGGAACTGCCCGCGCTCCCCCACCATCGACTGGGTGTCGTCGGTCCACACACCGGTGGCGTTGACGATCTGCTTGGCGCGGACCTCGTACTCCCCGCCGGCCTCGACGTCCTGCACCCGGGCCCCGACGACCCGCTCGCCCTCACGCAGGAACGCCGTCACGCGCGCGCGGTTGGCGGCCTTCGCGCCGTAGGCCGCCGCCGTGCGCACGAGGGTGGCCACATAGCGGGCGTCGTCCATCTGGGCGTCGTAGTACTGCAACGCGCCGACCAGCGCGTCCTTGCGCAGGGCCGGGGCGACACGCAGGGCGTGACGGCGGGTCAGATGGCGGTGCAGGGGCAGGCCGCGCCCGTGCCCGCGGGCCATCGACATGGCGTCGTAGAGCGCGACGCCCGAGCCCGCGTACAGCCGCTCCCAGCCCTTGTGCTGGAGCGGGTACAGGAACGCCACCGGTTTCACCAGGTGCGGGGCGAGCCGCTCGAGCAGCAGCCCGCGTTCCTTGAGGGCTTCCCGTACGAGGACGAAGTCGAGCATCTCCAGATAGCGCAGGCCGCCGTGGATGAGCTTGCTGGACCTGCTGGAGGTGCCCGAGGCCCAGTCGCGGGCCTCGACCAGTCCGGTGGACAGTCCGCGGGTCACCGCGTCGAGCGCTGTGCCCGCGCCCACGACACCACCGCCCACGACCAGTAGGTCCAGCTCGCGCTCGGCCATTGCCGCCAGTGACTCGGCGCGCTCGGCCGGCCCCAGTGTCGCTGTCCTCACCGCTGCCTCCCGCTCATCGGTCGGGTGGGCCGCACCCGTCGGGCGAAGCCTGGTTCCTACCCCCATGCCCAAAATTCTGACCGGGTTGCCCGACTTCAGCCACCACTCACCCCGGGCCTGTGGACAACACTCCCGGAAACGCGATCATTCAATGCCGCAAATCGGTCATATTTACTCCTAGTCTGACATTGCGCTCCCTCGTCCTGTCCACAGGGGTTGCGCAACTGCCCCGCTTCGGTTACTGGGAAGGACGGCCCACGCCATGCCCGCAGATCTCGCCGTCATCGGACTGGGCCCGTACGGCCTGCCGCTGGCCAAGGCCGCCGTCGCCGCCGGCATCCCCACGCTCGGCTACCGGACCGGGCCCGAGGCGGGCTCTCTCAGTCCCGCCGAACTGCGCCGGATGCTCTCGGGGGGCTTCCGGCACGCCACGAACCCGGCCGAACTCGGCCGGGTCCGCACCGCCGTCATCTGCCCCGCGACCCCGCGCGGCGCGGACGGCTCGCTCGATCTGGGCCAGATGGAGGCGTCCGCCCGCACCCTGGCCGGACAGCTGCGCCCGCACACCACCGTCATCCTGGAGTCGCCGGTGCCGCCGGGCACCACCGAGAACGTGCTGCGTCCGCTCCTCGAAGAGGGTTCGGGGATGCGCGCCGGCCGCGACTTCCACCTGGCGTACTCCCCCAGCCGCGTCGACCCCGGCAACCGACACTTCTCGCCCGCCAACACGCCCCAGGTCATCGGTGGGCTCACACCCGCGTGCACCGAGTCGGCGGCCGCCTTCTACGGCCGTCTCACCGACAAGGTGGTACGCGCGCGTGGCACGCGCGAGGCGGAGACCGTGCAGGTCCTGGAGACCAATTTCCGGCACGTCAACATCGCCCTCGTCAATGAAATGGCCGTCCTCTGCCATGACTTGGGCGTCGACCTGTGGGACGTCATCCGCTGCGCGGAGACCAAGCCGTTCGGCTTCCAGGCCTTCCGCCCCGGCCCCGGCGTCGGCGGCCACGCCGTCCCGCAGGACCTCGCAGGCCCCGCCGGCCGCACCCTGCGCATGGTCGGACTGGCCCAGCAGGTCAACAGCCAGATGCCCCGCTACGTCGTCCAGCGCGCCGCCGCCCTCCTCAACGAGCACGGCAAGTCCGCCCGCGGCGCCCGCATCCTCCTGCTCGGCGTCACCTACAAGCCCGACCTCGCCGACCAGCAGTCCACCCCCGCACAGGAGGTCGCCACCCGGCTGCTGGAGCTGGGCGGGTCCATCAGCTACCACGACCCCTACATCGCCTCCTGGAGCGTCCTGGACCGCCCGGTCCCGCGCGCGGACGCCCTGTACGAGGCCGTCGCGGAGGCCGATCTGACGATCCTGCTCCAGCAGCATCGGACGTACGACCTTCAGGGGCTGTCGGTGAAGGCGCAGCTATTGCTCGATACGCGGGGGGCAGCGCCTACGGGGGCGGCGCATCGGTTGTGAAGGGGGCGCACGGGGTGCGCGAGCCTCCGGGGTTGGTGGCGTGGGAAATTCCGCGCCGGTACCGTATGGAGAGGTGGAGCCCACCGCAGTGGGTGCTGCAGCGGGCTCCGAGCTGATTCACGGGTGTCCGCCCCTAGTCTCTATAGGGGCGGCCGCTCACCAGCCGTAAATCCACAAGATGCACCTCCACCGGAACTTCACCAGCCGAAGCCAAGTGCGATCCCAGCGGATGGGCTTGCGGTGACGGCCCATGGGCGCGCCCCCTTCCACGATGCCGCCCATAGACCCGGTAGGCGGTGCGTCCGGAGCTCGGGCCGGGGTCCGAGGGCCGGGGTCCGGAACATCTCCTTGGAAGGGGGCGCCCCAGAGAGCTTGGGTCGCCGATCACCGACATTACCGACTGCGCTCACCCATTCAGCCCGCATTCGCCCGAAACACAACCATGCGCCCCCACCCGCCCAACGCGCCCCCACTCAGCCCCACTTGGGTACACAAAGGGCCGGTCACCCCACCCGGGGTGACCGGCCCTTCCTCGACGAAGGCGTCGTAGGGACTACCGCGTGTGCTGCGAGTCCGCGACCGTCACCTCGACCCGCTGGAACTCCTTCAGTTCGCTGTAGCCGGTCGTGGCCATGGCACGACGCAGGGCGCCGAAGAAGTTCATCGAGCCGTCGGGGGTGTGCGACGGGCCCGTCAGCACCTCCTCGATGGTGCCGACCGTGCCCAGGTCGACCTTCTTGCCGCGCGGCAGATCTTCGTTGACCGCCTCCATGCCCCAGTGGTTCCCCTTGCCCGGGGCGTCCGTGGCGCGGGCCAGCGGGGAGCCCATCATCACGGCGTCGGCGCCGCAGGCGATCGCCTTGGGAAGATCGCCGGACCAGCCGACGCCGCCGTCGGCGATCACGTGGACGTACCGGCCGCCGGACTCGTCCATGTAGTCACGGCGGGCCGCGGCCACGTCGGCCACCGCCGTCGCCATCGGGACACGGATGCCCAGGACATTGCGCGTGGTGTGCGCGGCGCCGCCGCCGAAGCCGACCAGGACGCCCGCCGCGCCGGTCCGCATCAGGTGCAGGGCGGCGGTGTACGTGGCGCAGCCGCCGACGATCACGGGGACGTCGAGTTCGTAGATGAACTGCTTCAGGTTCAGCGGCTCGTGCGAGGACGAGACATGCTCGGCGGAGACCGTCGTGCCGCGGATGACGAAGATGTCCACGCCGGCGTCGACGACCGCCTTGGAGAACTGGGCCGTGCGCTGCGGGGAGAGCGCGGCGGCCGTGACCACGCCCGAGTCGCGCACCTCCTTGATGCGCTGCCCGATCAGCTCCTCCTTGATGGGAGCGGCGTAGACCTCCTGGAGGCGGCGCGTGGCGGCCTCGGTGGGCAGCTGGGCGATCTCGTCGAGCAGCGGCTGCGGGTCCTCGTACCGCGTCCACAGTCCTTCGAGGTTCAGCACGCCGAGGCCGCCGAGCTCGCCGATGCGGATCGCGGTGGCCGGGGAGACGACCGAGTCCATGGGGGCGGCCAGGAAGGGCAGCTCGAAGCGGTAGGCGTCGATCTGCCAGGCGATCGAGACCTCCTTCGGGTCCCGCGTACGGCGGCTGGGGACGACGGCGATGTCGTCGAAGGCGTACGCCCGGCGGCCGCGCTTGCCGCGCCCGATCTCGATCTCAGTCACGTCTGTGGCCTTTCCCTGATGCGTTCAGCGTCTTCCAGTATCGCCGACGGGCACGACGAGGGCGGCCCCGGATGCTTCCGGAGCCGCCCCATAAGGCGTGCTGCCTACTTACGGCTGTAGTTCGGCGCCTCGACCGTCATCTGGATGTCGTGCGGGTGGCTCTCCTTCAGGCCCGCCGAGGTGATCCGCACGAACTGGCCCTTGTCCTGGAGCTCGGGGACCGTGCTGCCGCCGACGTAGAACATCGACTGGCGCAGACCGCCGACCAGCTGGTGGACGACGGAGGACAGCGGGCCGCGGTAGGGCACCTGGCCCTCGATGCCCTCGGGGATCAGCTGCTCGTCGGAGGCGACGCCCTCCTGGAAGTAGCGGTCCTTGGAGAACGACTTGCGGTCGCCGCGGGTCTGCATGGCGCCGAGCGAGCCCATGCCGCGGTACGACTTGAACTGCTTGCCGTTGATGAACAGCAGCTCGCCCGGGGACTCCTCGCAGCCCGCGAGCAGCGAGCCGAGCATCACGGTGTCGGCGCCCGCGACCAGGGCCTTGGCGATGTCGCCGGAGTACTGCAGACCGCCGTCGCCGATGACCGGGACGCCGGCCGCCTTGGCGGCGAGGGAGGCCTCGTAGATGGCGGTGACCTGCGGGACACCGATGCCGGCGACCACTCGGGTCGTACAGATGGAGCCGGGGCCGACGCCGACCTTGATGCCGTCCACGCCGGAGTCGATGAGCGCCTGGGCGCCGTCCTTGGTGGCGATGTTGCCGCCGATGACGTCGACGCCGGAGGAGTTCGACTTGATCTTGGCGACCATGTCGCCGACCAGGCGGGAGTGGCCGTGCGCGGTGTCGACGACGATGAAGTCGACGCCCGCCTCGATCAGCGCCTGGGCGCGCTCGAAGGAGTCACCGGCGACACCGACCGCGGCACCGACGATCAGACGGCCCTCGGCGTCCTTCGCGGCGTTCGGGTACTTCTCCGCCTTGACGAAGTCCTTGACGGTGATCAGGCCCTTGAGGACGCCGTGGTCGTCGACCAGCGGCAGCTTCTCGATCTTGTGCTTGCGCAGCAGCTCGATGGCCTCGACGCCGGAGATGCCCACCTTGCCGGTGACCAGCGGCATCGGCGTCATGACCTCGCGCACCCGGCGGCTGCGGTCGCTCTCGAAGGCCATGTCACGGTTGGTGACGATGCCCAGCAGCTTGCCGGCCGGGTCGGTGACGGGGATGCCGCTGATGCGGAACTTGGCGCACATCGCGTCGGCCTCGGCGAGCGTGGCGTCCGGGTGGATGGTGATCGGGTTGGCCACCATGCCGGACTCGGAGCGCTTCACCAGGTCGACCTGGTTGGCCTGGTCCTCGATGGAGAGGTTGCGGTGCAGAACGCCGACGCCGCCCTGGCGGGCCATCGCGATCGCCATGCGCGACTCGGTGACCTTGTCCATGGCGGCGGACAGCAGCGGGATGCTGACCCGCACGTTCTTGGAGACGTACGAGGCGGTGTCGATCTCGTCCGGTGCCATGTCCGACGAGCCCGGCAGCAGCAGCACGTCGTCGTAGGTCAGCCCGAGAGTCGCGAATTTACCGGGCACTCCGTCGACGTTGGCAGTCATGACACCTTCCCCAAATGGCCTTGATCGGTGCGGATGTCCATGCTAACGGGAAGCGTGGCCAGCAAATTCCACGGTTCTGTATGGCTCCGGGCTTCGTATGTTCGTACGGAATCGAAGGGGAGCCCGTTCATTTCGGGGCGCGCCCAGGGGAGCACTACTGCTCGGCGAGCGCGCGCAGCCGGCTCAGGGCCCGGTGCTGCGCCACCCGGACTGCTCCGGGTGACATTCCCAACATCTGTCCGGTCTCCTCCGCGGTCAACCCCACGGCGATCCGCAGCAGCAATAGCTCGCGCTGGTTCTCGGGCAGGTTGGCCAGCAGCTTCTTGGCCCACTCGGCGTCGCTGCTGAGCAGCGCCCGCTCCTCCGGGCCGAGGGAGTCGTCCGGGCGCTCGGGCATCTCGTCCGAGGGGACCGCGGTGGAACCCGGGTGCCGCATCGCCGCCCGCTGCAGGTCGGCGACCTTGTGTGCGGCGATGGCGAAGACGAACGCCTCGAAGGGACGTCCGGTGTCCCGGTAGCGCGGCAGCGCGAGGAGGACCGCGACACAGACCTCCTGGGCGAGGTCCTCGACGAAGTGCCGGGCGTCGCCCGGGAGGCGGGACAGCCTGGTGCGGCAGTAGCGCAGGGCCAGGGGGTGGACATGCGCGAGCAGATCGTGCGTGGCCTGCTCGTCCCCGTCCACGGCGCGATGGACGAGTGCACCGATCGCCCCTGCGGCTTTGGCCGCCTCGTCGTCGCGCATCGGTCCATCGTGCCTTGCGGCCGTGTGCTCCGTGGCATCGCGCCCGATGTTGTGCACCGAAGCGTTATGAGCAGGTGCGCCGGAACTCATCCCCTGCGCCCTCCCCTTCCGCTCGACCGACTCGTCCCCGAGAGACTCCACACCTCAAGGATGCGGCATCCGCGCCGAAACGAGCAGCGGGCACCGACAGGACCCCTTGACCGACCCCGCAGCCGCGCCCCCAAAGGGGCGCGGGGAACTGCGCGACCAGCCACAAACGACCCGCACACGGCAACGGACCGATGGACCGAGCTCTTAGCGAACCAGACCCCACCGGAAGCCGAGCGCCACGGCGTGTGCCCGGTCCGAGGCGCCGAGCTTCTTGAACAGTCGCCGGGCGTGCGTCTTCACGGTGTCCTCGGACAGGAACAGCTCCCGCCCGATCTCCGCGTTGGAGCGGCCGTGGCTCATGCCTTCGAGCACCTGGATCTCACGCGCCGTGAGCGTGGGCGCGGCGCCCATCTCTGCGGAGCGCAGTCGGCGCGGGGCAAGACGCCAGGTCGGGTCGGCCAGCGCCTGGGTCACCGTGGCCCGCAACTCGGCGCGCGAGGCGTCCTTGTGCAGATAGCCGCGCGCCCCGGCGGCGACCGCGAGGGCCACGCCGTCCAGGTCCTCGGCGACCGTGAGCATGATGATGCGCGCGCCGGGGTCGGCGGACAGCAGCCGCCGCACGGTCTCTACGCCGCCCAGTCCGGGCATGCGTACGTCCATCAGGATCAGGTCCGAACGGTCCGCGCCCCAGCGGCGGAGGACTTCCTCGCCGTTGGCCGCGGTCGTCACGCGCTCGACGCCGGGCACGGTCGCGACCGCGCGGCGGAGCGCCTCTCGGGCAAGCGGGGAGTCGTCGCAGACGAGGACGGATGTCATGGCCGCCCTCCGCAGCTGATGCACGTCACCTTGAGCCTCCAGGCTGGTACGAAATCGTCACCTGTGCGGTCGACCGTCTCGGACGCCTGCCCGAGCGCTTGTTGCTTCAACCGCCTCCGCCCTCTCAACGACGGTCACTCGAAAGAGTTACGGGGGCATGCGCCGTCTTCGGCACTCTACGTGAGGGGACGGACACGGGGCAGACATGCAGGGCCGACCCACAATGTTTCATCACAACCCATGCCCCATTCAGCCCTTTTTCTTCCCGTTTCTTGGCGTTTGGAGCTAGATTCGCAATGAGTCATATTTTCATCTCCTTAGATCGTAGATGTACGGTCGTAGACACCGTATCCGCCCAGAACGGCTACAAGGGGTCACGCAATGGCAGATTTCTCCCGCCTTCCCGGACCGAACGCGGACCTGTGGGACTGGCAGCTGCTGGCTGCTTGCCGCGGGGTGGACAGCTCGCTCTTCTTTCATCCGGAGGGCGAGCGCGGTGCGGCCCGGAGCGCTCGAGAGAACTCGGCCAAGGAGGTCTGCATGAGGTGCCCGGTGCGCGCGCAGTGCGCGGCGCATGCGCTGGCGGTACGCGAACCGTACGGCGTCTGGGGCGGCTTGACCGAGGACGAGCGCGAGGAACTCATGGGGCGGGCCCGCAACCGGCTGGTGTCGGCATCGACGACCAGCGGCGACGCCGGTCCGCACACCTGAAGGAACGTTTCTGCACACCAGGGCACGCGGGTGCGTGCCCTTCCTTCTGCGCCGGCCGGCGGGCGACCGCTCGCCGTGCGCCGCGCTAGCGGGCCGCGGCGCGCGCCAGCTGCTCCAGCGTCGCCGCGACGGCCGGCACCTGCGCCAGATCACTCAGCGTGAGCGCGACGATCTCCCGCCGCACGGCCGGTTCCAGCGTGAGCATGCGCGCACCCCGTGGCCGTACGGACTCGACGGCCAGCTGCGGCAGGACGGCCACGCCCAGACCGGCGCCCACCAGGCCGACGACCGCCGGATAGTCGTCGGTGGCGAAGTCGATGCGGGGCGTGAAGCCCGCGCCCTCGCACACCTCGACCAACTGACCCCGGCAGCGCGGGCACCCGGCGATCCACGGCTCGGCCGCGAGCTCGCCGATGGAGACGGACCGCGCGCGTGCCAGCCGGTGCCGCTCCGGTACGAGGCCGACGAGACGGTCCGTCAGCAGGGGACGTACGACGAGGTCGTCCCACTCCCCTTCCTGGGGCGCGCCCTCGTAGCGGAAGGCGAGTGCCACGTCGCAGTCGCCCTCGCGCAGCATCTCGACGGACTTCGGCGGCTCCGCCTCCTCCAGCGAGACGCGGGTGCCGGGGTGCGCGGCGCGCAGGGCGGCGAGGGCGGTCGGGACGAGGGTGGAGCTGCCGCTGGGGAAGGAGACGAGCCGTACCCGCCCGGCGCGCAGTCCGGCGATCGCGGCGACCTCCTCCTCGGCGGCGGTGAGCCCCGAGAGGATCCCGGCGGCGTGCCGCACCAGCGCCTCACCCGCCTGGGTCAGCCGCATCTCGCGCCCGCTGCGGACCAGCAGGGGTGTGCCGACGGACGACTCCAGGGCCTTCATCTGCTGGCTGACGGCGGGCTGGGTGCAGCCGAGCTCGCGCCCCGCCGCGGAGAAGGAACCGGTGGCGGCGACAGCGCGCAACACACGGAGATGCCGAGCCTCGATCACCCCCTGAGTATAAGCGAGCCTTGGGCACGGCGAGGAATTATGCGTGGACGCTTTGATCGCCGTCGCTTACCGTGCGGTCATGAAGCTTCTGTCTGTGAACCTGGGCCACCGGAAGTACGTGCCCTACACCGATCACCCCGAAGGCGTGACCGGGATCGACAAGCAGCCGGTGGAGGGGCCGGTGCGGGTGGCGGCGCCCGGGCCCAAGGGGACCGGGGGCAGCGGCGTGGCCGGGGACCAGGTGTGCAGCCTGCGTCACCACGGCGGTGACGACCAGGCCGTGTACGCGGTCGCGCGCGAGGACCTCGACGACTGGGAGCGCGAGCTGGGGCGCCCGCTGGCGAACGGCGTCTTCGGCGAGAACCTCACGACATCGGGCCTTGACGTGTCCGGCGCCCTGATCGGGGAGCGCTGGCGGATCGGGTCCGAGGTGGTGCTGGAGGTCACCAGCGGCCGGATTCCCTGTCGCACCTTCCAGGGCCATGTGGGTGAGCGACAGTGGGTGAAGCGGTTCATGGCCAAGGGTGCGCCCGGCGCGTATCTGCGGGTGATCGAGCCGGGTGAGATCCGGGCGGGCGACGCGGTGGAGATCGTGCACCGTCCCGACCATGACGTGACGGTGACTCTTCAGTTCCGGGCGGTGACGACGGAGCGGGGGCTGCTGCCGCGACTGCTGGCGGCCGGCGAGGCGCTGCACCCGGAGTCGCTGGAGGCGGCGCACAAGTACGTGGCACAGCACGGCGCCTGACGGTATGTCATTCAATGGCCCGCGACCTCACGGTCACGCATCCGCCGACAGGTCCTCTCGACGGCCGTCTTCGTCCGGGCTTCACCGATCGGGAGGGCCTGTGCAGCAAACGGATGCACGTGGTCCGGGTCACTAATCTTGCGCCATGACAACGGCATTGATTACGGGATCGACCGCGGGTATCGGCGCCGCGTTCGCACGGCGGCTGGCCGCCGACGGGCACGACCTCGTCCTGGTGGCCCGGGACACCAAGCGGCTGCGCGAGCAGGCGACCGAACTGCACGACCGGCACGGCATCGAGGCCGAGGTGCTGACCGCCGACCTCGCCGAGGACACCGGCATCGAGAAGGTCGCCGCCCGCCTCGGCGACCGCCGCAACCCCGTCGACCTGCTGATCAACAACGCCGGCTTCGGCAACAAGGGCCGCTACCTCGACGTCTCCATGGCCGACGAGCTGAAGATGCTCAAGGTGCACTGCGAGGCGGTGCTGCGCCTGACATCGGCGGCGGCCGAGGCGATGCGGGAGCGCGGGCGCGGCGGCGTCGTCAACGTCGCGTCGGTCGCCGCCTTCGTACCGCGCGGGACGTACGGCGCGTCCAAGGCGTGGATCGTGCAGTTCACACAGGGGGCGGCGCGGGATCTGGCCGGAAGCGGGGTGCGGCTGATGGCGCTGTGCCCCGGGTTCGTGCGCACGGAATTCCATGAGCGGGCCGGAATGGGGACGGACAACATTCCGGGGTGGATGTGGCTGGACGCGGACAAGCTGGTGGCGGCGGCGCTGGGGGATCTGGCGCGGGGGAAGGCCGTGTCGATTCCGGATCCCCGGTACAAGGTGCTGTTGGGGGCGGCGAAGTTGGTGCCTCGGGGGATGCTCGGCGGGATCAGCTCCCGGACCGGGCGGAAGTACGGGCCGCAGTAGGCGGGGTGCCGGCCGCCGCCCGGCCGGCCAGTGCGTCGACGATCAGCGGGACGGTGCCGGGCTCGACCCGGATCAGGGTGGGCAGCACGTCCTGGAGCGACAGGTACCGCAGAGCCCGGGCGAGAAGCAGCCGGCCGCGGGCGGGATCCGTGCCGGGGGCGAGGAGCTGCCAGAAGCGGGCCCGGTCGGCGCCCGGGACGGTGCCGGACCGCTCTGCCGTGCGGACGAGTTCCTCGGCTCGGGTGTGCTCGCCGGTGCTCACCAGGGCTTCGATCAGGGCGCGGAGCAGATGCGGCCGGCTTGCGGACCCGTCGTCGCCCGACTCGGTCCGCACCAGTTCCAGAGCACGGTCGTACTGCTTCATGACCACCATCCCCCGAAGGACGGACCACCTGTCCGCGGGGTCGTGCCGGGGGCGGTCGATCACGCGAGCCAGCAGCCGCGCACCGGCCGCGTCCTGCCCCACCGCGAGATAAGCACGCAGCACATCACCGACCGCCGACGCGTAGGTCCCCCGCTGAAAGTCCCCCTCGGCGTCCGCATGGGCCCGCGCCGCGCCCGCCGCGTCACCCGAGGCCGCCAAGGACAGCACGAGCAGGGCATGGGCACGGGCCCGGTACTGACCGCGGGTCAACTCGGCGACAAGTGCGCGGGCACGCGCCGCGTCCCCCGCTCGGAGCGCCCTGTCGACGATCGTCGTACGCAAGCGGTCGCGGGTCTCGCCGTACACCGCCTCCGTCAGCGCCGTCGCCCTGTCGAACTGCCCGCGCTCACAGAGCGGTTCGACAAGGACCTCCTCCGGGTAGAAGTAGAAGCCCCTGGAACGGTCCCTGGGAGCGGCGCGGAACCGGCGCACGAGGTCTTCGGCCTCGTCGAACCGCCCCGTCCAGGCCAATGCCTCGGCCACCTCCGCCACCCGGAACTCCAGGTCGCGGTCGTCCGGGGCCTCGTCGCTGTCGGGTCCGGGGATCTCCGGGATCTCGACCTGGGCCAGCACGGCCTCGGCCGCGGCGGTCTCGCCCTGCCGGCCGAGGATCCGTACCGAGAGCGCGGCCTTGAGACTGCCGCCCCGGCTCGGTCTGCGCAGTTCGGCCTCCACCCCTGCGACCAGACGCGTCACGCGCTCGGCTGTGCCGGAGTCGTTCGCCGCGGCGGCCACGGCACCGCGCAGGAGCGCCTCGTAGCCCTTCACGGAATCATGGCGGTCGGTCGCGGCGAAGGACAGCCGCGCCAGCTCCAGTGACCGGTCGAAGTCCCCCGCCAGGGCCCGTGCCTCGATGACCCCGTGCAGGGGGTAGCCGTCGAACATCCGGTTCGGTGCCTCGCGTGCCAGGGCCTCGGCCCGGTCGAGGTCGCCGGCCGCCGTCAGCACCTCGACCAGCGAGGCACGGGCCCGCGCCCGTTCCGCCCCGTCGGGGTGGTCCCGGACCAGTCGCTCCAGTTCCTCGTACGCCCCCGAGTCCGCGAGGCCCTTCGCCACGCCGCGCAGCGCTTCGGCTCTGACGTCCCGGTCCAGGGACCCCGGTTCGGGCTGCTCGATACGCTCGGCGAGCGCCCGGGCACGGTCGATCTCACCGGCGCCGGCCCACCCGCCCGCCACCCGGCACAGGCTCCAGGCCCGGTCCTTGTCGCTCTCCAGGAGCGACGCCGCCGCCTCGGCCCTGGCGTACTCCCCCATGTCCACCAGGTCCCGGACGAGGTACCACAGCGCGGGCGACGCGCTCATGGTCTCGTCCACACGCGCCAAGCACCTTCGGGCGTCGTCCTCCCGGCCGGTCAGCCGCAGTGCGTGGGCGGTCCAGAGCAGCACCAGTGCTTCGGCCCCGGGGCCGGCGGCGCGGGCCAGTGACTCGGCCCGGTCGAGCCGGTCGAGCCGTACCCAGACGGAGGCCACGCCGGCGGCGCCGAGGGCGCGCGCGCTGATCTCCTCCTCCGCCAGGCACAGGGCCTCGGCCCGGTCGAGATCTCCGGACTGCGCCCAGGACAGGGCCAGTTCGCACACGAAATGGGCGCGCGGGAGGGAGAACGCCTCCGGCTCCGCGTGGAAGAGATCGTCGGCGTGGTCGGGCAGCCCGAGGTGGAGCCAACCGCGGAACGTGTCCGTCAGCACCCATCGCCGGTCGCGCTCCTCGACCCGGCCGCCGGGCCCGGCCTCGGCCTCCGCCTCCTCCAGGAGCCGCACGGCGCCGTCCGCGTCACCGTGGTTCGCGAGTTCCCCGGCGACATCGACCAGCGCGTGCACCCGCTCGCCCGGATCAGGGATGCTGCGCGCCAGCGCCTCCGCCCGACGGGTGCGCCCGAGAGCTGCCCACGCCCGGGGCAACGCCCTGGTCAGGAGGTCGTTACGGCCCTCCAGCTCCTCACGCCGCAGCGCGAGCCGGGTGACGTCAAGGAGATCGGGCGTCCCCGACTCGACCAGCAGATCCTCGGTGGTCCGGATCTCGGTCAGCGCCGCCGCATCGCCTCCGGTGGCCTCGAGCATGCGGTCGTGCCGTGTCTCGTCCACGGCACAGCCGACCATGCGCGGCAGATCCCGCCGGCCCCGCAGCATCCGGAAGTACCCGCGCAGCAGGTACTCCGGTGTGTCCGCCGGCCAGCCCCGCGCCCGCCACTCCTCGGCCCACGCGTGCAGCTCTCCCCGGTACCGGTCGAGTTCCCGCGCACCCAGCATCTCCTCGGCCTGGGACTGGAGTTCCTCGTGGCCCAGCAGATAGACGCTCGCCCGGACTCCGAAGGTGCGCCCCGCCCGGGTGCGCAGCACATCCCGTACGTCGTAGGGCACCGCCCCGGTCAGCGCGGCCAGGTCCTCGGCGGTCAGGCCACCGCCCGCCGCCGTCACCAGCCCCAGCAGGTCGTACTCCAGGCCGCCGGCCTCGATCAGCCGCTTCAGTTCCCGTTCCGCCTCGGTGCGGACGGCGCGGGCGTACGGCGACGGGGACAGGGTGCGCACGATCGCGGGATCGCGCAGCGGATGGTTGTCGGGTACGTCGCCGGGGAGCGGCGGGTTCAGGCGGCCCGCGACCAGGACGCGCATGCCCGCGTCCGGGCGGGCCGGCAGCAGGGCGGCGATGCTGTGGGCATCGGGCCCTGTGGTCACGCCGCGGTCCTCGTCGAGGCCGTCGAGGAGCAGGATCAAGCGCTCGCCGTGCGCCGCGCAGGCCCGCGCGGCCGCCCCGTACAGATGCAGGAGGTGGGCTTCGCGGGTCGCCTCGGTCAGATGGGCGGGGAGGTCCTCGCCGGCCAGCTCCGCCAGCTGCTCCAGTACGACGTCGACGTACGCCACGACGTCGTTCTGGGCGCCGAGGCGGGCCGTGACGAAGAAGGGAACGATGCGGGCTCCCGGCGGCGGGTTCAGTGCGAACCGCGACATCAGGGCCGTCTTCCCCGCCCACGCCGGTGCCCGCCACCAGGCGTAGACCGGACCGGATTCGGCGGTGCAGAAGTCGGCGAGTGCCGCCAACTCGTCGTCCCTGCCGACCAGTTGCGGCGGGGCGATCCGCCGTACCTGCTCCCAGTAGGCGGAGCGCACCGGCGAGGCGAGCAGGATGCGGTTGTGGTCGCCGGTGACGGCGAGCCCGATGTCCTGCCCCGCGGCCACCGACCGCTGTTTCCCCCACCAGCGCATGCGCTCATGATGCCAAAGCGCCGACAGGCACAGGGCGGCGCGGGCGAGGACAATGGTGGTGTCCGGCCGCACCCAGGGGTACCGGGAGGCGACGACGTCATGACCTTCGTGCAGCTGATCGATTGCAGGACCAGTCGGTTCGACGAGATGAACCGGCTGATGGACAGGTGGGTCGAGCAGACCAAGGGGAAGCGGACGGCGACGCACGACGTCATCGGGAAGGACCGCTCCGACTCGGGACACTTCATCGAGATCGTGGAGTTCGCGTCGTACGAGGACGCGATGCGCAACTCGAACCTTCCCGAGACCGACCGGATCTTCCAGGAGATGGTCGCGCTCTGCGACGAGACGCCGACGTTCACCGATCTCGACGTCGTGCGGGACGAGCAGCTGAACTGCCTGGCCGCGCGGAGCTTCTTCGAGGACATGGGGAGGATGGCGCCGGAGGCCATCGGGGGGCATCTCACCGACGACTACGTGGATCACGATCCGTCGTATCCGGAGCCGGTGCACGGCGTCGAGGGGATCCGGGAGCAGTACGCCGGATGGCGTGCCGCCTTCGACTTCGCGTTCCGGATCGACGACCAGCTGGCCCAGGACGACCAGGTGTGCACACGCTGGACGTGGAGCGCCCGGCACACGGGTGAGTTCCTGGGGATCACGGCGACCGGGCAGGACGTGACCATGCAGGGCATGACCTGGCAGCGGTTCCGGGACGGCAGGATCTGCGAGGGACACTGGATGTACGACCGGGCCGGGCTGCTGGAGCAGCTCGGGGTACTCGGTCAGTGACGCCCGCGAAGGGAGAAGCCCCCACTGCCGTGGCAGCGGGGGCTTCTTCGTGTGAGGCGGGCCTCAGTGCTCAGTGGGCGTGCCCGTGGCCGTGGCCACCGGCCGCCGGCTCCTCCTCTTCCTTCTTCTCGACGACCAGGGTCTCGGTCGTCAGAAGCAGGGAGGCGATGGAGGCGGCGTTCTCCAGGGCGGAGCGGGTCACCTTGACCGGGTCGATGACGCCGGCCTTGACCAGGTCGCCGTACTCGCCGGTCGCGGCGTTGTAGCCGTTGCCCTTCTCCAGCTCGGCCACCTTGGAGACGATGACGTAGCCCTCGAGGCCGGCGTTCTCGGCGATCCAGCGCAGCGGCTCGACGGCGGCCTTGCGGACCACGGAGACACCGGTGGCCTCGTCGCCGGTCTTGTCGAGGTTGCCCTCGAGGACCTTGACGGCGTGGACCAGCGCGGAGCCACCACCGGAGACGATGCCCTCCTCGACCGCGGCGCGGGTCGCGGAGATGGCGTCCTCCAGACGGTGCTTCTTCTCCTTCAGCTCCACCTCGGTGGCGGCGCCGACCTTGATCACGCACACGCCGCCGGCCAGCTTCGCGAGGCGCTCCTGGAGCTTCTCGCGGTCCCAGTCGGAGTCGGTGTTCTCGATCTCGGACTTGATCTGGGCGACGCGGCCCTGGACGTCCTCGGACTTGCCGGCGCCGTCGACGATCGTGGTGTCGTCCTTGGTGACGGTGATGCGGCGGGCGGAGCCCAGGACGTCCAGGCCGACCTGGTCGAGCTTGAGGCCGACCTCCTCGGAGATGACCGTGGCACCGGTGAGGGTCGCCATGTCCTGCAGCATCGCCTTGCGGCGGTCACCGAAGCCGGGGGCCTTGACCGCGACCGCGTTGAAAGTGCCGCGGATCTTGTTGACGACCAGGGTCGACAGCGCCTCGCCGTCGACGTCCTCGGCGATGATCAGCAGCGGCTTGGAGGCACCGGCCTGGATGACCTTCTCCAGCAGCGGCAGCAGGTCCGCGATGGAGGAGATCTTGCCCTGGTTGATGAGGATGTAGGGGTCCTCCAGGACCGCCTCCATGCGCTCCTGGTCCGTCACGAAGTACGGCGACAGGTAGCCCTTGTCGAAGGCCATGCCCTCGGTGAAGTCCAGCTCCAGACCGAAGGTGTTGGACTCCTCGACGGTGATGACACCGTCCTTGCCGACCTTGTCCATCGCCTCGGCGATGAGCTCGCCGACCTGCTGGTCCTGGGCGGACAGCGCGGCGACCGCGGCGATGTCGGACTTCTCGTCGATCGGGCGGGCGGAAGCCAGGAGGTCCTCGGAGACGGCGGCCACGGCCGCGTCGATGCCCTTCTTGAGCGCGGCCGGGGAGGCACCCGCGGCGACGTTCTTCAGGCCCTCACGGACCAGCGCCTGGGCCAGCACGGTGGCGGTGGTGGTGCCGTCACCGGCGATGTCGTTGGTCTTGGTCGCCACCTCCTTCACCAGCTGGGCGCCGAGGTTCTCGTACGGGTCCTCGACCTCGACCTCACGGGCGATCGTGACACCGTCGTTGGTGATGGTGGGCGCGCCGAACTTCTTGTCGATGACGACGTTGCGGCCCTTGGGGCCGATCGTCACCTTGACCGTGTCGGCCAGCTTGTTGACGCCGCGCTCGAGGGCGCGACGGGCGTCCTCGTCGAACTTCAGGATCTTCGCCATGACAGCGGGAGCCCTCTCGAAATCTGTGGGTTCAAAAAGACACTGCGCCCCGGGCGCCCGGCTTCTCTAAGTGGTCGCGGGGGCCAGGGGCGCAGCTGGAAAAACTCTGAGGTGGTGCTTACTTCTCGATGATCGCGAGCACGTCGCGAGCCGAGAGGACGAGGTACTCCTCGCCGTTGTACTTCACCTCGGTGCCGCCGTACTTGCTGTACAGCACGATGTCGCCGGTCTTGACGTCGAGCGGCAGGCGCTCGCCGTTCTCGAAGCGGCCCGGGCCCACGGCCAGGACGACGCCCTCCTGGGGCTTCTCCTTGGCGGTGTCCGGGATGACCAGGCCAGAGGCGGTGGTCTGCTCGGCGTCGAGCGGCTGGACCACGATGCGGTCCTCAAGCGGCTTGATGGCAACCTTGGAGCTGGTGGTCGTCACGATCCGACCTCCCCCTTCGGAGATCTCACGGGGTTAACTGTCTGAGGTGGCGACCAGGTGGATCCGTCGTCGCGGGTGCCGGACCTGCCCGTCGCGTAGTTGGCACTCTCCAGTGGGGAGTGCCAGACCCGAGACTATGACCGTGATTAGCACTCGGTCAAGCGGACTGCTAATTCACCACGGCGCGGCGTATCGCGGCGGTGCCGCTACAGGTAGTCCTCCAGGCGCCCCACCGCCAGGCCACACTTCTGAATCTCCCGCAGCAGGCGTGTCGTGCGCTCCCGCAGACTCAGCCCGGCCGGCTCACCCGAAGGGACGGACACGATGTCGCCGGCCCGCAGCCGGGCCGGGCCCTTCGCATACGTCAGCCCGCCGTCGCCCCCCATCGCCGCCCGCCACAGCACGACCGCCGTCACCCCGCAGTCGGCCGCCGCCCGGAGCGTGGTGGTGTCGTACGTGCCGTAGGGCGGGCGGAAGAGGCGGGGGCGGATGCCGAAGCGGGCGCGGAGCTTGTTCTGCTGGCCGCAGATCTCGGCGCGCTGTCCGGCGTACGGCAGGCCGCGCAGGGCGGCGTGGTCGAGGGTGTGGTTCTGGATCGACGCGCCCACCGCGCGCAGCCGGGCGAAGTGGCCGTAGCCCGGGCCGACCACGCTGTCCGTGAGGAACATGCTGACGGGCAGCCGCAGCTCACGGACCATGTCGACGAAGCGGGGGTCCTTCTCGGCGCCGTCGTCGTAGGTGAGGAAGACGACCCGGTCGCGGGTGGGGACGTGGTGCACGACGGGCAGCGGGCCGCCGGCCGGGTGCGGTGGCCGGCGGGCGGGTGGCGACGGGGGCGCGGGCAGCGGGGCGGTCAGGCCCCAGTGGCGGTACGGCCGGCTCGTGTGCGTCGGATTCTTCGCCGACCGTGCCGTCTGCTCGCGGGGGTCGGCCGGACCGGTCGCACAGCCGGCGAGAAGGGCGGACGCCAGGACCACGGCCGCGAGCGCCCGCACCCCCGGCGGCGGCCTCACAGGTAGTCCTCCAGCCGGGCCACGGCGTACCCCTCGGCCGTCACCTTGTTCAGGAACCGGCGGATCATGTCGGGCATGGTGCCCTTCCAGTCGTTCCGGCCCCGGAAATGAGTGAGCACGATGTCACCCGGTCGGATCTTCCGGTCCCACTCGCGGTACTCCCAGTGGTCGACGAAGACCTCCTCGTTCCACAGCGGGACGTACTTGATGCCGCAGGACTTCGCGGCGCGCAGGGTGGCCCCGTCGTAGTTGCCGAAGGGCGGGCGGAAGAGCAGCGGGCGCTTGCCGTAGCGCTCCTCGATGATCTCCTGCATACGGCAGATCTCGTGCTGCTGGCCGCGGTAGGAGAGGGCCGGGAGGTAGGGGTGGTGGAGGGTGTGGTTGTTCAGCACCACGCCGGAGCGCTGCATCCGCCCGAAGTAGCCGTAGTCGTCCTCGATCACGTAGTTGCTGAGGAAGGCGGTGTACGGCAATTGAAGATCGCTCATCATCCGCAGGAAGGCCGGGTCCTTCTCGGCGCCGTCGTCGATGGTGAGGAAGACGACCCGCTGCTTGGTCGGAATGGTGGTGAAAACGGGCGGCAGGCCGAGTTCCTCGTGGCCGTCGACCTCGAATCCCTCGCGGGTGGTGATCCGCGGCTTCCTGGCGGGGGGCGGCGGGGGCGTGAGCGGGATGCCGTCCAGGCGCCAGCGCCGGGCGGCGGCGATCCGGGCGGCGCGGGCCTCCTGAGCCGACTTGAGCTTCTTGGCCTGCGGGTGGACGGCCGGCGGCGGCGCCTTGAGCGGCGGCCGGCTCGTCGTGGAGCCCGCGGTCTCGGATCCGTCTCCCGCCCCGGGTACGGCTGGGGTCCCGGATCCGCCGGGCTGCGCACAGCCGGAGGCGATGGCGGCCGCGACGAGCACGGCCATGACGCCGTGGACGCGCGCACGCCGGGCCGTCCGCTGACGGCGTCCTACGGCGACCGCCCCATTTCCGAGGCTTTTGTCATTTTGTACTACTAGTCGCATGGAGCCGGATCCTGGCAGGCACCCGCCCCGAACCCGCGCCGACACCGCGGCAGCCGACGGACCATCCACCGACTGGCCGATAGCGGGGTGGCACCTGGTCGACAATGTCCCGGTGAACGACCACCTCGCCTCCCTCTCCTTGCTCCTGACCCCCGAGGGCCGCGCCCTCCTCGACGTCGTCCGGGACACCGACCCCGCCGACGAACTCGCCGTCGCCACCCGGCTGCGTCGCGAGCACCCCGCCGAGCTGGTGTCGGCGGCCCTCGGGCAGGCGCGGCTGCGGCAGCGGGCGGTGGCGAAGTTCGGGGCGGCGGACGCGGGGCGGATGTTCTTCACGCCGAACGGGGTCGAGCAGTCGACGCGCGCGAGTGTGGCCGCCTACCGGGCGGGGCGGATGCGGGAGCTCGGCATCGGCTCGGTCGCCGACCTGTGCTGCGGGATCGGGGGCGACGCCCTCGCGCTGGCGCGGGCCGGGATCCGGGTGCTGGCGGTGGACCGGGATCCGGCGACGGCGGCAGCGGCGCGGGCGAACGCCGAGGCCCTCGGGCTCGCCGACCTCATCGAGGTGCGGGAGGCGGACGTCACCGAGGTGGACACCGGCGGCTACGACGCCGTGTTCGTCGACCCCGCCCGGCGCGGCGGTCGCGGGAGGATCTTCGACCCCGAGGCGTACTCGCCGCCACTGTCCTGGGCCGTCGACGCGGCACGCGAGGCCCCGCACGCCGCTCTGAAGATCGCGCCCGGCATCCCCCACGAGGCGGTCCCCGACGACGCCGAGGCCGAGTGGATCTCGGACGGCGGGGACGTGAAGGAGGCCGTGCTGTGGTTCGGCACCGCCCCCGGAGCGATTCGCGCCACCCTGCTGCCGGGCCCGCGCACCCTGCTCTCCCGCGGTCTGCCCGACCCCGAAGTCCGTCCCGTCGGGCGGTACTTGTACGAGCCCGACGGCGCCGTCATCAGAGCCCATCTGGTCGCCGAGGTCGCCGAGGACCTGGACGGCGGGCTCGTCGACGCGACCATCGCCTACATCACGGCCGACGAGCTGCGGCAGACGCCGTATGCGACGGCCTACGAGATCACCGACCGGCTCCCCTTCAACGTCAAGAAGTTGAAGGCGCTGCTGCGGGAGCGCGAGGTGGGTGTCCTGACCGTCAAGAAGCGCGGCTCCGCCGTGGAGCCGGAGGAGCTGCGCAGGAAGGTCAAGCCGCAGGGGCCGAACGCGGCGACGGTGTTCCTGACCCGGGTGGCGGGGGCGCCGACGATGCTGGTGGGGCGGCCCGCGTAGTCACACCCCGGTGTCCGCCGCGCGCCTGAGCAGCATCTCCCGCTCCGGCTCGTTGCGGGTCAGCGTCGCCGCGCGCTCGAACTCCGCCCGCGCCTCCGCCGTACGGCCCAGGCGCCGGAGCAGGTCACCGCGGACACTCGGCAGCAAGTGGTAGTCCCGCAGCGCCGGTTCGGCGGCGAGGGAGTCCACGATCTCCAGCGCCGGCTCCGGGCCCTCGGCCATCGACACGGCGACCGCGCGGTTCAACTCGACGACCGGGGAGGGCACTCGGGCGGCGAGGAGGCCGTAGAGGGTGGCGATGGTCTTCCAGTCGGTCTCCTCGTAGGTGTAGGCGTGCGCGTGGCATGCGGCGATGGCCGCCTGGAGGGCGTACGGGCCGGGCCCGCCGGTGGCTGTGGCGTCGGCCCGGGACAGGGCCGTGATGCCGCGGGCGATGAGCATGCGGTTCCAGCGGCCGCGGTTCTGGTCCTTCAGCAGGATCGGCTCGCCGGACGGGCCGGTGCGGGCCGCCGCGCGGGACGCCTGGAACTCCAGGAGGGACGTCAGGGCGTGCACCTCCGGCTCCTTCGGCATCAGCCCCGACAGCACCCGGGCCAGCCGCAGCGCGTCCTCGCACAGCCCCGGGCGCAGCCAGTCGTCGCCGGCCGTGGCGGCGTACCCCTCGTTGAAGATCAGGTAGATGACGTCCAGGACGGAGCCGAGGCGGGCCTCGCGGTCGGGGCCGTAGGGGACCTCGAAGGCGACGTTCTTGGTGGCGAGCGTGCGCTTGGCGCGGACGATGCGCTGGGCGACCGTCGGCTCCGGGACCAGGAAGGCCCGGGCGATCTCGGGGGTGGTCAGGCCGCCGAGGAGGCGCAGGGTGAGGGCGATGCGGGCGTCCGGCGACAGCACCGGATGGCAGGTGGTGAAGACCAGGCGGAGCAGGTCGTCGTCGATGTCGTCGGGGTCGGACGGCTCCTCGGGAGGTGCCGTCGTCTCCAGGTCGCGGCCGATCTCGGCGAGCTTGCGGGCGTAGTTCTCGCGGCGGCGGATCAGGTCGACGGCGCGGTGCTTGGCGGCGGCCATGAGCCAGGCGCCGGGGTTGTCGGGCACGCCGTCGCGCGGCCACTGCTCCAGCGCGGCGACCAGCGCGTCCTGCGCGAGTTCCTCGGCGATGCCGACGTCGCGGACCATGCGGGCGACGGCGGCGATGACGCGCGGCGACTCGATACGGAAGACGGTCTCGACGGTCGCGGCCGGGCCGGCGGGGGCACGGCCGGCGGCTGCGGTGGGCTGGGGCTGTGGTTCCACAGCCCACCATCAGACACCCGTACGGCCACGGAGCCAAGGAACCGGCTCAGCCCTCGGCGATCTCCCGCACCTCGCAGGTCACGGTCCACTCCTCGCCGTGCACCTTGACGAACCGCTTGGTCCACTCCAGGGCCTCGGCCATGTCCTTGCACTGCATGAGCGCGTAGCCACCGACGACCTCCTTGGACTCGGTGAACGGCCCGTCGGTGACGGAGATGCTGCCGCCCTCCCAGTGCACGCGGCTGCCCTGTGCGGAGGGCGTCAGTCCGGCCGTGTCGAGCATGACGCCGGCCTTGGTGATCTCCTCCAGGAGCTCGCCCATCCGCTGCATCATCTCGGGGCTCGGGCCCTCGGCGGGGGCGGTGGACTCGTCGATCTTCACGAGCGACAGGTAGCGGGGCATGGTGGCTCCTCGGTGGTACGGGACCGGGTCCTTCCCGGTCTCTCACCCCTGCGTCGAACGGCGGGCCGCCCGATCGACACGCTCCCCGGATTTTCTCCCAGGATTTTTCCGGCCGCTTCCCGCACCTGGCCCCCCTCAGCGCAGCGACTCCCACAGCTCCCCCGCCTCCGGCTCCTCGGCCACCACCCGGTTGCGGTCCGAGGCCGCCGGTACGACGGGCATCATGACCGTCCGCACCGTGTCCGACGTCAGACCGCTCAGGCTGCGGCCGAGGCTCACCAGTTCGGTCAGGGAGTCCAGGCCGGTGTCGGTGGTCAGGCCGGCCGTCACCGCGTCGGCGACCCGGTAGAGCCTGGCGGGGTCGGTGAGCAGGGAGGTGGCGGAGATCTGGTCCAGGAGGGCCTTCACCAGGGTCTGCTGAAGGTCGATACGGCCGAGGTCGCTGCCGTCGCCGATACCGTGCCGGGTGCGGGCGAGGGCCAGGGCCTGCTCGCCGTCCAGGTGGTGCGTGCCCGCTTCCAGGGTCAGATGGCTGTCCTCGTCGTCGATGTCCTCGTCCGTGGTGACGATGACGCCGCCCAGCGCGTCCACCAGCTTCGCGAAGCCGGAGAAGTCGATCTCGATGTAGTGGTCCATGCGGATGCCCGTGATCGACTCGACGGTCTTGACGGCACAGACGGGGCCGCCGACCGCATACGCGCTGTTGAACATGGAGTTGTAGGCCACCTCCGTCGACCCACCCGACGGCAGCGGGCAGGACGGCCGGGTGACGAGGGTGTCGCGCGGGATGCTGACGACCGTCGCCCCGGTGCGGCCGGCGTCGATGTGCACGACCATCGCGGTGTCGGAGCGGGCGCCGGTGCTGCTGCCGCCGCCGAGTTCCTTGTTCTCCTCGCCGGCGCGCGAGTCCGAGCCGAGGACCAGGACGTTCAGGGAGCCCGTGGGCAGCGGGGAGGCGGAGGCGGCGGGCGCCGGGGTCGTCATGGCTCGCGGCGGACGGTTGTCGCCGAGCGCGCTGTCGATGTCGACGCTCTCGATGTTGCCGTTGAGGTGCCAGTAGACCCAACTCCCCGCGGCGACGGCCGAAGTCAGCAGACCGGCGAGGAGGAGGCCGACGGTCTTGAGCGCTGTCGACCGCCGGCCCGTGTGTATGACGTCGTCCCCGTCCGTATCCCGCCCGTTCGCGCCAAGTCCCGTCATAGGCAGGAACGTACGTCCGAATTATTACGGCCAGGGACGCCAGGGCCGCTTTTCTTCGGAAATTCTCAGACTTCCGGACCGAACCGGCCCCGTCCCGCCCAGGCCATGGCCACCGCCGAACACTCGAAAGTTTCGGATCGTCAACCGACTTGCTTCGGCGCGGTGTTCGACGGCGGCTCCGCCGTACTGCTGCGCACCACGAGGCTGGTCGCCAGCTCCACCCGGGTCGCCGGCGTCCCCGTCTCCCGCGCCAGATCCAGCACCAGCCTCGCCGCGGCCTCGGCCATCTCCGTCAGCGGCTGCCGTACGGTCGTCAGCGGCGGGCCGACCCAGCGGGCGACCGGCAGATCGTCGAAGCCGACGACGCTGAGGTCCTCGGGGATCCGCAGCCCCAGCTCGCGCGCGGCCTCGTACAGCCCGAGCGCCTGGAGGTCGTTGCCGGCGAAGACGGCGGTCGGCCGGTCCGGGCGACGCAGCAGTTCCAGGCCCTGCCGGTAGCCGGTCTCGTGGTGGAAGTCGCCGGGCCGGACCAGGTCCTGATCGACCGGCAGCCCGGCCGTCTCCAGCGCCGCGCGGTAGCCGTCGAGGCGGGCGCGGCTGCACATCATGCGGGACGGCCCGGTGATCGCGCCGATCCTGCGGTGGCCGAGCTCGACCAGATGCCGGGTCGCGGCGAGCCCGCCCTGCCAGTTGGTGGCGCCGATGGACGGCACGTCGGCGCCCGGGTCGCCCGCCGGGTCCATCACCACGAACGGGATCGAGCGGCTGGTGAGCAGGGCGCGCTGGGACTCGTCGAGGCCGGACAGTACGAGGACCACGCCGTGCGGGCGGCGGGCGGCGACCTGGTCGGCCCAGGTCCTGCCCGGGGTCAGCCGCCCGGCGCTCTCGCTCAGCACCACGCTCAGCCCGGCGTCACGGGCCACGTTCTCCACGCCCCGGATGACCTCCATCGCCCACGCGCTCTCCAACTCGTGGAAGACCAGGTCGATCAGGGGCGAGCGGCCGGCCTCGGCCCGCCGGCGCCGGTAGCCGTGGGCGCGCAGCAGCTCCTCGACGCGGGTGCGGGTGGCCGGGGCGACGTCGGCTCGTCCGTTGAGGACCTTCGAAACAGTCGGCGCGGACACACCGGCCTCACGGGCGATCTCGGCGAGCGTCGCGGTCTGCGTGGACCGGCCGGTCGTCGGCGCCGTCGTCGTGGTCGTCCGGGTTTCCGACGTTGTCGGCCGGCTTTCCGACTCTGCCGTCCGGGCTTCAGCGGGCTCACGGGCTGTCATGGCGGCGATCGTATCCCTGCGCGACCTCTTGACGAACCCTTCTCGCCACACCTAGGTTCCGGAACATTCGAGGTGAATAACGAAACATTCGCGAGTGGGCCATCGCCCCGACAGGAGTTTCATGACCACCGCCCCCTGGCGCGACCCCGCCCTGCCCGCCGCCGTCCGCGTCGACGACCTCCTCTCCCGGATGACCCTGGAGGAGAAGACCGCCCAGCTGTACGGCGTATGGGTGGGCGCCGCCACGGACGGTGAGGCACGGACCGACGGAGTCGCCCCGCACCAGCACGACATGACCGCCGACTACGACTGGAACGAGCTGATCGCCCTCGGCCTGGGCCAGCTCACCCGGTCCTTCGGCACCGCCCCCGTGGACCCGGCACTCGGCGCGCGGGCACTGGCCCGCGCGCAGCGCCGTATCGCCGGGGCGAGCCGCTTCGGCATCCCGGCGGTGGCCCACGAGGAGTGCCTGGCGGGCTTCACGGCGTGGCAGGCCACGGCCTACCCGGTCCCGCTGGCCTGGGGAGCCACCTTCGACCCGCCGCTCGTCGAGGAGATGGCCCACCGCATCGGCGAGGACCTGCGCTCGGTCGGCATCCACCAGGGACTGGCCCCCGTCCTGGACGTCGTACGCGATCCGCGCTGGGGCCGGGTCGAGGAGACGATCGGCGAGGACCCGTATCTGACCGGCACGATCGGCACGGCGTACGTCCGGGGCCTTCAGTCGGCGGGCGTCATCGCGACGCTCAAGCACTTCGCCGGGTACGCGTCCTCGGCGGGCGCGCGCAACCTGGCACCCGTGCGGGCGGGCGTCCGCGAGTTCGCGGACATCACGCTCCCCCCGTTCGAGATGGCACTGCGCGAGGGCGGGGCGCGGTCGGTGATGGCGGCGTACAACGAGACGGACGGGGTGCCGGCGTCGGCGGACCCGGGCCTGCTGACCGAACTTCTGCGCGAGGAGTGGGGTTTCACGGGCACCGTGGTCGCCGACTACTTCGGCATCGGTTTCCTGGAGACCCTGCACCGGGTGGCGGGCAGCCCGGCACAGGCGGCGCACCTGGCGCTGGCGGCGGGCATCGACGTGGAACTCCCGACCCTGAAGTGCTACGGAGAGCCGCTGGTAGAAGCCGTCCGGGCGGGCGAGGTCCCGGAGGAACTGGTGGACCGGGCGGCCCGCCGGGTCCTGCGCCAGAAGTGCGAGCTGGGCCTCCTGGACGAGGACTGGACCCCGGAGGCGACGGGGTCCCGGATCGACCTGGACTCCCCCGAAAACCGCGCGCTGGCCCGCAGGGTGGCCGAGGAGTCGGTGGTGTTGCTGGACAACCCGGACGGAGTGCTGCCGTTGTCCCCCGACGCCCGCATCGCGGTGGTGGGCCCACGCGCGACGGACGCCCTGGCGATGCTCGGCTGCTACTCCTTCCCGTCCCACGTCCTCACGCACCACCCCGAGGTGCCGATGGGCATGGAGATCCCGACGATCCTTCAGTCGCTGCGCACCGAACTCCCCGACGCCAAGGTGACGTTCGCGGAGGGCTGCGACGTCCTGGACCCCGACACGGCCGGCTTCGAGGAGGCGGTGGCGCGGACGTCCGAGGCCGATGTGTGCCTGGCGGTACTGGGCGACCGCGCGGGCCTGTTCGGGCGCGGCACCTCGGGCGAGGGCTGCGACGTGACCGACCTGCGGCTGCCCGGCGTACAGGCCGCGCTCTTGGACGCACTGGTGGCGACGGGCGTCCCGGTGGTCCTGGTCCTCCTGACGGGCCGCCCGTACGCACTGGGCCGCTGGGACGGTCGACTGGCAGCGGTCGTCCAGACCTTCTTCCCCGGCGAGGAGGGCGGGCCGGCGGTGGCGGGCGTCCTGTCGGGCCGCGTGAACCCTTCGGGGCGGCTGCCGGTGAGCGTGCCGCGGGAGCCCGGAGGCCAACCCTGGACATACCTTCAGCCGCCGCTGGGGTTGGCGGGTGAGGTCAGCAACCTGGATCCGACACCGCTGTACGCCTTCGGGCACGGCGGGACGTACACGGAGTTCTCCTGGGAGGACTTCCGGGGGACGGCCCCGGAGATCACGACGGACGGCACGTACGACCTCTCACTCACCGTCCGCAACACGGGCGAGCGGGCGGGCGCCGATGTCGTCCAGCTGTATCTGCACGATCCGGTGGCGTCGGTCACGCGGCCGGACGTGCGGCTGATCGGGTATCAGCGGGTGGAGCTGGACGTGGGAGAGGCGGCGCGGGTGACTTTCCGTTTCCACGCGGACCTCTCGGCGTTCACGGACCGCTCGGGGCGGAGGGTGGTCGAACCCGGGGTGCTGGAGTTGCGGTTGGGGGTTTCGAGCGCGGACGTACGGCATGCAGCATGCCTGCACCTCGTGGGACCGGCACGGACGTTGGGCACCGACCGGCGCCTGCTGTGCCCGGCGGATGTATCAAGGGTTGGGTGACGTTGGTCGGGTACGCTACGGGAGGGGCCGGCACCCTGTTCGGTCGGCGGCCCCCATCGACTCGAATCGCCACCGATGCACGGCGCGAGTCACCAACCCCGGGTCCGGGTTCGGGAGTTCGGGGAGATCGGCATCGTACGCCGCCTCCCACCAAGTGATGACGAGGACTCGGTCCTGCGGCGCACGGAACGTCTCGCGGCGCTCCGGCTCGCGCTCCAGCACCTGGCTCTTTGCCCAGGCCAGCAGTTCCTCGCCGCGCCCCGCGATGGCCCGTGCCTCCCACATCAGCGCAACAGTCATCGAACTCCCGCCTCGTCACGCGCCGCGTAGGCATAACCGTCGGCCCGTTGAAGAAGTCGCACATGCCGATGATGGATGCCCTGGATGAGACCGTGTCGGGTACGCATGTTGAACCTGCCACTAGTACGCACTGCGATCCGGCCCACGTGTGTCCCTGCATACCGACCGGTGGGAATCACGGCACGTGCACAGTCCCCGGTCTGGAAACCGAAGACGGCCTTGGCGCGTGGGTTGGTCTTGCGTGGAAAACCATGGCGATCGAGGTCGGTTCGGCGATACCGGCCACGTCCACTGGCAGCGACGGTCAAGACCCTGCGCGGATGCACGGTGACCGTGCTCAGAACTCCGACGCAGAGGGCATCCAGCGTGTGTGACTTGGGAAGACCCACACGTTGTCTGTTCCATTTCGTACGTCCGCCCGTCGCGATACGCACACGGGTAAAGACTGGATCCAGGGCACGGCAGAGGGCCCAGCGCGTGGCATTGACCGCAGCAGCATCTCGCAGTGGCTTCTTGGCCTGCGCGCGGATGCACGCAGCCAGTGCGGGCTTGTGCTTGAGGAATTCCTCAATGGAGGTGCTGCCTTTGGCGTGGTTACAGGGGATGCAGGCCACAGCAAGGTTACTGATGCGGTCGGAGCCGCCACGGCTTCGCGGCTCGATGTGGTCGATGTTCAGCGGCACGCCGGAAGCACCGCAGTAGGCACATTTCCGCTGCCACTTGGCGAGGAGGTATTCGCGCACTTCGGTGCCCACGAGGGTGCCGTGCTGGTACTCGACCCCCACCAATGCGTCTCCGGAGGCCAGCAGATGAGTATCGAATGCCGTCAGCTCGACGTGGACGGCGGTGACCGGCGCCCAACGGGCCAGCCGAGTGGCCCACGTCATGGTGGTCCCCACCCGGTGGCGTAGGGACGGCGCGAGCCATCCTTCAGGGCGCACACGGTTGTGGAAACGGGGTGCGCGGTAGCGCAGGTTGCGGGTTCGCCGTCCGCGCCGGTGGGCAGCACGCGCGGTGAGCTTGTCGCGGATCTGACTGCCCCTGTGCTGGAGTTCGACATGGTACAGGCCCCGGCGTACGCCGTCCTCGGCAGCTGCGAACACTGCGAGGCCCGTGTATCTGCTGCCAGGGTCGATGCCCAACTCCACGCCGTCCACCACCGATTCGGCGACAGTACGGTCTTTGAGACGGATGACGAACGGCGTGTGCCGGGCAACGACCGCCCGGCCCACCTTCAGTAGCTTGCGTGCCCTGGCAGGGCTAGTCGGCTGCAATGGCTGTCCATGCCGGTCCCGGACGAACACCACAGGATGAGGCAGATTAGACAGACGGGCCGCAAGGCCCTCTCCCGGCACCGAAGCGCCGGGGTGACGCCGGTCGGACTCGGTGACGCCCTTCCCGGTCTCCCCTCGACCATGTTCCACGCCGGGTACCACACCGTCGGTGTGGTCTTCGCGCCCCGTTTCGTCCCTGCTCCCGGGGGTGTCTGCTGACGCGAATTCCAGAGCAAGCTGCTGAGGAAGCACAACTTGGTGGGTCTGCTGTCCTACGTGAAACGTAGCCATCTGGTCACCTCCTCATGGAGATGGCTGGGTCTGGTCACCCACGGGCCGTCGTGCTTTCAGCAGACAAACCCCCCGTCCCTAGAGGCGGGGAGCGGGTGACGAGTACAGGTTCTCCTTGCTGACCTCATGTACGTGGTCATGTCGATGATGCCCCGGCACATGCGTATCCGTCACAGGAAGCGAAGAATCCGCCGAAAGATCCCACGACGACGATGTTCGGTTCCTTGCCACCATCTCCGCGCCCAGGGCCGCCACCATCGCGCCGTTGTCGGTGCACAGCTTCGGCCGCGGCACCCGCAGCCGGATACCGGCCGCCTCGCACCGCTCCTGCGCCATCGCCCGCAGCCGGGAGTTGGCGGCCACGCCGCCGCCGATCATCAGGTGGTCGACGCCCTCGTCCTTGCAGGCGCGGACCGCCTTGCGGGTCAGGACATCCACGACCGCCTCCTGGAAGGAGGCCGCAACGTCACGCACCGGCACCTCCTCCCCCGCCGCGCGCTTGGCCTCGATCCAGCGGGCGACGGCCGTCTTCAGTCCCGAGAAGGAGAAGTCGTACGCCGGGTCGCGCGGGCCGGTCAGTCCGCGCGGGAAGGCGATGGCACCCGGGTCGCCCTCGCGGGCGTAGCGGTCGATGACCGGGCCGCCGGGGAAGCCGAGGTTCAGCACCCGGGCGATCTTGTCGAAGGCCTCGCCGGCCGCGTCGTCGATGGTCGCGCCGAGCGGCCGTACGTCCGAGGTGATGTCCGTCGAGAGCAGGAGGGAGGAGTGGCCGCCGCTCACCAGCAGCGCCATCGTCGGCTCCGGCAGCGCGCCGTGCTCCAGCTGGTCGACGCAGATGTGCGAGGCGAGGTGGTTGACGCCGTAGAGCGGCTTGCCCAGCGCGTAGGCGTACGCCTTCGCCGCCGACACACCCACCAGCAGCGCGCCGGCCAGGCCCGGACCGGCGGTGACCGCGATGCCGTCCAGATCCCGGGCGCTCACCCCGGCCTCCTTCAGCGCGCGGTCGATGGTCGGGACCATCGCCTCCAGGTGCGCCCGTGAGGCGACCTCCGGCACGACACCGCCGAAGCGGGCGTGTTCGTCGACGCTGGAGGCGACGGCGTCGGCGAGCAGGGTGGTGCCGCGGACGATACCGACACCGGTCTCGTCACAGGAGGTCTCGATACCGAGGACGAGGGGTTCGTCCCGCGAGTCAGCCATTGATCTCGGTTCCTTGTACGGAGTTTTCGGGGGCGGTCAGTCGCATCACCAGGGCGTCCACGTTCCCCGGCTGGTAGTAGCCGCGTCGGAAGCCGATGGCCTCGAAGCCGAAGCGCTCGTAGAGCTTCTGTGCGCGGACGTTGTCCACCCGGCACTCCAGCATCACTTCGGCGCACTCGAAGTCGCTGGCGGCGCGCAGGAGTTCGGTGAGGAGACGGCCGCCGAGGCCCGTACCCCAGTGGTCACGGGCGACCGCGATGGTCTGGACGTCGGCGAGGTCCCCGGCGGAGGCGAGGCCGGCGTAGCCCACGACCCGGTCGGACGCCTCGGCGACGACATAGCGCCGGGTCGCCTCGGGCCCGCGCGAGTGGGCCAGTTCGGACCAGAACATGCCGCGGGACCAGGCGTCCTCGGGGAACAGGGCCTTCTCCAGCTCCAGCACGCGGTCGATGTCCCACCAGCGCATCTCGCGCAGCACCACTGTCGCCTGTGTCACTTGGGGGTGACCACCTTGTAGTTCTTGGGGACCTGGGCGTCGGGCCGGCGCAGATACAGCGGCCGGGGGGCCGGCAGTTCCTCGCCCGCCGCCAGCTTCTCGGCGGCCAGCGCCGCGAGCGCCGCCGCCGACACATGCTCGGGCTCATGGGCGCGGGGGAAGGTGTCGGGGTACAGCAGCGCGCCCGCGCCGACGGCCGGCAGCCCGGCGACCCGGTCGGCGATATCGGCGGGCCGGTCGACGGCCGGGTCGGTCAGCCGGGTGCGGGAGTCGGCGTACCGCGCCCAGTAGACCTCCTTGCGCCGGGCGTCGGTCGCGACGACGAACGGGCCCTTCTCGATGTCGGCCGCGTAGGCGAGGCCGTCCAGCGTGCACAGGCCGTGCACGGGGACGCCGAGGGCGAGCCCGAAGGTGTCGGCGGTCATCAGGCCGACGCGCAGCCCGGTGTAGGGGCCGGGTCCGATGCCCACGACGATGCCGGTGACGGCGTCGAGTTTGAGTCCGGCCTCGGCGAGGACGCGGTCGACGGCCGGCAGCAGCAGCTCGCCGTGCCGGCGCGCGTCCACCTGGCTCGAGGAGGCGATGACGTCCGTGCCGTCGTGCAGCGCGACGGTGACGGCGGGGGTGGCGGTATCCAGAGCGAGCAAGAGCACGCAAACAGCCTACGGCGCCCGCGCCCCGGGAAGTGCCGCCGCGTTGCACGGCCCGTTCACCCACCGGGTGCCTGCTACGGTCGGACCGGATCACGATCCGGGACACGAACGCTGAGGTGGGCGAGGGTGGCAGGCAGCAGCTCCTCAATCGTGGCGGGGCTGACCACGGCTGCCCTGGCGGCCGTCGGCTTCCTCGCCTTCCAGGCCTCGGCCACCGTCCCGGCCGACCTGGCGAGGCCGCGGATCGGGGACGCACCGGGGGTGAGCACCTCCAAGGCGCCCCGCGACCGCGACGACCCCCGTGCGCTGCCCGACGGATCCGGTGCGGGTGAGCGGGTCGTGTACTCGGTGGACGACGACCGGGTGTGGCTGGTCGACGAGGGCAGCGAGGTCAAGCGCACGTTCCGGGTGAACCCCGGAACGGTCGACCCCCTGCCGGGCATGTACGCGGTCACCTCCCGCTCCAACACGGCCACCGGCACCGACGGCGCCTCCATCGAGCACGTCGTGCGGTTCGCGAGCGTGGACGACGTCACCATCGGCTTCAGCGCGACCGTCAGAAGCGCCACGGCGCATCCCGACCCGGCCCTGAAGACGGGCGGTATCCGTGAGTCACGGGCGGACGGCGAGGCGATGTGGGACTTCGCGACGATCGGCCGGGCGATCGTGGTGATCCGCTAGGCGGCCTGGGCGGCTTCGCGGTGCCCGCGCGCGGGTCGTCCGGCCCCCTGCTGCCCGGCCGCCGGATCGCGTGGCGGAGTCGAGATCAGTCTCGCCGCGGCGCCGGCCGCGAGAAGGTCATGCATGGAGACCCCGGCGACCGCCTGCGGCCGCTGCTGGGCCTTGTTCTCCGATGCCGGCATGGACGCCTCCTGGGGGCCGGGGGCGGACGTAGTTAGGCACACCTAACTACGGGCTGGGTACCATGTGAACACGCCCAAGACCACGAACGCAATATTTTGCCGACGCCTTGTCGGAATGTTCATCGGGCTCAGGCGGACAGCACGCTCAGGTCCACAGCCGCCCAGCGCTCCCCGAGCCCGGTCACGGTCACCTGCCGCACCTCGTCGGTCTCCTGGGGCCCGGGGGTCCCCTGGGAGGACCCGGCGCCGACGGTCCGGTGGATCACGATCTGGAGCCGCTCCTCGGTCAGCTCCTCGACCTTGCCCTCGCCCCACTCCACGACGATCACCGAGTCGGGCAGCGAGACGTCGAGATCGAGGTCCTCCATCTCGTCCAGGCCGCCGGACAGCCGGTAGGCGTCGACGTGGACGAGCGGCGGCCCGTCGCCGAGGGAGGGGTGCACACGGGCGATCACGAAGGTCGGGGACGTGACCGCGCCCCGTACCCCCATCCCCTCGCCGAGCCCGCGCGTCAGCGTCGTCTTGCCCGCGCCGAGCTCCCCGCTGAGCATCACCAGGTCGCCGGCGCGCAGCAGCTTGGCGAGGCGGCGGCCCAGCTCCCGCATCTGGTCGGGAGAGGTGACGGTCAGCTGAAGGTCACCGGCGTTGTGCGGTGCTGCTGGTGCTTCCATAGCCACTAACCGTAGCCCCTGCCGGTACGGCACCCGCCCGGGTGAGGAGGTCGGCCAGACGGTCGGTGACCACTTCCGGGTGCTCCAGCATGACCAGGTGCCCGGCGTCCGGCACCAGGACCAGTTCGGCCTCGGGCAGATGGTCGGCGATGGCCTCGCTGTGCTCACTGGGCGTGACGAGATCGCCCACGCCGGCCAGGACGAGCACCGGCATGTCCGTGAAGAGGGTGAGCGCCTCGGTCTTGTCGTGGTCGGCGAAGGCCGGGTAGAACTCCGCGACCACGTCGATCGGCGTGCCCTCGATCATCCGCTCGGCGAACCGGGCGACGGCCGGGTCGACGTCCCGGGACGAGAACGAGTACCGCTTGATGATCCCCGCGAACAGGTCGGCGGTGGCCCGCCGCCCCTTCTCCACCAGCTCGGCCCGCTGTCCCAGCGCCTTGAGCACTCCGGGCAGGACCCGCCGCACCGCGTTCACCCCGGCGACGGGCAGCCCGAAGTTGACCTCGCCGAGTTTCCCGGACGACGTACCGACGAGCGCGGTGGCGACGACCCGGTCGCGGATCAGGTCCGGGTACTGGTCGGCCAGCGCCATGACGGTCATGCCGCCCATGGAGTGCCCGACCAGCACGAGCGGCCCCTGCGGCGCGGCCGCGTCGATGACGGCCTTCAGGTCGCGCCCGAGCTGCTCGATGTCGACGTGCCTGCCCTCCTGCGTCTGGGCGACGCCGCGCCCGGAGCGGCCGTGGCTGCGCTGGTCCCAGTGCACGGTGCGGACGACGCCCCGCAGCGCGGCCCGCTGGAAGTGCCAGGAGTCCTGGCTGAGGCAGTAGCCGTGGCTGAAGACGACGGTGACGGGGGCGGGTGCCTTGCGCCCGAAGAGCCGTCGCCGGCGCGGGCTGAGGGCGGGCGCGGCCTCGGGGTCGATGTCGTCGACCTCGTAGTACAGCTCGGTGCCGTCGTCGGAGTACGCCTTGCCGGGTGTGCCGCGCAGCGAGCCGTACGGTCCCGCCGAGTCGAGGGCGAGTCTGGCCTTCTGCCGCATGCCGCGGCCCACGGTCATCCGCTCTATGGCGACGCCGGCCGCGGCGCCCGCCGCGATCACGCCTATCGCCGCTCCGGCGATACCGGTCGCCCTGCGCCAGTTCGCGGCCGCCCCCGTGGCGGAGGCGACGGCCGCGACGGCCTCCGCACTGCTCTCGCTCACGTACCGCTCCTCTTCGCTGGGTCTGGTGGTGCCGTTGTGACGTGGGTGGTGGCTGGTGCCGGTGTTTCGATCATGCGTCCCGCTACGGGTTACCCGTCTCGTTCCACATTCACTTAGCCGCACACAGATGGACGCATCACATAGCCCGCATCACAGCGCCGCATCACATGGACGCATTCCTATAGACGCGTGGAACGCGTGTTCCGATCCGGGTGACGATTTCGTACGCGATGGTCCCCGCCGCCTGCGCCCAGTCCTCGGCGGTGGGCTCGCCGCCGTCCCCGGGCCCGAACAGCACGGCCCGCGCACCCGGCTCGGGTTCGTCCCCGCCCAGGTCGACGACGAACTGGTCCATCGCGATCCGTCCCGCGACCGTCCGCCACTTGCCGCCGACCAGCACCGGCCCGGCGCCGGAGGCGTGCCGCGGGACGCCGTCGGCGTAGCCCAGGGGGACCAGGCCCAGGGTGGTCTCGCCGGGGGTGACGTAGTGATGGCCGTAGGAGACGCCGTGGCCGCCCGGCACATGCTTGACCAGGGCCAGGGACGCCGACAGCGTCATCACGGGCCGCAGCCCGAAGTCGGCGGGGCTGCCCAGCTCCGGGCTGGGCGAGATGCCGTACGTCGCGATGCCGGTGCGCACCAGGTCGAAGTGGCTGTCCGGGAGGGTGAGCGTGGCGGGCGAGTTCGCGAGGTGCCGCACCTCGGGCCGCGCTCCCTGTGCCTCGGCGTACGCCACCATCTCCCGGAAGCGGGCGAGCTGGGCGGCGATGGAGGGGTGCCCGGGCTCGTCGGCGCAGGCGAAGTGCGACCACAGCCCGGTGATGCTCAGGAGCCCGTCGGCCTCGGCTCGCAGGGCCTCGCGGACCAGCTCGGTCCAGTCGTCACCCGGCTGGCAGCCACCGCGCCCGAGCCCGGTGTCGGCCTTGAGGTGCACACGCGCGGGGGCGCCGGCCCGCCGGGCGGCCTCGGTGACCTCCTTCAGGGCCCACATCCCGCTGACGGAGACGTCGAGGTCGGCCTCGATGGCCTCCCGCCAGGGCCCGCCCGGCGTCCACAGCCAGCACATCATCCGCATGCCGCGCAGCCCGGCGGCCCGCAGCACGAGGGCCTCCTCGGGGGTCGCCGTACCCAGCCAGGTGGCGCCCGCCTCGACCGCCTCGCGGGCGCATTGGACCGCCCCGTGGCCGTACGCGTCCGATTTCACGACGGCCATCAGGGCGGCGCCCGGTGCGTGGGCGCGCAGGGTCCGCACATTGGCCCGCAGGGCGGCCAGATCGATCTCGGCGCGGGCGCGCAGGGGCGCGGTCCGCAGGGCTGTTGTCTCTGTCATCGCGCCCCCAGTGTCTCAGAGGGGTCCGACACCGCCGCCGCGCCGGGAGCCACGGACTATTCCTCTCGCCGGTAGCCCCACACGTACACCCGGTCGCCCTTCTTCAGCACCCCCCACAGCTTCCGCGCGTCCCTCAGCGTCATGTTGACGCAGCCCCGCGAGCCGATGGGGGTGAAGATGTTGCCGTAGACGCCGTGGAAGGCCTGGCCCCCGCTGAAGAACTGGGAGTACGGCATGGGGCTCTTGTACAGCGTCGACACATGGTTCTTGTGCCGCCAGTAGACCGTGTGCCATCCGGTGCGCGTCCCGTACCCCTCCCGGCCGCTCCGGATGGGCACGGGTGGGAACACGATGCGCTTGTTGTGCTGCACCCAGGCCAGCTGCCGGTCGAGGTCGACACAGGCGACCCGGTACTTGCGCACCGGGCACTTCTTGTCGGCGTTCGGGTTCTTGCGGGCGGAGACCAGCTGCATGGTGGCCCACGTCGTCGGACCGGCGTACCCGACGGCGGGCTTGATGCCGTGCTTCTTCTGGAAGGTGCGGATGGCCCGGCAGTCTCCGGTCGACTGCTCTCCGTCGACCGGTCGCTTCAGCCACCGCTCGACCTCGCGCTGCCGCAGCCCGTCCTCCTCGCTGCACGTCACGTCCCCGAAGGAGTCCATGGGATCGACGTACTCCACCAGGTCGTACGCCTCCTCCGGGGCGTCCCGGGGCTCGACGGCGTCCTCCTGCCGGCTGGGCTTGTACACCTTCGGCGTCAACGCCTGGTCGGGTGTGTCCATCTGCGAGAGCGGAAGCAGGGTCAGGGGGATGCCCGGCACGAGCCTGGCAGCCTGCGGTCCAAACGTCGGGGGCACCGGGTCCGCGGAGTCCAGTGAGTCCGCCGAGGCGCCGCCGACGGGCAGCATGGCCGCCCCGGCGAGCAGCACGGCGACGCTCCGGCGTGCGATACGTCTGCTGATCATGCGCACAGAGAAGCGTGAGGGCCCGCTCGCGCGCGGACGCCGCGCGGCGGGGTCACTCTTTTTGAGGACCATTTCCCGGGGCCCTTAGGGTGCTCGGCATGAGCATCATCGGGGTCGGCATCGACGTGGCCGAGATCGACAGATTCGGGGCGGCGCTGGAACGCACCCCCGGGCTGGCCGAACGGCTCTTCCTCGAGCGCGAGTTGCTGCTGCCCGGAGGCGGCCGCCGGGGCATCGCCTCACTGGCCGCCCGCTTCGCCGCGAAGGAGGCCCTCGCGAAGGCGCTGGGTGCCCCGGCTGGGCTGCTCTGGACCGACGCCGAGGTCTGCGTGGAGGACAGCGGCCAGCCCCGCCTGCGGGTGACGGGCACGGTGGCGGCCCGTGCCGCGGAACTCGGTGTCCGGTCCTGGCATGTGTCGCTGAGCCACGACGCCGGGGTGGCCTCGGCGGTGGTGGTGGCGGAGGGCTGAGCCACGGCGGTCCGCGGGTGCCGGCCGGGTGGGACGGAGGCGACGCGCCCCGCCCCGTGCGGGAGACTCGATCGCATGCGGACTGCGTACAGCGTGGAGACGGTAAGGGCGGCCGAACGGGAGCTGATGGCACGGCTCCCGGACGGGGCGCTGATGCAGCGGGCGGCGGCCGGACTCGCCTCGGCCTGCGCGGATCTGCTGGGCCGGGTGTACGGCAGCCGGGTCGTGCTGCTGATCGGCAGCGGCGACAACGGCGGCGACGCCCTGTACGCCGGTGCCCGGCTGGCCCGGCGCGGAGCGGGCGTCACGGCGGTGCTGGTGGCGCCGGAGCGGGCGCACGCGGGCGGCCTCGCGGCGCTGCGGCGGGTGGGCGGCCGGTCGGTGGGGGTCGCCGGTGCCGAGGAGTTGATCGAGCGCGCGGACCTGGTCGTGGACGGCATCGTCGGCATCGGTGGCAAGGGCGGGCTACGGCCGGACGCGGCGCCGCTGGCCGACGCGGCGGCCCGGTCCCGGGCCGCGGTGGTCGCCGTCGACCTGCCGAGCGGGGTGGACGCCGACACGGGTGAGGTGCGTGGCTCGGCGATCCGGGCCGACCTCACCGTCACCTTCGGCACGCACAAGCCGGGCCTGCTGATCGACCCGGCGCGGGAGTACGCCGGTGTGGTCCGGTTGGTGGACATCGGACTGGCGCTGCCGGCGGACGCGACGGAGCTGGAGGCACTCCAGCACGCGGACGTGGCGCGCCTGTTGCCACTCCCCTCGGCGGAGACGGACAAGTACCGGCGGGGCGTGGTGGGCATCGCGGCGGGCTCGGCCCGCTACCCGGGCGCGGCGGTCCTGGCCGTGGCGGGCGCGCTGCGCGGCGGGGCAGGAGCCATTCGCTACGTCGGTCCGGCCGCGGACGCGGTGATCGCCCGGTTCCCCGAGACGCTGGTGTCGGACCGGGGACCGAAGAAGGCCGGCCGCGTGCAGGCGTGGGTGGTCGGCCCGGGCGCCGGGGACGACGCGGCGACGGTGGCGGAGGTGCTGGCGACGGACGTACCGGTGCTGCTGGACGCGGACGGGCTGCGACTGGCGGACGCCGGGGCGGTACGGGACCGCGGGGCACCGACCCTGATGACCCCGCACGCCGGGGAGGCGGCGGCGCTGCTCGGTGTCTCCCGCGAGGAGGTCGAGGGGGCCCGGCTGGCTTCGGTACGGGAGTTGGCGCGGCGGTATGCGGCGACCGTGCTGCTGAAGGGCTCGACGACGCTGGTGGCCCGGGCGGGCGGCACCGGTGCGGTCCGGGTCAACCCGACGGGAACCGGCTGGCTGGCCACGGCCGGCAGCGGCGATGTGCTGTCGGGCCTCGGCGGATCACTGCTGGCGGCAGGACTCCCGGCGGCCGACGCAGCAAGTGTGGCGGCGTACCTCCACGGCCTCTCGGCGAGATTCGCGGCGGACGGGGCGCCGTTGGGGGCGCACGACGTGGCAGAAGGGATCCCTCAGGCTTGGCGGGATGTGCGGGGTTAGGAGGACGGGAGCACTCTCACGCGGCGCGGCGATGAACCGGCGTACCCGCAACTGACCAGGGGCGCGGGGCTGTATCAATATGCGGCTCCGCCGCGTGGGCGCGACCAGCCCCCGCCCACCGCGGACGGTTACGCGCCGCCACCACCCTCCCCTTGACCCGCGCTCCCCACTCCGCGAGGTTGACGTGAACGGGCGGGCAGGTCCGGCGAAGTGAGGTCGTGGGATGCGGGCGATCGTCGTGGGGGCGGGCATCGGGGGACTGGCGGCGGCGCTGAGCCTGCGGCGCGCCGGCGTCGAGGTGACGCTGGTGGAGCGGGCGCAGCGGTTCACGGACATCGGCGCCGGAATCCAGCTGGCACCCAACGCCACACGGGAGTTGCGCCGGCTGGGTGTGCTGGACGTGGTCGCCGCACGGGCCGCCCACCCGCCGCATGTCAGCTTCCGTACCTGGTCGGACGGTTCGGAGATCTGCCGGTACGCGCTGGGCCGGGATGCCGAGGAGGAGTTCGGGGCGCCGTATCTGGTGGTGCACCGGGCCGATCTGCACAGCGCGTTGGCCGCGGCGGTGCCCCCGGAGTCGGTGCGTCTGGACACCACGGTCGTCGCCGTCGACCAGGACGAGGGGGCCGCCCGGGTGACGACCGCGACGGGTGAGCGCCTGGCGGCGGACCTCGTGGTCGCGGCCGACGGGATCCGTTCCTCGGCCCGCCAGTGGCTCTTCGGCAGGGACGAGGCGGTGTTCTCGGGAACGGCCGCATACCGTGCCCTGCTCCCCGCCGACGAGGTGGCCGACCTGGGTCTCCCCCCGCTCGCCGCCTGGCTCGGCCCGGACCGCCACTTCGTCCACTACTGGGTGCGGCGCGGCGAACTGCTCAACGTGGTGGCCGTGTTCACCACCGAGGCGGCGGCACAGGAGTCCTGGACGGCGCAGGCGGAACCCGGCGAACCGCTGCGCGCGTTCACCGGCTGGGACCCCCGCGTCCGTACGGTCCTCGAACGCGCCGGCCAGGTCCTGCGCTACGGCATCTACACCCGCACCCCGCTCACCCGCTGGAACCTCGGCCGAGTGGCCCTTCTCGGCGACAGCGCCCACGCGATGGTCCCGTTCCAGGCGCAGGGCGCGGCGCAGGCGATCCTGGACGCGGCGGTACTGGGCGACGCGCTCAGCACGGCGACGCCGAGCGAAGTACCGGGCGCCCTGGACGACTTCGTCCGGCGCCGCCTGGCGGCCGCCACGAGCATGCAGTCCCGCTCGTCCCGGGCGGGCGGGGAGTTCCACCTCCCGGACGGGCCGGAGGCGGCGGCCCGCAACACCCGTATGGCAAGGCACGCGACGGCGCACCGGTTCATGCCGCAGGCGTCGGCGTGGAGGGTGGACGTCCGGCAGGCGAAGCCGGACCTTTGAGCGGCCTCACTCCACGGTCACCGACTTCGCCAGATTCCGCGGCTGATCCACCTCGTTCCCCCGGGCGGTGGCCAACTCGCAGGCGAAGACCTGCAACGGCACCGTGGCCACCATGGGCTGAAGCAGGGTAGGAGTCGCCGGAATCCGGATCAGATGGTCCGCGTACGGCACCACCGCCTCGTCCCCCTCCTCCGCGATCACGATGGTCCGCGCTCCGCGCGCCCGGATCTCCTGCATGTTGGACACGATCTTGTCGTGCAGAACCGAACGCCCGCGGGGTGAGGGCACGACCACCACGACCGGCAGGTCGTCCTCGATGAGGGCGATCGGCCCGTGCTTCAACTCCCCCGCCGCGAACCCCTCGGCATGCATGTAGGCGAGTTCCTTCAGCTTGAGCGCGCCCTCCAGGGCAACGGGGTACCCCACGTGCCGGCCGAGGAAGAGCACCGTGTTCTTGTGGGCGAGCGACCGCGCCAGCGCCCGGACGGGCTCCATCGTCTCCAGGACCCGCTCGACATCGCTGCCGATGTGCGACAGATCGCGGATGACGACATGGATCTCGTCCCCCCACTTGGTGCCCCGCACCTGCCCGAGATAGAGGGCGACCAGATAGCAGGCCACCAGTTGCGTCAAGAACGCCTTCGTCGAGGCGACCGCGACCTCCGGCCCGGCGTGGGTGTACAGCACCGCATCGGACTCGCGCGGGATGGTCGACCCGTTGGTGTTGCAGATCGCCAGCACCTTGGAGCCCTGCTCACGGGCGTGCCGCAGCGCCATGAGCGTGTCCATGGTCTCGCCGGACTGGGAGATGGCGATGACGAGGGTCTGCTGGTCGAGGATCGGATCCCGGTAGCGGAACTCGCTGGCCAGCTCCACCTCGCACGGGATCCGCGTCCAGTGCTCGATGGCGTACTTGGCGATCAGTCCGGCATGGAAGGCCGTACCGCAGGCGACGATGACGACCTTGTCGACCTCGCGCAGCTCCGAGGCGCTGATCCGCACCTCGTCCAGCGTCAGGGACCCGGCGGCGTCGATGCGCCCCAGCAAGGTGTCGGCGACAGCCTTGGGCTGCTCGGCGATCTCCTTGAGCATGAAGTAGTCGTAGCCGCCCTTCTCGGCGGCCGAGGCGTCCCAGTCGACGTGGTACGACCGCACGTCCGCGGGCCGCCCGTCGAACCCGGTGACACTCACCCCGTCCCGCCGCAGTTCCACGACCTGGTCCTGCCCGAGCTCGATCGCCGACCGCGTGTGGTCGATGAACGCGGCGACGTCCGAGGCGAGGAAGGCCTCCCCCTCCCCGACACCCACCACGAGCGGAGAGTTCCGACGCGCCCCGACCACCACATCGGGCTCGTCCGCATGCACGGCGACGAGCGTGAAGGCACCCTCCAACCGCCGGCAGACGCGCCGCATGGCCTCGGCGAGATCGGCACAGCCCGAGAACTCCTCGGCGATCAGATGCGCGACGACCTCGGTGTCGGTCTCGGAACGGAGCTCATGGCCCCGCTCCGCCAACTCGACCCGCAGCGCGGCGAAGTTCTCGATGATCCCGTTGTGCACCACGGCGACGCGCCCGGCGTTGTCGAGATGGGGATGCGCGTTCGCGTCCGTGGGCCCTCCATGAGTGGCCCAGCGCGTGTGCCCGATCCCGGTGGTCCCGGTGGGCAGGGGCCGCTCTTTGAGCTCCTTCTCGAGATTGACGAGCTTCCCCGCCTTCTTGGCGGCGGCCAGCCCCCCGTCCGCCGGCACGGCGACCCCCGCCGAGTCGTATCCCCGGTACTCCAGCCGCTTCAGCCCGGCGGTGACGATCTCGAGCGCCGACTGCGACCCCACGTATCCCACGATTCCGCACATGCGCGGCAGCCTACGACCGAACTCCGTCCAGAAAAGGCCGTAGCGTGCCCGATTTCGGAAATTCCTACGGTGGTACGAACGCCCGGACCGGCACCTTCCGCCCGGTCGACGGACCCTCAGGTCTTCGCCCGATACGCCCGCATGGCCAACGGATAGAACACCACGGCGATCCCCGCGGCCCACACCAGCGACCACAGCACCGGCTCGGCGACCGGCCCGCCCAGCAGCAACCCCCGGAACGCGTCCGACAGATGGGTCACCGGATTCACGTCGCTCCACGCCTGCAGCCACCCCGGCATCGTGTCCACCATCACGAACGCGCTGCTGGTGAAGGTGATCGGGAAGATGATCGTGAACGCGAAGGCCTGCACCTTCTCCGCGTCCCCCGCCAGCATCCCGATCAGTACCGCGCTCCAGGACACCGCGGCAGCGAACACGATCACCAGCAGCGTCCCGAGCAGGAACCCGCCCAGCCCGCCGGTGACCCGGAAGCCGAGCAGCAGACCGAGGCCGATCATCAGCAGCAGCGCCCAGAGGTGCTTGGCGAGGTCGGCGGTGATACGGCCGATGAGCGGGGCGGAGCGGGCGATCGGCAGGCTGCGCAGACGGTCGAAGACGCCCTTGGTGAGGTCGGTGTTCAGGGCCATGGCCGTGTACATCGTCATGAACAGCGTGTTCTGGACGATGATCCCCGGCAGCGCGTACTTCAGATACGCCTCCGGCGACCCGGCCATCTGCCCGCCCAGCACATAGGTGAAGAGGAACACGAACATGATCGGCGTGATGCTGTAGTCGACCAGTTCGAGCGGGTTGTGCTTGACCGCCACCAGGCTCCGCCAAGCCATCGTGAACGTCTGCCGCAGTCCGTCCAGCGGTCGCACCCGCCCCGACCTGGTGATCGGCACACTGATGCCTGCGGCGGTCATGACCGGCTCACCGCCTTCTCCAGCTCACTCCCGTCCTCCGATACGGCCGCACCACCGTCCCCCTCCGGCTCGCCGGGCTCGGCCCGGTGCCCGGTCAGGGCCAGGAACACCTCGTCCAGCGAGGAGCGGCGCAGCGCGAGCTCGCCCACCGCTATCCCCTCGCGGTCCAGCGTGCGCACGACGGCCGGCATCAGCTGGGGGTCCTTCACCGGCGCGGTGATCGTCTCGCCCTCGATCTGGGTCTGCGGTCCCGCCGCCTCGGCCACCAGCGCGTGCACCCGCGCGAGATCGTCCGCCTGCACCGGCCGCAGCTCCAGCACCTGCCCGCCGACCTGCGACTTCAGCTGGTCCGGGGTGCCCTCGGCGATCACCCGGCCCTTGTCGATCACCACGATGTCGTCGGCCAGCACATCGGCCTCGTTCAGATACTGCGTGGTCAGCAGGGCCGTCGCCCCGTCCGCGACCAGCCCGCGCAGCAGGTCCCACAGCTCACCGCGGCTGTGCGGGTCCAGGCCGGTGGTCGGCTCGTCGAGGAAGAGGATGCTGGGCCGGCCCACCAGGCTGGCCGCGAGGTCCAGGCGTCTGCGCATGCCCCCGGAGTACGTCTTGGTGGCCCGGCCGGCCGCGTCCGAGAGCTGGAACCGCTCAAGGAGCTCGGCGGCCCGGGCCCGCGCCTCCCGTCGTGGCAGCCCCAGCAGACGCCCGATGAGCAGCAGGTTCTCCGTGCCGGTCAGGTTCTCGTCGACCGCCGCGTACTGCCCGGTCAGCCCGACCATGGCGCGGACGACCCCGGCCTCCCGGACCACGTCGTGCCCGGCCACCTGCGCCCGGCCCCCGTCGGGCCGGAGCAGCGTCGCGAAGATCCGTACCGCAGTCGTCTTCCCCGCGCCGTTGGGGCCCAGCAGCCCGAGCACCGAGCCCCTGCGGGCCGCCAGGTCGACCCCGGCCAGCGCCTCGGTCTCCCTGAACCGCTTGACCAGGCCTTCCGCCTCTATCGCATACGTCGTCATGGGCCACCCCTCGGGGTTCGTGGACCCGGCCCGGGCCCACCTCTTCCACAACTGTGACGCACGCCACTGACATTCCGCGTCTTGTCGGGATTTCCCCCAAAAGCCATCGCGTGACGGATCCCACCCCGCCGTCCGTTCGTACTCCCGTAACAATGGACTGTGATCTCTCCGGTCTCCTCGATGCCCCGGAGCGCCCACCGGCAACGGCCGGAGGCGACTCCCTACGTCGACCTCACCCGCGCCGAGTGGAGCGCCCTGCGCGACAAGACCCCCCTGCCCCTCACGGCGGAGGAGGTCGAGAAGCTGCGCGGTCTCGGCGATGTCATCGACCTCGACGAGGTGCGGGACATCTACCTCCCGCTGTCCCGCCTGCTCAACCTCTACGTCGGCGCCACCGACGGCCTGCGCGGCGCCCTGAACACCTTCCTCGGCGAACAGGGCTCCCAGTCCGGCACCCCGTTCGTCATAGGGGTCGCCGGCTCCGTCGCCGTCGGCAAGTCCACGGTCGCCCGGCTCCTCCAGGCCCTGCTCTCCCGCTGGCCCGAGCACCCGCGCGTCGAGCTGGTCACCACCGACGGCTTCCTGCTGCCCACCAAGGAGCTCCAGGCCCGCGGCCTGATGTCGCGGAAAGGTTTCCCCGAGTCCTTCGACCGCCGCGCGCTCACCCGCTTCGTCGCCGACATCAAGGCGGGCAAGGACGAGGTCACGGCCCCCGTCTACTCCCACCTGATCTACGACATCGTCCCGGACCAGCGGCTCACCGTCCGCCGCCCGGACATCCTGATCGTCGAGGGCCTGAACGTCCTCCAGCCCGCCCTGCCCGGCAAGGACGGCCGCACCCGGGTCGGCCTCGCCGACTACTTCGACTTCAGCGTGTACGTCGACGCCCGCACCGAGGACATCGAGACCTGGTACCTCAACCGCTTCAAGCGGCTGCGCGAGACCGCCTTCCAGAACCCGTCCTCGTACTTCCGCAAGTACACCCAGGTGTCGGAGGACGAGGCTCTCGACTACGCCCGCACGATGTGGCGGACCATCAACAAGCCCAATCTGGTGGAGAACATCGCCCCCACCCGCGGCCGGGCCACCCTCGTCGTACGCAAGGGCCCGGACCACAAGGTGCAGCGGCTGAGCCTGCGCAAGCTGTGACGGCTAGTCTGCCGCCATGCTGCACCTGCGCCTGATCACACCGGCCGACAGGACGGACGACGTGCTCCGTCTGATCGAGGGGACGGTCGGTACGACCCATCTCGCCGTCCTGCCCGGCGCCGCCCGCAACCCGGCGGGCGATCTGGTGCTGTGTGACGTGGCGCGGGAGGCCGGTGACGAACTGCTCACCGGCCTCCAGCAGTTGGGCATCGAGGAGCGCGGCTCCATCGCCGTGGAGAACATCGATCTGTCGTTGTCCAAGCGTGCCGACAAGGCCGAGGCGGAGGCTCCCGGTGAGGGTGCGGACGCGGTGCTCTGGGAGCATCTGGCGGACGCGACGCACGAGGAGTCGACCCTGTCGGTCACCTACCTCGCCTTCATCACACTCGCGACGATGATCGCGGCCTGCGGTGTGGTGCTCGACAACGCGATCCTGATCGTGGGCGCGATGGCGGTCGGCCCGGAGTTCGGGCCGCTGGCGGGCTTCTGCACGGCGATCGTGCAGCGGGCGCCGCGCCTGGCGCTGCGATCGCTGACCGCGCTGCTGGTGGGCTTCGCGGCGGCGATGGTGGTCACGGTGGGCTTCAGCCACTTCATGGACGCGGTGGGCCTGTTCAGCGCCGGGCAACTGGACGCCGAACGCCCCAACACCAACTTCATCTACCGGCCCGACTGGTTCTCGTTCGTCGTGGCCGTCCTGGCGGGCTGCGCGGGCACCCTGTCCCTGACCTCGGCCAAGTCGGGCGCTCTGGTGGGAGTCGCCATCTCGGTGACCACGGTCCCGGCGGCCGCGAACGCGGCGGTGGCCTTCAGCTACAGCGAGTACAAGCAGGCCTGGGGCTCCACGGAACAGCTCCTGCTGAACCTGCTGGGCATCGTCCTGGCCGGCACGCTCACGCTGCTGACCCAGAAATGGCTGTGGGCCAGGCAGCGCGAGCGTCCGGCGAAGGCGGGTGGGGTCTAGGGGATGCGCCTTTCGCAGGTGGCCGGGTTGAGGAAGAGGTCACCGGGGTCCCGGAACACCACATCGGAGCCGCCGCCACAGGAGACCACCGTGTCGACGGTCATGTCGCCGCTCACGCCGATCGTGTCGTTGCCGGCGCCGGTCTCCACGGTGTCGGCGCCCGGACCGCCTTCGACGACGGTGCGCATCCCGACCAGCCCCTGGTAGGTGTCGATGCCGTCGCCCATCTGGATCGCAAGCCCTCCGACGGTGGTGGCGACGCCGCAGTCGGCGCTCGTGGCGGTCAGTCGTCTGCACCCCGGTCCCACCGCGACACCGGTCATGTCCTCGAAGATCAGACGACCTCCGACGACACTGGCCGTCATTTGGTTCGCCACACCGGCACGCGCGTTGAGGAAGGCAGTGCCGAACAGACGGAACGCGGTGGAGCCGGGGGTCTGGGCCGCCGCCGGCGAGGCGAGCGCGGTCACGACGAGACCGGCCGCCAGGGCCGGACCGACCGCTCGCTTCAGGGTGGTGCTCACGATCTTCATGCTGGGTCTCTCACTTTCGTCGAGGCGGGACGCCGCGTAGAGCCCCCCTCGACAAAAGTGAAACAATCAGTCATCAAGTGTGCACATTTTGTGACGTACGATCGAGTGATCCGCGCACGTCCGCGCCGGCTTACCCCAGCGCCGACTTCACCGCATCGGCCAGACGTCCGGCGACGGACCGGGCCTGATCGATGTCGGCCGCCTCGACCATCACCCGCACCAGCGGCTCCGTGCCCGACGGACGCAGCAACACCCGCCCGGTGGACCCGAGTTCCCGCTCGGCCTCGGTGACCGCGGACGCCAGCTCCGCCGAGGTCTTCACCCGCGACTTGTCCACGTCCGGCACATTGATCAGCACCTGCGGCAGCCGCTCCATGACGGACGCGAGGTCCTTGAGCGTACGACCGGTCTGCGCGACCCGCGCCGCGAGCAGCAGCCCGGTCAGCGTGCCGTCACCGGTGGTGGCGTGGTCGAGGATGATGACGTGCCCGGACTGCTCGCCGCCCAGGGCGAACCCGCGCTCCTTCATCTCCTCCAGTACATACCGGTCACCGACCGCGGTCTGCACCAGCGCGATGCCCTCGCGCTCCATGGCGAGTTTGAACCCGAGGTTGGACATCACGGTCGCGACGACGGTCTCGGACCGCAGCTCGGACCGCTCCCGCATCGCGAGCGCGAGCACGGCGAGGATCTGGTCGCCGTCGACTTCCGCACCGGTGTGGTCCACGGCGAGGCAGCGGTCGGCGTCACCGTCGTGCGCGATGCCGAGGTCGGCCCCCTGCTCCACGACCGCGGCCTTCAGCTTCTCCAGGTGCGTGGACCCGCAGCCGTCGTTGATGTTGAGCCCGTCCGGCTCGGCCCCGATGGTGACGATCTCGGCCCCGGCCCGCGTGAACGCCTCCGGCGAGGCACCCGCGGCGGCGCCGTGCGCCTCGTCGAGAACGACCTTCAGGCCGTCGAGGCGGTTGGGCAGCACGCTCAGGAGGTGGGTGACGTACTCGCCGAACCCGGCCTCGTACGACCGCACCCGTCCGACCCCGGAACCCGTCGGCCGCTCCCACGGCTCGCCGTGCCGGTGGGACTCGTACACCGCCTCGATCCGGTCCTCCAGCTCGTCGGCGAGCTTGTGGCCGCCGCGGGCGAAGAACTTGATGCCGTTGTCGGGCATGGCGTTGTGGCTGGCGGAGAGCATGACACCGAGGTCGGCGCCGAGCGAGCCGGTCAGGTGGGCGACCGCGGGCGTCGGCAGAACGCCGACCCGCAGGACGTCCACACCGGCGCTCGCGAGGCCCGCGACCACGGCGGCCTCCAGGAACTCCCCGGACGCGCGCGGGTCCCTTCCGACCACCGCGGTCGGCCGGTGGCCCTCGAAGGTGCCCGCCTCGGCCAGTACGTGCGCCGCCGCCACGGAGAGACCGAGCGCCATCTCGGCCGTCAGATCCGCGTTGGCGACACCACGCACGCCGTCCGTGCCGAAGAGTCGTCCCACTTGTCCTCCTGAGGAAACATCAGTTCCGGTCGCGGAGCCGGCGCACGCTCGCGCGCAGACCGCCGGGGGCTCCCGCTTCCGGGCATTCCATGCCTGGGCATCGGATCACACAAGCCTTTGAACGTCTTGTGCCGTTATACGCCCGAGCCCGGGGATAAGACGAACGCCCCGGCGGCACGGTGGCGTGCCGCCGGGGCGTTCGGAGTACCGGAGTACGAGCAGAGGCAGCTTGCGCTTAGCGCTTGCTGTACTGCGGGGCCTTGCGGGCCTTCTTGAGACCGGCCTTCTTGCGCTCGACCGCACGGTCGTCGCGCTTGAGGAAGCCGGCCTTCTTCAGCGGGCCGCGGTTGTTGTCGACGTCGGCCTCGTTCAGGGCGCGGGCGACACCGAGACGCAGCGCACCGGCCTGACCGGAGACACCGCCACCGGCGATGCGGGCGACGACGTCGTAACGGCCCTCGAGCTCGAGGACCTTGAACGGCTCGTTGACTTCCTGCTGGTGCACCTTGTTCGGGAAGTAGTCCTCGAGGGTGCGACCGTTGATCTTCCACTTGCCGGTGCCCGGAACGATCCGGACGCGGGCGATGGCGTTCTTGCGACGGCCCAGGCCGGCGGCCGGCTGGGGCTCACCGAAGCGCGAGGCGAGGGACTCGGAGGTGTACTCACCCTCCACCGGAACCTCGGACTCGGTGGTGTAGCTGTCGATGTCAAGCTCTTCGAGCGGCTGCTCGGCAGTGGTCTCGGCCACGATTCTCCTCAGATTCTGTTCGGTCTTAGGGGGTGGCCGGACTTACTGCGCGACCTGGGTGATCTCGTACGGCTGCGGCTGCTGCGCGCCGTGCGGGTGCTGGTCACCCTTGTAGACCTTCAGCTTCGAGAGCATCTGACGGCCCAGGGAGTTCTTGGGGAGCATGCCCTTGACGGCCTTCTCGATGGCCTTCTCGGGGTTCTTGTCGAGGAGCTCGTCGTAACGGACGGAGCGCAGACCGCCCGGGTAGCCGGAGTGGCGGTACGCCATCTTCTGGGTCCGCTTGTTGCCGGAGAGGTGCACCTTGTCGGCGTTGATGATGATGACGAAGTCACCGGTGTCGACGTGGGGCGCGTAGATCGGCTTGTGCTTGCCCCGCAGGATGGAGGCGGCGGTGCTGGCGAGACGGCCCAGGACGACGTCCTGAGCGTCAATGACGTGCCACTGGCGCGTCACATCGCCGGGCTTGGGGCTGTACGTACGCACGGTTCGTAGCCTTCGCTTCGAGTGAATGGTCCTGACAGGTCACCGAAACGATCACGACAGCCTGGACCGCACTGCGGCGACGCATACCGCGTACGTGGGGTCGCTGGTCATATCGGCCCGGTGGACCGGTGTAAGGGCCCGTCCCGTGAGAATGAGCAAGCCAATACACAACGAACATGCAGGATACCTGCGGCGCCTAGGCCGGGTCAAAACGGGTCGCCGGGGGCCGCGGCTCCTGCTCTGCACCCAGGGTATCCGCCCGCGGCCCTGGGGGCTGCCACCCCCGGACCCCCGCATCGACTTCGAGGGGCCTCGTCCTCGAACGCCGGACGGGCCGATCTCCGCCGCCCCTCCGGCAGTGCACCGCCAGCGTCATCGCCAGTACACACAACGTGACGGCGTCCCGGAAGGCCCGCCGCTCCCCCGCCTCCAGATACGGCCAGGTCACCCCCCGCAGCTGCGGCACCAGCGCCAGCCAGAACCAGGGCCGCCGGGTCACCGCCCCCTCCTGAAGCGCCCCGGCCAGCAGCAGCGGCACGACGACCAGCAGATAGTGGTCGTACGACGGCCTGGACACCAGGAACGCCGAGAGCATCAGCAGCGCCGCCGTCTCCGCCGGCCGCAGCGGGCCCGCGTCCCCGGCCCGCCACCGCCGATACGCACACGCCACCCCGGCCGCGGCCATCGCGAACGCGAGCAGCGCGGCCCACACCCCCGGCACCCCCATCCGCGGCAGCACCGCGAGCGGCGACGCCTCATAGAGCCGTACGAAACCGTCGTCGCCCCGCAGGAGAAAGGGCAGGGTGCGGGTGAAGAACCCGGCCGGATCCGGCAGCAGCAGGGCCGCGCCCGCCGAGGTCGCCGCCGGTACCCCGGCCAGCCACGCCAGGCCCCGCCACCGCCGCGCGAACACGAACAGCAGCCCCACCGGCGCCAGCAGCGGCTTCAGCGCGACCGCCGCTCCGAGCACCAGCCCCGCCGCCACCCAGCGCCCGCGCCCCACCAGCAGCACCGCGAGCGGCAGCGCGAGCGCCGCGGTCGCCGTCCAGTTCCCCAGCAGCACGAGATGGGCGAACGGCGCGAACCCGACCGCCAGACCGATCAGGCCGAGCGCCGCGAAACGGCTGCGCGGCGGGACACCGTGCAGCCGCAGCGCGCAGACCCAGCCCCCGACCAGACACCCGGTCACCATCAGCGGCACCAGCACGCTCAGCGCACCGCGCGGAACCGCCGTCCACGGAGCCGCGGCGACGACCGCGCTCGGCAGATAGAGGAAGTGGGGGTCGTCATACGGCGATCCACCGGCCAGCCACACCCGTGCCGCCCGCACGACGATCGCGTTGTCCATCCCTCCGTTCGAGGTCAGCCGGGCCGTACGCGCCACGAGGGCCACCAGCACGGCCCCGAGCGCCACCCACAGATGCCATGAGGCCCGTCGTACCAACCACCCGGAGATGTCGCTTTTGTGCTCGCTCATCGACTGAACGCTAGGGGCCTGTGCGCCTCTTGGGGCGGACCGGCACACCCCGGGGCCGTCTAAGATGCGCCCCATGAGCTACGGGCAGCAGGGGGGACCCCAGTCCCAGTGGGATCCCTGGAAACCGCATTCCCAGCAGCCGTGGAACGACGGCGCCGATCAGACTCCGGACTGGGCCGCGCTCGCCGAGGCCTCGGAGACCCGCAACAAGCGGCGCCGGCTGCTGTTCATCGGCGGCGGCGCACTGGCGACGGTCGCCATCGGTGCCGCCGTGGCGGTGGCCGTGGTGTCCGCGAACGGCAGCAACTCCGCGTCGAACAAGCCGTCTTCCTCGCTGCCCGGGACCGCGGACCTGCCCAGCGAGTCGGGCGCCGCGCCGTCGTTCGCGCCGACGAGCGCTCCGCCGCCGCTGGATCCGAAGGACTTCATCTCCAGCAAGAGCAAGGACACCGCCCCGCTCGGCGTCCAGACCCTCTTCCCGGGCACCCAGCTGACCGTCGGCGGCAAGGTGTACAAGAAGGGCGCCACGGACGACACCAAGAGCTGCTCGGCGGTCACCAAGGGCGGCCTGCCGAAGATCCTCACCAACAGCGACTGCACCCGCTTCATGCGCGTCTCGTACGTGAAGGACGGCATCGCGGTGACGGTCGGCGTGGCGGTCTTCGACAACGCGGCGCAGGCCACCAAGGTCAAGGGCCAGGTGAACACCAAGAAGGACATCATCCGGTCGCTGTCCGGCAAGGGCGTCAAGGACTTCTGCACCTCGTCCGTCTGCCTGTCGACGTCCAACTCCTACGGCCGCTACGCCTACTTCACCATCACCGGCTTCACCAGCGGCAAGGACATGACGGACAAGGACACCACCGCCTTCCAGGTCAGTGACGAGCTGGAGGAGTTCACGTTCCAGCAGATCCTCAGGCGGGGCCAGATCCAGGCTTCGGCAGCGGCCGGCGAGTAGGGCGGACGCCGCCCCCGGGCCCGGTGTCCCCGGGCCCGGCGTCCCCTACAGCCGCTTGGCGCTGCGCAGCGTCTTGGCGTAGTAGCCGTTGCCGTCGAGCCGGGACACACCGCCGACGTCGCCGATGGTGGGCCCGTTGACCTCCTCGCGGCTCGACACGAAGATCAGATGCCCTTCGGTGTCGTGGCCGAGGACCATGCCGACGTGGTCGAGGCGCTGGCCGGTGCGGGTGTCGAGCTTGAAGAAGACGAGGTCGCCCGGCTGGAGCTGGTCGATCGCGGCGGGCCTGTCCTGCGCCGAGATACCGGCCAGCGGCAGGATGTCGACGCCCTCCTTGGAGCGGGCCATGCCGTTGGCGGTACGGGGCAGTCCGTCGCCGGAGGCGTCCGAGGACATCAGGGGGTAGCGGGCCCGGTAGCCCAGCACCATGCGGATGAAGCCCGAGCAGTCCACGGAGCGGGCCCGCATGCCCTCCGGCTGTCCGACGGTCCCGTCCCGGAACGGGTACTGCACACCGAGGTAGTCGTAGAAGTCGGACTGCTCCAGGCGCAGGTCGCCGCCCTCGGCCCCGGTCGTGTTCAGCGGACCGAAGTTCGCGTCACCGGCGTAGACGGTGCCCTGCGCGTCCTTCTTCACCGGTGCGCCCGCCACGTACTGGAAGGCGAAGGCGAAGATGTCGTCCTTCTTGCTGTCCTTGAACTCGGCGTACCAGTCCTTGAACCACTTCTTGGACTCCGCGCCCTTCTTCCAGGGCTCCGGCATCAGCCGCACCCAGTCCGTGGTGCTGACCTTGGACGCGGTCGAGGTCGGCTCCTGGAAGGTGCGGGCGGGCCCGGTCAGCGTCGCGGTGCGCGCGCCGTCCGTGAAGACGGCCTTGATCTGGCCGTCGGAGCCGCGCAGCACGGACCGCGCCGGGTTCTCAAGGCGGGACCAGGTCTCCTTGCCGCTCTCCGTGGCGGCGGTGCTCCGGCCGCCCTCCAGGACGCCGACGTTGCGCACCTCGGTGACACCCTGTTCGTCCTGCTTGCGCAGTTCCACCGTGAGGTAGCCGGAGGCGCCGACGAGCGTCAGCAGCACCAGGCCGGTGACGACGGGCCGCGACTTCTTCTTCCCTGCCATCGTTTGCTCCTCGGTTCTCAGACGGTCGGCATGACGCCGAGCAGCAGGCCGGCGGCGACGACGATGTAGGCCATCAGGGAGACGGTGCCGGTGGCCAGCAGCGTGGCCCCCTTGGGCTGGCGCACCATCTGGTAGGCGATCAGGCCCGGCACGATGAAGCCGAGCGTCTGGTTGCCGTACAGCAGCGGGAACTCGATCGAGAGCACGATCATCACCGTGGCCTGGAGCAGCACGCCCAGCAGCACCACCGCGGCGAACAGCCGCTTGCCGTACAGGATCACCAGCCGCTGCATGATCTTGGTGCCGCCGTAGGTCAGGGCCGTGACTCCCACGACCATGGCCGCGCGCTGGAGGTCCTCGATGAGGGTGAGCGCGAGCCAACCGGGGGTGATCATGCCGCCGGGCGACAGGTTGGTCGTGAGATAGCACAGCAGCGAGAAGAACAGGCCTATGGCGATGCCGAGGGCAGCCATCTCGGGGGTCAGGGCGGCGGTGGTCAACGGGGTCTCCGGACGAAGGAATACAGGTGCGGGCGGCGAGGTGGGCGATGGCCGGCGGGCGGGTCAGGCGCGCGGCGGGTGTCCCCCTCCGTCGTCGTCCGCCGGCCGGCCGAAGGGGTCCTCGCCGTACGGCTGCGCCGCGGGTCGCGCGGTGCGGAACCAGGCCGAGACCTCCGCCTGCCCGGCCCCGTGCGGCGACTGCGCCGGGGCCTGGCCGTACTGCTGTACCTCGGCGTACTGCTGGGTCCCGGCGTACTGCTGGTTCCCGGGGTACTGCTGGGGCACCTCGGCGTACCGCTGCGGCGCCTGGACCGGGGCCGGAATGGTGATCACCGGGATCTCCTGCGTCTGCGACGCCTGGTACCGCTCCTCATAGGCGGTGGGGTACGAGGCGTACGGATCCAGGCGCTGCGGCTGGTGCGGCGCCGCGGCGACCGCGTCACCGGCCGCCCCCGCCCCCTCCGGCTCGCTCTCGTCCGCCGGGAGCTCGGCCAGGTACTCCAGGAGTTCCTCGCCCTGCCCGTGGATGTTGCCGATGGCGACCAGCGAGGACCCGTCGGACATCCGGCCGAGCAGGGTCGGCATGAACTCGTCGGCCGAGCGGCGCTCGCCGCCGAGGTCGACCGCGCGGTCGCGCCAGTCGGTGGGGATGGCGTCGATGGCACTCTTGGCGGGGTGCCCGATGACGAAGACGTTGTCGGGCCGGAGGTCGGGGATGATCTCGCCCATCTGCCCGTTGCGCTCCACCCGGTCGGGGCGGCAGTTGATCACGACGTTCAGGGGGCGGCGGATCGCGCCGAGGTCGAGCAGCTGGTTGATGTTCATCAGCGTCGACTCGGGGTCGTTGGCCGCGAAGACGTTGGCGAAGGCGAGCCTTTGGCCGTCGGGGGCGACGTACTTCTCCACGGACAGCACGCCCGGGTCGGGCGGGGCGTCGTACATGCCCTGCAGCGCGACCTCGCGCCCGACTCCGAGCAGGTCGGCCACGACCAGCGCGATCGCGACGTTCTCCTTGAAGGTGAACCAGCTGAAGCCGCGCAGCTCCTCGTCGGTGACGGTCTCCGGATCGGCGTAGATCAACTGGCAGTTACGGGCGTCCGCCTCCTCCTGGAGGATGTGGAAGCGCTCCTTCTCGGCGGTGACGCAGATGCCGTCCTCCGGCATCGAGCGGCACAGCGAGCGCGCCACGTCGTCCAGGGTCGGCCCCATCTCGGCGAGGTGGTCCTCGCGGACGTTGCACAGCACGCCGATCGTCGAGCGGATCAGCTTGCTCTGGTTGACCTCCTGCAGGGCCGGCATGACCGCCATGCACTCGATGACGAGGGCGTCGGGACGGTAGGTCGCGGCCCGGCGGACGATGCCGATCTGCTCCACCACGTTGGCGATGCCGAACTTGCGGTAGACCGGCTCCTCGGTCGCGTCCGGGTGGATGAAGCGCGCCGCGGTGCCCGTCGTCTTGGCCACGGTGACCAGGTCACCGCCGCGCAGGGCACCGGCGCACAGCCGGGTGATGGAGGACTTGCCGCGGATGCCGTTGACCAGCACCCGGGAGGGGATGGTGTGCAGCGCGGCGTAGTGCCTGCGCTGCTCGATGATGCCCGCGATCAGCAGGAACACCGAGCCGATCAGCAGCACGAAGTAGAGGTAGAGCACGGGCCGGTCACCTTCCTCCGGCGCCGAGCCGGGGCTCGGCACTCCGGCGCGCCTGGTTCTGCCTGCGGGCCTGCAACTGCTGGCGGACCAGTTCGAGGCTGCGGACCACGGCCCCGACCTCGTCGTGGTAGCGGGGGTACAGCACGGTCTTGAGGTCGCCGTCGGCCAGCTTCTCCGCGCTGGTCGCCAGCGCGCGCAGCGGCCGGACCACGACCAGGTGGATCCAGCCGAGGCACACCACGATCAGCGCGAGACCGAGCATCCCGGCGAGCACACTGCGGTCCTCGCGCTCGTACGGGGCGATCTCGAAGTGCTTGGCGTTCTGCCAGCTGATCACGGTCCAGCCGACGTCGGCCGCGACACCGCCGCCGGAGAAGGGGGCCGCCGCGGCGACGGTGACCGAGCGCCCCTCGCGGATGAGCAGCCCGTTCTCCACGGGTCCGGCGCCGACCTTGACGCCGCCGGCCCGCACGAGGTCGGTGAGCGACTCGCGCGGCAGGCTCTCGAAGGCCAGGAAGCCGTTGCTGCCGGCGATGGTGCGCGCCTTCGTGTCGACCACACGGACCTCACCGAGACCGGGCCGGGCCAGCAGCGAGTTCAGGAACTCCACCCGGATCTCGCCGACCAGGGTCAGGCCCTTGTGCTCCGGTACGGCGGCCCCGGCCTGGACGACCGGCTTCTTGCCGCCCTCGCCGGCCACCCGGATGACGTCGCCTCCGCCCCAGTCGGCGTGCGGCTCCTCTCCGGCACGGGCCAGGACGTCGCCGCCCTTGTCGACGACATACAGGGACTCGTAGCGGGTGTGCTTCTTCAGCGCGTCGTCCAGCACACCCGTGGTGGCGTCGGGGTCGTCCGCGTCGATCAGCCGGGTGATGGAGACGAGGTCGGCCTGGGCCTCGTTGAGCGCGCGGCGGACTCGGTCGGCGACCAGGTCGGTTCGGTCGCGCTGGTCGTTGACCATGGTGCTGGGCACGCTCACCGAAGCGTCGGTGCGGTTGAGCAGCAGCCCGACCGGCACACACCACAGCAACAGCAGTACGGCGGTGAGCGCCAGCGGCACCCGCAGTCCGAGCCGGCCCCTGCGGCCCTTGCCGTGGGATTCCGCGTCCCCACCGGACAGCTGCGCCCGCAGCCGCTCCAGGGCGGCGCCGACGCGGGCGGTCTCGCCCCAGCGGGGTACCTCGACGGGGCGGGTCAGATCGCCGCGGGCGAGCCGGCGCGACTCCAGGAACAGCGCCAGCAGGGGCCGCTGCACCGCCCGCCACAGCAGGGCCGCCGCCACCAGACCGAACACCACCAGGACACCGGCCGCGATCAGCCCGTACAGCTCCCGCTCCTGCCCGACGGCGTGCTCCTGCACGACCGGCAGCATCGCCACGACGGTCAGCCCGAGGCCCGCGCCGACGCTCTCGCGCTGCTCGGGGTCGGCGGAGGCGAGGGAGGCGTATCCGGCGGTGGCGATACGGCCGTTGTAGGAGTCGCCGAGCAGCGTGCCGCTGACGCCCGGGTAGCCGCGGGAGCCGGGCTCCCGTGCGCTGACGGGGTCCTCCTCGGTCTCCTTGGCGCTGCGCTCGGACAGCCGGGTCATCTGCTTCTGCAGGAAGGACAGCTCGTCGCGTTCGGCGTCCGAGTTGAGCGCCTCGGCCTGCTCGAAACCGGCGGTGGCAAGGACCTCGCCGCCCCGGGCCACGACCGCCATCGAGCGGAACGGGCCCAGGTTGATGGCGGGCACGGAGAGGCTGTTGGAGGCGATCAGCAGCTGCTGCGGACGGTCCTCGAAGTCGAGGAGGGCCATCGTCATCAGCCGTACGTCGCCGGTCTCCAGGCGGACCATACGGGGGGTCAGGGCGTGCTCTCCGGTCAGGACGTCCTTGTCCAGCCAGGCCAGAGGAATCGTTTCGCCCCGTGCGGCGAGCACCTTGCCGCTCTCCAGGTCCAGCACCGTGGTGCCGGTCCACTTCTGGTACGTGGTGCTCAGGTCCGACAGCACCCGCTCGGGGTCGGCCGGCGCACCGGCGTTCAGCGCGGCCGCGGTGCGGTTCAGGTCGGTGACGCGCTCGTCGATCGACGCGCGTAGGGCGATCGCGCCGTCCTCCGCGAAGTGCTGCTGGGAACCCAGCACCGCCTTCGGCACCACCGGGTCGCCGGCCGGGCCCAGCACCTTGGCCGTGAGGCCGGCCAGGGCGAGGATCAGCAGGCACAGCAGCGCGATCGGCGGACGGATGCCGCCCAGCAGCGGCATGTCCGCGCGTCTTCGCGAGCGTCTGCGTCCGCCCCGTGCGGGACGCCGAGCGCCTTGAGTTGGGGTCACCGGTGGTTTTCCTTCGCCTCTTCACTACTCAGGCGCTCGCTGGAGCCACCGCTGACGCGGGCATGAGACGCCGTCCCTTTAGAAGACTGCCGACACGCGCCGGGGTTGGGTTCCGGGGCGCAACAGCTTCCTGTGTCCCTCGTCACGTCCCGAGATCGAGCTGCTCGAGGCCGTCGCCGCCCGGGGCGCCGCGGTTGTAGAGGAAGCCGCGGGTGCGGTCGGCGGCCAGCCGGTAGCGGGCGAGCCGGTCCTCGGACAGCTCGCCGGGGTGGTCGAGCGCCTCCTGCACGTCGACCACACGGTGGTCCTCGACGGCGTCCTCCGGTGCCTTCTCGCCCTCCTCGAGCTCCGGCGGGATGTCGACCAGCGTGGTCCGGTAGCGGGCGCTGACGTCCCAGCCGTCGGTCGTCTCCTTGAACTCGAACCAGCCGATCGCCCCCTCCTCGGTGAGGCCGGTCGGCGAGGAGTGCCGGGCGACCTGGTTGCCGAGGCTGTAGGCGACCCAGGTGCCGTTGAGTTTCTGGATCGGCTGCACGACGTGCGAGTGGTGGCCGATCACCAGGTTGATCCCGGTCTCCTTGGTGATCCGATCCGCGAGCCGGAGCTGCGGGACGCTCGCCTCGTTGTAGTGCTCCAGACCCCAGTGGACCGAGAGGATCACCACGTCGGCGCCCTTCTTGCGGGCCTGCGACTCGGCCTTCTTCACGGCGTCGAAACCGATCCGGTTGAAGGCCCAGCGCTCCTTCTCGGGCGTGGGATTGAGGAAGGACTCCCAGGAGAAGGACAGGTGGGCGACCTTGACGCCGTTGACGTCCCGAATGTTGATCTGCTCTGCTTCGTCGGGCGTGCGGAAGGACCCGGTGTGCCCGAGGCCCACCTTGTCCATGGCGTCGAGGGTGCGCTTCACGGCCTTGAGGCCGTGGTCGTAGGTGTGATTGGAGGCCGTCGAGCAGGTGTCGTAACCCACGTCCTTGAGGGTCGTGAGGATCTGCGGTGGAACAAGGAACTCCGGGTAGCCCTCGAAGGGGCCCTTGGGTGTTCCGACCGGCGTCTCCATGTGACAGATGGCCAGGTCGGCCTTGCTGATGATCGGCTTCACGCCCGCCATCAGCGGTCCGAAGTCCAGCCCGGCCTGTCCCTCACCGGTCTTCTTGGCGTCCTTGGCCGCCTGTTCGACCAGCTCGGGGTGGATGAGCACATCACCCGCGGCGGCGACGGTGAACGAGCGCCCACCAGGCTTCACCTGGGCCCCGGACGGCTCGGAGGTACAGCCGGCGAGGAGGCCGGCCAAAGCCCCCAGAACCGCCACCGAGCGACCTATACGGAGAGACTTACGGAATGTCACCGCGACATACTCACACGCCACTCACATCCCCACCTGTCTCTACCATCACAAGAACGTCACGTTTCGCTCGCATTCTTGCCCCAACGGTTTTGATCCTCGCGTTGGCCGGTTGTGACACGACATCGCCCGAAGCGTCGGAACATTCGGTTCCGCAGGCCCGCGAACTCGTCGACCTGCGCGACCGGATCCTCACCTACACCGCCGGCTTCGGACCCGACGACCCCTACACCCCGCCCGGCGACAGCCGGCGCGAGGAACTGGCGCGCGGAGTGGGCCACCTCCTGGACGGCGACGCGGCGGAGGCCGAGCGCGTCCTCGCCCCCCTCGGCCTCGGCGTCACCCGCCTCACCGACACCGACTCCGGCCGCCGCTACGACGAGATCGCCGCCCTGCGGCCGAACGGCGAGGCCGCCCGCTGGGGCCGCCTCTACCTGACCGCCGACTCCGATGTGCGCTGGAACGTCCAGGTCCCGCACCCGGTCTCCGACCGCGACACCGAGGAACTCGGCGTCCGGCTGCTGGAGAACACGCCCTCGGGCTCCCTGGTCGTCGCCGGGGCCCACCGCCGGGCGGGCCGCTCGGACAGCGCCGACGTCGCCCACCGCGAGGACAGCGCGTTCCACACGATCGTCGTGGAACTCCAGAAGCGCGGGGTGCCCGGTCTCCAACTGCACGGCTTCGGCGAGTCGTCCGAGCGCCCCTACGAGGCCGTCGTCTCCGGCGGCTCGGCCCAGAGCACATCGGGCGAGGCGTCGGCGCTGGCCGACCGACTGGAGGGGGAAGGCCTGCGGGTGTGCCGGGGCTGGTCCGCGCGCTGCCCGCTGGAGGGCACCACCAACGTCCAGGGCAGGTCGGCCGAGCACCGGCACGCCGGCTTCCTGCATGTGGAACTGGCCCCCGACGCCCGCGACGACGGGCGCGACGCCGACGAGACCGAGGAGGCCCTCGGCGACCTGCTGCGCACGTGGTCCCGGGACTGAGGCTCAGCAGCAGCCGAAGCCGCCCGGCAACGTCCGCCTGTTCCGCGCCTCCTTGTTGCGCGCGGCCAGCAACTCGTCGGCGGGGTACCCGACCTCTTCGAGCGTCAGCCCATGGGGCCGTACGACATGCACGGCGGAGTCCCGGACACCGGCGGCGAGCACCTTGCCCGGCCAGTCGGCGGGCCGGTGCCCGTCCCCCACGAACAGCAGCGCCCCGATGAGCGAGCGCACCATGTTGTGGCAGAAGGCGTCGGCACGCACGGTCGCGGTCACGATCCCGTCGTCCCCCCGCACCAGGCTGAGCTCCTGAAGCGTGCGGATGGTGGTGGCGCCCTCCCGTTTCTTGCAGTAGGCGGCGAAGTCGTGCTCCCCGAGCAGCGCTCGCGCGGCCTCGTTCATGGCATCGACGTCGAGCGGCCAGTCGTGCCACAGGACATGGCCCCGCAGCAGCGGGTCCACGCCGCCGGGGTTGTCGGTGACGCGATAGGCGTACCGCCGCCACACCGCCGAGAACCGCGCGTTGAACCCGGCGGGCGCCTCCCGCAGCGCCCACACCCGCACATCCCTCGCCAGCCGCCCCGCGAGCCGCTTCAGCAGCTTCTCGTGGTGCTCGCGCCAGACCCGCTCGGGCAGATCCACGTGCGCGACCTGCCCCCGCGCATGCACCCCGGCATCCGTCCGCCCCGCGACGGTCAGCTCGTACGTCGTACTCCCCGACCGTGTGACGGTCCGCAGCGCGTCCTCGATCTCCCCCTGCACGGTCCGCCGCCCACCGGCCTGCTTGGCCCACCCGGAGAACTCGGTCCCGTCGTAGGACAGATCGAGGCGCACACGCACATGGCCCGGCTCTACTTCGTCACTCACACAGAGATCCTCTCAGCAACAAAAAGCGGGCCCGCCCCTCGAAAGGAACGGACCCGCCAACGCCCTGAAGGGGCGCGGGGAACTGCGCGACAAGCCACGACGAAGCCGCAGCCGCAAGCCGAACAGCCCCCGGCAGACGCTTAGGCGTCCTTCGACTCCTCGGCAGCCTCATCGGCCTTCGTGGTGTCGACCGTGCTCTCGGCAACCTCGGCGTCCTTGGCAGCACGCTTGGTGGCGGCCTCGGCCTCACCCGTCGCCTGCTGCGCGACCGTCAGCGCCTCGACCAGCTCGATGACAGCCATGGGCGCGTTGTCGCCACGGCGGTTACCGATCTTGGTGATGCGGGTGTAGCCACCCGGACGGTTCTCGTAGCGCGGGCCGATCTCGGTGAAGAGCGTGTGGACGACGCTCTTGTCCGTGATGACCTGGAGCACCTGACGGCGGTTGTGAAGGTCGCCCTTCTTCGCCTTGGTCACCAGACGCTCGGCGTAGGGCCGCAGACGGCGGGCCTTCGCCTCGGTGGTGGTGATCCGGCCGTGCTCGAAGAGCGCCTTCGCGAGGTTCGCGAGAAGCAGCTTCTCGTGCGCGGCACTGCCGCCCAGACGGGCACCCTTGGTGGGCTTCGGCATTGTTCTTCTCCTGTGTGTCTGCCCCGGCCGTATCAGGTACCGGGGTCAGTATCCGAGCAAGCGGTCGCCTGTCGGAGATCCGGGGCGTCCCCGAAGGGGCGCCCCGGAAGGGGCGCGGGGAACTGCGCGATCAAGCACAGCGCACCCGCAGCCAGGAACCGGCAGTCGGTCCCGAGCGCTTAGTACTGCTCGGTCTCGACGAAACCCGCGTCCGCGTCGTCGTCGGCGCCGAAGGCGTCCGCAGCGGCGGTCGGGTCGAATCCGGGCGGGCTGTCCTTCAGGGCCAGGCCCATGCCGGCCAGCTTCGCCTTGACCTCGTCGATCGACTTCGCACCGAAGTTACGAATGTCGAGGAGGTCGGCCTCGGAACGAGCCACGAGCTCACCCACGGAGTGGATGCCCTCGCGCTTGAGGCAGTTGTACGACCGAACGGTGAGCTCCAGCTCCTCGATCGGCAGCGCCAGATCGGCGGCAAGGGCGGCGTCCGTGGGGGACGGGCCCATGTCGATGCCCTCGGCGTCGATGTTCAGCTCGCGCGCGAGACCGAACAGCTCGACCAGGGTCTTACCGGCGGAGGCCATGGCGTCACGCGGACGCATCGCCTGCTTGGTCTCGACGTCGACGATCAGCTTGTCGAAGTCGGTGCGCTGCTCGACACGCGTGGCCTCGACCTTGTACGTGACCTTCAGAACCGGCGAGTAGATGGAGTCGACCGGGATACGGCCGATCTCCTGGCCCACCTGCTTGTTCTGCACGGCGGAGACATAACCGCGGCCACGCTCGACCGTGAGCTCCATCTCCAGCTTGCCCTTGCCGTTGAGCGTGGCGAGGACCAGGTCGGGGTTGTGCACCTCGACACCGGCCGGGGGCGCGATGTCGGCGGCGGTGACCAGACCCGGGCCCTGCTTGCGCAGGTACATCACGACCGGCTCGTCGTGCTCCGAGGAGACGACCAGCTGCTTGATGTTGAGGATCAGGTCGGTGACGTCCTCCTTGACGCCCGGCACGGTGGTGAACTCGTGCAGCACGCCGTCGATACGGATGGACGTGACCGCCGCACCCGGGATCGAGGACAGGAGGGTCCGGCGCAGGGAGTTGCCGAGGGTGTAACCGAAGCCCGGCTCCAGCGGCTCGATCACGAACCGGGAGCGGAACTCGTCGACGACCTCTTCGGTCAACGAGGGACGCTGAGCGATCAGCATGTGTGGATCAGATCCTTCTTTCGTGGACGCCCGCTATTTGACGTCCGACGGAAACCGCACCCATGAAAAGTGCGGGTACTGCAAGGGTAAGGGCGATACGGCCCAACAGAGCCGTACCGCCCGAACCCGAAGCCTGCTCGAAGCAGCCGTGCGTCAGACGCGACGACGCTTCGGCGGACGGCAGCCGTACTGCGACATGTGGGGGATAACCCCCACACCCCCAGCCGGAAGCCGAGCCGCCGTAGACCGGCGCGTCAGACGCGACGACGCTTCGGCGGACGGCAGCCGTTGTGCGGGGTCGGGGTGACGTCCTGGATGGAGCCGACCTCGAGGCCCGTGGCCTGGAGCGAACGGATCGCGGTCTCACGACCGGAACCCGGGCCCTTCACGAACACGTCGACCTTGCGCATGCCGTGCTCCTGGGCGCGGCGGGCAGCCGACTCGGCGGCCATCTGCGCGGCGAACGGCGTGGACTTCCGGGAGCCCTTGAAGCCGACGTGGCCGGCGGAGGCCCAGGAGATCACGTTGCCGGACGGGTCCGTGATGGAGACGATCGTGTTGTTGAACGTGCTCTTGATGTGCGCGTGGCCGTGAGCGACGTTCTTCTTTTCCTTGCGGCGCACCTTCTTGGCAGCGCCCTGACGACCCTTGGGGGGCATCTACTAACTCCTACGGGGAGGTGGTCGGTCCTACAGCGAAGACCGCTGATGAAGCGTTGTCCGCTGAGGACTACTTCTTGCCCGGCTTCTTCTTGCCGGCGATGGCGCGACGCGGGCCCTTGCGGGTACGGGCGTTCGTGCTGGTGCGCTGACCGCGGACGGGCAGACCGCGACGGTGACGGAGACCCTGGTAGCAGCCGATCTCGACCTTGCGGCGGATGTCGGCCTGGATCTCGCGACGGAGGTCACCCTCGGTCTTGATGTTGTTGTCGACGTACTCACGAATCGCGACGAGCTGCTCCTCGGAGAGGTCGCGAACGCGCGTGTTCGGGTCGATGCCGGTCTCGGCCAGCGTCTGCTGGGAGAGCGTCCGGCCGATGCCGAACACGTAGGTCAGGGCGACCTCCACGCGCTTTTCGCGCGGGATGTCAACACCGGAAACGCGTGCCATTCAATGGCTCCTGGTGATCTTCGGAGGTCTTCCGCAGAACCGAGTCCCAGCCGCCGTACGAGGTACGAACTGAGTCCCCGGCCTCCGAACCGGGGGTGTCAGGCGAAGGTTCGCCTGGGTCCTGCGTATGAACATATTCAGCTTGCGTCGCGCGAATCTCTGCGATCTGTGCAGAGGGATCGGTCGTGCGTCAGCCCTGGCGCTGCTTGTGGCGCGGGTTCTCGCAGATGACCATGACCCGACCGTGACGGCGGATCACCCTGCACTTGTCGCAGATCTTCTTGACGCTCGGCTTGACCTTCATGGGATTGAGGTTCTCCGGGTCAGTGCCACCACCCCGCCGAAGCGGAATGCGGGCAAGATCTACTTGTAGCGGTAGACGATCCGGCCACGCGTCAGGTCGTACGGAGACAGCTCCACCACGACCCGGTCGTCAGGGAGGATACGGATGTAGTGCATACGCATCTTGCCGCTGATGTGTGCCAGGACCTGGTGGCCGTTCTGGAGCTCGACCTTGAACATGGCGTTCGGCAGAGACTCGACGACAGTGCCCTCGATCTCGATGGCACCTTGCTTCTTGGCCACGCTTCGCCCTTCGGAATCGACTACCTTGATCGACTCCTGTGCTTTCCTGTTTCTTGGAGCTACAGGCGCATGCGGACATGCGGGTGCACGAGAGCCGACGAGTCAGTCTACGTCAGCGCACCCGGAAAGACGAATCGGGGAATCCTGCCCTGCCCGGCAGATCATTAAGCACCAGGTCCGCGGAAGGGGGCGCTCAGGCCAGCGGGTCCGGCGCGGCGACGATGCCGAACTCGGCCAGCTTCGCCTTGCCCGCGTCGGGAGCCGTCAGCACCAGCGGGCCCTCCTCGGTCAGCGCGACGGAGTGCTCCCAGTGCGAGGACCAGGTGCCGTCGGTGGTGATGACCGTCCAGTCGTCAGAGAGGACCTCGGTCTTCGGAGTGCCGAGCGACACCATCGGCTCGATCGCCAGGCAGAACCCGGGGACCAGCTTGGGACCCTTGCCCCGCCGGCGCTCCACATAGTTCAGCAGGTGCGGGTCCATGTGCATCTCGGTGCCGATGCCGTGGCCGCCGTAGTCCTCGATGATGCCGTAGCGGCCGCCGCCGGGCTTCGGCTGGCGGCGGATGTACGTCTCGATGGCACGCGAGACGTCGACGAGCCGGTTCCCCTGCTTCATGGCCGCGATGCCGGCCCACATCGACTCCTCGGTCACCCGGGAGAGCTCGATCAGCTCCGGAGCGTGACCGGAGCCCACGAAGGCGGTGTAGGCGGCGTCGCCGTGCCAGCCGTCGATGATGGCGCCGCAGTCGATGGAGATGATGTCGCCGTCCTTCAGGACGACGTCCTCGGACGGGATGCCGTGGACGACCACGTCGTTCACCGAGGTGCAGATCGTCGCGGGGAAGCCGCCGTAGCCGAGGAAGTTGGACTTGGCGCCGTGCTCGGCGAGCACCTTGCGGGCGACCTCGTCCAGATCCTTGGTGCTGGCCCCGGGCACCGCCACCTCGCGCGTGGCCGCGTGAATGGCGGCGACGACCAGCCCCGCCTCACGCATCTTGGCGATCTGCTCGGGGGTCTTGATCTGCACCATGGGGACGGGGGCCTTTCCTGCCGGGTGGAGGGACTGCTTCAACCATAAGGGCGGAGTCGTGACGCCCCGCCCCATGCAGCAGCCGCGGTCCCCTCGAAGGGAACCGCGGCCTGTGCTGCGTACGAGCTGAGAACGCTACTACCGGCCGTCCCCGTCACGCTTGAGCGCCTCCATGGCACGCCCCGTGACCTCTTCGACCTTGCCCAGCGCGGAGATGGTGACGACCAGCCCCTGCGCCTTGTAGTAGTCGATGATCGGCTCGGTCTGCGTGTGGTAGACCTCGAGGCGCTTGCGGACCGTCTCCTCCGAGTCGTCGTCACGCTGGTACAGCTCGCCGCCGCAGGCGTCGCAGACGCCCTCCGCCTTCGGCTTGCTGTACGTCACGTGGAAGACGTGGCTGGAGTCCTTGCGGCAGATCCGCCGCCCGGCGATCCGCTTGACGACCTCTTCCTCGGGGACTTCCAGGTCCAGGACCGCGTCCAGCTTCATGCTCTCGGACTGGAGCATCTCGTCCAGTGCCTCGGCCTGGGACACGTTGCGCGGGAAACCGTCCAGCAGGAAGCCGTTCTCGGCGTCCGGCTTCTCCATACGGTCCTTGGCCATCCCGATGGTGACCTCGTCCGGCACCAGGTTGCCCGCGTCCATGTAGGACTTCGCGAGCTTCCCGAGCTCCGTCTGCTGGCTGATGTTGGCGCGGAACAGGTCGCCCGTGGAGATGTGCGGGATCGACAGGTTCTTGGCGAGGAACGCGGCCTGCGTTCCCTTGCCGGCACCCGGCGGCCCGACGAGGACGATACGCATCAGCGGAGGAACCCTTCGTAATTGCGCTGCTGGAGCTGGCTCTCGATCTGCTTCACCGTTTCGAGACCGACACCCACGATGATCAGGATGCTGGTCCCGCCGAACGGGAAGTTCTGGTCTGCCCCGAAACCAGCCAACGCCATCGTCGGCACGAGAGCGATCAGGCCCAAGTACAGCGAGCCCGGCCAAGTGATCCGGTTGAGCACAAAGGAAAGGTACTCAGCGGTCGGTCGGCCAGCCCGGATGCCCGGGATGAAGCCACCATACTTCTTCATGTTGTCCGCGACTTCCTCGGGGTTGAACGAGATGGCCACGTAGAAGAACGCGAAGAAGACAATCAGGAAGAAATAGAGAGTGATGTGCACGGGCGCCGACGGGCTGGCCAGGTTCTGCTGGATCCAGGTCGACCATCCCGCATTCGAGTTCGTGAACTGCACGATCAGTGCGGGGATGTAAAGCAGCGACGATGCGAAGATGACGGGAATCACACCCGCCTGGTTCACCTTGAGCGGGATGTAGGTCGAAGTACCGCCGTAGGAACGGCGGCCGATCATGCGCTTCGCGTACTGCACCGGGATACGGCGCTGGGCCTGCTCGACGAAGACCACGAGACCGACCATGACCAGGCCGACGAGAATGACCGTGCCGAACTCGATCCAGCCGCCCGCCAGGGAACCCTGCTGCTTGATGGCCCACAGCGCGGACGGGAAGGTGGCGGCGATCGAGATGAACATCAGGATCGACATGCCGTTGCCGATGCCGCGGTCGGTGATGAGCTCACCCAGCCACATGACGACGGCCGTACCGGCCGTCATGGTGATGACCATGGTGATGGTCGTGAAGATCGACTGGTTCGGGACGATCTGGCCGGCCACCTGGCAGTTCGGGAACAGCGAGCCGCTGCGGGCGGTGGCCACCAGGCCGGTGCCCTGCAGAATGGCGAGCGCCACCGTCAGATAACGGGTGTACTGCGTGATCTTCGCCGTACCTGACTGCCCCTCCTTCTTCAGGGCTTCCAGGCGCGGGATCACCACAGTCAGCAGCTGCAGGATGATGCTCGCCGTGATGTACGGCATGATGCCGAGCGCGAAGATCGTGATCTGGAGCAGCGCGCCGCCACTGAACATGTTGACCAGGCCGAAGATGCCCTGGTTGGTGCTCGCCTGGTCGATACAGGTCTGGACGGCCGAGTAGTCGACGCCAGGGATCGGAATGTGGGTACCAACCCGGTACACCACGATGATGCCGAGAGTGAAGAGCAGCTTCTTGCGCAGGTCGGGCGTCTTGAACGCCCGGGCGAACGCGGTGAGCACGGTGCCTCCTGCGACCCCCGCGCAACTGCGTCAAGGGTGACGGTCTTGAGGTTCGACTAATAGGAACGCTTGGCTAACGGTCAACTGCCGCTCAGAGTGCCTCACAAGAAGCACTAAGTAAAAGTGGGCAGTGCAGGCCACCTTACCGGCGAGACCGCCCCCCTTGGAACGACCAACCGGGGATACCCCTTTTGTGGGGTATCCCCGGTCGGGATCGCTCAGGTCATCGAGATGCCTGTTGTGTTCAGACGAGCTCGGTGACGGTACCGCCGGCGGCGGTGATCTTCTCCTTGGCGGAGCCGGAGACGGCGTCGACCGTCACCTGCAGCGCCACGGAGATCTCGCCCTGGCCGAGGACCTTGACGAGGCTGTTCTTGCGAACGGCACCCTTGGCCACCAGACCCTCGACCGTGACCTCGCCACCCTCGGGGTAGAGCGCGGCCAGCTTGTCGAGGTTCACGACCTGGAACTCGGTCTTGAACGGGTTCTTGAAGCCCTTCAGCTTCGGGAGACGCATGTGGAGCGGCATCTGGCCACCCTCGAAGCGCTCCGGAACCTGGTAACGGGCCTTCGTGCCCTTGGTACCACGACCGGCCGTCTTACCCTTCGACGCCTCACCACGACCGACACGGGTCTTGGCGGTCTTGGCGCCCGGGGCGGGACGGAGGTTGTGGATCTTGAGCGGGTTCTGCTCCGCCATGATCAGTCGACCTCCTCGACCGTCACGAGGTGGCGGACGGTGTGCACCATGCCGCGGAACTCGGGGCGGTCCTCCTTGACGACCTGCGTGTTGATGCCCTTGAGACCAAGGGAGCGCAGGGTGTCACGGTGGTTCTGCTTGCTGCCGATGTAGGACTTGACCTGCGTAATCTTGAGCTGCGCCATGATTACGCACCCGCCCCGGCACGCGCACGGAGAAGCGCCGCGGGGGCGACGTCCTCGAGCGGCAGACCGCGGCGGGCCGCGACCTCCTCGGGACGCTGCAGGCCCTTGAGGGCCTCCACGGTCGCGTGCACGATGTTGATCGCGTTGTCGGAGCCGAGCGACTTCGACAGGATGTCGTGGATACCGGCGCACTCGAGCACGGCACGCACCGGACCACCGGCGATAACACCGGTACCGGGCGACGCGGGCTTGAGCAGCACGACGCCGGCAGCCTTCTCACCCTGGATCGGGTGCGGGATGGTGCCCTGGATACGGGGGACCTTGAAGAAGTGCTTCTTGGCCTCCTCAACGCCCTTGGCGATGGCGGCCGGCACCTCCTTGGCCTTGCCGTAACCGACACCCACGGTGCCGTCACCGTCGCCCACCACGACCAGCGCGGTGAAGCTGAAGCGACGACCACCCTTCACAACCTTGGCGACACGGTTGATCGCGACAACGCGCTCAACGTAAGCGGTCTTCTCGGCGGCAGCTGCGCCGCCGTCACGGCCCTTCCGGTCCCGCCGCTCGCCGCCACCGGCACCGCCACCGCGGCGCTGGGGTCCAGCCATTGGAATTACCTCTCTCTTTTTCCGCTAGCTACGGAAGCGGCTCAGAACTTGAGCCCGGCTTCGCGGGCGGCGTCCGCCAGGGCGGCGATGCGCCCGGCGTACTGGTTGCCACCACGGTCGAATACGACGGCCTCGACGCCGGCGGCCTTGGCGCGCTCGGCGACCAGGGCTCCGACCTGCTTGGCCTGCGCGGACTTGTCGCCCTCGCCACCGCGGATCGAGGTGTCCAGGGTGGACGCCGACGCAAGGGTGTGACCCTTGAGGTCGTCGATCACCTGGGCCACGATGTGCCGGTTAGAACGGGTAACGACCAGACGGGGACGCTCCGCCGTACCGTTGATCCGCTTGCGGATCCGGATGTGACGGCGCTTGATCGCGGCGCGCTTGTAGGCGTCGCCCTTGAGGATCTTCTGCCCGTATGCCATGGCTTACTTACCCGCCTTTCCGACCTTGCGGCGGATGACTTCGCCCTCGTACTTGACGCCCTTGGCCTTGTACGGGTCGGGCTTGCGCAGCTTGCGGATGTTCGCCGCAACCTCGCCGACCTTCTGCTTGTCGATGCCCTCGACCGAGAAGCGCGTGGGGGCCTCCACCTTGAAGGTGATGCCCTCGGGCGCCTCGACCAGGATCGGGTGGCTGTAACCGAGGGAGAACTCCAGGTTCGAGCCCTTGGCGACAACGCGGTAACCGACACCGCTGATTTCGAGCTTCTTCACGTAACCCTGGGTCACGCCGGTGATCATGTTCGCCACCAGCGTGCGGGACAGGCCGTGCAGGGCCTTGTTCTGACGCTCGTCGTTGGGGCGGGTGACGCTGAGCACGCCGTCCTCACCCTTGGCGATCTCGATCGGCGCCACGACGGTGTGGGTCAGCGTGCCCTTGGGGCCCTTGACCGAGACCGTCTGGCCGTCGATGGTGACGTCCACGCCGGCGGGAACCGCGATGGGGAGCTTGCCGATGCGCGACATAGCTGTTTCCTCCGTTCCCTTCTGCTACCAGACGTAGGCGAGGACTTCTCCGCCTACGCCCTTCTTGCCGGCCTGCTTGTCGGTGAGGAGCCCGTGGGACGTGGAGATGATCGCCACGCCGAGGCCGCCGAGCACCTTCGGCAGGTTGGTGGACTTCGCGTACACCCGGAGACCGGGCTTGGAGATCCGCTTGATGCCCGCGATGGAGCGCTCACGGTTCGGGCCGAACTTCAGCTCGAGGACGAGGTTCTTGCCGACCTCGGCGTCCTCGACCTTCCAGCCCGTGATGAAGCCCTCCTGCTGGAGGATCTCCGCGATGTGCGACTTGATCTTCGAGTGCGGCATCGCCACGGAGTCGTGGTACGCCGAGTTCGCGTTCCGCAGACGCGTAAGCATGTCTGCGATCGGATCAGTCATGGTCATGAATTGGCCTTCGGCCTCTCTCGCCGGGGTTTCCTGATGCGCCATCCCTCTCCCCGATCCGAGACGGGACGGGTGCGGCGCGGTGGACCTACGGCGTAGTAAGTCGTACGGGCGCGACAGGCGCCCAACCCCACAAGCCTAAGCCATGCGGGGAGGGGCCCCTGTCCACCCAGATGCTTACCGAGAGACTCCGGAATCCCTTATTAGGGGGATTACCAGGAGCTCTTGGTCACGCCCGGCAGCTCGCCACGGTGAGCCATCTCACGAAGGCACACGCGGCACAGGCCGAACTTGCGGTACACGGAGTGCGGGCGGCCGCAGCGCTGGCAGCGGGTGTAGCCACGCACACCGAACTTGGGCTTGCGAGCAGCCTTAGCGATCAGAGCCTTCTTCGCCATCTCGCTCACGCCTCCTTGAAGGGGAAGCCGAGGTGACGAAGGAGCGCGCGGCCCTCAGCGTCGTTGGTCGCCGTGGTGACCACGGTGATGTCCATACCCCGGACGCGGTCGATCTTGTCCTGGTCGATCTCGTGGAACATGACCTGCTCGGTGAGACCGAAGGTGTAGTTGCCACGGCCGTCGAACTGCTTGGGGGACAGACCACGGAAGTCGCGGATGCGCGGGAGCGCGAGCGACAGGGTGCGGTCCAGGAACTCCCACATGCGGTCGCCACGGAGCGTGACGTGGGCACCGATCGGCTGGCCCTCACGCAGCTTGAACTGCGCGATGGACTTGCGGGCCTTGGTGACGGCCGGCTTCTGACCGGTGATCGTGGTGAGGTCGCGGATGGCGCCCTCGATCAGCTTGGAGTCGCGGGCGGCGTCGCCCACACCCATGTTGACCACGATCTTGACGAGGCCGGGGATCTGCATGACGTTCTCGTACTTGAACTCGTCACGCAGCTTGCCCGCGATCTCCTCGCGGTACTTCTGCTTCAGACGCGGAGTGGTGGTGGTCGTCATCAGATGTCCTCACCCGTCCGCTTGGCAACGCGGATCTTGTTGCCTTCGTCGTCGAAGCGGTAGCCGACACGCGTGACGACCTTGTTGCCGTCCTTCTCAACGACCAGCTGGACGTTGGAGACGTGGATCGGCGCCTCGGTCGTGACGATGCCGCCGGCCTGCGAACCGCGAGCGGTCGGACCGGCCTTGGTGTGCTTCTTGACCCGGTTGACACCCTCGACCAGGACACGCTCGTCGCGCGGGTAAGCGGCAATGACCTTGCCCTGCTTGCCCTTGTCCTTACCGGTGATGACCTGGACCAGGTCGCCCTTCTTGATCTTCATGCTTACAGCACCTCCGGCGCGAGCGAGATGATCTTCATGAACTTCTTCTCGCGCAGCTCACGGCCGACGGGGCCGAAGATACGGGTGCCGCGAGGGTCGCCGTCGTTCTTCAGAATGACGGCGGCGTTCTCGTCGAAGCGGATGTACGAGCCGTCCGGACGGCGGCGCTCCTTGACGGTGCGAACGATGACCGCCTTGACGACGTCACCCTTCTTCACATTGCCGCCGGGGATCGCGTCCTTGACGGTGGCGACGATGACGTCACCGATGCCCGCGTAGCGGCGACCGGAGCCACCGAGCACACGGATGCAAAGGATTTCCTTCGCACCAGTGTTGTCGGCGACGCGCAGTCGCGACTCCTGCTGGATCACGTCTATCTCCTGTGTGTCTGCCGGTTCCCCGGGCGGGTGTGCACGTCACACACCCGCCCGGAGCCTGGCGGAACTGACCTGCGGGGTGTGCCCCGCAGGAATTACTTGGCCTTCTCGAGGATCTCTACGACGCGCCAGCGCTTCGTCGCGGACAGCGGCCGGGTCTCCATGAGGAGGACACGGTCGCCGACACCCGCGGCGTTCTGCTCGTCGTGCGCCTTGAGCTTGTTCGTACGGCGGATGACCTTGCCGTACAGCGCGTGCTTCACACGGTCCTCGACGGCGACGACGACGGTCTTGTCCATCTTGTCGCTGACGACGAGACCCTCACGGGTCTTGCGGAAACCGCGCGCCTCTGCGTTCTCAGTCACGTTCTTCTCGCTCATCAGGCGTTCTCCACCGTTTCGATGCCCAGCTCACGCTCGCGCATCAGGGTGTAGATCCGCGCGATGTCCTTGCGGACCGCCTTCAGACGGCCGTGGTTCTCGAGCTGACCGGTCGCCGCCTGGAAGCGGAGGTTGAACAGCTCTTCCTTGGCCTCGCGGAGCTTCGCCAGAAGCTCCTCGTTGCCCAGCTCGCGCAGCTCGGACGCCTTGGTACCGGCCGACATCACGCTTCACCTGCCTCGCGCTTGACGATCCGGCACTTCATCGGCAGCTTGTGGGCGGCGCGAGTCAGAGCCTCACGGGCGATCTTCTCGTTGGGGTACGACAGCTCGAACATCACGCGTCCGGGCTTGACGTTGGCGATCCACCACTCCGGAGAACCCTTACCGGAACCCATGCGGGTCTCGGCAGGCTTCTTGGTGAGGGGACGGTCCGGGTAGATGTTGATCCAGACCTTGCCACCACGCTTGATGTGACGCGTCATGGCGATACGAGCGGCCTCGATCTGACGGTTCGTCACGTACGCCGGGGTCAGCGCCTGGATGCCGTACTCGCCGAACGCAACCTGCGTACCGCCCTTGGCAGCGCCGGAGCGCTTCGGGTGGTGCTGCTTGCGGTGCTTGACCCTACGGGGGATCAGCATGTCGGTCAGGCCTCCGTTCCGGTGCTCTCAGCCGGAGCGGACGCCTGGGCCTCGGCCTTGGGGGCCTCGGCGCCGGCAGCCTGCTGCGGCTTGCGACCGCGCCGCTCGCCACCGCGGCCACCACGGGCCGGGCGGTCGGCACCACCACGGGCCGGGCGGTTACCCGCACGGGCCGCAGCGTTCTCGGCGCGGACCTCGGCGATGTTCTTGACGTCGCCCTTGTAGATCCAGACCTTCACACCGATGCGGCCGAAGGTCGTCTTGGCCTCGAAGAAGCCGTAGTCCACGTTCGCGCGGAGCGTGTGCAGGGGCACGCGGCCCTCGCGGTAGAACTCCGAGCGGGACATCTCGGCGCCACCGAGGCGGCCACCGCACTGGATCTTGATGCCCTTGGCGCCGGCCTTCATCGCCGACTGCATGCTCTTACGCATGGCGCGGCGGAAGGAGACGCGGGAGGAGAGCTGCTCGGCAACGGCCTGGGCAACCAGCTGAGCGTCGGTCTCGGGGTTCTTGACCTCGAGGATGTTCAGCTGGACCTGCTTGCCCGTGAGCTTCTCGAGGTCACCGCGGATGCGGTCGGCCTCGGCGCCACGGCGGCCGATGACGATGCCCGGACGAGCGGTGTGGATGTCCACCCGCACGCGGTCACGGGTGCGCTCGATCTCCACCTTCGAGATACCGGCGCGCTCCATGCCGGACGTCATCATCCGACGGATGGCGACGTCTTCCTTGACGTAGTCCTTGTACAGCTTGTCGGCGTACCACCGGGACTTGAAGTCCGTGGTGACACCGAGCCGGAACCCATGCGGGTTAACCTTCTGGCCCATTACCGGGTTCCTTCCTTGCTGCTGACGACCACGGTGATGTGGCTGGTCCGCTTGCGGATCCGGTAGGCACGGCCCTGGGCACGCGGACGGAACCGCTTCAGGGTCGGACCCTCGTCAACGTACGCCTCGCTGATGAACAGCGAGGAGGCGTCCGGGTGGTCGTAGTTGTGCGCGGCGTTGGCGATGGCGCTGTCGAGCACCTTGCCGACGGGCACGGAGGCTGCCTGCGGAGCGAATCGCAGAACAGCCTGAGCCTCCGTGGCATCCATGCCACGGATAAGGTCCACCACGCGGCGGGCCTTCATGGGCGTAACGCGGATGTACCGCGCCTGGGCCCTGGCTTCCATGGTTGTCCCTCTCAGTTACTTACGTGTCTGAATGCGATCCGCTACTAGCGGCGCTTCGACTTCCGGTCGTCCTTGACGTGGCCCCGGAAGGTGCGCGTCGGCGAGAACTCGCCGAGCTTGTGGCCGACCATCGACTCGGTGACGAACACCGGGATGTGGGTCTTGCCGTTGTGCACCGCGAGCGTGTGGCCGAGCATGGCCGGCACGATCATGGAGCGACGGGACCAGGTCTTGATGACGTTCTTGGTGCCGGCTTCGTTCTGGGCTTCCACCTTCTTGATCAGGTGGTCGTCGACGAAGGGCCCCTTCTTGAGACTGCGCGGCATCTAAACCCGCTCCTAGCGCTTCTTGTTCGTCTTGCGGCGGCGGACGATGTACTTGTTCGAAGCCTTCTTCGGCGAACGAGTACGACCCTCCTTCTGACCCCAGGGGCTGACCGGGTGGCGACCACCGGAGGTCTTGCCCTCACCACCACCGTGGGGGTGGTCAACCGGGTTCATCGCCACACCGCGAACGGTCGGACGAACGCCCAGCCAGCGCTTACGGCCGGCCTTGCCCCAGTTGATGTTGCTCTGCTCGGCGTTGCCGACCTCGCCGACGGTGGCGCGGCAGCGCACGTCGACCAGGCGGATCTCACCGGAGGGCATGCGGAGGTGAGCCATCTGGCCCTCCTTCGCGAGCAGCTGCACGGAGGCACCGGCGGAGCGGGCGAACTTGGCACCGCCACCGGGACGGAGCTCGATCGCGTGGATCGTGGTACCGACCGGGATGTTGCGCAGCGCCAGGTTGTTGCCCGGCTTGATGTCGGCCCCGGGACCGTTCTCGACGCGGTCACCCTGCTGCAGGTTGCGCGGGGCGAGGATGTAGCGCTTCTCGCCGTCGGCGTAGTGCAGCAGCGCGATGCGCGCGGTGCGGTTGGGGTCGTACTCGATGTGCGCGACCTTCGCCGGCACGCCGTCCTTGTCGTGACGACGGAAGTCGATCACTCGGTAGGCGCGCTTGTGTCCGCCACCCTGGTGGCGAACGGTCACACGACCGGCGTTGTTACGGCCGCCCTTGCTGTGCAGCGGGCGGACCAGCGACTTCTCCGGCGTGGACCGCGTGACCTCGACGAAGTCGGCGACGCTGGAGCCACGACGGCCCGGCGTAGTCGGCTTGTACTTGCGGATTCCCATTTCTCAGTCCTCGTCCGATATCGGACGATCCGGACCGCCCTTAGGCGGTCGGACCGCCGAAGATGTCGATACGGTCGCCCTCGGCGAGGGTCACGATCGCGCGCTTGGTGCCCGCGCGCTGGCCGAAGCCGGTGCGGGTCCGCTTGCGCTTGCCCTGGCGGTTGATCGTGTTGACCCCAGTGACCTTGACGTCGAAGACCGCCTGGACGGCCTGCTTGATCTGGGTCTTGTTGGCGTTCGGGTCGACGATGAACGTGTACTTGTTCTCGTCCAGGAGCGCGTAGCTCTTCTCCGACACGACCGGCTTCAGCAGGACGTCACGGGGGTCCGTGTACGACTTGCTCAGCGGCGTCTCGACGGTGTTCTTGCCCTCGGCGGCGTGGCGACGCGCCTTGGCGACGCGCGCGGCCTTGGCGGCCTTCGCAGCCTTGGAGGCAATGCTCGGGTGACGCGTAGCCATCAGGCCTCGCTCCCTTCGGTGTCAGCGGCCTTGGGGCCAGACACGAAGGACTCGAAAGCGGCCTGGGTGAAGACCACGTCGTCCGAGACGAGAACGTCGTACGTGTTCAGCTGGCCCGGCTCCAGGATGTGGACCTGGGGCAGGTTGCGGGCGGACAGCCACGCGGCCTCGTCGGCGCGCTCGACGATCAGGAGCAGGTTCTTGCGCTCCGAGATCTTGCCGAACAGCGTCTTGGCGGCCTTCGTGGACGGGGTCTCGCCCTCGATGACGCCGGAGACGACGTGGATGCGGTTGTTGCGGGCCCGGTCGGTGAGGGCGTGGCGCAGGGCCGCGGCCTTCATCTTCTTCGGGGTCCGCTGCGAGTAGTCACGCGGCACGGGACCGTGCACGACGCCACCACCGGCGAACTGCGGCGCGCGGGTCGAACCCTGACGGGCGCGACCGGTGCCCTTCTGGCGGTAAGGCTTCTTGCCACCACCGCGGACCTCGCCACGCGTCTTGGTCTTGTGCGTGCCCTGGCGGGCAGCGGCCAGCTGCGCGACGACGACCTGGTGAAGCAGCGGAACGCTGATCTTCTCTACGTCGAAGATCTCCGCGGGGAGCTCGACGGAACCGGCCTTGTCGCCCGCCGGCGAAAGGATGTCAACAGTGCTCATCGGTTACCTCAGGCCCCCTTGGCCGCGGTGCGGACCAGGACGAGGCCGCCGTTCGGACCGGGAACCGCGCCCTTGATGAGCAGCAGACCCTTCTCCGCGTCAACGGCGTGGACGGTCAGGTTCTGGGTGGTGACCCGCTCGTTGCCCATGCGACCCGCCATGCGGAGGCCCTTGAACACACGGCCCGGGGTGGCGCAGCCACCGATGGAACCGGGAGAGCGGTGCTTGCGCTGGGTACCGTGTCCGGCGCCGAGGCCACGGAAGTTGTGGCGCTTCATGACACCGGCGAAGCCCTTGCCCTTGCTCTTGCCGGTGACGTCGACCTTCACGCCGGCCTCGAACACCTCAGCGGTGATCTCCTGGCCGAGGGTGTACTCGGCGGCGTCCGCGGTGCGGATCTCGACGAGGTGACGACGGGGGGTGACGTCGGCCTTCGCGAAGTGGCCCTTGAGGGGCTTGTTCACCTTGCGCGGGTCGATGTCGCCGAACGCGATCTGGACGGACTCGTAGCCGTCGGCGTCGTTCGTACGGACCTGGGTGACGACGTTCGGGCCGGCCTTGACGACGGTGACCGGAACAACACGGTTGTTCGCGTCCCACACCTGCGTCATGCCGAGCTTCTCGCCCAGGATGCCCTTGATCTGCTTAGCCATTCTCAGATCACCGACCCTCAGAGCTTGATCTCGATGTCGACACCGGCCGGGAGGTCGAGTCGCATCAGAGAGTCAACGGTCTTGGGGGTGGGGTCGAGGATGTCGATCAGGCGCTTGTGCGTGCGCATCTCGAAGTGCTCGCGCGAGTCCTTGTACTTGTGCGGCGACTTGATGACGCAGTACACGTTCTTCTCAGTGGGCAGCGGCACCGGGCCCGCGACCGACGCACCAGTGCGGGTCACCGTCTCGACGATCTTCTTCGCCGAGGAGTCGATGACCTCGTGGTCGTAGGCCTTGAGCCGGATGCGGATCTTCTGTCCCGCCATGGCTACTCAGTAGTCCTTTGTCTCGTAACGCTCTGGAACCCGGTGTTCCTGTCTCCTGCTCTCCGACCCACGCGGTCGGGCGTGTCGCGCTCTCGCTGACACAGATGCCCCTTGTTCGAACATCCCTTGCCTGGGAGCACGGCCCTTCCGGAACCGCAAGCCGGGGACTAGGAGGTCCACCGGGTGCCTGGCCGGTGCCGCACTGACACTTCCCGGAAGATTCCCGTACGTCCGCCCCAGCGCTGCCTTACGGCAGTTAGGGCGACGAGTACTGTGGGACTCGCTTCCGGTCCTCCCGGCGGGAGGCGCGCAGCATCAACACTCGACCGAGCAACTCGGACAGTCTGCCATATGGGGCAGGGGGTCCGCCAATCGAGCCGGAGAGAATACCCCGAGGGTGACGCAGGTCAAACCCGGGCGGCGGGGCCCTCGACCCCACCGGGCACACGGCGCCTGATCTGTACCGTTCCGTCCGGTTCGGCCTCGACCGCCTCTCGGATCAGTCCATGGTCGGGAGAGAGCCCGCAGGCGGGATCCGTACGGGTGGCGTCGCCGGTGAGCGCGTAGGCCTGGCAGCGGCAGCCGCCGAAGTCCTGCTCACGGCGGGAACAGCTGCGGCAGGGGTCGGACATCCATTCGGTGCCGCGGTAGCGGGTGAACGCCTTCGAGTGGCCCCAGATCCAGTCCAGCCGGTGATCACGGACGTTCGGGGGGTCCAGGTCGGGCAGCGCGGCCGCGGCCGGACAGGGCAGCACCGTGCCGTCGGGGGTGACGGTGAGCGAGACCGCTCCCCAGCCGCCCATGCAGGGCTTGGCGACGCCGTCGAAGTAGTCGGGGACGACCCAGACCAGCTCGGGCCCGGCCGGGAGCCGCCCGCGCCACCGCCGCACCGCCTCCTGCGCCCCGGCGAGCTGCTCCCGGGTGGGCAACAGGGCGGCGCGGTTGAGCAGGCCCCAGCCGTAGAACTGGACGTTGGCGAGCTCGATGCGGTCCACGCCCCAGGACACGCCCAGCTCGACGAGGCCGTCGAGGACGTCGAGGTTCTCACGGTGCAGGACGACGTTCAGGCCGAGGGGCAGTCCCGCGGCCCGCACCAGCTCGGCGGCCCGCTCCTTCTCGGCGAACGACCGGCGTCCGGCGATGCGGTCGGAGACGCGCGGGTCGGCGTGCTGGACGGAGAGCTGGACGCTCCTGAGACCGGCGGAGACCAGCGCGGCGAGGCGTTTCTCGCCCAGGCCCACGCCGCTGGTGACCAGCTGGGTGTAGATGCCGGCGGTCTCGGCCGCGGCGACGATCTCCGCCAGGTCACGGCGCAGCAGCGGCTCGCCGCCCGACAGATGGGCCTGGACGACGCCGAGCTCTCCCGCCTGGCGCAGTACGTCCGTCCACTGCTCGGTGGTCAGCTCGCTGGAACGGCGCGTCAGTTCAAGGGGGTTGGAGCAGTAGCCGCAGTGCAGCGGGCAGGCGTGGGTGAGCTCGGCGAGCAGCGCCCAGGGGCGGGCGGGCGCCGGGGCCGGGCCGGGCGGCGGATCGGGCGGGGTCATCGCAGCCAGCCCTCCTTGCGCAGCCGCTCCAGGAACGGGGGTACGTCGGTGGCCACCGGCGCGTCGGGGAAACGCGCGGTCAGCTCCGCGACGATGTCGCCGACGCCGCGCGTGCCGTCGCACAGGCCGAGCACCGCACCGGCCGAGCCGGTCAGGACGCCGACGCGCTCGGGGAGCAGCAGCAGGTCCGCGTCCCGTACGGGGTCGTGGCGGCGCACGGCGGCGGGGGCCAGGGCGGGCCGCCAGTCGGTGCCGGGCGGCGTGCTCACTGCCGCTCCCCGCGGCCCGCCGCGTCCACGGTGTCCAGCAGCGACCACAGCACGTCGCACTTGAAGCGCAGCGCGGCCACGGCACGCTCCTGGTCGTCACGGGTCCCGGCCCAGCGAAGCACCAGGTCGAGCGCCTCGCGGCTGTCGCGCCGGCCCTGGGAGACCCGGGTGCGGAAGTAGGCGAGGCCGTCGGCGTCGATCCACGGGTAGTGCCGCTCGAAGGCGTCGATGCGGATGCGCATCAGATCCGGGGCGGACAGTTCGGTGAGGGAGGCGGCGACGGCTTCGAGGACCGGGCGCAGCCGGCAGAAGTTGACGTATCCGTCGACCGCCAGCCGTACGCCCGGCAGCACCGAGTCGCCGCTCAGCAGCGTCTCGCGGTCCAGGCCGGCCGCCTCGCCGAGCCGCAGCCAGCGCTCGATGCCGCCCTCGCCGCTCCGCGCCCCGTCGTGGTCCTGGATGCGGCGCAGCCACATCCGGCGCAGCTCCGAGGTGGGCAGCTTGGCGGTGATCAGGGCGTCCTTGACAGGGATGTGGCGCTGGTAGTGGAAGCGGTTGACGATCCAGCGGCGCAGTTCCTCCGGGCCGAGGTCGCCGCCGTGCATCCGGATGTTGAAGGGGTGCAGGTGGTGGTAGCGCTGCTCCCCCACCGCACGCAGTCGTGCCTCGAACTCCGCAGGGCTCCAGGGCTCCTCGACAGGGGCCGGGCTCGTGTTCACAGCGGCCGTGCTCATGGCTCGATCACCATCCCGTCGTGCGCCACCTCGATGCCCAGCCGGGCGAGCCGTTTGTGCTGGGGTGCGGCCGGGTCGACGAGGGGGTTGGTGTTGTTGAGGTGCGTGTACAGGCACCGGGCGGCGAGGGGGGCCAGCCGCTCGGCGGTGCCGCCCGGGCCGTCGATGGGCAGATGGCCCATGCCGGTGGCGGTGCGTGAGGAGATGCCGGTACGGCGGGGCTCCTCGTCGTCCCAGAAGGTGCCGTCGACGATGACGCAGTCGGCCTCGGCGGCCGCGTGCTGGAGCCGGTCCGGCCAGGCGGCCAGCGCCGGGGCGTAGAGAACCGAGGCGCCGGACGACGGGTCGTACAGCCTGAGCGCGACGACCCAGGCCTCGTCGTCCGGGGCGTCGGCGGCGTACCGCGGGCGCTTGCCGGAGACCGGGATGCCGCTGATCTGCAGACCGCAGGCCGTGCCGTCCAGCGGCTCGGCGCCGCGCCAGGGCAGCTCGCGCCAGGTCACGTCGGTGTACGGCGCCAGGACCTCGCCGAGACGCAGGCGGTCAAGCAGCGCCCGGCGGACCGGGGCCGTCGCCAGCACCTGGAAGCCGTCGGCCTCGCGCAGCCGGGCGATGCCCAGGGTGTGGTCGAGTTCGGCGTCGGTGAGGATCACTCCGGCGAGCGGGGTCTCGCGGGGGCCGGGCCCCGGGTGGAGCTCGGGCCGTTCCTCGATCTGGTCGCCGATGTCGGGGGTCGCGTTGACGACGTACCAGCGGCCCTCGCCGGTCCGTACGGCCAGCGAGGCGTGCCGGCGGCGCCGGTGCGGGTGGGCGCGTGCCCCGGAGCACCCGGGGCACGCGCAGTTCCACTGGGGGATGCCGCCGCCGGCGGCGGTGCCGAGTACCAGCAGCAGCATGGCGGCCGCTAGCGGGTGCTGAGCGAGTAGGCGGTGACCTCCAGGGCCGTGTCGACGACCTCGAACGACGGGGTCTGCCAGGTGGTGTCGTCCGGCTGCGTCGAGGGGTTCTGCTCGATCGGCTTCAGCGGTTCCTTGGTCTCGTGCATCGGTCGTACGTCCCTTCTGTCGGGGTCACGTGAGGGGGAAGGGCCGGGTTCACCTGATCGGGACACGGAGGATCTTGTCGTTGCCGTACCCCAAGTCGCTGGTGCCGACCCACAGTTCGTTCGCGCCGGGCACCTTGGCGAGGGCGCGCAGCCGGCCGTAGGTGCCGGGGTAGTAGGCGCGCTTCGTGCCGAGGCGTTCGCTGTTGCCGTCGATCGGGACGCGCCACAGCCGCTGCCCGCGCAGCGACGACACGTACAGCACGTTGCGTACGACGACGAGCTGGGCCGGGACGCCCTTCGCGGGGCTGAAGACGGCCTTCGGGCCGGTCATGCCCTTGGCGGAGCAGACGCCCTCGCACGTGGGCCAGCCGTAGTTGGCGCCGCGCTTGATCAGGTTCAGTTCGTCGTGGGTCTGGTCACCGATCTCGACCGACCACAGTCGGCCCTTGCGGTCCCAGGCCAGGCCCTGCGGATTGCGGTGACCGTAGCTGTGGACACGGTTGCCGAACGGGTTGCCGGGCGCGGGCTTCCCCGACTTCGTGATCCGCAGGATCTTGCCGTTGAGCGAGGACTTGTCCTGCGCGAGCTTGGGCCGGAGGGCCTCGCCGGTGGCGACGTACAGGTACTTGTCGGGTCCGAACGCGATCCGGCCGCCGTTGTGATCGCCGCCCCGCCGGATGCCGGTGAGGATCGGCTTGTAGTTGCGCAGCGATCTGCCGTCGTAGTCCATCCTGACGACCCGGGTCTCGCTCTTCGTGGTGTGCATGAAGAACACCTGCTTGTCCTTCCTGCCGTCCCACGTCGGCGACGGAGCCACGCCCAGCAGCCCGCCGGCGCCCTCGGCGTACGGCTCCGGGACGGTGTACGGCACCTCGCCGACCCGCTTCTTGGTGCCGTTCCGGTCCAGGCTGTAGACCTGGTAGGACAGGCGCTCGGTCACCAGGGCGGTCCGGCCGTTCGGCAGGAACGAGATACCCCAGGGGGTGTGCCACCCCTTCGACAGCGTCTTGGCGCCTGCCGGTGCGCCGCCGTCGGCGGGCACGGTCGGATGGAAGTGCCGGGTCATGTTGTTGTTCGTCCGCGGCGCCGTCGTGGCTGATCGCGCAGTTCCCCGCGCCCCTTCAGGGCGTTGTCCAACCGCCCGCCCCTCCGCGCCGACTTTCACGCGCAGGATCCGGTCGCCGCCCGCCTGTCGCGCGGTGCCCAGCCAGAGCTCGTTCCTGCCGGGGACCTTCGCCAGGGCACGCAGCGCGTAGCCCGAGAAGACCTTGGTCTTCGCGCTGTCGCCCTTGCCCTGGAGGGCGGCGGTGATGGGGACGCGCCAGAGCTGATAGCCCCGCAGCGACGACACGTAGAGATCGTCGCCCACGACGGCGACCTGGGCGGGCGCCGTGGTGTGGTCCCAGGTGGCCTTCGGGTTCGTCATGCCCTTGGCGGAGCACACGCCCTCGCACGTGGGCCAGCCGTAGTTGGCGCCGCGTGTGATCAGGTTGAGCTCGTCCTTGGCCTCCTGCCCGATCTCCACCGACCACAGCCGGCCCTTGCGGTCCCAGGCCAGGCCCTGCGGATTGCGGTGGCCGTAGCTGTACACGCGGTTGCCGAACGGGTTGCCGGGCGCGGGCCTGCCGGACTTCGTGATCCGCAGGATCTTGCCATTGAGCGACTTCCTGTCCTGCGCGAGCCCGGCGTACGTGGCCTCGCCCGTCGCGACGTACAGGTACTTGTCGGGGCCGAAGGCGATCTTGCCGCCGTGGTGGTTGGAGCCCCGCTTGAGGCCGCCGAGGACGACGGTGTAGCCGCTCAGCGACTTTCCGTCGTAGTTCATCCGCACCACCCGGCTTCCGGTCGCCGTGGTGTGCATGAAGAAGACCTGCTTGTCCTTCCTGCCGTCCCAGGTCGGGGACGGGGCGACGCCCAGGAGCCCGCCCTTGGCGGCGTCACCGGGCCGGCGGACGGCGACCTTCGGCACCGTGCCGATCAGGGTCCTGCCGCCGTTGTCGCGCAGGCGGTAGACCCGGGCGCTCTCGTTCTCCGTCACCAGTGCCGAGCGCCCGTCCGGCAGGAAGGAGATGGCCCACGGATTCGACCAGCCCGTGGAGAACCGGGCCACGTCGACGGCGGGCCGCGGAACGAGGTCCGTGGCCGCGGCGTTCGTCGCGGGCACCATGCCGGCCAGCAGGGCGGCCGCGCCGGTGAGGGAGGTTATGCAGAACCGGGACGAATACCGCACCCAGTGGCCTGAATGTGCCATGCCGACACCTTTCTTGTTCCTCACAGCAATCTTTGCGAGGCGTGATCGGCATGCCACTCGGGTGAGCCGCCAGGGTGAGGCCGCGACCGGCCCACCACTTGTGACACTCCCTCAGAAACAGCGAAAGGGCCCGTACGACCGAAGTCGTACGGGCCCCTTCAGGAGCTCGCGCTCGGAGCTACCAGGTCAGATCGACAATTACTTGTTGATCTTGGTGACCTGGCCGGCGCCGACCGTCCGGCCACCCTCACGGATGGCGAACTTCAGGCCCTCTTCCATGGCGACGGGCTGGATGAGCTCCACCTTCATCTCGGTGTTGTCACCCGGCATGACCATCTCGGTGCCCTCGGGGAGGGTCACGACGCCGGTCACGTCCGTCGTACGGAAGTAGAACTGCGGACGGTAGTTGTTGAAGAACGGCGTGTGGCGGCCACCCTCGTCCTTGGACAGGATGTAGGCCTGGGCCTCGAACTCGGTGTGCGGCGTGACCGAACCGGGCTTGATGATGACCTGGCCGCGCTCGACGTCCTCGCGCTTGATGCCACGGAGCAGCAGACCGACGTTCTCACCGGCCTGGCCCTCGTCGAGCAGCTTGCGGAACATCTCGATGCCGGTGACCGTGGTGGTGGTCTTCTCGGTCTTGATGCCGATGATGTCGACGGTCTCGTTGACCTTCAGGACACCACGCTCGATACGGCCGGTGACGACCGTACCGCGACCGGTGATCGTGAAGACGTCCTCGATCGGCATCAGGAACGGCTTGTCGACGTCACGCTCGGGCTGCGGGATCGCCTCGTCGACGGCGGACATCAGGTCCAGGACCGACTGGCCCCACTCCTTGTCGCCCTCGAGCGCCTTGAGCGCGGAGACCTTGACGACCGGAACGTCGTCGCCCGGGAACTCGTACTCGGAGAGCAGCTCACGGACCTCGAGCTCGACGAGCTCCAGGATCTCCTCGTCGTCCACCATGTCGGCCTTGTTCAGGGCGACGACGATGTACGGAACGCCGACCTGGCGGGCCAGGAGCACGTGCTCCTTGGTCTGCGGCATCGGGCCGTCGGTGGCGGCGACCACGAGGATGGCGCCGTCCATCTGGGCAGCACCGGTGATCATGTTCTTGATGTAGTCCGCGTGACCGGGGCAGTCGACGTGGGCGTAGTGACGCGTCTCGGTCTGGTACTCGACGTGCGCGATGGAGATGGTGATACCGCGCTGGCGCTCCTCGGGAGCCTTGTCGATCTGGTCGAAGGCCGAGGCCTCGTTCAGGTCCGGGTACGCGTCGTGCAGCACCTTGGTAATGGCGGCCGTAAGGGTCGTCTTACCGTGGTCGATGTGACCGATGGTGCCGATGTTGACGTGGGGCTTAGTCCGCTCGAACTTCGCCTTCGCCACGAGGTCCTCCTGTGGAGTGGTTCTGAACGCCTTGCTTCATCGGCGCCAGGTGATCTTTGCTGGAAAGCCCGGGCCCGAGGGCATTCCCCCACGAATGCGGGTGAATGCCCCTCCAGGCTCCGGAGTCAAGCCTAAAGCGTGTGAACGCGGTGCGTTACTCGCCCTTGGCCTTCGCGATGATCTCCTCGGCGACGTTCCGCGGAACCTCGGCGTAGGAGTCGAACTGCATGGAGTAGCTGGCCCGGCCGGACGTCTTGCTGCGCAGGTCGCCGACGTAACCGAACATCTCCGAGAGGGGCACGAGGCCCTTCACGACGCGAGCACCCGCCCGCTCCTCCATGGCCTGGATCTGGCCACGGCGGGAGTTGATGTCGCCGATGACCTCACCCATGTAGTCCTCGGGCGTGGTGACCTCGACGGCCATCATCGGCTCGAGCAGCACGGGGCTGGCCTTGCGCGCGGCCTCCTTGAAGGCCTGCGAACCGGCGATCTTGAACGCGAGCTCGGAGGAGTCGACCTCGTGGTAGCCACCGTCGATCAGCGTGACGCGCACGCCGGTCATCTCGTAGCCCGCGAGGATGCCGAACTGCATGGCCTCCTGCGCACCGGCGTCGACCGAAGGGATGTACTCCTTCGGGATACGACCACCGGTGACCTTGTTCACGAACTCGTACGAGGCGTCGCCGCCCTCGATCGGCTCGATCGCGATCTGCACCTTGGCGAACTGGCCGGTACCACCAGTCTGCTTCTTGTGCGTGTAGTCGACGCGCTCGACGGCCTTGCGGATCGTCTCGCGGTAGGCCACCTGCGGCTTGCCGACGTTGGCCTCGACCTTGAACTCACGGCGCATACGGTCGACCAGCACCTCGAGGTGCAGCTCGCCCATACCACCGATGATGGTCTGGCCGGTCTCCTCGTCCGAGTGGACCTGGAAGGAGGGGTCCTCCTCCGCGAGACGCTGGATGGCGACACCCAGCTTCTCCTGGTCACCCTTGGACTTGGGCTCGATGGCGACCTGGATCACCGGCGCCGGGAAGTCCATGGACTCCAGGATCACCGGGTTCTTGTCGTCGCTCAGCGTCTCACCGGTGGTGGTCTGCTTCAGGCCCATGACGGCGACGATGTCGCCGGCGCCCACCGACTCGATCTCCTCACGCTTGTTCGCGTGCATGCGGTAGATCTTGCCGATGCGCTCCTTCTTGCCCTTGACGGAGTTCAGCACGGCGGTGCCGGACTCCAGGCGGCCCGAGTAGACCCGGACGAAGGTGAGCTTGCCGAGGTGCGGGTCGCTCATGATCTTGAACGCCAGCGCGGACAGCGGCTCGTCGTCGGACGGCTTGCGCTTGACGACCAGCTCGGGGTCCTTCACGTCGTGGCCCTCGATGGCCTCGACGTCGAGCGGGGTCGGCAGGTAGCGCACGACCGCGTCGAGCAGGGGCTGGACGCCCTTGTTCTTGAACGCGGTGCCACAGAACACCGGGGTGACCGTGGTGTCGCTGGACTTGCCGGACGCGATGGTGATGCGACGGATCGCGGCGTACAGCTGCTCCTCGGTGGGCTCCTGGCCCTCCAGGTACAGCTCCATGATCTCTTCGTCGTTCTCGGCGACGCCCTCGATCAGCTTGCCGCGGTACTCCTCGGCAGCCTCGGTGTGCGTGGCCGGGATGTCGACGACGTCGTACATCTCGCCCTTGGCGGCCTCGGCGGACCACACGAGCGCCTTCATGCGGACCAGGTCCACAACGCCCTTGAAGTCGGCCTCGGCACCGATCGGAAGCTGCATGACCAGCGGCTGCGCACCAAGGCGGTCCGAGATCATGTCGACGCAGCGGTGGAACTCGGCACCGGTGCGGTCCAGCTTGTTCACGAAGCAGATGCGCGGCACGCCGTAACGGTCGGCCTGACGCCACACCGTCTCGGACTGCGGCTCGACACCGGCGACACCGTCGAACACCGTGACGGCACCGTCGAGGACGCGCAGCGAGCGCTCCACCTCGACCGTGAAGTCGACGTGGCCCGGGGTGTCGATGATGTTGATCGTGTAGTCGTTGTCCTCGAGCGGCCAGTGACAGGTGGTGGCAGCAGAGGTGATCGTGATGCCACGCTCCTGCTCCTGCTCCATCCAGTCCATGGTGGCAGCGCCGTCGTGGACCTCACCGATCTTGTAGCTGACGCCGGTGTAGAAGAGGATCCGCTCGGTGGTGGTCGTCTTGCCCGCGTCGATGTGGGCCATGATCCCGATGTTGCGGACCTTGGCCAGGTCAAGTGAAGTGGTAGCCATAAGGCTTCAGTCTTCTCTCGGTCTCGATGGGGTCTGCGACTACCAGCGGTAGTGCGCGAAGGCCTTGTTGGACTCGGCCATCTTGTGGGTGTCCTCGCGCTTCTTCACGGCCGCACCGAGGCCGTTCGAGGCGTCGAGAAGCTCGTTGAGCAGACGCTCGGTCATGGTCTTCTCGCGACGGGCGCGGGAGTAGCCGACCAGCCAGCGCAGCGCGAGCGTGTTGGCACGACCGGGCTTGACCTCGATCGGAACCTGGTACGTCGCACCACCGACACGGCGGGACTTGACCTCGAGGGTCGGCTTGATGTTCTCCAGCGCGCGCTTCAGCGTGATGATCGGGTCGTTGCCCGTCTTCTCACGCAGACCCTCCATGGCGCCGTAGACGATGCGCTCGGCGGTGGAGCGCTTGCCGTTCAGCAGCACCTTGTTGATGAGCGACGTGACCAGAGGAGAACCGTAGACCGGGTCGATGATGACCGGGCGCTTCGGGGCGGGGCCCTTACGAGGCATTCTTACTTCTCCTTCTTGGCGCCGTAGCGGGAACGGGCCTGCTTGCGGTTCTTGACACCCTGGGTGTCGAGGGAGCCACGGATGATCTTGTAGCGAACACCCGGCAGGTCCTTCACACGGCCGCCGCGCACGAGCACGATGGAGTGCTCCTGCAGGTTGTGTCCCTCACCCGGAATGTAAGCGGTGACCTCGATCCCGCTGGTCAGACGCACACGCGCGACCTTACGCAGGGCCGAGTTCGGCTTCTTCGGGGTGGTCGTGAACACACGCGTGCAGACGCCACGACGCTGAGGGGAACCCTCGAGTGCGGGCGTCTTGTTCTTCTCGACCTTGTCCTGCCGGCCCTTGCGGACCAGCTGCTGGATCGTAGGCACTACTTCTCCGGTTTCTGTGTGCCGAATGGTGAAGCTAACCTGGAACGTCGCCGACCCACGCGGTCGGGTGTGTCGAATCCGGCGGACTCCCGCCGCGAGGCGAAAAGAGCACAGATTGCGGTGGCCGCTCACAGCTCGCTATGCGGTTTGAAGGCACGCACGAGAGCCAGGGCACACCCCAGGCACAAGGTCTGAGCGTACCTACCTCAAACGCTACGGTCAAAACAAATGGGCCTTGCCCGCATCGCTATACGGCCGATGTCAAGACCGCGCGGCGGTTTTGATCTTCGAATCCGCCTCCCGGCGAAGTCGACAGCGGTTCGGCAACGCCCCGAAGGGGCGCGGGGAACTGCGCGACCAGCCACAACGGGCCAGCACCGGACCAACGGCCCCGCCTACGCCGAAACGGCGGCAGCCACCAGCATCAACGTCACCAGGATCCCCCACGCCACGTTGGACAGCCACCCGAGCACAAGCCCGGTCAGCGCGAGCCCGTCCCCACCCTCCCCGGTCCGCCGTATCTCCGCACGCGCCGCGTGCCCGAGCACCACGGCCGGGATGCCGGTCAGCCCGAAGCTCACCAGACACAGCACCCCGCAGACGGCGGAGCCGACCGCCTTGCCGTTGGTCTGCGGCCGGGCGAGGGGCATGAAGGTCCGCGGCACGGGCGTCACGGGTGCCGGCAGCGGCATCGGGCCCTGCGGCAGATCGGCGACGAGCAGGGCCAGTTCGCCCACCGTACGGGCCGTGTAGGCGCGCGTGACCCGCTTCTCGAACTCGGGCTGCTCCAGCCGTCCTTCGCCATAGCCGGCCCGGAGCACGTCCACGGCCCGCTCGCGGTCGGCGTGCGAGGCGAGCATCGCCGCGGCGCCGGAGCCTGGGCCGGGCCACGGCTGCGCGGGACCGCCGCCCTGCCAGGGCTGCGGGACACCCTCGGTGTGCCAAGGCCGCGGTGTGCCGCTCCCCTGCCCCGGCTGCCACGGTTGCCAGGGCTGCCACGACGGTTGCGCCATGGAGAGCACCTCCCCCGTACTGGTCGGCGTCTCTCCATCATGCTCCGAACCGGCATTCCAGGCATCGGGGTCCACCCCGATAAAACCCCGACGCTCCCCGACGCTCCCCGGAGAACGCCGAAGGGCGGCCACCCCGAGAGGTGACCGCCCTTCAGCGCGTCAAGCGGACGCTCGCTTACTGGTTGTACGGACCGTAGTCGTAGTCCTCCAGCGGAACGGCCTGGCCGGAGCCGGTGCCGAACGGCGAGTAGTCGATGTCGTCGTAGCCGACGGCCGAGTACATCGCGGCCTTGGCCTCCTCGGTCGGCTCGACCCGGATGTTGCGGTAGCGGGACAGACCCGTACCGGCCGGGATGAGCTTACCGATGATGACGTTCTCCTTGAGGCCGATGAGCGAGTCGGACTTGGCGTTGATCGCCGCGTCTGTGAGGACTCGCGTCGTCTCCTGGAAGGACGCCGCCGACAGCCAGGACTCCGTGGCCAGCGAGGCCTTGGTGATACCCATGAGCTGCGGACGACCGGAGGCCGGGTGACCGCCCTCCTGCACCACACGACGGTTCTCGGTCTCGAACTTCGAGCGCTCGACCAGCTCACCGGGCAGCAGCTCGGCGTCGCCGGACTCGATGATCGTCACTCGGCGCAGCATCTGCCGGATGATGATCTCGATGTGCTTGTCGTGGATCGACACACCCTGCGAGTTGTAGACCTTCTGGACCTCGCCGACCAGGTGGACCTGGACGGCACGCTGGCCCAGGATGCGCAGCACGTCGTGCGGGTTGGTGGCACCCACGGTGAGCTTCTGGCCCACCTCGACGTGCTCGCCCTCGCTGACCAGGAGTCGGGCACGCTTCGAGATCGGGTACGCCGTCTCGTCGCTGCCGTCGTCCGGGGTGACGACGAGCTTCTTGGTCTTCTCGGTCTCCTCGATCCGCACGCGGCCGGTGGCCTCGGAGATCGGGGCGACACCCTTCGGAGTACGGGCCTCGAAGAGCTCGACGACACGCGGCAGACCCTGGGTGATGTCGTCACCGGCCACACCACCGGTGTGGAAGGTACGCATCGTCAGCTGGGTGCCGGGCTCACCGATGGACTGGGCGGCGATGATGCCGACCGCCTCACCGATGTCGACCAGCTTGCCGGTGGCCAGGGAGCGGCCGTAGCACATCGCGCAGGTGCCGACCTGGGACTCGCAGGTCAGGATCGAGCGGGTCTTGACCTCCTCGACACCGTGGTGCACCAGCTGGTCGATGAGCACGTCGCCCAGGTCCACGTTGGCCGGCGCGATCACCTTGCCGTCGATGACGACGTCCTCGGCGAGCATGCGGGCGTAGACGCTGGTCTCGACGTCGTCCGCCTTCTGCAGCACGCCGTTGGCGTCCTTCGAGGCGATCCGCAGCTTCAGACCGCGCTCGGTGCCGCAGTCCTCCTCGCGGATGATGACGTCCTGGGAGACGTCGACCAGACGACGGGTGAGGTAACCCGAGTCGGCGGTACGCAGGGCGGTGTCCGCCAGACCCTTACGGGCACCGTGCGTGGAGATGAAGTACTCCAGCACGGACAGACCCTCACGGAACGACGCCTTGATCGGACGCGGGATCGTCTCGTTCTTCGCGTTCGACACCAGACCACGCATACCGGCGATCTGACGCATCTGCATCATGTTGCCTCGTGCACCCGAGTTCACCATCATGAAGATCGGGTTGGTCTTCGGGAAGTTGTCGTTCATCGCCTCGGCGACCTCGTTGGTCGCCTTGGTCCAGATCGCGATGAGCTCCTGCGTGCGCTCGTCCTTGGTGATCAGACCGCGCTCGTACTGCTTCTGGACCTTCTCGTCCTGCGCCTCGTAGCCGCGGACGATCTCCTTCTTCGCCTCGGGAACGACGACGTCGGAGATGGCGACGGTGACACCGGAACGGGTCGCCCAGTAGAAGCCGGCCGCCTTCAGGTTGTCGAGCGTCGCCGCCACGATGACCTTGGGGTAGCGCTCGGCGAGGTCGTTGACGATCTCGGAGAGCTGCTTCTTGCCGACCTCGTAGTCGACGAACGGGTAGTCCTCGGGCAGCAGCTCGTTGAAGAGCGCACGGCCCAGGGTCGTCCGCAGCCGGAACGAGTCACCCTGCTGCCACTCCGGCTCGCCCTCCTCCTGCGCCGGCGGCATCCAGCCGCGGGGCGGGATGGTGCCGACCGGGAAGCGGATGTCGATCTTCGACTGGAGCGAGAGCTCGCCCGCGTCGAAGGCCATGATCGCCTCGGCCACGGACGCGAAGGAGCGGTCCTCGCCCTTGACGTTGCGCATCTCGGAGTCGGTGGTGAGGAAGAACAGACCGAGGACCATGTCCTGGGTCGGCATCGTCACCGGACGACCGTCGGCGGGCTTGAGGATGTTGTTCGAGGACAGCATCAGGATGCGGGCCTCGGCCTGCGCCTCCGCGGACAGCGGCAGGTGCACGGCCATCTGGTCACCGTCGAAGTCCGCGTTGAACGCGGTGCAGACGAGCGGGTGGATCTGGATGGCCTTGCCCTCGACCAGCTGCGGCTCGAAGGCCTGGATGCCGAGGCGGTGCAGGGTGGGAGCACGGTTCAGCAGCACCGGGTGCTCGGCGATGACCTCTTCGAGGACGTCGTACACGACCGTGCGGCCGCGCTCCACCATGCGCTTGGCGCTCTTGATGTTCTGCGCGTGGTTCAGGTCGACCAGGCGCTTCATCACGAACGGCTTGAAGAGCTCCAGGGCCATTGCCTTGGGCAGACCGCACTGGTGCAGCTTCAGCTGCGGACCGACGACGATCACGGAACGCGCGGAGTAGTCCACACGCTTGCCGAGCAGGTTCTGACGGAATCGACCCTGCTTACCCTTCAGCATGTCGCTGAGGGACTTCAGCGGACGGTTACCGGGACCGGTGACCGGGCGACCACGACGACCGTTGTCGAACAGCGCGTCGACGGCCTCCTGGAGCATGCGCTTCTCGTTGTTCACGATGATCTCGGGCGCACCGAGGTCGAGAAGGCGCTTCAGTCGGTTGTTCCGGTTGATCACACGGCGGTACAGGTCGTTCAGGTCGGAGGTCGCGAAGCGGCCACCGTCCAGCTGCACCATCGGGCGAAGGTCCGGCGGGATGACCGGCACGCAGTCCAGCACCATGCCCTTGGGGCTGTTGCTGGTCTGCAGGAACGCGGAGACGACCTTCAGGCGCTTGAGCGCACGGGTCTTCTTCTGGCCCTTGCCGGTGCGGATGATCTCGCGGAGCTTCTCGGCCTCCTCGTCGAGGTCGAAGGACTCCAGGCGCTTCTGCAGCGCCGCGGCACCCATCGAGCCGTCGAAGTAGGTACCGAAGCGGTCACGCAGCTCGCGGTAGAGGAGCTCGTCGCCCTCGAGGTCCTGGACCTTGAGGTTCTTGAACCGGGTCCACACCTCGTCCAGGCGGTCGATCTCGCGCTGCGCACGGTCACGCAGCTGCTTCATCTCGCGCTCGGCACCCTCGCGCACCTTGCGGCGCACGTCGGCCTTGGCGCCCTCGGCCTCCAGCTCGGCCAGGTCGGTCTCGAGCTTCTTGGCGCGGGCCTCCAGGTCGGCGTCCCGGCGGTTCTCGACCTGCTGACGCTCCACGGAGACGTGCGCCTCCAGGGAGGGCAGGTCGCGGGTACGACGCTCCTCGTCGACGTACGTGATCATGTACGCCGCGAAGTAGATGACCTTCTCGAGGTCCTTGGGAGCCAGGTCGAGCAGGTAGCCCAGCCGGCTCGGGACACCCTTGAAGTACCAGATGTGCGTGACGGGCGCGGCCAGCTCGATGTGGCCCATCCGCTCACGGCGCACCTTGGCGCGAGTCACCTCGACGCCACAGCGCTCACAGATGATGCCCTTGAAGCGGACGCGCTTGTACTTGCCGCAGTAGCACTCCCAGTCCCGGGTGGGGCCGAAGATCTTCTCGCAGAAGAGCCCGTCCTTTTCCGGCTTGAGGGTGCGGTAGTTGATGGTCTCGGGCTTCTTGACCTCACCGTGGCTCCACTGACGGATGTCGTCAGCGGTGGCCAGGCCGATCCGGAGCTCGTCGAAGAAGTTGACGTCGAGCACTATGCGTCAATCCCTCTCAGGGTCGTGAGTCTTTGGTCTGAAACGGGGGCCTGGGGGTCGGCGGGGCCCTGTGGGTGAGGGCCCCGCCGGACTCCCGTCAGACCTCTTCGACGCTGCTCGGCTCGCGCCGGGACAGGTCGATGCCGAGCTCCTCCGCAGCGCGGAAGACGTCCTCGTCGGTGTCACGCATCTCGATGGACATACCGTCGCTGGACAGCACCTCCACGTTCAGGCAGAGCGACTGCATCTCCTTGATGAGCACCTTGAAGGACTCGGGGATGCCGGGCTCGGGGATGTTCTCGCCCTTGACGATGGCCTCGTAGACCTTCACGCGGCCGGTGACGTCGTCGGACTTGATGGTCAGCAGCTCCTGGAGGGCGTACGCGGCGCCGTAAGCCTCCAGCGCCCACACCTCCATCTCGCCGAACCGCTGGCCACCGAACTGGGCCTTACCACCCAGCGGCTGCTGGGTGATCATGCTGTACGGACCGGTCGAGCGGGCGTGCAGCTTGTCGTCGACCAGGTGGTGCAGCTTCAGGATGTACATGTAGCCGACCGAGATCGGGTCCGGGAACGGCTCACCGCTACGGCCGTCGAACAGCCGCGCCTTACCGGTCGGGAGCACCATGCGCTCGCCGTCGCGGTTCGGGATGGTGTGCTGGAGCAGACCCGCGAGCTCGTCCTCACGCGCACCGTCGAAGACCGGGGTGGCGACGTTGGTGCCGGGCTCGACGCTGTCGGCGCCGATCACCTGCAGGCGCTGCGCCCACTCCTCCGCCAGACCGGAGACGTCCCAGCCGCGGCTGGCGAGCCAGCCGAGGTGGATCTCCAGGACCTGTCCCGGGTTCATTCGGGACGGCACACCCAGCGGGTTGAGGATGATGTCGACCGGAGTTCCGTCCTCGAGGAACGGCATGTCCTCGATGGGCAGGATCTTCGAGATGACACCCTTGTTGCCGTGACGGCCGGCGAGCTTGTCACCGTCGGTGATCTTGCGCTTCTGCGCCACGTACACGCGCACCAGCTGGTTCACACCGGGGGGAAGCTCGTCGCCCTCCTCGCGGTCGAAGACGCGGACGCCGATGACCTTGCCGGTCTCGCCGTGCGGCACCTTCAGCGAGGTGTCACGGACCTCACGGGCCTTCTCACCGAAGATCGCGCGCAGCAGGCGCTCCTCGGGGGTCAGCTCGGTCTCACCCTTCGGGGTCACCTTGCCGACGAGGATGTCGCCGGCGATGACCTCGGCACCGATGCGGATGATGCCGCGCTCGTCGAGGTCGGCGAGGACCTCCTCGGAGACGTTCGGGATGTCCCGGGTGATCTCCTCGGGGCCGAGCTTGGTGTCACGGGCGTCGACCTCGTGCTCCTCGATGTGGATCGAGGAGAGGACGTCGTCCTGCACGAGGCGCTGCGACAGGATGATCGCGTCCTCGTAGTTGTGACCCTCCCACGGCATGAACGCCACGAGCAGGTTCTTGCCCAGCGCCATCTCGCCGTTCTGGGTGGCCGGACCGTCGGCGAGGACCTGGCCCTCGATGATCCGGTCGCCCTCGTTGACGATGACCTTCTGGTTGACCGAGGTGCCCTGGTTGGAGCGGGCGAACTTGGCCAGGCGGTACGTGATGTACGTGCCGTCGTCGTTGGCGGTGGTGATGTAGTCCGCGGAGACCTCCTGGACCACACCGGCCTTCTCGGCCTTGACCACGTCGCCGGCGTCGACCGCGGAGCGGTACTCCATGCCGGTGCCGACGAGCGGCGACTCGGACTTAATCAGCGGCACGGCCTGACGCATCATGTTCGCGCCCATGAGGGCACGGTTGGCGTCGTCGTGCTCGAGGAACGGGATCATGGCGGTCGCGACCGACACCATCTGGCGCGGCGAGACGTCCATGTAGTCGACGTCCTCGCCACCGACGTAGTCGACCTCGCCACCACGGCGGCGGACCAGGACGCGCGCCTCGGCGAACCGCATGTCGTCGTTGAGCGTGGCGTTGGCCTGCGCGATGACGAAGCGGTCCTCCTCGTCGGCGGTCAGGTAGTCCACCTCGTCGGTGACCTGGCCGTCGACGACCTTGCGGTACGGCGTCTCGACGAAGCCGAACGCGTTGACCCGGCCGTAGGAGGCGAGCGAGCCGATCAGACCGATGTTCGGGCCTTCAGGGGTCTCGATCGGGCACATACGGCCGTAGTGCGACGGGTGCACGTCACGGACCTCGAAGCCGGCCCGCTCACGGGACAGACCACCCGGGCCGAGCGCGGACAGACGACGCTTGTGCGTCAGCCCGGACAGCGGGTTGTTCTGGTCCATGAACTGCGACAGCTGGCTGGTGCCGAAGAACTCCTTGATGGAGGCGACGACCGGCCGGATGTTGATCAGGGTCTGCGGCGTGATCGCCTCGACGTCCTGGGTCGTCATGCGCTCACGCACGACGCGCTCCATACGAGCCAGACCGGTGCGGACCTGGTTCTGGATGAGCTCGCCGACGCTGCGCAGACGACGGTTTCCGAAGTGGTCGATGTCGTCGGTCTCGACGACGATCGTCTGGCCGTTGTCCGCGGCCGTCTCGGTCTCACCGGCGTGCAGCTTGACCAGGTACTTGATCGTCGAGATGACGTCCTCGACGGTCAGGACGCCCGCGTCGAGCGGAGCCTCCGCACCCAGCTTCTTGTTGACCTTGTAGCGGCCGACCTTGGCGAGGTCGTAGCGCTTCGGGTTGAAGTACAGGTTCTCCAGGAGCGTCTGCGCGGCCTCACGCGTGGGGGGCTCGCCCGGACGCAGCTTGCGGTAGATGTCGAGCAGCGCGTCGTCCTGGCCCTGGGTGTGGTCCTTCTCCAGGGTGGCGCGCATGGACTCGTACTCGCCGAACTCCTCCAGGATCTGCTCGGTCGTCCAACCGAGGGCCTTGAGGAGGACGGTCACGGACTGCTTGCGCTTGCGGTCGATACGGACACCGACCATGTCGCGCTTGTCGATCTCCATCTCCAGCCAGGCACCCCGGGACGGGATGATCTTGGCCGAGAAGATGTCCTTGTCGGACGTCTTGTCGATGGAGGAGTCGAAGTAGACACCGGGCGAACGGACCAGCTGCGACACCACGACACGCTCGGTGCCGTTGATGACGAAGGTGCCCTTGTTCGTCATGAGCGGGAAGTCGCCCATGAAGACCGTCTGGGACTTGATCTCACCGGTCTCGTTGTTGGTGAACTCCGCCGTCACGAAGAGCGGGGCGGCGTAGGTGAAGTCGCGCTCCTTGCACTCGTCGATCGAGTTCTTCGGCGGCTCGAAGCGGTGGTCGCGGAACGTCAGCGACATCGACCCGGAGAAGTCCTCGATCGGGGAGATCTCCTCGAAGATCTCCTCGAGGCCGGACTTGGTGGGGACGTCCTGACCGGACTCCAGAGCCTCCTCGACCCGACTCTGCCAGGCGGTGTTGCCGAGCAGCCAGTCAAAGCTCTCGGTCTGCAGCGCGAGCAGGTTGGGAACCTCGAGGGGCTCCTTGATCTTTGCAAAGGAGATGCGCAGCGGGGCGGTGCTGGCGCCGTTGTTCATATTCGCGGTCGAGGCGTTGCGCGAGGCGGCCAAGAGGGGGTCCTTCCGAGGGCTCGGACTCACTACGCGCGTACCGGCCCCTCACCGGCGCACAGAGACAGGTGTTTCCTTCTCCGACCAAAGAATGGCCAGGTCAAGGACGGTCCGGTCTTCGATGCTCAAGCGAGGGCATGCCCCTGGTGACGGGCAGGGGACAGCTAACAGGCAGCGCAAAGGGTCAGTGTAGCCACTTGGCACACTGATGTCCAGTGCGGGTTTTTCGCGACCCTCGTTGTTCTCAACGCCCTCGGCATGCTTGCCCTCAATGCACGTTGATACTGCCCTCTTCGTCGCCGATCCATGCCTCGGATTCGGATCCTTGTGGCGACGCGTCCTGAGAATTGCGCGCTGCGTGCGGTTCGTCAAGGCCCCCATGCCCGAACCCTTGGGGGCCCGGAGACACGACGAAGATCACCATACCCCCCGCCGTAGCGGGCGCAAGGCAACCGTGGCCGCGCCCCCAGGAACGCCGAAGAGCGACCACCCGAATGGATGATCGCTCTTCGGTGCGACTGCGTTACAGCCTCAGGAGGCCGGATTCTGCAGCGCTACGGCCGTACTCGGCCGAGAGGTGTTACTTGACCTCGACGGAGGCGCCGGCGCCCTTGAGGGACTCGGCGGCCTTCTCGGCGGCGTCCTTGGCGACCTTCTCGAGAACGGGCTTCGGGGCGCCGTCCACGAGGTCCTTGGCCTCCTTCAGACCCAGGGAGGTCAGCTCACGCACGACCTTGATGACCTGGATCTTCTTGTCGCCGGCGCCGGTGAGGATGACGTCGAACTCGTCCTTCTCCTCCTCGGCCGGGGCGGCGGGGCCACCGGCGGCGGGGCCGGCAACGGCGACGGCCGCGGCGGCGGCGGTGACGTCGAACTTCTCCTCGAACGCCTTCACGAACTCGGAGAGCTGGATGAGGGTCATGCCCTCGAACTCGGCGAGCAGTTCGTCCTGGGTGAGAGCCACGATGGCTTTCCTTCCACTAATTTCGGCTGGTGCCGGATGTACATGTCTGGCGGGCGTACGTTCGGCCCGCTACGACCTCTGCCTGCGGCGGAGCGCCTCAGGCGGCGGTCATTTCGCGAGCCGAGTTACTCGGCACCGCCCTGCTCGTCCTGCTTGGCGCGAAGCGCGTCCACAGTGCGGACGAGCTTCGACGGGAGCGCCTGGAAGACCTGAGCAGCCTGGGTCTGCTTGCCCTTCAGGGCGCCCGCCAGCTTGGCGAGCAGAACCTCGCGGGACTCGAGGTCCGCAAGCTTCTTGATCTCGTCGGCGGACAGCGCCTTGCCGTCAAGGACACCGCCCTTGATGACGAGGTTCGGGTTGTCCTTGGCGAAGTCACGAAGACCCTTCGCCGACTCCACCGGGTCACCGGTGACGAAGGCGACCGCCGTCGGACCGTTGAACAGGTCGTCGAGCGTGTTGATCCCGGCCTCGTTGGCCGCAATCTTGGTCAGCGTGTTCTTCACCACGGCGTACTGGGCGTTCTCACCGAGCGAACGACGCAGCGTCTTGAGCTGCGCCACGGTGAGACCCCGGTACTCGGTCAGCACGGCGGCGTTCGAGCTGCGGAACTGCTCCGTCAGCTCGGCTACCGCGGCAGCCTTGTCGGGCCTTGCCATAGAGCGTCGGCCTCCTTCCGGGTGATGGGACCGCTCGGAAGGGGCTGGGGTAAACGAAACGCCCCGGCGCAGGCGCACGGGGCGTAGCTCGACCGGGCATTCGCAACGTGAGCAGCGAACTCCGGGAGCACTTCCACAGTCACCTGCGCGGGTCGTCCGCGGTTCAGCGGATCCTTCGGCCACCGCGCTCTCTTGCGAGCGCACGGCAACGACCAGCGGTCTTTGGCTTCTGTAGGAGAGTACGGGACGCGGTCACCGTCAGGCAAATCGGTCCCCCACGGCCGTCAGCTCCCCTTCTTCTCCAGCGGCTTCCGCAGGTCAGCGGTGTCCTCCGGACGGGGTGCGCGGATCGTCACCGGCTTGCCGTAGTCGAGGAAGGTGACGGTGAGATCGAGCTCACCGTGCCGGCCGAAGCCCTGGGTGCGCAGCCGTCTGACGCGGTCGTGGCCGTCGACCCAGACGTCCAGGGTGAGCTCGTCCACGCCCGCCTTCTCGTACTGGTCGAGGCTGCGGTCGCGGCCCGCTCGGGTGGTCTTGTCCTCGACATCCTCGATCGAGGCGCGCAGCTCGTCGACGGCGGCCGTGCCCGTGTAGTGCGTGGTCCCGGCCCCGTCGATCTTCTCCTCGCCGACCCGCCTCACATCCGGCGCGCCGGCCAGGAAGGCGGCCTCCCGGGCCGGGTTACGGCCGACCGAGTCGCGCAGGGCGCCGACGTCCATGCGCAGGCCGCTGTCGGTGGTGAGGTCCGCGGCCGGGCCGTAGCTGATCCAGTGGCGGCCGCCCATCTTCTCGACCATGTCGCCGGGCGCGCTGCCGTACAGCACCCCGTCGACCAGGCGCAGTTCGGTCTCGCCCTGCTCCTCGCCGCTCAGGTTGGCCGTCGTGAGGCCGGCCGTCAGCGGCTTCGTGCGGACGGTTCCCTCGTCGGCTATGCGTCCCCGCTCCGGGAAGCGGCCGGTCACCTTGTAGTGCAGCGAGGTGACGCCCTCGGTCTTCTCCACGGCCCGCGCGACGGCGTCGGCGGCGGAGGAGCCCGCGGCGGCCTGATCGGCGCCCGCTCCGGTGCCGCAGCCGGCGAGGAGCAGCACGGCGGCCGGCACGGCGGTCCGCGCGGCGGCACGTATGGAAAGGCTCATCGGTTCCCCCCAAGGAACGCTTGGCCGGCGCGCGAGGGGCGCACAGCAAGATCGGGAGCGTAGCCCAGGAAACCCGCACGGTCCTCCGCATACTTGTGCGCGCGGACTCACGAGGTGCCGCCGAGGGTCCCTTCCTTCAGCAGCTCCTCCAGATCCGCGGTGTCCCCCGCCGGAGGCTTCTCGACCGCGGTCTTCACGCCGTAGTCGCTGTAGTACGCGGTCTGGGTCAGCTGCCCCGTGGCCGTGCGGCCCTTCTCGACCTTCTTGACCAGCAGGTCCCGGTCGTCGACCCATATGTCGACGGTCTGCGAGGTGACGCCCGCGGCCCGGACCGTGCCGGAGTAGCGCGTGGTGCGCTCGCCGCTCACCGTCTCCTCGCCGACCTTGCGTACGTCCGGGGAGGACAGCAGCAGCTTCACCGAGGTGTGCGGGGCGGTGCCGCGCATCTGGTCGGCGAGATCGGCTCCGGAGCTGCCGGCGAGGCGCTCCAGGTCGTCGTAGGCGTACTTGATCCAGTGCTTGCCGTCGGTCTTCTCGGCGAACGCCTCTCCCATGCGGGCGTAGTAGGCGTCGGGGAGATAGCGGGCCTGCATCGAGGTGGTGCCGAGGCGGCGCATCGTCTCGGCCGTGGTGCCGCCGGTGTAGGTGATCGTCAGGGCGCCGGTGAGGCCGTCGTGCCAGGCGAGGGTGCCGTGGGCCTTCATGGACAGGGCCGAGCCGACCGTGGTCGTGGAGCGCACGCGCGCGGACTCGGCACCGTCGGTGGACCGCTCCACGGTGCGCAGCGCGGCCGTCACGGCGCGGGAGGGTGTGGGGCGCTGTCGCTCCTCGGAGCGGTCGGCGGAGGTGCAGGCGGCCAGGGCCGTCAGCGCGGTCAGCAGCGCGGTCCAGAACGCCGACCGGAGCGCCCTCGTGCTCGTCATTCGTCCCCCCTGTGCGAATCCCGTGAATGAACGCTAACCCAGGGCACTGACAAACGGGGGCGGGAAAGGGGACGGGCCCCGCACCCGGGAAGGGGTGCGGGGCCCGTCGTCGAGCCTGGTGAGCCGGTGGCTCAGACCGCGGCCGGGTCCTCCTCGACGAGGAGGTTGCGGGTACGGTTCGGGTCGACCGGAATGCCGGGGCCCATCGTGGTGGTGATGGCGGCCTTCTTGATGTAGCGACCCTTGGCGGCGGACGGCTTCAGACGGAGGATCTCCTCCAGCGCGGCGCCGTAGTTCTCCACCAGCTTGGTGTCGTCGAAGGACGCCTTGCCGATGATGAAGTGCAGGTTCGAGTGCTTGTCGACGCGGAACTCGATCTTGCCGCCCTTGATCTCGGTCACGGCCTTGGCCACGTCCGGGGTCACGGTGCCGGTCTTCGGGTTCGGCATCAGACCACGCGGGCCGAGGACACGGCCGAGGCGGCCGACCTTGCCCATGAGGTCCGGGGTGGCGACGACGGCGTCGAAGTCCAGGCGGCCCTTCGAAACCTCGTCGATCAGTTCGTCGGAGCCGACGATGTCGGCGCCCGCGGCCTCCGCGGCCGCAGCACGGTCACCGGTCGCGAAGACCAGGACCCGGGCAGTCTTGCCGGTGCCGTGCGGCAGGTTCACGGTGCCACGGACCATCTGGTCGGCCTTACGCGGGTCGACACCCAGGCGGAAGGCGACCTCGACGGTGCCGTCGAACTTGGTCGTGGACGTCTCCTTGGCGAGACGGACGGCCTCGAGCGGGGCGTAGAGCTTGTCCCGGTCGACCTTGGCGTCCGCAGCGCGGAGAGACTTGCTGCGCTTGCTCACTACTGCTCCTGTGTTGTCTTAGGAGTTGTGGTCCGGGCCGAGCAGGCCCCGCCACTCACTTCTGCTGGGGAGGTTGAGGTCAGCCCTCGACCGTGATGCCCATGGAACGGGCGGTGCCGGCGATGATCTTGGACGCGGCGTCCAGGTCATTGGCGTTGAGGTCGGGCATCTTGGTGGTGGCGATCTCGCGGACCTGCGCCTCGGTGATCTTGGCGACCTTGGTCTTGTGCGGCTCGCCGGAGCCCTTCTCGACACCAGCGGCCTTGAGGATCATCTTCGCGGCCGGCGGGGTCTTGGTGATGAAGGTGAAGGAACGGTCCTCGTAGACCGTGATCTCCACCGGGATGACCCAACCGCGCTGCGACTCGGTCGCGGCGTTGTAGGCCTTGCAGAACTCCATGATGTTGACGCCGTGCTGACCCAGCGCGGGGCCGACCGGCGGAGCCGGGTTGGCCGCACCGGCCTGGATCTGGAGCTTGATGAGCCCCGTGACCTTCTTCTTCTTGGGAGGCATGCTCTCTCCGGGTCCTTAGTGAGAGGTGTTCCGCCGCCATCCGTACCGTGGGCCACCTTGAACGGTGAACGTCCGGATCATCCGGATGGAGGCATACCGCACAACGATAACGGGTAACGCGTCAGGGCCAAAACCGGCAGCTCAGGCCACCGGTCGCCCGCCCCCTGACAGCGGTCGGCCCCGGTGGCCCGTGCCCCGGACAGGAACGGGCCCCGGCCGCCGCGCGTCGGCCGGGGCCCGCAAGGGGGCGAGAGCGGCCTCAGCAGCGCTTGGCCGTGGTGGCCTGGCCCGGCACGGGGTCGCCGGGGGCCCGCAGCGTGCCGATGGCCGAGGTGCACTCGCTGACCGTGTCGGCGGGGAAGGACCAGAACTCCTGGCTGTTGGTGGCGTTCCACCAGTCCTGGCCGACGACCTCGTCACGGGCGTAGCTGTAGACGCCGGTGCTGACGTCATAGTCCTTGATCTTGTCGCGGAAGCTCTGCCAGACCCATACGTAGCCGTAGTTCGCCTTGCACCTGGGCGAGTAGAACTGCTTGACCGAGGCGGCGTGCGCGCCACCGCGGTTGATGTAGGCGGTGGCGCCGATCTGGTAGGCGTCGGAACAGACGCCGGCCGCCTGCGCCTTGGCGCTGAGCGGGTTGCCCGCCTCGGACGGGGCGGCCGAACGGGCGCTCAGGTTCTGCTTGTTGGGAGACGGGGCGGGTCCGGTGCCGGCGACCGCGGAGGTCGTCGGCAGCAGGACGCAGGCGGACGCGGCCGCCATGACCAGGATGGTGCGAGTGCGCATGAGGACATTCCCCCACTTCTCGGTCGGTGCGCGGGCAGCGAGCAGCGGGCAGCGGGCAGCACAGGGCAAACCGCCACAAAGAGTTGGAGATCACCGTGAAGAACGCTGTCCACGCGTTTCGGTCATCAAGTCAGACCAGCAGGGGCGTCCGATGGTTGTGGTGCAGCACACATTTATTGAGGAGGCATCAGGAACGCGGTCGGCATCCACACCGGCGCATACGACGAAAGGGCCTCCCACCAGCGGAATCCGCCGGTCGGAGGCCCTTCGTGCAGAGCTGCTGTGCCGCTAGTTCTTCTGAATCTGGTCGAAGGAGAGCTCGACCGGCGTCTCCCGACCGAAGATCTCCACGAGGCCCTTGACCTTCTTGGAGTCGGCGTTGATCTCGTTGATCGTGGCCTGGAGCGTGGCGAACGGGCCGTCGGTGACAGTGACCGAGTCGCCGACCTCGAAGTCCAGCACCTGGACCTCGACCTTGCGCTGCGGCGCGGGCTTGCCCTCGGCCTCGGCGGCCTCGCGGGCGGCCTTCTCCTCGGCCTCCGGGGCGAGCATCTTGACGATCTCGTCCAGGGTCAGCGGGTACGGGTCGTAGGCGTTGCCCACGAAGCCGGTGACGCCGGGGGTGTTGCGGACGACACCCCAGGACTCGTTGGTGAGGTCCATACGGACCAGGACGTAACCCGGCAGCTTGTTCTGCTTGATCGTCTTGCGGTCGCCGTTCTTGATCTGGACGACCTCTTCCTGCGGCACCTCGGCCTGGAAGATGTAGTCCTCGACGTTCAGCGAGACGGCGCGCTGCTCCAGGTTGGTCTTCACGCGGTTCTCGTAACCGGCGTAGGTGTGGATGACGTACCACTCGCCGGGCAGCGTGCGAAGTTCCTCGCGCAGGGCGGCGATGGGGTCGACCGGCTCGGTCTCCTCCTCGACGGCCTCTTCCGCGTCCTCGGCGTCCTCGACGTGCAGCGCGGCCTCCTCGGCCGGCTCGCCCGCCTCGGCGTCGGCAACCTCGACCTCGTCCAGGTCCTCGTCCGCGCCCTCGACGATGTCGAGCTCGTCTTCCACGGACTCGTCCGGCTCGACGGCGTCGTTCAGGTTCTGGTCAGACACGGTGGCTGCTTCTTCCTGGATACATAGGGGTGGAACATGCGAAAAGGGGCGCCGGTAACCACGGCGCCCTTCGCTCTTGGCTCAGCCGAAGACGTACTTGGCGGCGTGGTCGAGCCCATAGTCAATCACGGTCACCAGGGCGATCATGATGGCGACGAAGAAGATCACCACGGTGGTGTACGACGTCAGCTGATTGCGCGTCGGCCAGACGACCTTGCGCAGCTCCGCGACGATCTGGCGGTAGAAGAGGGCGAGCCGCTTCAGCGGACCCTTCTTCGCGCGCTTGCCGCCCTTGCGGGACTTCTTCTTTTCCTGCGCCTCATCCTGGGCGTCAGGCGTATCGATGGAGCCCACGGCGTCCGCCATCCGTCCTCACCTGATCCCGGGTCGTGGCCGTGCCGCGCCCGGTCTGAGCCGCACGGCGTTGCAATGCTGTACGTACATGCGCACACATCCTGGCGAAGGTGTGTGTAGCAGGGCCGGAGGGACTTGAACCCCCAACCGCTGGTTTTGGAGACCAGTGCTCTACCAATTGAGCTACGACCCTTTGTGTGTTCCCCAACGTACCGCATCCGGTCGAGTGCTCGCTGTGCACCGTGCGGCTGCGGGCTGCTGAAGGCCAACGAGGTGAGAGTGTACGTGGTCCTGGGCGCGCCGTCGAACAGAAAGCGCCCGATGGGGGCTTGATGGGCGAAAGATCGCCGCGGGTTCGGCGGGGTGTCGACGCAAGATCGCCCAGGCCGCGGGCGGGATCCGGACGGATGTTCAGCCGATGTTCAGTCCGTGAAACCCGCGTGCCGCGCGCGTTTCCTGTCTGAAACGATGGGTCCCATGAGCGCTGCAACCCCTTCGACCGAGCGCCGGGTCTCTGCCCGAGTCGGCGCGATCTCCGAGTCCGCCACACTCGCCGTGGACGCCAAGGCCAAGGCCCTCAAGGCCGCCGGGCGTCCGGTGATCGGCTTCGGCGCCGGTGAGCCCGACTTCCCGACGCCGGACTACATCGTCGAGGCCGCCATCGAGGCCTGCAAGAACCCGAAGTTCCACCGCTACACGCCCGCCGGCGGTCTGCCCGAGCTGAAGGCCGCGATCGCCGCGAAGACGCTGCGCGACTCCGGCTACGAGCCCGACGTCTCGCAGATCCTCGTCACCAACGGCGGCAAGCAGGCCATCTACGAAGCCTTCGCCGCGATCCTCGACCCGGGCGACGAGGTCATCGTCCCGGCGCCGTACTGGACGACGTACCCGGAGTCGATCCGCCTCGCGGGCGGTGTCCCGGTCGAGGTCGTCGCCGACGAGACCACCGGCTACCGCGTCTCCGTGGAGCAGCTCGAGGCCGCGCGCACGGAGAAGACGAAGGTCGTCCTCTTCGTGTCGCCGTCCAACCCGACCGGCGCCGTCTACACCGAGGCCGAGACCGAGGCGATCGGCCGCTGGGCCGTCGACAACGGCCTGTGGGTGCTGACGGACGAGATCTACGAGCACCTGGTGTACGGCGACGCCGCCGCGGTCTCCCTGCCGGGGCTGTTCCCCGAGCTGCGCGACAAGTGCATCGTGGTCAACGGTGTCGCCAAGACGTACGCCATGACGGGCTGGCGGGTCGGGTGGGTCATCGGTCCGAAGGACGTGGTGAAGGCCGCGACCAACCTCCAGTCCCACGCGACGTCGAACGTCTCGAACGTGGCGCAGGTGGCCGCTCTCGCCGCCGTCTCCGGCGACCTGGACGCGGTCGCGAAGATGCGTGAGGCCTTCGACCGCCGCCGCAAGACGATCGTGCGGATGCTCAACGAGATCGACGGCGTGGTCTGCCCGGAGCCCGAGGGCGCCTTCTACGCGTACCCGTCGGTGAAGGCCGTGCTCGGCAAGGAGATCCGCGGCAAGCGCCCGCAGAGCAGCGTCGAGCTGGCCGAGCTGATCCTGGAGGAGGCCGAGGTCGCGGTCGTCCCGGGTGAGGCGTTCGGTACGCCGGGCTATCTGCGGCTGTCGTACGCGCTCGGCGACGAGGACCTCGTCGAGGGCGTGAGCCGGATCCAGAAGCTGCTCGCGGAGGCCAGGGACTGACGTCCGCCTTCCGCCCATGGGGCCACCTCCGGTTTCGGAGGTGGCCCCATTTGTTTGTGCGAGCAAGACCACTAAAGGGGAAACCGCTACCGGGACGGCGCGGGCGTGCGGCAGGATCCTGGAATGGAGCGTGTACGTGATGTCTCTGAACTGCCGAAAGCCCATCTGCACCTGCACTTCACCGGCTCGATGCGGCCGACGACCGTGCTGGAACTGGCCGACAAGTACGGTGTGCGCCTGCCCGAGGCCCTGACCGACGCGCTGACCAGTGGGGAACCCCCGAAACTGCGGGCTACGGACGAGCGCGGCTGGTTCCGGTTCCAGCGTCTGTACGACGCGGCGCGCTCCTGCCTGCGGCAGCCGGAGGACATCCAGCGGCTGGTCAGGGAGGCCGCGGAGGAGGACCTCGGGGACGGCTCGGGCTGGCTGGAGATCCAGGTCGACCCGACGTCGTACGCGCCCCGGCTGGGCGGTCTGATCCCGGCGCTGGAGATCATCCTGGACGCGGTGGAGACGGCGTCGCGGGACACGGGCCTCGGGATGCGCGTCCTGGTCGCCGCGAACCGTATGAAGCACCCCCTGGACGCCCGCACCCTGGCGCGGCTCGCGGTGCGCTACGCCGACCGCGGCATCGTCGGCTTCGGGCTGTCGAACGACGAACGCCGGGGCATGGCGCGGGACTTCGACCGCGCCTTTCACATCGCCCGCGAGGGCGGCCTGCTGTCGGCCCCGCACGGCGGCGAGCTGACCGGCCCGTCCTCGGTCCGTGACTGTCTGGACGACCTGGACGCGCACCGGATCGGGCACGGGGTGCGGGCGGCGGAGGACCCGCGGCTGCTGAAGCGCCTCGCCGACCGGGGCGTGACGTGTGAGGTGTGCCCCGCCTCGAACGTCGCCCTCGGCGTCTACGAGAAGCCCGAGGACGTCCCGCTGCGGACTCTGTACGAGGCCGGTGTGCCGATGGCCCTCGGCGCCGACGACCCCCTGCTCTTCGGCTCGCGTCTCGCCGCCCAGTACGACCTCGCGCGCCGCCACCACGCCTTCACGGACGAGGAGTTGGCGGAACTGGCCCGGCAGTCGGTGCGTGCGTCGGCCGCGCCGGAGGAGGTGAAGGGCAAGCTGCTGGCGGGGGTGGACGACTGGCTCGCCTAGTCGTCGCCGGACCCGTTCGCCCGGCCCTCGCGACCGGCGGTCACTCGGCGATGCCGGCGAGCAGCGTGCGTGCCAGCCGTGCGGCGAACTCGTCCACCGGCGGCCGTACCGCCTCCCTCGTCGCGTCGTAGGCGAACGCCCGCTGCGCGCACGCCCCCATCAGCAGCGAGGCCGCCGCGAACGTGTCCGCGTCCGTGCGGACCCGGCCCAGCTCCTGCTCGGCCCGCAGGTAGGTGTCGAGCTCCATGATCGGCACGTGCGGGCCGGCCCCCATCTGCCGTACGGCGTCGTCGTGCCGCTTCTTGAGCTCGGTCTGCGCGTACAGCGACGCCGCGATCGGGAAGCTCTGCTCGTAGAACAGCGCCGCCTGGCGGGCGATCTCGGTGAGGTTCTCCTGAAGGGAGTGCCGGCCGGGCTCGGCCGCGAGGCCGCTCAGCAGTGGGCGCAGCGGGGGCAGCCGCTCGGTGAGCACCTGGATGAAGAGCTCCTCCTTGCCGGCGAAGTGCTTGTAGAGCGCCGCCTCGGAGCACCCGGCCGCCCGCGCGATCTCCTTCGTCGTGGCCCGCGCCAGCCCGACGCTGAGCATCAGGTCGTGGGCGGCGTCGAGCAGTCGGACGCGGGTGGGTCGGTTCTCCATGAATCGTCCAATCGCCCTTGACGGGTGGGTGAGTACTTACTCACGCTAGAGGAGACAGGGGTGAGTGAATACTCACCCACCCCGACCCGACCGAGCCTCATCCATACGGGAGACCTCATGAAACTCACCGTCTTCGGTGCCACCGGGGGCACCGGCAAGGAGATCGTCCGCCAGGCGCTGGACGTCGGTCACGAGGTCACGGCCGTCGTACGGGACCCCGCGCGCTTCCCCGTCACGGGCGAACGGCTGGAGGTGTTCCGCGCGGATCTGACCGACCCGCAGGAGCTGCGCCCCGCCGTCGCCGGACGGGACGCGGTGCTGTCCGGGCTCGGCGCCCGCAGCCGCAAGGACGCGGGGATCGCGGCGCGTCTGACGCGTACGGTGCTCGGCGCCCTGGAGGCCGAGGGAGTGCGGCGGCTGGTCGTGGTGAGCGCGGCACCGGTCGGGCCCGAGCCCGAGGGCGACGGCTTCGTCGACCGGTCGGCGCGCCGCATCGTCTCGGCGGTCCTCAGGGACATCTACACCGATCTGCGGGAGATGGAGGCCGAGTTGGCCCGCAGCGCCACGGACTGGACGTCCGTACGGCCGCCCCGCCTCCAGGACAAGCCGCTCACCGGCTCGTACCGGAAGGTGGTGGGCGGATTCCCGGTGCGGGGCCGTTTCCTGGGACGCGCCGACGTGGCGCACGCCATGCTGGCGGCGGTCGGCGACCGGGCCACGGTGAAGCAGGGCGTGGGCGTCGCCTACTGAGACCGGCCGCGCCCCGAACGCGCTACAGGCTGACGCCGACCGTCACCGGCTCGTTGACCAGCGTGATGCCGAAGGTCTCGCGGACACCGGCGACGACCTCGCGGGCGAGCGCGAGAAGGTCCTCGGTGGTCGCCTCACCGCGGTTGGTGAGGGCGAGGGTGTGCTTGGTGGAGATACGGGCGGGGCCGGTGCCGTAGCCCTTGGTGAAGCCCGCCTTGTCGATGAGCCAGGCCGCGGAGGTCTTGGTGTGCCCCTCCCCCGCCGGGTAGGCGGGGGGCTCGGTGCCGTCGCCGAGGTGCTCGCGCACGCGCGCGTGGAACGCCGCGAACTGCTCGTCGGTGAGGATCGGGTTGGTGAAGAACGATCCGGCCGACCAGGTGTCGTGGTCCTCGGGGTCCAGGACCATGCCCTTGCCCGTACGGAGCTTCAGCACCGTCTCGCGGGCGGCGGCCAGGGGCACGCGGTCGCCGACCTCGACGCCGAGGGCGCGGGCCGTCTCGGCGTACTTCACCGGCGCGGAGAGCCCGTCGGCGTCCTCCAGCCGGAAGCGGACGCGCAGGACGACATAGCGCTCGGGGTCGGCCTTGAAGCGGCTGTGGCGGTAGGAGAACGCGCAGTCGGCGTTCGGGATGACGACCGTCTCGCCGGCCCGGCGGTCGTACGCGATCACCTCGGTGATCGTCGAGGAGACCTCCTGGCCGTAGGCGCCGACGTTCTGGATCGGCGTGGCGCCCGCGGAGCCGGGGATTCCGGCGAGGCACTCGACTCCGGCGAGCCCGGCCTCGACGGTACGCGCGACGGCATCGGTCCACACCTCGCCGGCGGCCAGTTCGAGCGTGGTGCCGTCCAGCTCGAAGCCCTTCGTGGCGATGACGAGCGCGGTGCCCGCGAAGCCCTTGTCGCCGATGACCAGGTTCGATCCGCCGCCGATGAGCAGCAGCGGCCTCCCGGCGGCGTCGGCCTCGCGCACGACGTCGATCACCTCGGCGTCGGAGGTGGCGGTGACCAGACGGGTGGCGGGGCCGCCCAGCCGGAAGGTCGTGAAGGGGGCGAGGGGGGCGTCGTGGAGTTCCTGCACGCGCTCAAGACTACGAGACGGCACCGACAGCCCCGGCACCCCTGTGGAGTGCCGGGGCCGATACGCGCTCCACGCGCGCGTGCCGTTCACGTCAGCCGCCGGAACGCCTCCGTCCAGTCGAGCGGGAGATCGTCGCTCGGCACCTGCCAGGTGGCGAACTTCGCATCCTTCATCAGCCCCGCGAGACCTCGCGAGGTGGGGGCATGGGTGCCCGAGCGGGCGAAGTCCTTCAGCGCCGCGGGCGACTCCCAGGCGGACAGCGTCCAGAAGGTTCGGTTGAAGGGCTCGGCCTTCAGGGTGGCGCCGTACGCGCCGGGCGCCCGGCTCACCTGCCACCACACGCCCGGCGTGCGAGCCAGGAAGCGGAGCGCTCCCCAGAGGGTGCGGGTCTCGAAGCGCGAGGCGAAGACGTGCGCTTCGGTGCCGGGCGGTGCGGGGTTGGGGACGGTCCAGGGAAGGGTGGGCATGACTGCTCCTCGTGTCCTCGGGTCCTCGTGGTTCCGGATCGGGTGCCGTGTGTGGGGTGGGCCGGGAGGGCTCAGCCGGCGGCCGTCTCCAGCACCCGCTCCGGGGCCTGCTCGGCGGGGCTCACGGCCGCTTCGCCCCGCCGCCGCGACGGGATGATCAGGGCCGCGACGCCGGCCAGGGCGACGACGGTGGCGCCGGTGACCAGGGCGGGCCGCAGGCCGTCGACGAAGGTCTGGCCGGTCTCGTAGCCGCCCTGCGCGGAGAAGATCGACCCCATGATCGCGATACCGAGCGCCCCGCCCACCTCGCGCAGGGCGTTGTTGGCACCGGACGCGATGCCCTGTTCCGAGGCCCGGACGCTGGACATGACCAGGTGGGCGGCCGGGGCGAAGAACAGGGCCATGCCTATGCCGCTGATGATCAGCCCGGGCAGCTGGGCGGCGTAGGAGACGTCGGCGGTGACCACGGACGCCATGTAGGCGAGCCCGGCGGCCTGCAGAAACAGGCCGGTGGCGACGACGGGCCGCCCGCCGATGCGGTCGGCGAGAAGGCCGGCGATCGGCGCGACCAGCATCGGCATGCCGGTCCACGGCAGCATCCGCAGCCCCGCCTCGGTCGGCGAGTAGCCGAGCACGATCTGCATGTACTGGCTGAGCAGGAAGATCGACCCGAACATGCCGAGGAACATCAGCATGCTCGCGGCGTTGATCCCGGAGAACGCCCGGCTGCGGAACAGCCGCATCGGCAGCATCGGGTTCTTGGCGCGGGTGCTGTAGAGGACGAACCCGACGAGCAGCGCGCCGCCGGCGAACAGGCCGGTCAGGACCAGACGTCCGGTCCAGCCGTCGGCGGGGCCGCGCACCAGGCCGTACACGATCCCGAAGAGTCCGCCGCTGGCGAGCAGGGTGCCGGGGATGTCGAGCCGGGCGCCGGTGCCGTAGGACTCGGCGAGCCGCAGGCGGGCGAGCGGCAACAGAGCGATGCCCAGGGGAACGTTCAGCCAGAAGATCCACTGCCAGGAGATGTGTTCGGTGAGGCTGCCGCCGATGAGCGGCCCGGACGCGATCGCGAGCCCGTTGACGGCGCCCCAGATGCCGTACGCCATCCCGCGCTTGGCCGCGGGCACGGCCGCCGTCAGCAGGGTCAGCGTCAACGGCATCATGATCGCCGCGCCTGCCCCCTGCACCGCGCGGGCGGCGATCAGGGAGTCGATGCCGGGCGCGAGGGCCGCGGCGCCGGACGCGACGGTGAAGATCGAGATGCCGACGAGGAAGAGCCGGCGGCGGCCGAAGCGGTCACCGAGGGCCGCGCCGAACATCAGCAGGACGGCGAAGGTGAGTGTGTACGCACTCACCGTCCACTCCAGGTCGTGCAGCGCCCCACCCAGGTCCTCGCGGATGGAGGGCAGGGCGGTGGTGACGACGAGGTTGTCGAGCGCGGCCATGAACCCGGCGACGCTGGTGATGACGAGGGCCCATACGGCCCCGCCCGGGCGGGCCGCCCGCGCGTTCTGATCGGTGTGGTGTGACATCGCTCCCCCTGGGGTGATGCGTTCCGCTTACATGGATAGTTATCGATCACTAACTTTGGCGGTCATAAAAAGGCAGGGGTGACCCTCGCCACCCCCACCCCCTACGGCCGCTTCTCGTCCGGCTCCTCCGGCTCCATCCCCGCCCAGACCCGGTGATCCGGCGGAAAACCCATGGCCACCAGACAGTTGATGAGCATCCCGTACGCCATGAAGGTCGTCGTCTCGTTGACGTCGGCCCCCAGCGGCAGATGAACGGTGTCCCACAGTCGGATCCAGCCGGCCCGCACCGCCTCGCCGAACTCGTGGTCACCCTCCTGCTCGGCGGCCGCGACGGCGAGGTACATCTGCATCTGCAGCATCAGCCGCTCGGGCTCTTCCGAGACGACCTTCCGGTAGGCGTCACCCATGGCGCGCAGGGCCTCCTCGCCCTCCACCCCTTCGGCCGCCTCTTCGAACATCCGGATGGTGTCCTCCACACAGCGCTGGGCCGCCGCGAGGAAGATCGCCTTCTTGCCCGGGAAGAGCCGGAAGAGATACGGCTGCGAGACACCGACCCGCTTGGCGATCGCCTCCGTGGACGTGCCGTAGTAGCCGCCACGGGCGAACTCGGTCATCGCCGCACGGACGACGCTCTCGCGCCTCTCCTCTGCACTCATCCTGACCATGAAGCTAAGTTAGTACTCAATCACTAACTAGGTCAAGGGGTGCCGACCGGAAACGCGTAAGGGGCGCCCCACCATGGAGAACGCCCCTTACCTCACAGCACGCGCGTGCCGTTCACGCGAGCTGTACGACCGCCCGTGACATGCCGAGCACCTTGCGCCCCTCGCTGACCACGGTCAGGTCCACGCGGACCCTGTTGTCCTCGAGCAGAGCCGCGACCTTGCCGCTGACCTCGATCATCGCGCCCTTGTCGTCGTTCGGTACGACGACGGGCTTGGTGAAGCGGACGCCGTACTCGACGACCGCCGCCGGGTCGCCGGTCCAGTCGGTGACCACACGGATCGCCTCGGCCATGGTGAACATGCCGTGCGCGATGACGTCCGGCAGACCGACCTCCTTGGCGAACTTCTCGTTCCAGTGGATCGGGTTGAAGTCCCCGGAGGCGCCCGCGTACTGGACGAGCGTGGCACGGGTCACGGGGAAGCTCTGGGCGGGCAGTTCGGTGCCGACCTCGACGTCGCCGTACGCAATCTTCGCGGTCACCGCTCAGGCCTGCCCTTCTTCGGGGCCCGCCCCACGGGCCACGAGCTTCGTCCAGGCGGTCACGACGTGCTCCCCCGCCTCGTCGTGGACCTCGCCGCGGATGTCCACGATCTCGTTGCCGGCCATGGACTTCACGGCCTCGATGGTCGAGGTGACGGACAGCCGGTCACCTGCGCGTACCGGCCGCGTGTAGGCGAACTTCTGGTCGCCGTGCACGACCCGGCTGTAGTCCAGCCCCAGCTGGGGGTCTTCGATGACCTGTCCCGCCGCCTTGAAGGTGATGGAGAAGACAAAGGTCGGCGGGGCGATCACATCCGGGTGGCCGAGCGCCTTGGCGGCCTCCGGGTCGATGTACGCCGGGTTCATGTCCCCCACGGCTTCCGCGAACTCACGGATCTTTTCCCGGCCCACCTCATAGGGCTCGGTGGGCGGGTAGCTCCGCCCCACGAAGGACTGGTCGAGCGCCATGGCTCGGCACCTCCTGCTGTCTGCTGCGGTTGACCTGCTGGTTCGCCTGACTGATGCGCTTGGCTGACGCGTCCGGGCCGACCGGAACCGGCCGGTAACTGGGCCCGAAACGACGCGAGGCCGCCCCCACTGTGGGGGGCGGCCTCGCGTACGAGCCTGATTTATCGCGTCTCGCGGTGCGCGGTGTGCGCGTTGCAACGCGGGCAGTGCTTCTTCATCTCAAGACGGTCCGGGTTGTTACGCCGGTTCTTCTTGGTGATGTAGTTCCGCTCCTTGCACTCCACGCAGGCCAGCGTGATCTTCGGGCGGACGTCGGTGGCAGCCACGTGAGTGCTCCTTGACGAACGGATGGGATGGTTTAACGCATAGAAGAGTAGCCGATCGAAGGACCGACCCCGCAATCGGCTACTGTCAGTAGCGGTGACCGGACTTGAACCGGTGACACAGCGATTATGAGCCGCTTGCTCTACCGACTGAGCTACACCGCTGTGATGTGATCCGTTCCCGCCTCGCGGCGGGAACCTCTCACACCAGAGCCCCAATACGGAATCGAACCGTAGACCTTCTCCTTACCATGGAGACGCTCTACCGACTGAGCTATTGGGGCGAGCGATGAAGACATTACACGCTCAGCCGCCGTTCACCCAAATCCGTTTCGCGGCCCGCTTCTGCGGCCGATCGGCGGACCGCACGGACGCCTCGCAGGCCACGGCGGCACCGCGGACACGGTCCCGTTCGGCGGACCACACCGGTACGACTATTGCGCTCCTGCGCTCGAGTGCCCCCGCACCACCCTAGGCTCGACTCACTCTGCGTGATCTTGCCTCTGGAGTGCGATGCCCGACAGCCACCCCCAGCCGCCCCATTCGTCGTCCTCGTCGGGCTCCTCCGGACCGGCCGACCCGGGTGCTCTGCTGCTGTGCGGGGCGCGGCTCACCGACGGCCGGACCGTGGACGTACGGCTGGACGGCGGGCGCATCGAGGCGGTCGGCACGGCCGGCAGCCTGGCGGGCGGCACACGCGCGTGCGGGACGCGCGTGGACCTCGGCGGCTATCTGCTCCTGCCGGCCCCGGCCGAACCGCACGCCCACGGCGACACCGCGCTCTCCGCCGACGAGGGCGGTCCTGTCTCCTACGACGCTCATGACGTGCAGCGCCGGGCCACCGAGGCCGCCCTGCTCCAGCTCGGACACGGGGCGACCGCGTTGCGGGCACACGTGCGCGTGGACGAGATCCAGGAGCTGAACGCGCTCGCCGCCGTACTCCAGGCACGGCGTTCGCTGCGCGGGCTCACCGAGTTGACGACCGTGGCGATGCCCCGGCTGCTGACCGGTGTGGCCGGGGCCGAGGGGCTCGCGATGCTGCGGGACGCCGTGAAGATGGGCGCATCGGTGGTCGGCGGCTGTCCCGACCTCGACCCGGACCCCACGGGCTATGTGGAGGCCGTCCTGGACGTCGCCTCCGAGCACGGCTGCCCCGTCGACCTGCACACCGACGCCACCGACCCGGCGCGGCTCTCGCGTGTCGCGGCGATGGCGGGCGGACTGCGCCCGGGCGTGACGCTCGGCCCGTGCGGCGGTCTGGGGCGGCTGCCCGCCCAGGTGGCCTCCCGCGCCGCGGACCAGCTCGCCGCGGCAGGCGTGACGGTCGTGTGCCTTCCGCAGGGCGGCTGCGGGGGCGTGGAAAGGCGAGCGACGGCGCCCGTACGACTGCTGCGCTCCGCCGGCGTACGCGTCGCGGCCGGCAGCGGCGCCCTGCGGGACGTGTCGAACCCGGTCGGCCGCGGGGACCCACTGGAGGCCGCGTACCTGCTGGCCTCCCGCCACGGGCTGCGCCCCGAGGACGCCTACGACTGTGTCAGCGCCTCGACGCGTGCGGTGATGGGGTTGCCCGAGGTGCGGGTGGAGGCGGGCTTCCCGGCCGAACTGCTGGCGGTCCGCGGGAACCGGCTGTCGGGTGCGCTGTCGCTGGCGTACAGCCGCATCGTGGTGCATCGCGGGCGTGTGGTGGCGCGGACGAGCGCGGTGCGGGAGTACTGCAACTCGGCCGTGGCCGCGGAGTTGGGGCTGCCCCGGCAGGGGCGGGGGGAGTTGTCCTGAGGCCGCGCGGGCTCAGGACAACTGAGCCCGCGCGGGCTGGTGTGGGCCGACTGAGGGGCGCACAGTCGGGCGCGTGATTCACATCCACGCGCCCGCGACTCGCGCCCCCGGCGCCTACGCATGATGCGCGAGCCTCGAAAGCACTGGGGCGTGGCTGAAGTCGTGCGGCGGATGCGGCCGTCCGGGCGTACGGTCGGAATCATGCGCATTGTCATCGCTGGTGGTCATGGTCAGATCGCGCTGCGGCTGGAGAAGCTGCTCGCCGCGCGCGGGGACGAGGTCGCGGGGATCATCCGCAAGGCCGAACAGGGCGACGATCTGCGGGCGGCCGGTGCCGAACCCGTCGTACTGGACCTGGAGTCGGCCTCGGTCGAGGAGGTCGCCTCTCATCTCCGGGGCGCGGACGCGGCGGTCTTCGCGGCCGGCGCGGGCCCGGGCAGCGGAACGGACCGCAAGGACACGGTGGACAAGGGCGCGGCCGTCCTGTTCGCGGACGCGGCGGTCCAGGCGGGCGTACGGCGCTTCCTGGTCGTGTCGTCGATGGGCGCGAACCCGCAGCACGAGGGTGACGAGATCTTCGACGTCTACCTGCGCGCCAAGGGCGCCGCCGACGAGTACGTCCGCGGCCTGGACGCCCTCGACTGGACGATCCTGCGCCCCGGAATGCTGACGAACGACGCCGGAAACGGCCAGGTGCGCCTGGAGGCCCACACCGGCCGCGGTCCGATCCCGCGCGACGACGTGGCGGCCGTACTCGCGGAGTTGCTCGACACTCCGGCCACGCACGGCCTGACACTCGAACTCATCAGCGGCTCGGCGCCGGTGGCGGTTGCCGTGAAGTCGGTGGCGGGGAACTGACGATGGACGCCGCCGGGGCCCGACGCGACCCCGGCGACATCTGAACGGGTCCACCGCAGGGGCCCGGAGTCGGTACGCGGCTACGGGGCAAACCGGCTACTGGGAGCCACCGCCGGGCTATAGGTCTACTGGGCTACGGGGCCGCCGGACTGCTGGGCTACTGGGCTACGGGGCCGCCGGACTGCTGGGCTACTGGGCTACGGGGCCGCCGGACTGCTGGGCTACTGGGCTACGGGGCCGCCGGACTACCTGGCACGGCAGTTCACGGCCGCGTGGGGCGGGCGGACCCGGGGTTCAGAACAGCGGAAGCTGGCCGGGGAAGTCGGGCACGACGTACCCGTCCAACGCGGGCTGGGCTGCCCCGAGTTCCGCGTGCCGCCGCGATCCGGGGCACGACACGAGCTCTCCGTGCTCCCGAGCGCCCGGCGGGTCGTGCCGTGCGAACCGTCCGGCGACGACGGCGATCTCCCGCCGGCACTCGGGGCAACTTCTGCGACGCGTGCTCATGGGGTCAGTGTGCCCCGGGCACATCCCGGGAACGCGAAAACCCCTCCGCTCCACGTTTCCGTGGATTGGAGGGGTTTTCCCCAGTGTGGCGGCGCCAGGATTCGAACCTGGGAAGGCTGAGCCGGCAGATTTACAGTCTGCTCCCTTTGGCCGCTCGGGCACACCGCCGGGGTTTGCTGCCGTTCGAACCGCTCTTGTGGCGGTGCTCCCTGGCAACGACGTAAACAATACCCGATGCCGAGGGGTGCTTCGCCACCCGATTGATCGCCTCCCGGAGGGCGCGGGGTGGCTAGGCTTGTCCGGATGCGGTCCGGGGCCTGCCCCGGGCTCGGCGGCCGCCCCGACGCCCGCCGATCGCACCCACACGCACCCCGATACAAGGAGCCACAGGACATGGCCGACTCCAGTTTCGACATCGTCTCGAAGGTCGAGCGGCAGGAGGTCGACAACGCCCTCAACCAGGCCGCCAAGGAGATCTCCCAGCGCTACGACTTCAAGGGCGTGGGTGCCTCGATCTCGTGGTCCGGGGAGAAGATCCTGATGGAGGCGAACTCCGAGGACCGGGTGAACGCCGTCCTCGACGTCTTCCAGTCCAAGTTGATCAAGCGGGGTATCTCCCTGAAGGCCCTGGACGCGGGCGAGCCCCAGCTCTCGGGCAAGGAGTACAAGATCTTCGCGTCGATCCAGGAGGGCATCTCCCAGGAGAACGCGAAGAAGGTGGCGAAGATCATTCGCGACGAGGGCCCGAAGGGCGTCAAGGCCCAGGTCCAGGGCGACGAACTGCGAGTCAGCTCCAAGAGCCGGGACGACCTCCAGGCCATCATCGCCTTGCTGAAGGGCAAGGACTTCGACTTCGCGCTCCAGTTTGTGAACTACCGGTAAGTCCTCGAGTATGTGAGTCCTCAGGACTACGAGAAAGGGTGGGCATCCCGCTGTGGGTGCCCACCCTTCTCGCCTGCTGGCTGCGGTCCGGATGTGTCGCGCTGCCGCTGAGCCCGCTCAGCTGCGGGAATGGCCGAACAGGATGCGATAGGCGATCAGGAGCACGAGAGAGCCTCCGATCGCCGAGGCCCATGTCGCACCGTCGTAGAAGTCCTTGGTGATCGGGTGGTCCAGCCAGCGGGACGAGATCCATCCGCCGATGAACGCGCCCGCGACGCCGATGAGCGTCGTACCGATGAAGCCGCCCGGGTCCCGGCCCGGCAGCAGGAACTTGGCGATGGCTCCGGCCAACAGCCCCAGAATGATCCAGCTGATGATCGTCATGCCCTGAACCTGCCCTTCCGCGCTGTGCCTGCACTTTCCCGGCACTGTGATCTCGGGCGCGCTTGTTCGTGCTCTGTTGATGAGCAGGACGTCACAGCGGCACGCCTCGGTTGCAGCGATCAGTAGGGTTCCGGCCATGACACAGTCCAGCTCCGGCTCCCCCGAGCTGCGGCGCACCCTGGGCGTCGGGGACGCCGTGGTGATCGGACTCGGCTCGATGATCGGGGCCGGGATCTTCGCCGCGCTGGGACCCGCCGCACGCGCGGCCGGCACCGGGCTGCTGCTCGGGCTGGCGGTCGCGGCCGTGGTCGCGTACTGCAACGCCACGTCGTCGGCACGCCTTGCAGCCCTGTATCCCGCCTCTGGTGGCACGTACGTCTATGGGCGCGAACGGCTCGGCCCGTTCTGGGGGTACCTCGCGGGCTGGTCGTTCGTCGTCGGTAAGACGGCCTCCTGTGCGGCGATGGCGCTCACCGTGGGCGCCTACGTCTGGCCGGAGCAGGCACACGCGGTGGCGGTCGCGGCCGTGGTGGCGCTGACCGCGGTGAATTACGGCGGCGTCCAGAAGTCCGCCTGGCTGACCCGGGCGATCGTGGCGGTGGTCCTCGCTGTCCTCGCTTGTGTGGTGGTCGTGTGTCTGGGGTCCGGGGAGGCCGATGCCGGGCGGCTTGACATCGGGGCGTCGGACGGCTTCGGCGGGGTGCTTCAGGCGGCGGGGCTGCTGTTCTTCGCGTTCGCCGGGTACGCGCGGATCGCGACCCTGGGCGAGGAGGTGCGGGACCCCGCGCGGACCATCCCTCGGGCGATTCCGCTGGCCCTGGGTATCGCGCTGGTGGTGTACGCGTGTGTGGCGGTGGCTGTCCTCTCTGTTCTGGGGGCGGAGAGCCTCGGGCGGGCGAGCGCGCCGCTGGCCGACGCGGTGCGGGCGGCGGGGGTGCCGGGGCTGGCACCGGTCGTACGGGTGGGCGCCGCCGTCGCCGCGCTCGGCTCGCTGCTCGCGCTGATCCTGGGTGTCTCACGGACGACGCTGGCCATGGCCCGTGACCGGCATCTGCCCGGCGCTCTGGCGGCCGTGCATCCGCGGTTCCAGGTCCCCCACCGGGCCGAACTCGCGGTGGGCGCGGTGGTCGCGGTCCTGGCCGCCACGGTGGACGTGCGAGGCGCGATCGGGTTCTCCTCCTTCGGCGTGTTGGCGTACTACGCGGTGGCCAACGCGTCGGCCTGGACGCTCGACTCGGCCCCGGCGTCACGCGTCGTACCCGCGGTTGGGCTGCTCGGGTGCGTCGTGCTTGCCTTCTCCCTTCCAGGGGTCTCCGTGGCGGTGGGTGCGGGGGTGCTGGTGGTGGGCGTCGTCGCGTACGGCGTACGGCGGTGGGTGACGGCTCGGTCGGGGGCGCGGGGGCGTTAGCCGACCGGTGGGTCAGGACGCGGGTGCTGGCGCCGTGCGTATGCGGAAGTCGGCCCAAGGGGCCATCTCCAGCTCCTCGTTCATCTCCTCGTACCACCCCGTGCCGTCGACCCAGGCGCGCAGCCAGTCGGCGAGGCTCGGGGCATCCACGTACCAGGCGTGGTCCGAGTCGTCGGCGTTCGGTTCGAAGAGCAGGACGGTGGATTCGGGGGTGCGGCAGTCGACGCAGGCGTACATCGCGCAGCCCCAGTGGGATATCGGCAGGACGCCCTCGGGCCAGGGCCAGTCGGGGTCCTTGCGGGCGCTCTTGAGATTGGCGAGGTACTGGGTGACGGCGGCGGGCTCGCCGGACGGCGGGCTGTCGAGCAGGGGCAACAGGCCGTACTCCGGGCCGAATCCGCCGTCTCCTATACGGAGGTAGAGGTCGGCGAGGAGCGGCGGCAGACGGAAGCCGAGGGCGGCCTCGGCACGGGCCACGGTTGCCCCGTCCACTGGCTCGGGCAGTGAAGTCCAGCCCCACGGTCGGGTGTTGCGTGCCTTGTCCGCCACCCTCGTCAGCAACTGCTCGTTCTCGGTCATGCGTTCATGATGCAAGCCGCCACTGACAATGGGGCCGGCCTGTGGACAACCGCCGGGTTGTGGAAAACCCTCGGCTGCCACTCGGGTCAGGCGCGGCCCCTCCTCCGCCCGGTCCGCCTACCAGCCCGCCGCGAACGGCCTGTCGGTCGGGACGATCTCGCGGCCCAGGGGGAACAGCGACACCGGGATCAGCTTGAAGTTGGCGATGCCGAACGGGATGCCGATGATCGTGACGCACAGCAGCAGACCGGTGACGATGTGGCCGAGGGCGAGCCACCAGCCTGCCAGGACCAGCCACAGGACGTTGCCGACGCAGGACGGGGCTCCCGCGTCGTGGCGCTCGACCGTCGTGTACCCGAAGGGCCACAGGGCGTAGACGCCGATGCGGAACGCGGCGATGCCGAACGGGATGCCGATGATGGTGATGCACAGCAGCAGGCCCGCGGCCAGGTAGCCGAGGAACAGCCAGAAGCCGCTCAGGACGAGCCAGATGACGTTCAGGATGGTTTTCACCGAGGACCAGCCATCCTCTCGAGCCGGGCGATTCGGTCCGCCATGGGCGGGTGTGTGGAGAACATCTTGGAGAACCCCTGACCTGGGCGGAACGGGTTGGCAATCATCATGTGGCTGGCGGTCTCGATGCGCGGCTCGGGCGGCAGCGGGAGCTGCTTGGTACCGGCGTCGAGCTTACGCAGCGCGCTGGCGAGAGCGAGGGGGTCGCCGGTGAGCTGGGCGCCGGACGCGTCGGCCTCGTACTCTCTGGAGCGACTGATCGCCAGCTGGATGAGCGAGGCGGCGAGCGGCCCGAGGATCATGATCAGCAGCAGGCCCAGGATGCCGGGGCCGTCGTCGTCATCGGAGCGGCCGATCGGGATCAGCCACGCGAAATTGACCAGGAACATGATCACCGAAGCCAGGGCACCGGCGACCGATGAGATCAGGATGTCGCGGTTGTAGACGTGGCTCAACTCGTGGCCGATGACGCCGCGCAGTTCGCGCTCGTCGAGTATGCGCAGGATCCCTTCGGTGCAGCACACGGCGGCGTTGCGCGGGTTGCGGCCCGTCGCGAACGCGTTCGGGGCCTCCGTCGGTGAGATGTACAGGCGTGGCATGGGCTGGCGGGCCTGGGTGGAGAGGTCGCGGACCATGCGGTACAGCCCGGGGGCCTCGAATTCGCTGACCGGCCGGGCGCGCATCGCGCGTAGCGCCAGCTTGTCGCTGTTCCAGTACGCGTAGGCGTTCGTGCCCAGCGCGATGACCACCGCGATGACGAGCCCCATGCGGCCGAAGAAACTGCCGATGACGATGATGATTGCGGACAGTCCCCCGAGGAGGACTGCGGTCCTGAGCCCGTTGTGCCGGCGGTGCACGGTACGCCCTCCAAGTGGTGCGGCAGGGGAACCCTTTACTGGTCGATCTGCGATGCCACCGGTGCCGTGGTGTCACGTCCAGTGGACCCTTCTGTACTGGTCAACGCCAGGCGAGGGCCACGGGTTCCCTGGTGCGTGCGGCGGCGGGCGTGGGCCGTACGGGTGAACGCGCCCGCGCCCGCGTGGGAGACGGGTTGTCCCACGCGCGCGTACGGAACGCCCCCCAGGCTCCGCCCCTGGGCTCAGAAGAGGCCGGTGTCGGTGAACCGCAGGATCAGCTGGGGGGCTCCGGACAGGACGATGCCGACGACTCCGGTGAGCGCCAGCGCGGCCGTGACCGGTGCGGGGGCCAGGTGCCGGACGGGCTCGCCCTCGGGGGCGCGGAACAGCAGGGCCGTCCACTGGAGGTAGTAGAACAGCGCGATCACCACGTTAATGGCCATGATCACCGCCAGCCAGCCGAGCCCGGCGTCGACGGCGGCGGAGAAGACGGTGACCTTGGCGAAGAGGCCGATGATGCCCGGCGGGAGTCCGGCGAGGCAGAGCAGGAAGAAGGCCAGGACCAGGGCGGACAGCGGGTTGCGCGCGTACAGGCCGCGGTAGTCGCTGATGCGGTTGAGACTCTTCGTACGGCCGACGAGTGCGGCCACCGCGAAGGCACCCAGGTTCACGGCGGCGTACATGAGGGCGTAGGCGACGGTGGAGCCGATGGAGCGCTCGGCGTCGTCGGAGTACGCGGCGGCGGCGATCGGCACCAGCAGGTAGCCGGCCTGTCCGACCGAGGACCAGGCGAGCAGGCGTACCGCGCTGTACGCGCGCGTGGCCTGCTGGCGCAGGGCGCCGACGTTGCCGACGGTCATGGTGAGGGCGGCCAGCGCGGCCATGGCCGGGCCCCAGACGTCTGCGTACGACGGCAGCGCGATGACCGTGACGAGGATCAGTCCGGTGAAGCCGACCGCCTTGCCGACGACCGACAAGTAGGCGGCGACCGGCAATGGCGCCCCTACATAGGTGTCCGGCACCCAGAAGTGGAAGGGCACGGCGGCCGTCTTGAAGGCGAAACCGATCAGCGTCAGGACGACGCCGGTCTGGACGAGGGTCTGGAGTTGTCCGTCGACGTCCTGGATGCGGTCGGCGATCTGCGTGAGATAGAGGGTGCCCGTGGAGGCGTAGACGAAGCTGATGCCCATGAGGCTGACCGCGGTCGCGGTGACCGAGGACAGGAAGAACTTCAGTGCCGCTTCGGAGGACTTGCGGTCGCCGTGCCGCAGGCCGACGAGGGCGAAGGCGGGCAGAGAGGCGACTTCCAGGGCGACGATGAGGGTCGCGAGGTCCCGGGAGGCAGGCAGCAGGGCGGCGCCGGCCGCGGAGGAGAGCAGCAGGAACCAGAACTCCCCTTCGGGGAGTCCCTTGTTGGCGTCCTTGAGCGCGGTGACCGACAGCAGGGCCGCCAGGAGGGCGCCGCCGAGGACCAGGAACTGGATGACGAGGGTGAAGCGGTCGGCGGTGTAGCTGCACAGGGCGTCGTCGCCTGCCAGGCAGAAGGCGGAGCGGTCGCCGTCCAGGAGGGGCAGCAGCAGAAGCGCGGAGGCGGCGAGGCCCGCCACGGACGTCCAGCCGAGCACCGCCTTTTTGTGCTCCGCGATGAACAGGTCGGCGACGAGGACCACGAGGGCGACGACCGCCGCGACGGTGGGCGGCGCGATGGCGAGCCAGTCGACGGACTGGACGAGGTTCGCGGCCAGTGGCTGGGCCAGGGAGCTCATCGGGTGCCTCCTGAGAGGAGCTGCTGCACGGCCGGGTCGGTGAGGCCGAGGAGGGTCTTCGGCCAGAGTCCGGCGACGACGGTGAGGGCGACGAGCGGGGTCCAGGCCGCGAACTCGTAGCTCTGGACATCGGCGAGCTTCGGGGCGTCCTGCGGTGCGGCGCCCATGCAGACGCGGCGGACCACGACGAGCAGGTACGCGGCGGTGAGCAGAGTGCCGAAGGCGCCGATCGCCATGAAGGTGAGGAAGGCCGGGCGGCTGAGTTCGGGGGCGGGCTCGAACGCGCCGAACAGCGCGAGCATCTCGCCCCAGAACCCGGCGAGTCCGGGCAGCCCGAGCGAGGCGACCGCGGCGAAGGCGAGCAGGCCGCCGAGGCGCGGGGCCTTGCCGTACAGCGCGGCGCCGGTCTGCTCGGCGAGGGCGTCGAGATCGGTGGTGCCCGTGCGGTCCTTCAGGGCGCCGACCAGGAAGAACAGCAGGCCGGTGATGAGGCCGTGGGCGATGTTGGCGAACAGGGCGCCGTTCACACCGGTCGGGGTCATCGTGGCGATGCCGAGCAGGACGAAGCCCATGTGGCCGACGGACGAGTAGGCGATGAGGCGCTTGAGGTCGCCCTTCGCGCCCTGCTTGGCGAGGGCCAGGCAGGCCAGGGATCCGTAGATGATCCCGACGACGGCGAAGGCGGCGAGGTAGGGCGCGAAGTCGGCGAAGCCGTCCGGGGTGATCGGCAGCAGAATGCGGACGAACCCGTACGTACCCATCTTCAGCAGGACGCCGGCCAGCAGGACCGAGCCGACGGTCGGGGCGGCGGTGTGGGCGTCGGGCAGCCAGCTGTGCAGCGGCCACATCGGGGTCTTGACGGCGAGCCCGATCCCGATCGCCAGAACGGCGATGACCTGCACGGATGTGGTCAGTGACCGGCCGTTGTCAGTGGCGAGTGCCACCATGTCGAATGTGCCCGCCTTGATTCCGATCAGGAGCAGGCCGAGCAGCATGACCACGGAGCCGAGCAGTGTGTAGAGGATGAACTTCCAGGCGGCCGCTGTCCTGCCCTCGCCGCCCCAGCGGGCGATGAGGAAGTACATCGGGATCAGGACCATCTCGAAGGCGAGGAAGAACAGCAGCAGGTCGAGGACGGCGAAGGTGGCGAGGGTGCCGGACTCCAGGACGAGCAGCAGTGCGACGAACGCCTTCGGGGTCGGGCCCGCGGGCATCTTGAAGTAGCTGTAGAGCGCGCAGAGGAAGGTCAGCAGCGCGGTCAGGACCACGAGGGGGAGGGAAATGCCGTCGACGCCGAGGTGGATGCGCACGTCGAGTGCGGGGATCCAGCTGATGTCCGTGCTGGCCTGCATCTTCGACGGCTGGTCGTGGTCGAAGCCGAGCGCGAGGACGATCGCCGCGATGAGCACGGCACCGGTGACGGTGACCCCGTGCCGAAGCACGGCCTGCTCGGGCGACTTCCCCTTCAGCCCGGGCGGGGCGGGCAGCAGAGCGGCGGCGGCACCGAGAAGCGGGCCGACGACGACGAACGCCAGAAGGAACTGCATCACGGACTCGTTGATATCGATCACGCCTGCTCACGCTCCCGTGGCGACGAGGACGGCGGCGACCGCGAGGACGACGGTGCCGGCGAGCAGCGCGCTCACATAGGTCTGCACATTGCCGGTCTGGGCGCGCCGGACGGCGATGCCGAGCCAGCGGGGTAGGGCGCCGGCGCCGCGTACGTAGGTGTCGACGACCTCGCGGTCGAGGAACCGGACGAGACTCGCGCCGCCCTGGACCGGGCGGATGAACAACGCCCTGTACACGGCATCGAGGTGGAAGCCGACGGCCGCGTGTCGGTGCAGCGGGCCGAGCAGCAACCGGCCGGGGTCCGCCGGGTCCGGTGCGTAGGCCACTCCCCCGTACACGGGCGCGTGGCTGGCGATGGCCTCGGCCTCGACCTGGGCGGCGTCGCCCTCCGGGTGGGCCGCGACCGCACCCAGCGGGACGCGGGCCGCGACCGAGGTGGTGTGCCGCCAGGCCGCGTACGTGACGATGCCGCCGACCAGAGCCACACCCGTGCCGAGGACGGAGGTGGTGAGGGTGGGGGTGAGGTCGCGGCCGTCGAACCAGTCGGGCAGCACACGGTAGGCGAACGCCCCGACCGCGAGGGACGGCACGGCGAGCACCCACAGCACGACGGTCATGGTCAGCGGCTGCCTGCCGTGGTCGGGGGCCTTGGCACCGTGGCCGCGGAAGGCGAGCAGCCACAGGCGCATCGCGTAAGCGGCGGTGAGCAGGGCCGTGACCAGGCCGGAGACGAGGACGAGCCAGCCCGTGGCGGCGGGGGCGTGCTCGGTGTGGCCGGTGGCGACATGCTCGGCGGCGCCGAGGACGGACTCCTTGGAGAAGAAGCCGCTGAACGGCGGGATCGCGGCGAGCGCGAGAAGCGCCACGGTCATCGTCCAGAAGGCGTCCGGGACACGGTCGCGCAGGTGGCCCATGCGGGACATGGCGGCCAGCGAGTTGGTGCCGGCGGCGTGGATGATCACGCCGGCCGCGAGGAACAGCAGCGCCTTGAAGGCGCCGTGCGACAGGAGGTGGAAGACGGCGGCACCGCGGTCGGCGACGGCGAGGGCGCCGGTCATGTAGCCGAGCTGACCGATCGTCGAGTAGGCGAGAACGCGCTTGATGTCGTCCTGGGCGAGCGCGGCGAGTCCGGAGCCGATCATCGTGACGGCGGCCATCGCGGCGAGGACGATCATCGCGGCCCGGGACGCCTCGAACACCGGGAGGAGACGGGCGACGAAGTAGACACCGGCGGCGACCATCGTCGCGGCGTGGATCAGCGCGGAGACGGGCGTCGGGCCCGCCATCGCGTCGGGGAGCCAGGTGTGCAGCGGGAACTGCGCCGACTTGCCCGCCACACCCGCGAGAAGGAGCAGGGCGATCAGGGTCGGGTTGTCGAGTCCGCCGTCCGCGACGGTGTCGAGGATCGTGGTGATGCGGAAGGACCCGGCGTCGGTGGCCAGCGCGAACAGGCCGATGAGGAAGGGGACGTCACCGAGCTTGGTCACCAGGAAGGCCTTGATGGAGGCGGCGCGGGCCTCCGGGGTCTCCCAGTAGTGGCCGACCAGGAAGTACGAGCAGATGCCCATGATCTCCCAGCCGACCAGCAGCACCATCAGGTCGCCGGAGTAGACGACGAGCAGCATCGCGGAGGTGAACAGGGAGACGAGCGCGGCGTAGGAGGGGTAGCGGGGGTCCTCGCGCAGGTAGCCGGTCGAGTAGATCTGCACGCAGGTGGCGACGACGCCGACGAGCACGGCGACCAGGGCGGCGAAGCCGTCGATGTGCAGGGCGAGTTCGATCGGGACCGAGCCGGTGGGCGTGAGTTCGGTGGCGGAGTTGATCGCCTGGCCGCCGCCCTGGCGCACAGCGACGACCGCGGCGAGCACGAGCGACGCGAGCGTCGGCAGGACGGCGAGCGGGCGGACGAAACCGGGGGCCGTACGGCCCAGGAGCAGGCCGGCCGCGGCGCCGAGAAAGGGAAGGAGGGGGACGAGTACGGCGAGGGTGGTCGTGGTCACGCGGTGGCCTCAGCCTTCTCGGCCTGCCCGGCGGTGAGGGCGTCGTGGTCGGGGCCGTCGGGCTCGTGGCCCTCGGCGGTGTCGCGGAGCTTGTCGATGTCCGAGGTGCCGCGGTTGCGGTGGACGGCGAGCACGATCGCCAGGCCGATGCCGATCTCGGCGGCGGCGATGGTGATGGTGAACAGGGTCAGGGCCTGGCCGGAGTGCAGGGTCTCCTCGGCGGCGCGGCTGAGCCAGACGTCGAAGGCGACCAGGTTGAGGTTGACGGCGTTGAGCATCAGCTCGACCGACATCAGGACCAGGATCGCGTTGCGGCGGGCGAGGACGCCGTACAGGCCGGTGCAGAAGAGGAGGGCGGAGAGTACGGCGGGATAGGCGAGATGCATCAGCGGGCGCCTTCCTGCTCGGCCGGGCTGGTTCCCTCGCCGCGGCCCTTCCCCTCGATCGGGTGATTGCGGGAATCCGGGACGGATGGGGAACTGCCGGTCGCTGCTCGGGAGTTCACAGGGGGAGAGCTCGACTCCGCCTTCGCCTTGCGGGACAGGACGATCGCGCCGACCAGGGCGGCGAGGAGGAGGACGGAGAGGGCCTCGAAGGGGAGGACCCAGTTCTGGAAGAGGCTCTCGCCGGTGGCGCGGGTGGAGCCGGCGGCGGGGCCGTCGAGATCGATCCAGGTCGTGCGGAAGGCGTCGACGACCACCCAGACCAGGGTGGCCGCGGCGACGACGGCCACGGTCAGGGCGGCCCAGCGGTTGCCGGAGTCTGCGTCCGGGGAGCGGCCGATGGGGGCCTTGGTGAGCATCAGGCCGAAGAGAAGGAGGACGACGACCGAACCGACGTAGATGAGGACCTGCACCCAGGCGATGAACTCGGCGGTGAGCAGGAGGTACTCGACGGCGAGGCCGCCTAGCGCGACGACCAGCCACAGGGCGGCGTGCACCAGTTGCCGGGTGGTGACCGTGACCAGGGCGGCGCCGAAGGTGACCAGGCCGACGAGGAGGAAGGTGATCTCGACACCGGTCGGTGAGAGGAAGCCGTGTGCTTCCGCTGCGGTGGTGGTCGTGATCGTGGTCGTGGCGTGTGCCGTCGCGGCGGCTGCGGCAAGGCTCACGACTCTCCCTCCCGCGGTTCCGCCTGGGCGGCCGCCAGCTTCTCGGCGGTCTTGCGGGCGGCGGCGATCTCCTTGGGCTCCTCCGCGGCGGGGTCAAGGGCGGGCGGGGCCGGGACCGTCCACATCCACTCGCGGAGCTTGTCGCGCTCGTGGGTGAGTTCGCGGATGTCGGTCTCGGCGTACTCGAACTCCGGGGACCAGAACAGCGCGTCGAAAGGACAGACCTCGATGCAGATACCGCAGTACATGCACAGGGAGAAGTCGATGGCGAAGCGGTCGAGGACGTTGCGGCTGCGCTCGCGGCCGCCCGGGGTCGCCGCCGGGACGGTCTCCTTGTGGGAGTCGATGTAGATGCACCAGTCAGGGCACTCGCGGGCGCACAGCATGCAGACCGTGCAGTTCTCCTCGAACAGGCCGATCACACCGCGGGTGCGGGGCGGGAGGTCGGGCTGGGTGTCCGGGTACTGCGCGGTGACGGACTTCTTCGTCATCGTGCGCAGGGTGACGGCCAGGCCCTTGGCCAGGCCGCTGCCAGGAATGGGGGCCATGGTTACTGGATCACCACCTTGACGACGCCGGTGAGGGCGATCTGGGCGAGGGAGAGGGGGACGAGGAGGGTCCAGGAGAGCTTCTGGAGCTGGTCCTCGCGCAGTCGGGGATAGGTGACGCGGAGCCAGATCACGATGAAGGCGAGGACGGCCGTCTTCAGCAGGGTCCAGACCCAGCCGAGGCCGTCGGCGCCCCAGGGGCCGTGCCAGCCGCCCAGGAAGAGGACGGTGGTCAGGCCGCACAGGACGACGATTCCGGCGTACTCGGCGAGGAGGAAGAGGGCGAAGCGCAGACCGGTGTACTCGGTGTAGGCGCCGAAGATGATCTCCGAGTCGGCGACCGGCATGTCGAAGGGCGGACGCTGGAGTTCGGCGAGTCCGGCGACGAAGAAGACGATCGCGCCGACGATCTGCCAGGGCAGCCACCACCACTCGAAGGCGTCGAGGATGCCGGGGAGGGAGACGGTGCCGGCCGCCATCGCCACGGAGGCGGCCGTGAGCAGCATCGGGAGTTCGTAGGCGAGGAGCTGGGCCGCGGTGCGCAGGCCGCCGAGGAGGGAGAACTTGTTGGCGGAGGCCCAGCCGGCCATGAGCGAGCCGAGGACGCCGACGCCCATCACGGCGAGGACGAAGAAGATGCCCGCGTCGATGACCTCGCCGACCGCGCCCTCGCTCGGGCCGATGGGGATGGCGAGGAGGACGAGTAGATAGGGGAGCAGCGCCACGGCGGGGGCGAGCTGGAAGATACGGCGGTCCGCGCCGGCCGGGACGACATCTTCCTTCTGCGCGAACTTCACGCCGTCGGCGACGAGCTGGGCCCAGCCGTGGAAGCCACCGGCGTACATCGGGCCGAGGCGGCCCTGCATGTGGGCCATCACCTTGTGCTCGGTCTGGCCGATGATCAGTGGGAACGTCAGGAAGACGACGAAGACGATCAGGAGTCGCAGGGTGACGTCGAGCGCGTCGTTCACTGCGGGCCTCCTGCGGAGTCAGGGCGGTCTGTGGGTTCTTCAGGGTCTGCCGGGTCCGTACGATCCGTGGTCTCGGGCTCTGCACGATCTGCCGAGTCGCCGTCGGGTTCCGGGGACTGATCGGGAGTGGCAGCCCGATCGGCTTCGGGTGCGGGCTCGGCGGCGCTGGCTGCCTCGCCGTGCTCGGACGACTCGGGGGCGGACTCCGGCTGCGGCTCGGGGGCGTGCCCCGGCTGCGACTCAGTGGCGGGGTCCGATTGCGGCTCGACCGCGGACCCCTGTTGCGGCTCGGCGGCGGGCTCCGATTGCGGCTCGGCCGCAGACCCCTGTTGCGGCTCGGCCGCGGACTCCGGTTGCCGCTCGGGCTCGGCCCGGCGCTTGGGCTCCGGCTCGTCGAAGGCGGGGCGGGCGTGGTGCCAGGGGGCGTCCGAGCTGCGGGGGGCCTTGGGGGGCGCCGACTCGTCGGAGGCGGACGCCGACTTCTCGGGGGTGGCGTCTTCGGATGCCGAGCCGTCAGACACGGCACGGTCGGCGGCCCGCCCATCAGACACGGCAGGTTCCGGTGCCTCCGCATCCGACGTGGCCCTCTGGCTCGCCGAGCCCTGCGAGGCACTGCGGGAACGACGGGGGCCTGACGGGGCCGCTCCGGACGCCGGACGTTGCGGCGCCGAGCCCTCGGACTCGCCCGCCTCGCCCGAAGTCTCGGCCCCGGCAGCACCAGCATCCTGGCTGACCGAACCCTGGGCCGCCGTACGAGCACGTCGCGCCGGAGCCACGCCCTCCGCCGCTCCAGCCGCCGGAGCCGTCTGGCTCGCCGAACCCTCGGCCGCCGTACGAGCACGCCGCGCCGGAGCCACACCACCCGCCGCGCCCTCCGCCGTGCCCTCGGGCACCGCCTGGCTGGCCGAGCCCTCCGCCGCCGTACGAGCACGCCGCACCGGTCGCTCCCCGGCCGCTCGCACTGGTCGCTCTCCGGCCGCTCGTGTCGGCCGGTCCCCCGTCGCTCGGGCAGGGCGGTCTCCCGCTGCTCGGGACGCGCCACGGGCCGGGCGGGCCGGGGCAGGGGGGAGTTGGCCCTTCAGGGGGCCCCATTCGTTCGGGTCGGGGACGCCCGGTGGGAGCATCTGGCGGCGCTTGGGGCCGCCGTGTTCGGACTCGCCGGGTTCCTTGGCGCCGGGCCAGGCCTTGGCGACGCGGGCCGCCAGGACGAAGTCCTTGCGGAGGGGGTGGCCCTCGAAGTTTTCGGGGAGGAGCAGGTGGTCCAGGGCCGGGTGGTCGGCGAAGACCACGCCGAACATCTCGTGCGTCTCGCGCTCGTGCCAGGCCGCGCCCGCGTACACGCCGACCGCCGAGGGCAGCGTCGGCGCCTCGTGCGGGACGGTCGTACGGACCAGCAGGCGCCGTACCGGCGACAGGGCCGCGACGTGGGCGGCGACGCGGAAGCCGGTGCCCGGTTCGTCGACCGCGCTCAGCCAGTCGAAATAGGTGCAGCCCAGCTCGTCGCGGGCCGCCTCGAGGGCGGCGATCCAGGAGGCCGGGGGTACGTCGACCGTCAGGACCTCGTACGACTCCTCGGCCGTGGCCTCGGGGCCGAAGAGGTCCTCGACGGGGGCGGGCAGCCAGCCGATCGTCGTCATCGGGCGGCCTCCCCCGCGCCGGAGTCATCGGGACCAGAAACAGCAGGACCGGCGGCCTCAGAACTGGAGGCATCAGAACTGGAGACATCAGAACCGGGGGTATCAGCCCCGGAGGCACCTGCACCGTCGGCACCCGCACCGTCGACGCCCGCGCCGTCGGCCCCCGGCGCCTGCGGCCCGCGCACCAACCCGCTCTGCAGTGCCGCCGCCGACGGTCGCGTCGACCCGCTGCCGTACCGCTCCCCCAGGGATTCGCGGGCGATCTTCTCCTGGAGTTTCAGGATGCCCTGGAGCAGCGCCTCGGGGCGTGGCGGGCAGCCGGGGACGTAGACGTCGACGGGGATGATCTGGTCGACGCCCTTGGTGACGGAGTAGGAGTCCCAGTACGGGCCGCCGCAGTTGGAGCACGCCCCGAAGGAGATGACGTACTTCGGCTCGGGCATCTGCTCGTACAGGCGCTTGACGGCCGGGGCCATTTTGTCCGTCACCGTGCCCGAGACGACCATGAGGTCGGCCTGGCGCGGGCCCGGCGCGAAGGGGATCACGCCGAGGCGGATGAAGTCGTGGCGGGCCATCGACGCGGCGATGAACTCGATCGCGCAGCAGGCGAGGCCGAAGTTGAAGACCCAGAGGGAGTAGCGGCGTCCCCAGTTGAGGATCACCTTCATCGGCTCCGGTGCGAGGCGGGCCAATGCGCCGAGGCGCTTCGGCTCCGGCAGCAGAACCGGCTGCTGCCCTTCGGTGTCTGGCGTCACGTCCATGCCAGAACGCCCTTCTTGTATGCGTAGAGCAGGCCCACGGCCAGGAAGCCGAGGAAGACGAACATCTCGACGAGCGTGGTCGCGCCGTAGCCCGGGTCGGCGAAGACCGTGGCCCAGGGGAACAGGAAGATCGAGTCGATGGCGAAGATCACGTACAGGAAGGCGTAGACGTAGTAGCGGACCTGGGTGTGGGCCCAGCCCTCGCCGACCGGGTCGACGCCGCACTCGTACGTCATGAGCTTCTCGGGTGTGGGGACCACGGGCCGCAGCAGGCGGCCCGCCCCGAAGGCGACGGCGACGAACAGCACGCCGATGACGGCGAGCAGTCCGACGACCGAGTAGGACTGGAAGTAGTCCGCCGAGACGACGACGTTGTGCGCATCCGCCGCGACGACGACGGTCTGATCCGACACGTCCGCCCCTCGCTCCCTGACCTCGTGACCGATGCCCCAGGAACAGGCCCTGGGACCAGTGTCCTGCGATATGTGATCTCGCGAACACCACTGTTTCCCGTTGAACCCGTGTTTCCCGTTGAACCCGTTCCACGTGAAACGACACTGTTCGACGATCTGTACGCACGGGAGTCTAGGCCCTGCTAAAGAGACCGTAAGCAGCCCGTCACGCCTTGAGATCTCGTCGAGACGCGCGACGCGCTGCGGCGCGGTCCGCGAGCGGTGTGCGAGCGGTGCGCCCGGTCGGACCCGGGGTGGGGTTTTCCCCCGGATATCGCGGCGGTCCGCTCCATGGCGCGGTGGCCCGCCGCGCGGCACGCTAGCCCATATGACCGAACGCCCCAGCCCTGCGAGGGACGCCTCCCGGCGGTCCGAACGCGAGCAGCAGCCGCTGCCACCGGCCCGTTTCGCCTATGACCGGCAGACCTGGAAGGAGATCGCCCACCTACTGGCGAACCTTCCGGTGGCCCTGCTCGGCTTCACCTATGTCGCGGTGGTGTTGTTCACCGGCGCCCTGCTGACGTTGACGGTGATCGGCTTCCCGCTGCTCGCCGCGGGCCTGGTGGGCGCGCGGCAGCTGGGCAAGCTGGAGCGGGCACGCGCGCGTGCGCTGCTGAACGTGGACGTGGCAGAGCCGAGCCCGCTGCCGCTGCGCGGTGGCAAGGACGGCTTCTTCTCGCAACTGTGGCTGGCGCTGAAGGACCCGGTCGGCTGGCGCACGATCCTGTACGACTTCATTCGCCTGCCCTGGGGCATTCTCACCTTCGTCATCGCGCTGACCTCGCTGTTCGTGCTGTGGCCGGTGCTGCCGTTCATCGCGCGGGGCCTGGCGAACGCGGACCGGGCGATGGTGCGCGGCCTGCTGTCGCCCTCCGACGAGCTGGAGCGCCGTATCGCCGAACTGGAGTCGGACCGGGGGGTCGTCGTGGACACGGCGGCCGCCGATCTGCGGCGCATCGAGCGCGATCTGCACGACGGCGCGCAGGCCCGGCTGGTGAACCTCGCCATGGGACTGGGTCTGGCCAAGGAGAAGCTCCTGGAGGACCCCGACGCGGCGGCCTCGATGGTCGAGGAGGCGCACGGCGAGGTGAAGCTCGCGCTCCAGGAACTGCGTGATCTGGCCCGCGGCATCCATCCGGCCGTCCTGACCGACCGGGGCCTGGACGCCGCCCTGTCGGCCGTGGCCTCGCGCTGCACGGTGCCGGTGAAGGTGACCGTCGATCTGGTGTCCAGACCGGTCGCGGCCATCGAGGGCATCGCCTATTTCACGGTCTCCGAGCTGCTTCAGAACGTCAGCAAGCACAGCATGGCGAAGTCGGCGTCGGTGGATGTGTGGCGGTCGGACGAGCGGCTGCTCATCCAGGTGTGGGACGACGGGCGCGGGGGCGCGAGCCTGGACGGCGGTACCGGCATGCGCGGGCTCGCCGACCGGCTGGACGCGGTGGACGGGCTGTTCGTCATCGAGTCGCCGCGCGGCGGCCCCACGACCGTGACGGCCGAGCTGCCCTGGCGGGACCGCACCCCCGGGCAGGGGTAGGGAAAACCCCCCGTTCAAGAGGCCGACGGCCTCCATGTTCCGTCGACCTGCGGTCGAGGAGGGTGGAGGTACGACGGCACGGCCCCGGCGACGACCGGGGCTGACGGGACGAGGAGAACGGACGACGCCGATGGCCACGGAGTACGGACAGGGTTACGGGCACGGGCTCGGTCTCCCCGAGCGCGGCCTTCCCGAGCACGACGGCGAGCGACGGCACCGGCTGCCGGCCGGGCTTCGGGCGCCGTTCGAGGCACGCAGCTGGCGCGAGTTCGGCTATGTGCTGCTGAGCCTGCCGATCAGCATCCTGCTGTTCGTGTACGCCATCACGATGGTGTCGCTGGGTGCGGGCCTTCTGGTCACGTTCCTCGGCATCCCGGTGCTGGCGGCCGGCCTGGCGGGCTGCCGCGGCTTCGGGGCGCTGGAGCGGGTACGCGCGCGTGCGCTGCTGGACCTGGAGGTGGCCGACCCGGAGCCGCTGCGGATGCGCCGGCGCGGCTTCATGGCGTGGATGGGCGCCGTACTGAAGAGCGGGGCGTCGTGGCGGTCCCTGCTGTACGCGGTGCTGCACTTCCCGTGGGCGGTGTTCTCGTTCGTCGTCGCCCTGAACGTGTGGGTGTACGGCTGGGCGCTGCTGACGTATCCGCTGTGGTTCTGGGTCTTCCCGATGTGGGCAGGTCAGGACGGCCTTCAGGTGTTCGGCGACGAGACCCACCAGATCTACCTCGACAACCCCTTCGAGATCACGGTCACCGCACTGGTGGGCCTGCTGTTCACGTTGGCCACGCCCTGGATCGTGCGGGCGCTGACGACGGTGGACCGGCTGATGGTGCACGGTCTGCTCGGGCCGTCCCGGCTCGTCACGCGCGTGGTGGAGCTGGAGTCCGACCGCGGTGTCGTGGTCGATACGGCCGCTGCCGACCTGCGGCGCATCGAGCGCGACCTGCACGACGGAGCCCAGGCCCGGCTGGTGGCCCTGGCCATGGATCTGGGCCTCGCCAAGGAGAAGCTGGCGGAGGACCCGCAGGCGGCGGCCCGGATGGTCGACGAGGCGCACGGCGAGGTGAAGACGGCGCTTCAGGAGCTGCGTGATCTTGCGCGCGGCATCCACCCTGCGGTCCTGACCGACCGCGGTCTTGACGCGGCCCTGTCGGCGGTGGCCTCGCGGTGCACGGTGCCGGTGGAGGTCCAGGTGGATCTTGCGGAGCGGCCGGTTCCGGCGATCGAGGGGATCGCGTACTTCACGGTGTCGGAGCTGCTCCAGAACATCAGCAAGCATGCGCGGGCCACGTGGGCGGCCGTGGATGTGTGGCGAGTGGAGAACCGGCTGATGTTGCAGGTCGTGGACAACGGCATAGGCGGCGCGGCCACCTCCGACGGCTCGGGCCTGTCGGGGCTGGCCGAACGGCTGGACGCGGTGGACGGGATCCTCGTCGTGGACTCGCCGGTCGGGGGGCCGACCCGGGTCACGGCGGAGCTGCCCTGGCGGACCGTGTAAGGGAGTAGTCGTTACAGCTGCTGTTGCTGCGGAGGGCGCCCGTTGATCGTGCGTCCGGTGAGGTGGGATCCGGCTCCGGTTGGTTCGGGGCCGGATTTCCGTGTGCCGGTTTTTCGTTCGTTTGCAAGCACTCCCGGAGCACGCGCCCCGAAGTCGCCCCCTTTGTGCCCACGCGATCCGAACCGCGGCGGGCAGGTTATCCACAGGCCCGGTACGGAAGAGCCGATCGCGGGATACTGAGGTCGCTAGGGACGACAGGGCCGGGGCGCGCTCGGCCGAACGCCAAGGCTCGGGGGGCCGAGGATCGTGGAGGACAGGGTGCGGGTGGTCATCGCCGAGGATTCGGTGCTGCTCAGGGAGGGGCTGACCCGGCTGTTGACCGACCGTGGGCATGAGGTCGTGGCGGGGGTCGGAGACGGCGAGGCGCTGGTCAAGACCATCACGGAGCTGGACGGCCAGGGCGAGCTGCCGGACGTGGTGGTCGCGGACGTACGGATGCCGCCGACGCACACCGACGAGGGAGTGCGGGCGGCCGTGCTGCTGAGGAAGGCACACCCCGGTCTCGGGGTACTCGTCCTGTCGCAGTACGTGGAGGAGCGGTACGCCACGGAGCTGCTGGCCGGCTCCAGCCGGGGCGTCGGCTATCTGCTGAAGGACCGCGTGGCCGAGGTCAGGGAGTTCGTGGACGCGGTGGTGCGGGTGGCCCAGGGAGGTACGGCGCTCGATCCGGAGGTCGTCGCCCAGCTGCTGGGCCGCAGCCGCAAGCAGGACGTGCTCGCGGGGCTCACCCCACGGGAGCGGGAGGTCCTGGGACTGATGGCGGAGGGGCGGACGAACTCGGCCATCGCCCGGCAGCTGGTGGTGAGCGACGGCGCCGTGGAGAAGCACGTCAGCAACATCTTCCTCAAGCTCGGGCTGTCCCAGAGCGACGGGGACCACCGGCGCGTGCTCGCGGTCCTCACCTACCTGAACTCCTGACGGGCTGACCCCGTGTCAGTGAAGTGGGTGACCGCGCCGCGGGCGTCCACCGGACGGACGCGAACACGGCAACCGAACAAACAACAGGGAGCGTCTTCAAGAGCAGTGCAGGGGGCGTGTAAGAGGTGACACATCAGGGTGGCCATCCGGCTCAAATCCGTGTCCGTCATGCGAATGGCCCAGGGAGGGCGACCTTTGCGGACGTAGGGTTGATCCTGGGAAGGCTTGCGGGAAGGCCGGCCCAGACAGCCGCCTCGAAGGAGGTCCAGTTCAGTGACCAGCCAGGTCAGTAGCCCATCGGAGCAGGCCGACGAAGCCGTCGTGGGAGAGCAGCGCAAACCGGCAGGGACGAAGGACGTCCGCCGGCTGGACCGAGTGATCATTCGATTCGCGGGGGACTCGGGCGACGGTATGCAGCTCACCGGCGACCGCTTCACGTCGGAAACGGCGACCTTCGGCAACGACCTGTCGACGCTGCCGAACTTCCCCGCCGAGATCCGGGCCCCCGCCGGAACCCTGCCGGGTGTGTCCTCTTTCCAGCTGCACTTCGCCGACCACGACATCCTGACCCCGGGCGACGCGCCGAACGTGCTGGTGGCGATGAATCCGGCGGCCCTGAAGGCCAACCTCGGCGATGTGCCGCGCGGCGCGGAGATCATCGTCAACACGGACGAGTTCACCAAACGGGCGATGCAGAAGGTGGGCTATGACGCCTCGCCTCTGGAGGACGGCTCGCTCGACGGCTACAGCCTCCACCCGGTGCCGCTGACGACCCTGACGGTCGAGGCGCTGAAGGAGTTCGACCTCACGCGCAAGGAGGCCGAGCGCAGCAAGAACATGTTCGCGCTGGGCCTGCTGAGCTGGATGTACCACCGTCCGACGGAGGGCACCGAGAAGTTCCTGAAGTCGAAGTTCGCCAAGAAGCCCGACATCGCGGCGGCCAACATCGCCGCTTTCCGCGCGGGCTGGAACTTCGGCGAGACGACCGAGGACTTCGCCGTCTCCTACGAGATCGCACCGGCGACGACGGCCTTCCCGGTCGGCACCTACCGCAACATCTCCGGGAACCTCGCCCTGTCCTACGGACTGATCGCCGCGTCCCGGCAGGCGGACCTGCCGCTGTATCTGGGCTCCTACCCGATCACCCCGGCCTCGGACATCCTGCACGAGCTGAGCCGGCACAAGAACTTCGGTGTACGGACCTTCCAGGCGGAGGACGAGATCGCGGGCATCGGAGCGGCGCTGGGCGCGGCGTTCGGCGGCTCGCTCGCGGTGACGACGACGTCCGGTCCGGGTGTGGCGCTGAAGTCGGAGACCATCGGCCTCGCGGTCTCCCTGGAGCTGCCGCTGCTGGTGATCGACATCCAGCGCGGCGGGCCGTCGACCGGCCTGCCGACCAAGACCGAGCAGGCGGACCTGCTGCAGGCGATGTTCGGCCGCAACGGCGAGGCGCCGGTGCCGATCGTCGCCCCGCGCACCCCGGCCGACTGCTTCGACGCGGCCCTGGAGGCGGCGCGGATCGCGCTGACGTACCGCACACCGGTGATGCTGCTGTCGGACGGCTATCTGGCCAATGGCTCCGAGCCGTGGCGGATCCCCGAGCTGGACGAGCTGCCGGACCTGACCGTGCAGTTCGCGCAGGGTCCGAACCACACCCTGGACGACGGCAGCGAGGTCTTCTGGCCGTACAAGCGCGACCCGCAGACCCTCGCCCGGCCGTGGGCGATCCCGGGCACGCCGGGCCTGGAGCACCGCATCGGCGGCATCGAGAAGGAAGACGGCACGGGCAACATCTCCTACGCGCCGGCCAACCACGACTTCATGGTCCGCACCCGCCAGGCCAAGATCGACGGCATCGAGGTGCCGGACCTGGAGGTCGACGACCCGCACGAGGCGAAGACGCTGGTGCTGGGCTGGGGATCGACGTACGGCCCGATCACCGCCGCCGTACGCCGTCTGCGCGCCGCGGGCGAGTCGATCGCGCAGGCGCATCTACGCCATCTGAACCCGTTCCCGCGCAACCTGGGCGCGGTACTCGGACGCTACGAGAAGGTGGTGATCCCCGAGATGAACCTCGGCCAGCTCGCCACTCTGATCCGGGCGAGGTACCTGGTGGACGCCCACTCGTACAACCAGGTCAACGGCATGCCGTTCAAGGCGGAACAGCTTGCCAAGGCTCTCAAGGAGGCCATCGATGCCTGAGACGTCCACGGAAGGCACGGGCACGATCGAGGCACTCTCGCTCATCCCCAAGGCCGAGGCACGCCAGTCCATGAAGGACTTCAAGTCCGACCAGGAAGTGCGCTGGTGCCCCGGCTGCGGTGACTACGCGATCCTCGCGGCGGTCCAGGGCTTCATGCCGGAGCTGGGCCTGGCCAAGGAAAACATCGTCTTCGTCTCGGGCATCGGCTGTTCGTCCCGCTTCCCGTACTACATGAACACGTACGGGATGCACTCCATCCACGGCCGCGCCCCGGCGATCGCGACGGGGCTCGCGACCTCGCGCCGGGATCTGTCGGTGTGGGTGGTCACGGGTGACGGCGACGCGCTGTCGATCGGCGGCAATCACCTGATCCACGCCCTGCGCCGTAACGTCAACCTCAAGATCCTGCTGTTCAACAACAGGATCTACGGCCTGACGAAGGGCCAGTACTCCCCGACCTCCGAGGTCGGCAAGATCACCAAGTCGACGCCGATGGGTTCCCTGGACGCGCCCTTCAACCCGGTGTCGCTCGCGATCGGCGCCGAGGCGTCCTTCGTGGCCCGCACGGTCGACTCCGACCGCAAGCACCTCACGCAGGTGCTGCGAGAGGCGGCGGCCCATCGGGGCACGGCGCTGATCGAGATCTACCAGAACTGCAACATCTTCAACGACGGCGCCTTCGAGGTCCTCAAGGACAAACAGCAGGCCGAGGAAGCGGTGATCAGGCTGGAGCACGGGCAGCCGATCCGCTTCGGTACGGACGGTTCGCGCGGTGTGGTGCGCGATGCGCAGACGGGTGATCTGAGGGTCGTGACGGTGACCCCGGAGAACGAGTCGCAGATCGTGATCCACGACGCCCATTCCGCGTCCCCGACCACTGCCTTCGCCCTGTCCCGCCTGGCCGACCCGGACACCCTGCACCACACCCCGATCGGGGTGTTCCGCTCGGTGGACCGTCCGGTGTACGACACGCAGATGGCCGACCAGCTGGACTCCGCGATCGAGCAGAACGGCAAAGGGGACCTGGCGCAGTTGCTGGCGGGCGGGGACACGTGGACGGTCGTGGGCTGACCGCCGACCGACCTATGAGGGCCCAGGTGTGCCACGGCATCCGGGCCCTCCGCGTTGCACGCCGCAGGGCCTTCCGCGTCAGTGCTCGGGGATGTCCCGCTTGGCGCGGACGATGGTCTCGCGCGTGATGACGACGATGCGCTCGCCGTCGGCCCGTGTCACACCCGGAGGGAGGAGGGCGTCCAGGTCATCAGTGGCCTCGGTGCCGATGACGGCGAAGTTTCCGTCGCTCAGCTCGAAGATATCCGGACATGTCTCCATGGTCCCGCTGCCCCGCAGCTTGGGTGGATCTCCGAGACGACGGACGACGCTGAGAGCGGGGAATCGCGGCACTGGATCATGCTCTCAGCTCGGGGCCTCGGCGTCTGCGATTTCGAGCTACTCCTCCCGGGGGAAAGCACCGTCGTCCCGCCACACAGGCCACCCGAACGGGTAACATCCCCGGCGTTCGAGGACGAGGCCCGTTGAGGACCGAAGCGGGAGTGTGGGGCCCGCAGCCCCAGGTCAGACGTCCACCGTGGTCGGCGCCGGCTTCTCGACCCTCGGCACCCTGATCTCGGCGGCCCTCAAGCGCCGCGCGTTGCGCCACGCGTCCGCCGTGAGCAGCGTCAACGCCAGCCACACCAGCGCGAACCCGGCCCACCGCTCGGCCGGCATGGCCTCGTGGAAGTACACGACGCCGATCAGGAACTGGAAGACCGGCGCCAGGTACTGCAGCAATCCGAGTGTCGAGAGCGGCACTCGGATCGCCGCCGCGCCGAAGCAGACCAGCGGCAGCGCGGTGACGGCACCGGCGGCCGCGAGCAGCGCCGCGTGCCCGAACCCCTCGGTGGCGAAGGTCGAGTTCCCCTGCGCCGTCAGCCAGGCCAGGTACCCGACCGCGGGCAGGAATTGGATCGCGGTCTCCGCGGCCAGCGACTCCACGCCACCGAGATTGACCTTCTTCTTCACGAGCCCGTAGGTGGCGAAGGAGAAGGCGAGGACGAGGGAGATCCACGGCGGCCGGCCGTACCCGACTGTCAGCACGATCACCGCGGTGACGCCGACGCCGACCGCAGCCCACTGCACGGGCCGCAGCCGTTCCTTCAGGAGCAGCACGCCCATGGCGATGGTGACGAGCGGATTGATGAAGTATCCGAGCGATGCCTCGACGACATGGCCCGAGTTCACGGACCAGATGTAGACGCCCCAGTTGACGGTGATCACGGCCGAGGCCACGGCGACCAGCGCCAGCCGCCGCGGCTGCCGGATCAGCTCACCCGCCCAGGCCCAGCGACGAACGACGAGGAGTACGGCCGTCACGAAGACGAGGGACCAGGCCATCCGATGGGCGAGGATCTCGACCGATCCAGCGGGTTCCAGCAGCGGCCAGAACAGCGGGAACAGCCCCCAGATCCCGTACGCCGCGAAGCCGTTCAGCAGACCTATGTGCCGCTCGCCCCTGGACTTTCCGGTCACGGCCCCTCCTTCACCCCTCACATGGCCGCGTCCCTACGTCGGCTCGCACGAAGGTAACGCCGAAAGCCCCCGCATGTCATGCCCGTATCGCCATACGGTCATGACATGCGGAGGTGGGAGCGCCCGGCGGGGGCGGGAGCCGGCTCCCCCGGGCCGATCCGCCGCGAGTTCCGCCGTGAATTCCGCCGTGAATTCCGGCGCGATGGGAGGCCCGGGAGAGGTCCGGAAGAGGCTGGGTCAGCCCTTCAGCGCGGCTGCGATCGCCTCGGAGATCGGCGTCGTCGGGCGGCCGGCCAGACGGGACAGGTCTCCGCTGTCGACGACCAGTTCGCCCTTCTCCACGGAGGCGTCCACGCCCGCGATGATCGCGGCCACGGGCTCCGGAAGCCCGGCGCCGGCCAGGATGCCGGTGAAGACCTCGACGGTGACGGGGTTCTCGGCGATCCCCTTGCCGGTCTGCCGGCTCAGCTCGGCGGCGTACTCGGCGAAGCTCCAGGCGGTGTCGCCGCCCAGCTCGTACGTCTGGTTCTCGTGCCCCTCGCCGGTCAGTACGGCGACGGCGGCGGCCGCGTAGTCGGCGCGGGAGGCGGAGGAGACACGGCCCGCGCCGGCGGCGTGGGTGACGGCGCTGTACTCCAGGACCGGGGCGAGGTTCTCGGTGTAGTTCTCGTGGTACCAGCCGTTGCGCAGCAGGGCGTACGGAAGGCCGGACTCCAGCAGCGCCTTCTCGGTACCCCGGTGATCGTCGGCGAGGGCGGCCGTGAGGCTGCCGGGAGCGCTGGTGTAGGCGAGCAGGGCGACGCCGGCGGACTTGGCGGCGTCGATGACGACCTTGTGCTGGCCGACGCGGTCGTTGCCGACCTCGCTGCCGGATATGAGGAGCACCTTGTCGCCGGCCGCGAAGAGCCCGTCGAAGGTCTCGGGGGCGCTGTAGTCGGCGACGGCGAGGCGCACGCCGCGTTCGGCCAGGTCGGCGGCCTTCTCGGGGGTGCGGACGACGGCGGTCACCTGGTCGGCCGGGACCTTCTCCAGCAGCTGCTCCACGACGTGGCGGCCCAGGTGTCCGGTGGCTCCGGTGACGACGATGCTCATGATCAGAACTCCTTGTGGGGTGCGGTGGCACTAACCCTAGGAGGTGCGCTAACTCATCGAAAGTACCCACTTTGAAGTAAGGTACTGACATGGCAGTAAGTGACGTGCTGGGCGTGACCGCCAGCAAATACGACACCGGTGAGCAGATGTGCCCGCACCGACTGGTGCTGGAGCACGTCACCAGTCGGTGGGGTGTTCTGGTCCTGATCGAGCTGCTGGACCGCCCCTACCGCTTCAGCGAACTGCGCCGGGCGATCGGCCGGGTCAGCGAGAAAATGCTGACCCAGACACTCCAGACTCTGGAACGCGACGGCTTCGTCCACCGCGACGCCAAGCCGGTGATCCCTCCGAGGGTCGACTACTCCCTCACCGACCTGGGCCGTGAGGCGGCGGAACAGGTGCGGGGGCTTGCGCTGTGGACCGAGGTGCGGATGGCGGAGGTACAGAAGGCGCGAGAGGTGTACGACGCGCGAAAAGGCGGCTCTGATCAGGGGTGATGTGACTCCCCGGGCTTCGTCGGCAGGAATGTGTACGGCGCCTGGGGGCACACATATGTCAGGGCGTTGGTCGACATGCGAGACACGTCCTTCCATGCGCCCCCTCTCCGCCTCCCGCGCCACCTTTGACCGGCGGGCAATGTGGAGGCGGAGTGCTACGCCCAACCGCGCACCCGCCCACGCTCCTCCTTCGGTGCGCGGTCACCGGATCCAGGGGGATTACTTGACATGGCCACACAGATTCCGGCCGCGCGGGCCAGCAGGATCGGTTCTGCGCTGGTGGCGGGACTCGGCCTGGTGCGTGCCTTCTTCGCCCGTGGCACCCGGCGCCGACGCCAGGAGGAGATCCTGCTGGACCTGCTCCGGCAGCTCACGCTGATGACCGAGGAGATTCACCGGGCGAACCTGATTCAGCAGTACCGGCTCACCCTCGACCAGATGGACCGGGCGATCGACGACCCCTCGCTGGCCGACGCGGGGAGCACGCTGACCGGCCTCCCGGTGGCCAAGCGCCGCCAGATGATCTTCGCCAATCGGGAGTACGGGAGCCTGCTGATGGCTCACCGGGTCGGCCTGTACGACTGGGAGGAACTCAAAGGGCACCTTCGTGTGCTGTGCCGCAACAAGCTGTTCGCCGAGTACTGGGACCGCACGGTCGAGCACCGGAGGTCTCTGCCCGCGGAGTCGATCGAGGCGCGTGTCGGCGCCGTCGTCGACGTGATGATCGAGGAGTTGGCCGATGATCCGGAGGAGTGGTGGATCGTGGGGCCGTCGTCGTCCGGGCGTTCCGGGGGGTCGGGCGGCTCCTGACGGCCGTCACCTTCCGCGAGGCGTTCTCTGACGGGCTGAAATACCAGAACCGGCGTGCGGGGTACTGGCACTGGACTGGGACTGGGACCGAGATGCACCGCCCGGCGATTCCTGTTGCGCCCCGCTCCCTCGCCCCATTTGAGTGGTCGCATGACTCAGGAACCCGCGACCGCACCGGCGCCCCTGCACTGGAAGCTCGTCATCGACTGCGCCAACCCCCAGTCCCAGGCCGACTTCTGGGCCGCCGTGCTGCACTACGAGGTCGAGGACAACAACGCCCTGATCGACCGGCTGCTGGAGCTCGGTGCGCTGCCGCGCGAGGCCGTCGTCGAGTTCCACGCCCGGCTGGCCTTCCGGGACCTGGTGGCCGTACGGCATCCCGACGACCCGTACGACAAGGACAGCGGCACCGGGTTGGGGCGGCGGCTGCTGTTCCAGCGCGTTCCGGAGGAGAAGACCGTCAAGAACCGGCTGCATCTCGATGTGCACACGGCCGCCGGGGAACGCGAGAGCGAGGTCCAGCGGCTGGAAGGGCTGGGGGCGAGAGTGCTGCGGCAGATGCGGGAGCCGTCCGGGGAGTGGGTGGTGATGGCGGACCCGGAGGGCAACGAGTTCTGCGTGCACTGAACCCCAGGAGGACTCAAAAACTCAAGGACTCAAGGACTCAAGGGCTCAAGGACTCAAGGGCTCAGGGACTCGGGGGCTCGGGGACTCAGGGTTTTCCCTATACGAACATTCCGTCCGAATAGCGCTCTTGACGGAGAGTCAAGCTCACCCTCACCATCCAGGCACCCCATTCACTGAGGAATCCCGGTGATTCCCCAAGGAATTCGGAGCCCCCCACCATGAAGCTCTCCGTCTCCTGGCGCGCGTCGGCGGTAGCCGCCGTCGCGACCGCCACTCTCCTGACCAGCGGATCCATAGTCGGCGCGGCGCCCAGAGCCGAGGCCCTGGCCGCCGCGCCCGACATCCCCGTGGCCGGCGTCAAGGCCCACCTCACCCAGTTCCAGTCCATAGCCACCGCCAACGGCGGCAACCGCGCCCACGGCCGCCCCGGCTACAGGGCATCCCTCGACTACGTGAAGGCCAAGCTGGACGCCGCCGGATACACGACGTCCATCCAGCAGTTCACGTCCTCCGGCCGCACCGGCTACAACCTGATCGCCGACTGGCCCGGCGGCGACACCAACCAGGTCCTGATGGCCGGCTCCCACCTCGACAGCGTCTCCTCCGGCCCCGGCATCAACGACAACGGCTCCGGCTCGGCGGCGGTCCTGGAGACCGCGCTCGCCGTGTCACGGGCCGGCTACCACCCCACCAAGCATCTGCGGTTCGCCTGGTGGGGCGCGGAGGAGCTGGGGCTCGTCGGCTCCCGCTACTACGTCAACAACCTCTCCTCCGCCAACCGCGCGAAGATCAGCGGCTATCTGAACTTCGACATGATCGGCTCGCCCAACCCCGGCTACTTCGTCTACGACGACGACCCCGCGATCGAGAAGACCTTCAAGGACTACTACGCCGGCCTCGGCGTCGCGACCGAGATCGAGACCGAGGGCGACGGCCGCTCCGACCACGCGCCGTTCAAGAGCGCCGGCGTGCCGGTGGGCGGCCTGTTCACGGGCGCCAGCCGTACGAAGACCGCGGCGCAGGTCGCCAAGTGGGGTGGTACGGCCGGGCAGTCCTTCGACCGCTGCTACCACTCGTCCTGCGACACGACGTCCAACATCAACGACACCGCCCTCGACCGCAACAGCGACGCCGCCGCCTACGCGGTGTGGGAGCTGTCGGAGTAGTACACCGGTCCGCCGGCACCGGCCCAATGCCACCGGCTGGCGGCTGGCGGCTGGCGGCTGGCGGCTGGCGGCTGGCGGCTGGCGGACGTTCAACTGCTGGGCGGTTCGGCCGATTTGGCGGCTCGGGCGGTGAGGCGGTCCATGCGGGCACGGGCCGACTCCAGCTCCTCGACATCGTCGGCGGCCGGACCGCCCTCGGCCGTGAGCTCGTCCCACAGCCCGAGCAGGTCCCGGCCCAGGAGCAGTCCCTGCGCCGGGTCCCGCACGGCGCGCCAGGCCGTGGCCGCGCCGTGCAGACTGCCGTACGCCGCCTCCGCGTCGCGGGCGCTGTGGTGCCGGCGCGCCACGTCCAGGGCGAGAGCGAAGGCCCGCTCCGGGTCGCCCGCCAAGTAGGCGATGTAGGCGGCCAGTTCACGGATCCGGAGCACCTCGGGGTGCTGAGGCCCGAGCACCGCCGACGCCTCCGCCACGGTCCGCTCCGCGAGCTCCGCCGCCTCCGTCGTACGCCCCGCTTTCACGGCGTCGTTGATCCGCCCCCTCGGTTCGGCGAAGGGGGAGGCATCGGCGGTGGCCTCGGACACCGCGTCCCCGAGAACGGCCTCGGCGACCGCGTCGAAGCCGCGGGGCGGGGCGGGTTTGGGATCGGGGTCGGGGTCCGAGACGGGGTCCGAAACGGGGTCGGGATGAGGCTGGACAAGGGAGTGGGGGTCGGAGTGAAGGTGGGGGTGGGGGTGAAAGTGGGCGTGCGGGGCGGAGACCGGGGTCGGCTTGGCGGCCGGGGTCGGGACCGGTAGAGGGGTTGGTTCGGAGACGGGGATACGGGTGGAGTGGGGTGGCGTGTCCGCCGGTTCCGGTTTCGGCTCCTCCGGTTTCGGGGCCGGTTTCGGGGCCTGGGGGGCGCCCACCGGCGTGTCGACGGGTGCGTCCGTGGGCTGGCCCATGGGTGCGTTCGTGGGTGCCGTGGGTGCGTCCGTGGGCTGGCCCATGACTGGCGGCGGGCCGAACTCCCCGAGCGGTGGCGCGACCGTGCCGGGTGGGGTGTCCCGCACAGGCTCGGGCAGGGCGTGCAGTGGGAAGGTGGACGAGGCGTCCCGCGATGGGCCCGGCAACGGTCGTAGGACATGGGTGGGCTTGTCACGGTGCGGCTCGCTGCCCGGCGCCGGGGCCGGGTCGCCGCTCACCGGAGGGGCAGGCGGCGCCGGCCGCTCCGCCGGAGGCGCCACGGCTACGGCGTTCCCCGGCGCCGCCTGCCCCATCGGTCCCGTCGGCCCTGTCGGCGCCGGGGGCGGACCGGTGCGTACGGGCTCTGCGGTGAAGCGACTGGAGCCGTCCTCCTCGACCAGCAGCGGGACGATGTAACCGATGCGCTCGTCGTGGACGGTGGCGTGCACGGGGTGGCCGCCGGCGAGGGCGATGCGCTGGAGGTGGGCCAGGACGACGTGCTGGATCTCCTCGCCCGGGGCCGCCGTGACGGGGACGCCGCCGATGGAGGCGCCGCCCGCGCCCGGACCGGCGACGGGGACATGCACGTCAATCGGCGCGGCCACATGGGCCGTGGCGGCGGCGCGTTTCTGTTCCCGCTTCTTCGCGCGGCTCAGTCGAGGCATCGCTTCCCTCACTCGCATGCGTCGGGGAGTGCGCGGACGGCGCGTTCGGGATCCATGGTGCTCCCTCTCGCCGTAGGGTTCCGCTTCCCCGGCGTCCAGGTCCGGTCGTACAGGTCGGACACGTCGTACACGTACTCTCGAGTCTCTCCGGCCGCGCACGGTGCGGACGTCACCGTGACGTCACAGACTCGTTCCAGGAGCTTGTGCCACGTCACAGCGTTCTCATACCTGGCGCGAAGATCGGTGGCGTGACGAGGGAGGAGTGCGGGCATGCGGACTGACATGCACGTACAGCAGGGCAGGCCACAGCCGGGGCCGGGGCCGGGGCCCGAGCTCGGGCTCGGGCCGGAGATCTGGATCCGCGGGCCCGTGGCCCTGCCGGAGGAACCCCCGCCCTCCCCCGGCGCCTTCCGGCCCCGGCGTTACTCCTGGGTCGGGGTGTGTGGCGGGGCCGGTGTCTCCACGCTCGCCTCGGTCTACGGCGGCCACGACAGCGGACGCGAGTGGCCCGGGCCCGCCGATCCGCCGTCGGTACTGCTCGTGGCCCGCACCCACGCGGCCGGGCTGACCGCCGCGCTCAACGCCCTGGAGGTCTTCCGGCGCGGGGAGGCTCCGCACGGGCTCGACCTCGACGCCGTCGTCCTGGTCGCGGACGCGCCCGGCCGCCTTCCACGACCACTCGCCGACCGCGTCAAGGTCATCGAGTCGGTGATCGACGTGTACCGGGTGCCGTGGGTACCGTCCTGGCGCCTCGGCGATCTGAACGGACAGCCGCCGAGGGAGACGGAGGCGCTGGCGCGGCTGACCGGGCGGTCTCGGTGAGTGAGGTCGGAGCCTGGGTGGTCGTGATCAGACGCCGGCTCGGCTGACCGGGCCGCCTCGGTGAGCTCGGGAACGCGGGTGGTCGCGATCAGGAGCCGGCTCGGCCGACCGTGCCGTCTCGGGTGAGGTCGGGAGCGTCGGTCGTCCGTGGTCAGCGAGTACCGGTGAGCAGAGACGTGCTCGCGCGGCTGACCGGGCCCTCTCTGGGAGGTCGGGAGCGTCGGGTGTGGCCGCGCGTGGCGGTGGTGCGGGTCGGGCGGGCCGATGTCCGGGCCGTCGGCCGGACAATCGCTGTATGACGCACACTCCCGACCGCCCCGGTGCCGAACCCACGCCCACCCCTGATCCTGACGCCCTCTCAGCCGTGGAGATCGCCTCCGCCGTGCGCTCGAGGTCCCTGCGCGCGGTCGCTGTCGTCGCGGAGGCCCTCGACCGCATCGAGCGGGCCGACCCGGTTCTGTCCGCCTTCATCGAGGTGTGGGCCGAGGAGGCGCTTCGGCGGGCCGGCGAGGTGGACGCGCGGGTGGACGCCGGCGAGCGGCTGCCGCTGGCCGGCGTACCGATCGCGGTCAAGGGGCGGCGCGGTCTGGGGACGGCGGGCCCGTTGCTCGAAGCCGGGTGCGTGGCGGTGGGGGCGACGTCCGTCCCGGGGCCGGGAACCGTTTGGCAGACCTGGGGACTCGGCCGGTTCGGGCTCACGGTCAATCCCTGGCGCCACGACCGCACTCCGGGCGGCTCCTCGGCCGGTTCCGCGGTGGCGGTGGCGGCGGGACTGGTGCCGCTCGCGACCGGGAACGACGGGGCCGGGTCGGTACGGATCCCGGCGGCGTGGTGCGGTGTCGTCGGACTGAAGGTCGGCAACGGGCGGCTTCCGTCGAGCGACCGCACCGGGCTCATGGTGCCGGGAGTGCTCGCGCGGCGGGTGGGGGATGCGGCGGCTTATTGGCGGGTGATGTCCCGGGATGCCGCGACATCGGGGCCCGGCAGCCCAGGCCCGGTCCCGGTCCCAGACCCAGACCCAGTCCCAGGCCGGGGCCCCGGCCTGGGCCCCGGCCTGGGCTCCAACCCCGTGTCGGACCCCCGCCCGACCGCCGTATGGTCCCCCGACCTCGGCTTCGACTCCCCCGACCCGGACGTCGTCGCCGTCGCCCACGCCGCCGCTGTCCGGCTCGCCGAGGCCGGTGTGCTGCGGCTGACGCGTCCGCGAGCCGCGCTCAGGATGCTCGACCCGGCCCAGGCATGGCTGGCCCTGCGGACGCCGGGTGTCGGGCCCATCCCCGAGGTCCGCCGCGTCCGGGCCGCGAACGACAGCCGGCTGGCCGCACTCTTCGCCGACGCCCGGCTGCTGCTGACGCCGACGGCCCCCACCCCGCCGCACGGTCACGACGGTCCCGGCGAGCGCTACTCCACCGCGCTCACCTGGGCGTTCAACCTGAGCGGGCATCCGGCGATCAGCATCCCGGCGGGGTTCGGGCCGGACGGCTGCCCGGTCGGGCTCCAGTTGGTGGCGGCACACGGAGAAGAGGCACTGCTGCTCGGGGTCGCGGGCATCGCCGAGAGGCACCTCGGCCCCTGGTGAACACAGCACCCCGGGCCCCCGGGGCCCCCGGGCCCGCCGGGCCCGCCGGGATCCCCTGTCCCCTTGATCCCCCTGGCGCCCCCAAGCCTCCTTGATCCCCCTGGTGCTCCTGATCCCCCGGGCCCTGCCCAAGCCCCGCGGATCCTCAGGCCCCCGGCCCCCTCCCGGATCCCTGGACATCTACATGCGTACGCATATAATGCAGATGCGATTAATTGTCGTACGCCGACCATCTGGCCCTTGTGAAGGCCGACTGTTTGGGGGAACCATGACCCGCCGCTTCCTGTTCGTCCTCGGCAGCAGCCGTTCCGACGGCAACACCGAGCTCCTGGCCCGCAGGGCCGCCGAGCAGCTGCCCGAGGATGTCGAGCAGCAGTGGATCGACCTGGCCGCACATCCGCTGCCCGACTTCGAGGACCTGCGTCACGACAGCGACCATGTGCGCCCGACGCAGGGCAACGTGGCCCTGCTGTTCGACGCCACGCTCGCCGCGACGGACATCGTGATCGTCTCGCCGCTGTACTGGTACTCGGTGTCCGCTCACGTCAAGCGCTACCTCGACTACTGGTCGGGCTGGCTGCGCACCCCCGGCGTCGACTTCAAGGCGACCATGGCCGACCGCACTCTGTGGGGCGTCACCGCGCTCGCGCACGAGGAGCAGGAGGTCGCCGACCCGCTGGTCGGGACGCTCAGCAACTCCGCCGCGTACATGAAGATGCGCTTCGGCGGGGTGCTGCTCGGCAACGGCAGCAAGCCCGGCGACGTCCTCGCGGACACCGAGGCTCTGGCCCGGGCGAAGACGTTCTTCGCCCAGGAGGCGCCGCTCGCGCGCTTCCCGTACGAGACCGACTGACCTCTACGCCGTGATGTCCTTCGCCGTGAACCTCGCCCACGCCGCCGAGCCGAACACCGCCGCGTAGAGGCTCTGGAGACCCAGGTTCCTGACCAGGTCGTCCCAGTAGACGGGTTCGCGCATGAGGTCGGCGAAGGACAGCCAGTAGTGGGAGAAGAAGTACGGCTGGAGCGCGTGGAGCTGGGGGATCTGGTCGAGGATCTGCACGGTGATCAGCAGGCCCACCGTCGTCGCCATCGCCGCGATGCCGCTGTTGGTCAGCGTCGAGACGAACAGGCCGAGCGCCGCCACGCCGATCAGTGACGCGGCGACGACCAGGGCGATCAGCAGGGCCCTTGCCAGTCCTTCGCCGAAGCTGATCCGGGTGCCAGAGATGGTCGTCAGCTCGCCGAGTGGGAAGAGCAACGCCCCGACGGTGAGCGCCGAGACCGCCACCACCAGGGTGGCCACCAGGCAGAACGTCATCGTGGTCGCGTACTTGGTGAGCAGCAGGCGGGTGCGACCGGCGGGGGCGACGAGGAGATAGCGGAGGGTGCCGGCGTTCGCCTCGCCCGCGATCGCGTCGCCCGCGATGACGCCGATCGCCATCGGCAGGAAGAAGGGGAGCGTCGCGGCGAGTGCGGTGAAGACCAGGAACAGGCCGTTGTTGGTGACCTGCGAGATGAACGCCGGGCCACCGCCGTGCTCGGGTCCGGCGCCGCTCGCCGACGAACCGTCGCCGGTCTCGATCTTCACGGCGATGCCGACCAGGATCGGCACGGCGGCCAGGACGGCGAGCAGTGCGAGGGTGCGCCAGCGCCGGAAGGTCGTGAGGAGTTCGCTGCGGAAGAGACCGAAGGTCCACAGGGGGCTGGGCCTCCGGCCCCCTTCGATCACATCGCGTCCGGCCGCGTCGCCTCCGGTCGCGTCCATTCCGGTCGCGTCGCCGTGCTCGACGGCTTCAGCCCGCGACATCGAACCCCTCCCCCGTGAGCGCCACGAACGCGTCCTCCAGGGAGGCCCGTTCGACACCGAAGCCGCGGACGCGGACCCCGGCCTGCACCAACGCCGCGTTGACGTCGGCGAGATCACGGTCCGGGGGCTCGGCGGTCACCCGGTCGTCGGTGACGACGACGTCGCCCGCACCCTGTTCCTTGAGCACCCGGGCCGCGTCCCCGGTGTCAGGTGTGGTCACGACGAGGCGACCGCGCGCACCGGCCGCCAGCTCCGCCACCGCGCCCTGGGTGATCAGCCGGCCCTGGGCCATCACGGCCGCGTGGGTGCAGACCTGCTCGATCTCGTCGAGGAGGTGGGAGGAGAGGAAGACGGTCGTGCCGTCGGAGGCCAGCTCCCGGATCAGTGACCGTATTTCGCGCATGCCCTGTGGGTCGAGGCCGTTGGTCGGCTCGTCGAGGACGAGGAGCCTGCGCGGCTGGAGCAGCGCCGCCGCGAGCCCGAGCCGCTGCTTCATACCCAGCGAGTACGCCTTGGCCTTCTTGCTGGCGGCGGCCGTCAGGCCCACCCGGTCCAGCGCCGCCGCGACACGCGTGCGCCGGGTGCGCGGATCGGCGGTGGGGTCGGCGGCGTCGTACCGCACGAGGTTGTCGCGGCCGGAGAGGAAGCCGTACAGGGCCGGCCCCTCGATGAGCGCGCCGACGTGCGGCAGTACGGCGCGCGCGGCCCGGGGCATGGGCTGCCCGAGCACGCGCGCGGTACCGGAGGTGGGCTCGATCAGGCCCATCAGCATGCGGATGGTGGTGGTCTTGCCCGAGCCGTTCGGACCGAGGAAGCCGAAGACGCTGCCCGCCGGGACGGCCAGATCGAGGCCGTCCACGGCGAGCTGCCCACCGCGATAGCGCTTGGTGAGCCCGTGGGTGGCGATCACGGCACGGGCGGCGTCGTCGGTCCGATCCGGCTCATCGGTCCGCACCGGCTCATCCGTCCGCACCGGCTCATCCGTCCGCACCGGCTCATCCGTCCGCACCGGCTCATCCGTCCGGTCCGGCTCGTCGGTCTTCCCGGCGGGCGGTTCCTCCATCGGCGCCTCGGGCTCCTCGGTTCGTGGTGCGGGTGGGGCGGTCGGTGGCGGGCTACTTGCCCGAGTCGGCCGCCTTCACGAGCGCGTCCTTGGTGACCGCGCCGACGTAGACCTTGCCGTCGTCCGTGACGAGGGCGTTGATCAGGCGCGTCTTGAAGACCGTGCCCGAGCCGAACTTACCGTCGACCTTGTCGCCCAGGGAGTCCAGGAAGCCACCCATGTCGCCGCCGACCTCGCTGCCGGACGGAACGCCTTCGCCGCCGGTGTCGAAGACGGCCACGGAGTTCCAGCCCTCGCCGATGACCTCGGGGCCGCCCTCGGCGCCCTTGCCCAGCGCGCCCCCGGTCAGCGGGCCGCCGAACTCCTTCTCGAGCTCCTTGCCCAGCTCGTCCTCGGACTTCGCGCCGCCGTGCTCCCCGGCCGCCTTGTCCAGCTCGCCCTCCTCGGTGACCGTCGCACCCTTGGGCGGGGTGAAGTCGAAGGTCGAGGCGGCCGGCTTGGCGAAGCTGACCTGGGTGAAGCCGGCGTCGATCACGGCCGCGCCACCGCTCGACGGGGTCAGCGTGAACTTCAGCGGCATGCCGGTCTTGGCGTCCACGGCCACGGTGATCGCGCCGACCGTGCTCCCGGACTGCTTCGGCTTGATGAGCAGCCGGTAGGCGTCCCGGCCCGCGACCTGCGCGGTGCCGTCGACGGTGACGGAGGTGGTGTCGTCGACCGCCTTCAGGGCCTCCTCGGTGAACTCCTTGGGCGTGGCGGGCACCTCTTCGCCCTTGCCCTTGTCCGCCTGCGCCTCGTCGGCGGTGCCGTGGTAGACCTCGTTGGACTTGCTGTCGTAGCCCCAGATGTCCTTGCCGTCGTGGATGAGGCTGTACTCGGAGGCGTTCTCCAGCAGGGAGAGCTTCTGCTTGTCGTCGCCGTCCACGGCGAGGCGCAGGGTGTGCGTGCCGGACGCCAGCTCGGTCAGCTTGGCCGTGGGGTCGGCGGACGATCCGTCACCCGAACCCGACGCCATGGCGCCGGAGGCGAAGCCGGCCCCCAGCCCGCCGAGGTCGGGCAGACCCAGGTCGGTGGTGATCTTGAAGGTGCCGGACAGCTGGTCGACGTCCGACTTGGCGATCTTCTCGATGAGTTGCTGCGCGGTGATCTCCGGCAGGTCGGGGTCGCCGGAGTCGGCGATCGCCGGGACGAGCCCGATGGTCGCCGCCGCGATGCCCACGACCGCGACCGGAACGACGTACCGCGCGGCCTTGCGACGGCCCGCGCGCAGGTCGACGGCCTCCCCTGCGGTCGTGCTGTCCTCGGATTCGTACGGTGCCATGTGTGCCTTACCTCCGTCGTCGGCGGCGGCTGTCCGTCTCAATTCCTCGCTCGCGAGTCCTAAGACCCCGCACTCGCCCACCCCGTAGCCGCCATTCTCACCCGAATCGGTGAGGAGTGGTGTTTTCCGTGGTCTCCATCTGACCAAATCGGCCAGGGCGATTCGTCAGCCTGCGGAGCCAACTCGACGTACACCTCCGGTATGACACGCGGAGGCGGCGCCTCCCCCGACCCGTAGGGGTTGGGGGAGACGCCGCCGGGTACGCACCGCCCGGACGGCCGCGACAGCCCCGCGAAGGCCGCGGTAGCCGCAGCAGCCGGGCCGCGGATCAGCCGTTGATGAACACGTAGTCCGCCTGGTACGGCACACCGACGATCGCGCCCGGCGTGCAGGAGCCGGCCGGGGCCACGCCGCCGACGGTGTTCAGCCGCAGGATCTCGGCGGTGCCGGCGAGCAGGCCGTGCCGCTTGCCGGACTGAGTGGCCTTCAGATCGAGCTCAGGGATGTTCTTGTCGCCGTTCGGGGTCCTGGAGATGACGGCCCCGGTCACCGCGCTGCCGTCCCGCGCGATCCATTGCGGCGTACCGGAGTTGGGTGCCACGAAGGAGTGCGCGATACGGCCGCCGAGTACGGCGCTGACGTCCCGCTGGGCGAACGCGTACCCACCACCCTCGGCGGGCTTGCACTCGTAGATCTGCTTGCCCTTGATGACGGACGCCTGGAAGTTGTCGAGCGCGTCCCGGAAGTCGAACGCGGCGACGGTGACCTTGTGGAGCTGCCCCCGCACCGCCCCGCCCGGGAACTCCGCCGTGTGGAGGTTGGCGTAGAACGAACTCGGGTCGGTCTTGAGGGCGTTGAGGAGGACGGGGTCCTTCACCTGGACGGTGCCGGTCAGGCTGTGGCCCTTGTGCTTGCCGAGCAGGCCGCCGAAGTCGACCTTGATACCGCCGTTGGTGCCCTTGGCACCCTGGTGGATGTGGAGCGCGGTCGGCTTTCCGGTGCCGCGCCAGGTGACGGCGACGGACACCTTGTCGCCCTTGACCTTCACGAACTCCAGGGCGGCACCGTCCTTGTCCCCGACGGCGGGCCCGCCCTCGACGGGCACCTCGTTGGCCCCGCGGAGACTGGCGGCGAGGATCGTGCCCCCGCCGATGCCCCCGCGGACGCCCGCGCCGCCTGTCCCGCTCTGGCTCACGATCCCCTGCGCGTCACTTCCGGCATGTCCCGCGTGGTCGGCGCGGTCACCTCCGGCGGCGAAGGCGGGAATCACCGCGGCGGCGACACCACCGGCGGCGGCCACCGCGACAGCGGTGACGATCAGGCTCTTACGGCGCTTCGAGAACGTCGTCTTCATGCCCATGATTCTGTTTTCTCCCCGTAATGCGGCTGACGCCCCCTGCGTCAGCTTCTGGGCATTCATACGGAGGAGATCTTAGTTTGGACTCAGTCCAGATTTGTGACGTGCATCACACGCCCGGGTTCGGGGCGGCTTGCTCGTTTTGGGGGCTTATTCGTTTGGGGTGGCCCATTCGTTTGGGGCGGCCTGTTCTCAGCCGGCCCGATGCACCACCGCGTCGCACAGCTCCATCAACGCGGCCTTGGCATACATGTCCGGCAACGGCGCCAGCGCGGCCCGCGCATCCTCCGCGTACCGGACCGTGTCCCGGCGCGCCTGCTCCAGCGCCGGGTGCTCCCGAAGCCCGGCCACCGCCTCCGCCAACCGCGCGTCGTCGCTCAGGTCGGAGTCCAGCAGCTCGCACAGCGCGATGTCCTCGGCCAGCCCCAACCGCGCGGCCCGCTCCCGCAGCCGCAGCACCGTCAGGGTCGGAACGCCCTCACGCAGATCCGTCCCCGGCGTCTTGCCGGACTCGTGCGAGTCACTCGCGATGTCCAGCACGTCGTCCGCCAGCTGGAAGGCGACACCCAGCCGCTCCCCGTACTGCGTCAGCACATCGACGACCGTCTCGTCGGCGCCCGACATCATCGCCCCGAACCGGCACGACACCGCCACGAGCGACCCGGTCTTCCCGCTGAGCACGTCCAGATAGTGCTCCACGGGGTCGCGCCCGTCCTGCGGGCCCGCCGTCTCCAGGATCTGCCCGGTGACCAGCCGCTCGAACGCCTCGGCCTGCACCCGTACCGCCTCGGGCCCGAGGTCGGCGAGGATGTGCGAGGCACGCGCGAAGAGGAAGTCGCCGGTCAGTACGGCGACCGAGTTGCCCCAGCGGGCGTTCGCGCTGTCGACCCCGCGCCGCACCGCGGCCTCGTCCATCACGTCGTCGTGGTACAGCGTCGCCAGATGGGTGAGCTCGACCACGACGGCCGACGGGACGACCCCCGGCGCATACGGGTCCCCGAACTGGGAAGCGAGCATCACCAGCAGCGGCCGGAACCGCTTCCCACCCGCCCGCACCAGGTGCTGGGCGGCCTCGGTGATGAAGGGGACCTCACTCTTGGTGGCTTCGAGCAACCCCTCCTCGACAGCCGCCAATCCGGCCTGGACATCGGCCTCCAGAGCCTGGTCCCGCACGCTCAGCCCGAACGGCCCGACGACGGTCACGAGGGGTCTCCTGTCTGCTGGTGTCCACTGGCGGTTACACGGTTTGTCGATAGGTCGCTGCCACCACTCAAGTCAGCGTATCCGGTCGCGTTTCGATCACCGATGCCGCCCACCCGTCCACCCCGGGCGGTATCGGATCACAGCCGGTATGTTTTTGATCACCTGATAAGGCCTGATATCGATCGACTTATAAGGAAGTAGCGGACCGTGTCCTGAACCGAGGTCGCCATTCAGCCCGGGGAGCGGCACCACCTTCACTGACATGGACATGTCGACCGAACCCCACCCCCTCCCGCCTCCTCCCACCCCCCGCCACCTCCCTCCGCGACCCCTCACCCTCCCCCGCCCACGCCACGCACGACTCGGCGGCGAGCCTCGACCCGGAGCCCGTGAACTCGCGGGCGAACAGGCGCTTTTCCGTCGGACACGGGAAAAACAGACTCCACGGACAGGCAGTTAAAGGCGAGTTGGAGGCATTGCCCGATTTGCCGCTCTTGCGACCACCAGTGAGTTGGGTCACTCACGCCGGGTCGCGCACCCGGCCCGCCACACCCCCTTCCCTCCTTGCCCCGAAAGCAAGTTGAGGATTGGCAACCGCAAAGGATCAAGCGGCCCAAACGAACCAGACCATGGTCAAACTGCGCAACAGGTGCCCTCGGCACTTGTTCCGGGCATGTGCTCTCGCATACGTTCCCGCTCGTCGGGCGGACGCCTAATCCTGCCGCTGCCCGAGTCATCCACCCACGTAACTCACACACGCACGGCAGGAGCGGGGGACCCAGGTAAGCCGCCGGACCGGACGCCTTGATGGCGCACCGGACCGGCTAGGGGTGAAGTCGCGCTGCCGCACGGTGGCCCGGCCGGGCATCTCCCGCCCGAACCCGACAGCTCACCTCGCAGGCGTCGGAGAGGAACAGCGCCATGCCCCGAGGCAAGCACCGCCGCCCCCGCACCACCCCGCTCACCCACCGAGTCGTCATCGCCGGAACCGGCACCGCCGCTCTCGCCCTCCCCCTCCTGGGCGCGACCGCCGCGAGCGCCGCAGAGCCCGCCACGGCGAAGGTCGGGTCCGTCGTGTACACCACCAAGAAGGGCGACACGCTCTACGGCATCGCCGACCGGTACGACGTCCAGGGCGGCTGGAAGCAGCTCTACAAGGACAACCGCAAGGCGGTCGGCGACAACCCCCGGCTGATCCACCCGGGCACCGACCTCAAGGTCCGGGCGACCAAGAAGGTCAGCACGCCGAGCAAGACGGCCGACAAGGCCGCCGCGCCCGCCAAGAAGTCCTCCGTGGCGCAGGCCACCCAGTCCTCCGTGAAGACGTTCCCGGACAACCTCGACGGCTGGATCCGCAACGCCCTGCACATCATGGGGCAGAACGGAATCCCCGGGTCGTACGAGGGCATTCACCGCAACATCATGCGTGAGTCGTCCGGCAACCCGCTGGCCATCAACAACTGGGACTCCAACGCCGTGGCCGGCACCCCGTCCAAGGGCCTCCTCCAGGTCATCGACCCCACCTTCGCGGCCTACCACGTGCCGGGGACCGTGTACGACCCCTACAACCCGGTCGCGAACATCGTGGCCGCCTGCAACTACGCGGCCGCGCGCTACGGCTCGATCGACAACGTGAACGGGCCCTACTAGGCGAAGCAAGTCACCTATTGGCGCATATCACCCCTTAACGGACGATGTGTGCCAAGGTGCCCGCAAACAGTCTCTCGAGGACGACGGCGATGCCGTCGTCCTCGTTCGACTCCGTGATCTCGTCGGCGACCGCCTTCAGTTCGGGATGCGCGTTGGCCATCGCGACCCCATGGGCGGCCCAGTCGAACATGGGGATGTCATTGGGCATGTCCCCGAAGGCGATGGTCTCGCGCGGACCGAGGCCGAGATGCTCGGCCGCGAGCGCGAGTCCGGTCGCCTTGGTGATGCCGCATGGCTGGAGTTCGACGGTGCCGGGCCCCGACATGGTGACCGTCGCGAGCGAACCCACCACCGAACGCGCCGTCGCCGCCAACTCGTCGTCCGACAGCGTCGGATGGCGCAGCAACACCTTGCTGATCGGCTCGCACCACAGGTCGTCGCGACGCCTGACGCGTACGGCGGGCAGCGTGGGGTGCGGCATCAGATAGCCGGGCTCGATGAGCGTGAGCCCGTCGACGCCGTCCTGGTCGACCGCCGCGTACACCTGCCCCACCTCGGCCTCGATCTTGCCGAGGGCGGTCTCCGCCAGCTCCCGGTCCAGCGTCACGGACCACAGCAGACGATCCGCGCCGGCGTCGTACAGCTGCGCGCCCTGTCCGCACACCGCGAGCCCCGTACTGCCCAGGACGTCGAGCAGCGGCCGCACTCTGGGCGCCGGCCGGCCGGTGACGACGAGGTGCTGAGCACCGGCCGCCGCCACCCGCGCGAGCGCGCCGAGGGTCCGGTCGGAGAGCGTGTCGTCACCTCGGAGCAGCGTCCCGTCCAGGTCAGTGGCGATGAGTGAATATGCGATGGGTGGGGCCATGATCAGAGAATACGGACAGGAAGCCCCATCGACTCGACCTGAACCGGACGGCTGCTGGGTTCACATGTGTTGACACCTGTTCCGGTTCCATTTGTGCTATTGCGCCCACAACTGCCTTCCGTCCTCTGTGATTTCACTCCGACGGGGCCGCGCAGTGCGCCCGGGGCCCCGCCGAGGGTGACGGCCTGCCGTTCCACCGGTCCTCGCGACGCGGGTTTTCTCACTGCCCAAGGCAGGCGGCTCACACGTAACGTGTGGCCCGACCGACCACATGGCATACGGAGCGTATGAGAGTGAGGCAGCACCCCATGCCCCCCTTCGATCTCCCCGAGGGCGACCCCTTCGGCACGCACAACCTTCCGTACGGCGTCTTCTCCCTTCCCGGCTCGGACTCCGCACGACGGGTCGGCGTCCGGCTCGGCGATCACGTCCTCGACGCGGGCGGGGCGGCCCACGCACTCGGCTCGCCGTACGCCCCGCTGCTCGCCCAGGACTCCCTCAACCCACTGCTCGCCGCCGGCCGCACCACCTGGTCGGACGTGCGGCGCGCGCTGACGGCATGGCTGACGGTGCCCGCGCACCAGGACGCCGTCCGCGACTTCTTCCACCCCCTGTCCTCGGTGACCCTGCACCTCCCCTTCCAGGTCGCCGACTACGTCGACTTCTACGCCTCCGAGAACCACGCCCGGAACGTCGGCCAGATCTTCCGCCCCGACGCCGAGGACTCCCTGACGCCCAACTGGAAGCACCTGCCGATCGGTTACCACGGCCGCTCCGGCACGGTGGTCGTGTCCGGCACGGATGTCGTACGCCCGTCGGGCCAGCGCAAGGCCCCCACCGATCCGGCGCCGGTCTTCGGACCGTCGGTCCGCCTCGACATCGAGGCCGAAGTCGGCTTCGTGGTCGGCACGCCGTCGCGGATGGGTGAGCCGGTGGCGCTGGGCGACTACCGGGAGCACGTCTTCGGCCTGTGCCTGCTCAACGACTGGTCGGCACGCGACATCCAGGCCTGGGAGTACGTCCCCCTCGGCCCCTTCCTCGGTAAGTCCTTCACCACGTCGGTGTCGGCGTGGATCACCCCGCTGGACGCCCTGGACGACGCGCGGGTGGCACCGCCTGAGCGCACCCACCCCCTGCTGCCGTACCTGGACGACTCCGGCTCCGAGACCGAACCCGGCGGCTACGACCTGCGTGTCTCGGTGACCGTCAACGGCCACGTGATCTCCGAGCCGCCGTTCTCCACCATGTACTGGACCGCCGCCCAGCAGCTCGCCCATATGACCGTGAACGGCGCTTCGCTGCGCACCGGCGATCTGTACGGCTCCGGCACGATCAGCGGCCCGACGGAACGCGAGCGCGGCTCACTGCTGGAACTGACGTGGAACGGCCGCGACCCGCTCGAACTCCCCGACGGCAAGCGGACGTTCCTGGAGGACGGCGACGTGGTGACGCTGTCCGCCTGGGCACCGGGGCCCGGCGGGGTCCGGGTGGGACTGGGCGAGGTCACGGGGCGCATCGTGGCGGGATGACGCGGGGACCGGAGGCGGGGCGGCCGGGGGCGTGGTCGGTGTCGAGGTCGGCATCCAGACCGGCGTCCGGGCCGGCGTCCGGTCCGGCGTCCAGACCGGCGTCCGGGCCGGCATCCGGTCCGGCGTCCAGACCGGCGTCCGGGCCGGCATCCGGTCCGGCGTCCTAGTCGGGGCCAACTCGCTGATTCCGCAGGACGTTTCGCGCCCTCGGCGTCGGCGCCGGACAGCGGCGCGGTCGGCCGCCCTGACCGCGTATTCGTCGCGTCTTTCCCCCTGGCTCCGCCGACGGTGACCGTCATACTGACTGGCGGTGGGACGCGCGCCGTTTCCGGTGTTCGCGGCCCGCCGCCCAGCACGGCCGCCCCCGCACCTTCCTGTCCAGGATCCGGAGACCTAGGCATGACCGTCTGCATGCTCCTGTTGAGCATCGTCGCCCTGACGGCCGCCGTACCCGTCCCCCGAGCGCTGACCCGGGCCACCTGGCCGGAACGGGACCCCGTGGTCGCGCTCTGGGTGTGGCAGTGCCTGGTCGCCACCGTCCTGCTGTCCTGCCTGACGGCCCTGTCCCTGGGGGCGGCCGCCGTCTTCGGCACGGTGCGCGCCCAGCTCTTCGCTCCGGCCCCGCCGTCGGTGACGGAGGCGTACGACCTCTCGGCCGCACCGGTCTGGGCGGCCGCCCTCACCCTGCTGCTGGCCTGCGGTGCGGCCTGGACGACCGCGATGCTGGCCCGCGAGACCGTGGAGGCGCGCCGGCGACGTGGCGTGGCCAGGGCCCATCTGCGGGAACGCGCCCCTGACCTGCCCGCGGGCCTGGGCTCGACGCGCGGCCCGCTGCTGGTGCTGGAGGACGAGTACCCGGACGCCTGGTGGATGCCGGGCAGCCCGGCCCAGCTGATCGTCACCACCGGTGCCCTGCACCGCCTCACCGACCACCAGCTCGACGCCGTCCTCACCCACGAGCGGGGCCATGCCCGCGCCCACCACGACTGGCTGCTGCACCTCTCCACCGCGCTTGCCACCGGATTCCCCCGCATCCCGTTGTTCGCCCACTTCTGCGACCAGACCCACCGCCTGGTCGAACTGGCCGCCGACGACACGGCGTCCCGTCGCTGCGGTCACCTGACGACGGCCCTGGCCCTGATCGAGCTCAACCAGCACCGAGGCGTCCTGTCCTGCGCCTCCACCCACCGCCTCCTGGGCGAACGCGTGGACCGCCTCCTGCAGCCCCCGCCCCGCCTGGGCCGTCGCGACCGCGCGCTCACGACGACGCTGGCGGCACTGGTGCCACTGCTCCCGCTCCTGATCACGTTCGCACCCGGGCTGACGGCACTGGCGTGATCCGGGCATGATCCGGGTTCCGGACCGTCGGGCTCCCGACCACTGAGGACGTCGACCGCCACTGGATGACTGCCCCACGCCGGGTGACCGGCAGACGCCGGGTGACCGGCAGACGCCGGGTGGCCGCCCTCCCCTAGTGATCTGGTTCGGAGATCCTGTCGCAGTAGCGGCAGATGCGGTCGATGATCTGGTCGGCGGTCTTGGTCCACTTGAAGGGCCGAGCCTGTTCGTTCCAGACCTTGATCCACTCTTCGAGTGCGGTCTTGAGGTCGTCGAGTGAGCAGAACACTCCGCGTGTGAGGCAGCGTCGTTCCAGCTCGGCGAACCACCGTTCGATCTGGTTGATCCAGGACGAGTAGGTCGGGGTGAAGTGGAGCTGGAAGCGGGGGTGCGCGAGCAGCCACTTGTGCACCACGGGCGCCTTGTGGGCGGAGAGGTTGTCGCAGATGACGTGGACCGCCAGGCTCTTGTCGGTCTGGCGGTCGATCTCGTCGAGGAAGTCGAGGAAGTCGACGGCCCGGTGTTGGGCGGACAGTTTCGTGATCATCTTGCCCGTGGCGGTGTTCAGTGCGGCGAACAGGTCGACGGACCGGTGCAGTCCGCTCAATCTGGATCTGTGGCTTCTAGTCCATCGCGAAGACGACGGCATTGGCCGGCGGGGCAAGGTAAAGGCCGACGACATCGCGGATCTTGTCGACCAGGAACGGGTCGGGTGAGATCTTGAAGGTCTCCGTGCGCCACGGCTGCAGTGGTTGCAGGTCAGGAACGCCTTCGGTCTTCATAGACCTGGAGGCGGGGGTTGGCGACCAGCGCGCGTAGTTCGCGTTTGCCGAGGTAGGTCCCGGCGTAGCGGTCCTCCGAGGCGCCGTTTCTAGCGCATCAGCAGTCCCCGCATCCCCAGCCCGTAGTGCACGCGCAGCCGGTGCAGCTCCCACAGGCCCACCGCCGTGACGGAGAGCGGGGCGCCCAGGATGAACACGTACCGGATCACCGTCGGCACGCCTTCGTGGGCGCCGGTGAACATGTCGATCAGTGCCATCTCCCACGCCAACGCCATGATCAGCAGCGGCGGCACCGTCTCGTGGATGTCCGCGGTGCGGAACACGTGCTGGACGGCGAGTCCCACGCCCCAGACGACGAACGGCGTCACCCAGAAGAGGACGAAGAGGGTGAACGCGAGGATGAGGCCCTTCGTCACGGTGAAGTGGCCCTCCACGAGGGGTTCCTGGCCCTCGAAGAACCCTGAGAGCACGATGGTCGGGAAGACGGAGGCCGCCGCCATCATGGCCACGATCGCGCCGAAGCACCGCCCCGCCCGGCGCAGCAGGTCCCGTCGCGCCGCCGGAGCGGCCAGGCCGTACAGGACGCCGACGACGACCGGGAGGGTCGCCGCCAACACGAGGGCGCTGGTCCACGACTTGTCGACCTGCTCGTCCGCCGCATCGCTGAGCTTGGGGGCGAGCTTGTAGGCGTAGGACATCCACAGGAACGCGCCCACGCCGACCAGGGTCCTGATCTTCCGCATCCGCGCCACCTCAGGATCCGAGACGATGCCCGGCCGTGACGGGGTGAAGACCCTGCGTGCGGTGTGGATGGGGCCGATCCGCCGCCGCAGCCGGGTGATCGGCCCGCCCGGCGGCGGCACCGGAGGCCCCGGGTAGGGCGGCTGGGGCTGTGGCGGCACGTAGGGCTGGTGCGGATAGGGCTGAGGTGGCTGCGGCTGGTAGGGCTGCGGCCCCTGGGGCGGCTGTCCGCCCGGGTTCCAGTTGCTCATCGTTCGTCCCCCGATATGCGAGTGTGCGCCGCGATGGGCGCGATCGCCGAGTGTATTGAGCACACAGGGTCCGCGCAGCCCTCGCCCCGGGTCGTGCACCGAACGGCCGCAATTCTGCAAGCATGCTTGCTTGTTTTCTTCGGCGCTGCCATGCCCGAGGGGAGCGTCCCGTGTCCGATCCGACGCCCGTGTTCGACGACCTGCGCGAGGAGAGCGAGGAACTCGACCGGCTGGTGGCCGAGTTGAGCGCCGAGCAGTGGGCGCTCGCCACCCCGGCGCCCGGCTGGAGCGTCGCCCACCAGATCGCGCATCTCGCCTGGACGGACCACTCGGCGCTGCTGGCCGCGACCGACACGGACGCCTTCCACGTCCTGGTGGAGAAGGCGCTGGTGTCGCCGGGCTCCTTCGTCGACGACGGTGCCGAGGAGGACCGCCACGCCGGGACCTACCTCGGCAAACGCGAACTACGCGCGCTGGTCGCCAACCCCCGCCTCCAGGTCTATGAAGACCGAAGGCGTTCCTGACCTGCAACCACTGCAGCCCTGGCGCACGGAAACTTTCAAGATCTCTCCGGACCCGCTGCTGGTCGACAAGATCCGTGACGTTGTCGGGCTGTATCTCGCGAAGTGGCTGCTTGCGCATCCCCGGTTCCGCCTGCACTTCACCCCGACCTACTCGTCCTGGATCAACCAGGTCGAGCGGTGGTTTGCGGAGCTGGAACGACGCTGCCTCGAACGCGGGGTGTTCTGCTCACTTGATGAACTGAAGACCGGGCTCGAAGAGTGGATCAAGACCTGGAACGAACAGGCTCGGCCCTTCAAGTGGACCAAGACCGCAGATCAGATCATCGACCGCATCTGCCGCTACTGCCGCTACTGCCGCTACTGCCGCTACTGCCGCTACTGCCGCTACTGCGACAGGATCTCCGGACCGGGACACTAGGCCCAGTCCTCCGGCTCCGGCTCCCGCTCCATCTCGGGCCAGTCGTCCATCCCTTGATCGGCCTCAGGAGCCGCGTCGGCCGCCACCCCGGACTCGGACTCGGCCCCGGCCTGCGACCCGGGCCCGGACTCGCCTCGCTCCGAGGCCAGCACCTCAAGCACACCCTCGCCATACGTGGCCAGCTTCTTCTCGCCGACCCCGCTGACGCTCCCGAGCTCCCGCACGGACGCGGGCCACACGGTCACGATCTCCCGCAGCGTCGCGTCATGGAAGATCACATACGCCGGGACGCCCTGCTCCCGAGCCTGCTCGGCACGCCAGGCCCGCAGCGCCTCGAAGGCCGGCGCCAGCTCCTCGGGCAGCTCGGCCACCGCGGCCTTCGCCTTGCGCTCTCCACGCCCGGAACCTCCGGAACCCGACCCCGACCGCGAGGTCACCGGCTTCTTCGGTTCCTTCCGCAGCGGCACCTCCCGCTCGCGCCGCAGCACCGACCCACTGGCCTCCGTCAGCACGAGCGTCCCGTACTCCCCCTCGACCGCGAGCAGCCCCTGCGCCAGCAACTGCCGTACGACGCCCCGCCATTCACCCTCGCTGAGGTCCTCGCCGATGCCGAACACGGACAGCTGGTCGTGATCGAACTGGATCACCTTGCCGGTACGCCGTCCCAGCAGGATGTCGACGATCTGCACCGCCCCGAACTTCTGTCCCCGCTCGCGCTGCAACCGCACCACCGTCGACAGCACCTTCTGCGCCGCGACCGTGCCGTCCCACGTCTCCGGCGGCGTGACACAGGTGTCGCAGTTGCCGCAGCCGACCGGCTCGGGGTCCTGGCCGAAGTAGGCGAGCAGCTGGCCGCGCCGGCACTGGGCCGTCTCGCACAGCGCCAGCATCGAGTCTAGGTGCGAGGCGGCCCGGCGCCGGAACGCCTCGTCGCCTTCGCCCGAGTTGATCAGCTTGCGCTGCTGTATGACGTCGTTGAGGCCGTAGGCCATCCAGGCCGTGGAGGGGAGGCCGTCGCGGCCGGCGCGCCCCGTCTCCTGGTAGTAGCCCTCGACCGACTTGGGCAGGTCCAGGTGGGCGACGAAGCGCACGTCCGGCTTGTCGATGCCCATGCCGAAGGCGATGGTCGCCACCACGACCAGGCCGTCCTCCCGCAGGAACCGGGACTGGTGCGCCGCTCGTGTGCCCGCGTCCAGCCCGGCGTGGTACGGCACCGCCTCGACGCCGTTGCGGGACAGGAACTCGGCCGTGGCCTCCACGGACTTGCGCGACAGGCAGTACACGATCCCCGCGTCGCCCGCGTGCTCGTCCCTGAGGAAGTTCAACAGCTGCTTCTTCGGATCGGCCTTCGGCACGATCCGGTACTGGATGTTCGGCCGGTCGAAGCTCGCCACGAAGTGCCGGGCATCCGGCATGTTCAGGCGCTGGGTGATCTCCTGGTGGGTGGCCCGGGTGGCCGTGGCCGTGAGCGCGACCCTCGGTACGTCCGGCCAACGCTCGCCGAGCAGGGAGAGGGCCAGATAGTCGGGCCGGAAGTCGTGGCCCCACTGGGAGACACAGTGCGCCTCGTCGATGGCGAACACCGAGATCTTGCCGCGGGAGAGCAGTTCCAGCGTCGAGTCGAGCCGCAGTCGCTCCGGTGCGAGGTAGAGCAGGTCGAGCTCGCCCGTCAGGAACTCCGCCTCGACCACCCTCCGCTCGTCGAAGTCCTGCGTGGAGTTGATGAACCCGGCGCGCACGCCCAGCGCCCGCAGTGCGTCCACCTGATCCTGCATGAGCGCGATGAGCGGGGAGACGACCACGCCCGTACCGGGTCTGACCAGGGACGGGATCTGGTAGCAGAGGGACTTTCCGCCACCTGTGGGCATGAGCACGACGGCGTCGCCGCCCGCCACCACATGCTCGATGACGGCTTCCTGCTCTCCGCGGAAGGCCTCGTATCCGAAGACCCGGTGCAGCGCGGCCAGCGCCTCACTGCCACCGGTCTGCGCCGTCTCGGTCACCCCTGGCATCTCCCTGATCCCACCCGTCGCACCCATCGCCATGTCCCCCGTACGTCGTCCCTCGACCACTGCATCCACGATAGGGGCCAGGACCGACAGCGCCGGAGTTATCCACAGGCTCGCCCCTCCCTCGGCAGGACTGCGGCCCGGCACCCCTCGGAAGGGATGCCGGGCCGCAGCCGTCGTGCACGTGGGTGTCGCGTCAGCGCACGAACACTCCCGCCTGGTTCGCCAGGTCCAGGAAGTACTGCGGCGCCACACCCAGCACCAGCGTGACGGCGACACCGACGCCGATGGCCGTCATCGTCAGCGGCGACGGAACGGCGACCGTCGGGCCCTCGGGCCGCGGCTCGCTGAAGAACATCAGGACGATCACGCGGATGTAGAAGAACGCCGCGATCGCGGACGAGATCACACCGACCACGACCAGCGGTCCCGCCCCGCCCTCCGCCGCCGCCTTGAACACGGCGAACTTCCCGGCGAAGCCGGAGGTCAGCGGGATGCCGGCGAAGGCCAGTAGGAACACCGCGAACACGGCCGCGACCAATGGTGATCGGCGTCCCAGACCGGCCCAGTTGGACAGGTGCGTCGCCTCACCGCCGGCGTCGCGCACCAGCGTCACCACCGCGAAGGCCCCGATCGTCACGAACGAGTACGCGGCCAGGTAGAAGAGGACGGACGACACCCCGTCCGGCGTGGTCGCGATGACACCCGCGAGGATGAACCCCGCGTGCGCGATCGACGAGTACGCCAGCAGGCGCTTGATGTCGGTCTGTGTGATCGCGACGATCGCACCGCCCAGCATGGTGACGATCGCGACGCCCCACATGACCGGCCGCCAGTCCCAGCGCAGGCCGGGCAGCACGACGTACAGGATCCGCAGCAGGGCGCCGAAGGCGGCCACCTTCGTCGCCGCCGCCATGAACCCGGTCACCGGCGTCGGCGCACCCTGGTAGACGTCGGGCGTCCACATGTGGAACGGGACCGCACCCACCTTGAACAGCAGGCCCATCACGATCATCGCCGCGCCGACGAGCAGCAGCGCGTCATTGCCCATGGTGTCCGCGAGCGCCGGGGTGACGTCCGGCACGGTGCCGTCGACGACCTGCGCGATCGTCGCGTACGACACGGAGCCCGCGTACCCGTACAGCATGGCGATGCCGAACAGCGTGAACGCGGAGGCGAAGGCACCCAGCAGGAAGTACTTGACCGCGGCCTCCTGCGACATCAGGCGCTTGCGCCGGGCCAGCGCGCACATCAGGTACAGCGGCAGCGAGAGGACTTCCAGGGCGATGAACAGCGTCAGCAGATCGTTGGCCGCCGGGAAGATCAGCATGCCCGCGACGGCGAACATCAGCAGCGGGAACACCTCGGTGGTGGTGAACCCGGCCTTCACCGCGGCCTTCTCGCTGTCGCTGCCCGGCACGGACGCCGCCTGCGCGGCGAAGGAGTCGACCCGGTTGCCGTGCGCCGCCGGATCGAGCCGCCGTTCGGCGAAGGTGAACAGGCCGACCAGGGCCGCCAGCAGGATCGTGCCCTGGAGGAACAGGGCGGGTCCGTCGACGGCGATCGCGCCCATCGCGGCGATGCCCGACTTGGTCGTGGCGTATCCGCCGGCCGCCAGCGCCACGACCGCGGCGAAGGCGGCGACGAGCGCCACGACGGAGACGAACACCTGGGAGTGGTAGCGCGCCTTGCGCGGCACGACGGCCTCGATCAGCACGCCGACGACCGCCGCACCGACAACGATCAAGGTGGGCGACAGCTGTCCGTACTCGATCTTCGGCGTGTCGATCTTCAAGATCGGGTCGGCCGCGGTTGTCCACAGGCTGTGGACGGCTGATGTGCTCACTTGGCCGCCTCCACCTCGGGCTGAGGATCCTTCTTCTGAACGTCGGACATGGTCTGCTGGACCGCCGGGTTGACGATGTCCGTGAGGGGCTTCGGGTAGACGCCCAGGAAGATCAGTAGTGCGACCAGCGGGGCGACGACCACCAGCTCGCGCACCCTGAGGTCGGGCATCGCGGAGACCTCCGGCTTCACCGGGCCCGTCATCGTCCGCTGGTAGAGGACGAGGACGTACAGCGCGGCGAGCACGATGCCGAAGGTGGCGATGATTCCGATCACCGGGTAGCGCGTGAACGTGCCGACCAGGACCAGGAATTCACTGACGAACGGCGCCAGTCCCGGCAGCGACAGCGTCGCGAGGCCGCCGATCAGGAAGGTGCCGGCGAGCACCGGGGCGACCTTCTGCACACCGCCGTAGTCGGCGATGAGCCGCGAGCCGCGCCGGGAGATCAGGAAGCCCGCCACCAGCATCAGCGCGGCCGTCGAGATCCCGTGGTTGACCATGTAGAGCGTCGCGCCGGACTGGCCCTGGCTGGTCATCGCGAAGATGCCCATGATGATGAAGCCGAAGTGCGAGATCGACGCGTACGCGATCAGGCGCTTCATGTCCCGCTGGCCGACCGCGAGCAGCGCCCCGTAGACGATGCTGATCAGCGCCAGGACGAGGATCGCGGGCGTCGCCCACTTGCTGGCCTCGGGGAACAGCTGGAGGCAGAAGCGGAGCATCGCGAAGGTGCCCACCTTGTCGACGACCGCGGTGATGAGGACGGCGACCGGAGCGGTGGCCTCCCCCATCGCGTTCGGCAGCCAGGTGTGCAGCGGCCACAGCGGCGCCTTCACCGCGAAGGCGAAGAAGAAGCCGAGGAACAGCCAGCGTTCGGTGTTGGTCGCCATGTCCAGCGTGCCGTTGGCACGGGCCTCGGCGATCTCCTGGAGGCTGAAGTTCCCGGCGACCACGTACAGGCCGATCACCGCGGCCAGCATGATCAGACCGCCGACCAGGTTGTAGAGCAGGAACTTCACCGCCGCGTACGACCGTTGCGTCGACGCCGCCTTCTCGCCGTGCTCGTGGGCACGGTCCCCGAAGCCGCCGATGAGGAAGTACATCGGGATGAGCATGGCTTCGAAGAAGATGTAGAAGAGGAAGACGTCGGTGGCCTCGAAGGAGATGATCACCATCGCCTCGACGGCCAGGATCAGGGCGAAGAAGCCCTGGGTGGGCCGCCACCGCTTGCTGCCGGTCTCCAGCGGGTCGGCGTCGTGCCAGCCCGCGAGGATGATGAACGGGATCAGCAGCGCGGTCAGCGCGATCAGCGCGACCGCGATGCCGTCCACCCCGAGTTCGTAGCGGACCCCGAACTCCGCGATCCAGGAGTGGGATTCGGTGAGCTGGTAGCGGTCGCCGTCGGGGTCGAAGCGGACCAGGACGGTGATCGCGAGGGCGAGTGTGCCGAGCGAGACGAGCAGCGCCAGCCATTTGGCTGCCGTACGCTGCGCGGCCGGTACGGCGGCCGTGGCGATCGCCCCGATCGCCGGGAGCACCGCCGTGGCTGTCAGCAGAGGAAAGGACATCGGTATCAGACCGCCCTCATCAGCAGGGTCGCGGCGATGAGGATCGCCACACCTCCGAACATCGAGACCGCGTACGACCGCACGAAGCCGTTCTGGAGCCTGCGCATCCGTCCGGACAGGCCGCCGACGGAGGCCGCCGTGCCGTTGACGACGCCGTCGACCAGGGTGTGGTCGACGTACACCAGGGACCGCGTGAGGTGCTCGCCGCCACGGACGAGGACGACGTGGTTGAAGTCGTCCTGGTACAGGTCGCGCCGGGCGGCCCGGGTGAGCACCGACCCGCGCGGGGCGACGGCGGGGACCGGGCGGCGGCCGTACTGGCCGTAGGCGATGGCGACGCCGATGACCATGCACGCGACGGTCGCGCCGGTGATGGCTCCCGCGCTGAGCGGCGCGTGGCCGTGGTCGTGCCCGGTGATCGGCTCCAGCCAGTGGATGAAGCGGTCGCCGATGCTGAAGAACGCGCCGGCGGCGACCGACCCGACGGCCAGCACGATCATGGGGATCGTCATGACCTTGGGCGACTCGTGCGGATGCGGCTCGTTGCCGTTCTCGTCCGGCTGCCAGCGCTTCTCGCCGAAGAACGTCATCAGCATCACGCGCGTCATGTAGAACGCGGTGATCGCGGCGCCCAGCAGCGCACAGCCGCCGAGGATCCAGCCCTCGGTGCCGCCCTTGGCGAACGCCGCCTCGATGATCTTGTCCTTGGAGAAGAAGCCGGACAGACCGGGGAAGCCGATGATCGCGAGGTAGCCGAGGCCGAAGGTGACGAAGGTGACCGGCATGTACTTGCGCAGGCCGCCGTACTTGCGCATGTCGACCTCGTCGTTCATGCCGTGCATGACCGAACCGGCGCCGAGGAACAGCCCGGCCTTGAAGAAGCCGTGTGTCACCAGGTGCATGATCGCGAAGACGTAGCCGATCGGGCCGAGGCCGGCGGCGAGGACCATGTAGCCGATCTGCGACATGGTCGAGCCGGCGAGCGCCTTCTTAATGTCATCCTTCGCGCAACCGACAATGGCACCGAACAGGAGCGTGACGGCGCCGACGATCGTGACGACCAGCTGTGCGTCGGGCGCGGCGTTGAAGATGGCGCCGGAGCGGACGATCAGGTAGACGCCCGCGGTCACCATCGTCGCGGCGTGGATGAGGGCCGAGACCGGGGTCGGGCCCTCCATCGCGTCCCCGAGCCAGGACTGCAGCGGTACCTGGGCGGACTTGCCGCACGCGGCGAGCAGCAGCATCAGGCCGATCGCGGTGAGCTTGCCCTCGCTGGCGTCCCCGACCATGCCGGGCTCCCCCTCGCCGCCGAGCAGCGGCCCGAAGGCGAAGGTGCCGAACCACAGGAACATCAGCATGATCGCGATGGACAGGCCCATGTCGCCGACGCGGTTGACCAGGAAGGCCTTCTTCGCGGCGGTGGCGGCGCTGGGCTTGTGCTGCCAGAAGCCGATCAGCAGGTAGGAGGCGAGACCGACGCCCTCCCAGCCGACGTACAGCAGCAGGTAGTTGTCGGCGAGGACCAGCAGCAGCATCGCCGCGAGGAACAGGTTCAGATAGCCGAAGAAGCGGCGGCGCCGCTCGTCGTGCTCCATGTACCCGACCGAGTACAGGTGGATCAGCGAGCCGACGCCGGTGATCAGCAGCACGAACGTCATCGACAGCTGGTCCAGGCGGAAGGCGACGTCCGCCTGGAAGCTCTCGACCTGGATCCAGCTGAACAGGTGCTGGGTCAGGGTCCGCTGTTCGGGGTCCTTGCCCAGCAGGTCGGCGAAGAGGACCACGCCGAAGGCGAAGGAGACGAAGGACAGGAGCGTGCCGAGCCACTGGCCGACGGCGTCCAGACGCCGGCCGCCGCACAGCAGTACGGCCGCTCCGAGCAAGGGCGCCGCGATCAGCAGCGCAATCAGGTTCTCCACGTTTCTTCCGACCCCTCAGAGCTTCATCAGGCTGGCGTCGTCGACCGAGGCCGAGTGGCGGGAACGGAACAGCGACACGATGATCGCCAGCCCGACGACGACCTCCGCAGCGGCCACGACCATCGTGAAGAAGGCGATGATCTGGCCGTCGAGATTGCCGTGCATCCGGGAGAAGGCGACGAGCGTCAGGTTGCAGGCGTTGAGCATGAGCTCGATGCACATGAACACGACGATCGCGTTGCGCCTGATCAGCACGCCGGTGGCGCCGATCGTGAACAACAGGGCCGCGAGGTAGATGTAGTTGACCGGGTTCACTTCGACGCCTCCTCCGGCCGCTTGAAGGTCGACGGCTCGATCGCGGTCCGCTCCAGCCGCTCCTCCGCGCGCTGCTCCAGCGCCCGCAGATCGTTGAGCGCCTCGGTGGAGACGTCACGGATCTGGCCGCGCTCGCGCAGCGTCTTGCTGACCGTGAGGTCGGAGGGGGTGCCGTCGGGCAGCAGGCCCGCGATGTCCACGGCGTTGTGCCGGGCGTACACGCCAGGGGCCGGCAGCGGCGGCACGTGCTTGCCTTCGCGGATGCGCTCCTCGGACAGCTCCCGCTGGGTCTTGGCGCGCTCGGTACGCTCGCGGTGCGTGAGCACCATTGCGCCGATGGCGGCCGTGATCAGCAGGGCGCCGGTGATCTCGAAGGCGAAGACGTACTTGGTGAAGATGAGGGCGGCGAGGCCCTCCACATTGCCGTTCGCGTTCGCCTGGGCGAGACCGTTGAACTCCGTGACGGAGGCGTTCCCGATGCCCGCGATCAGCAGGATGCCGAAGCCGAGGCCGCAGAGAAGGGCCAGCCAGCGCTGACCCTTGATGGTCTCCTTCAGGGAGTCCGCCGCCGTCACGCCGACCAGCATCACCACGAACAGGAACAGCATCATGATCGCGCCGGTGTAGACGACGATCTGCACGATGCCCAGGAAGTAGGCACCGTTGGCGAGGTAGAAGACAGCCAGGACGATCATGGTCCCGGCCAGGCACAGCGCGCTGTGCACCGCCTTCTTCATGAATACGGTGCACAGGGCGCCGATGACGGCCACGGTGCCGAGCATCCAGAACTGGACGGCCTCTCCGGTGGAGGTGGAGTAGGCGGCGAGCTGCGCGGTCATGCCTCCACCTCCTGTTCCTCGGGCTTCTCTCCCTTGGAGACGGCGACCTGGGGCTCCGTACCGGGAGCCGCCTCGGTCACCAGCCCCCGGTAGTAGTCCTGTTCGTCGGTCCCCGGGTAGATCGCGTGGGGCGTGTCGACCATGCCGTCCTCGAGACCGGCGAGCAGCTGCTCCTTGGTGTAGATGAGGTTGGCGCGGCTGGAGTCCGCGAGCTCGAACTCGTTGGTCATCGTGAGCGCGCGCGTGGGGCACGCCTCGATGCACAGACCGCACAGGATGCAGCGGGCGTAGTTGATCTGGTAGACGCGCCCGTACCGCTCGCCCGGCGAGTAGCGCTCCTCTTCGGTGTTGTCGGCGCCCTCTACATAGATGGCGTCGGCGGGGCAGGCCCAGGCGCACAGCTCGCAGCCGACGCACTTCTCCAAGCCGTCCGGATGGCGGTTGAGCTGGTGCCGTCCGTGGAAGCGGGGAGCGGTGGTCTTCTGCTGCTCCGGGTACTGCTCGGTCAGCCGCTTCTTGAACATGGCCTTGAAGGTCACGCCGAAGCCTGCGACGGGGTTCATGAAACCGGGCTTGGTCTCCTTGGGTTCCTCAGCCATCGGACGCCTCCTTTCCATCCGTAGAACCACTCAGAGGTCCGTCACTCTGAGTATCGGGCCCACCACTGACAATCAGCTCTCGCTCGCGGCGCGAGGGGCGGCGCGGCACCGGCGGCAACTCCTGCCCCGGCAGCGGCGGTACGGGGAATCCGCCCGCCATCGCGTCGAACGCGGCCGGTTCCTCGGCGGCTCCCTCGGCGCCCTTCGCCTTCTCGCGGAACATGTCGGCGATGAAGGAGAGCAGGAGCAGCGCGAGGACGCCGCCGCCGACGTAGAGGGCGATGTCGGCGAAGTCGTAGTTCTCGTTGCGCAGGGTCCGTACGGTCGCGACGAGCATCAGCCAGACGACGGAGACCGGGATGAGGACCTTCCAGCCGAGCTTCATCAGCTGGTCGTAGCGCACGCGTGGGAGCGTGCCGCGCAGCCAGATGAAGAAGAACAGCAGCAGCTGGACCTTGATCACGAACCACAGGAGCGGCCACCAGCCGTGGTTGGCGCCCTCCCAGAAGGTGCTGACCGGATACGGCGCGCGCCAGCCGCCCAGGAAGAGCGTCACCGACACCGCCGAGACCGTCACCATGTTCACGTACTCGGCGAGCATGAACATCGCGAACTTGATCGACGAGTACTCGGTGTTGAAGCCGCCCACCAGGTCGCCCTCGGACTCCGGCATGTCGAAGGGAGCGCGGTTGGTCTCACCGACCATGGTCACGATGTAGATCAGGAAGGACACCGGCAGCAGCACGATGTACCAGCGGTCCTGCTGTGCCTCGACGATCGCCGAGGTCGACATCGAACCGGAGTAGAGGAACACCGAGGCGAAGGCGGCGCCCATCGCGATCTCGTAGGAGATCATCTGCGCGCAGGAACGCAGGCCACCGAGCAGCGGGTAGGTGGATCCGGAACTCCAACCCGCGAGGACGATGCCGTAGATGCCGACCGAGGCGACCGCGAGGATGTAGAGCATCGCGATCGGCAGGTCGGTGAGCTGCATCGTGGTGCGCTGACCGAAGATCGAGATCTCGTTGCCGGCCGGGCCGAAGGGGATCACCGCGATCGCCATGAAGGCCGGGATGGCCGCGACGATCGGTGCGAGGACGTAGACGACCTTGTCCGCGCGTTTGACGATGACGTCTTCCTTCAGCATCAGCTTGATGCCGTCGGCGAGCGACTGGAGCATGCCCCAGGGGCCGTGCCGGTTGGGCCCGATGCGCAGCTGCATCCAGGCGACGACCTTGCGCTCCCAGACGATGGAGAACAGCACGGTCACCATCAGGAAGGCGAAGCAGAACACCGCCTTGATGACGACCAGCCACCAGGGGTCGCGGCCGAACATCGAGAGGTCTTCAGCGGCGAGGAAAGGGCTCATGCCTCCACCTCCTCGGGGGCCTCGGACGCGAGGGTCGCCGGGCCGATGCGGACGAGTGAGCCGGGCAGCGCCCCGGTGTCGGAGGCGACGCCGCCGCCCACGGAATTCAGCGGCAGCCACACCACCCGGTCGGGCATCTCGGTGATCCGCAGCGGCAGTTCGACCGCTCCGGAGGGGCCGGTGACGGCGAGGACGTCGCCGTCCTTCACCCCGGCCTCGGCGGCGGTGGCGGCCGACACGCGCGCGTGGGCGGCGTGCCGGGTCCCGGCCAGCGCCTCGTCGCCCTCCTGGAGACGGCCCTGGTCGAGCAGCAGCCGATGCCCGGCGAGGACGGCCTCGCCGGCGGCAGGCCGCGGCGACGGGGCGGCGGTCTGGAAGGGCTCGGTGGCCCTCGGTCCGTCCCAGGGTCCGAGCCGGTCGATCTCCGCGCGCGTGGTGCGCAGATCGGGCAGGCCCAGGTGTACGTCCATGGCGTCGGCCAGCATCTGCAGCACGCGCGCGTCGGTCGGAGCCAGGCGGCGGGTCATCTGGTCGGGCTTGAGCGCGGCCTCGAAGAAGCGCACCCTGCCCTCCCAGTTGAGGAAGGTGCCGGCCTTCTCGGCGACCGCGGCGACCGGCAGGACCACGTCGGCGAGTTCGGTCACCTCACCGGGCCGCAGTTCCAGCGACACCACGAAGCCGACCTCGCCGAGCGCCTCACGCGCGCGTGCCGGGTCGGGCAGGTCGGCGACCTCGACGCCCGCGACCAGCAGGGCCTGGAGTTCGCCGGTCGCGGCGGCCTCGACGATCTGGCCGGTGTCGCGGCCGTAGCGCAGCGGGAGTTCGGCCAGGCCCCAGACGGCGGCGACCTCCTCACGCGCGCGTGGGTCGGTCGCGGGACGTCCGCCCGGCAGCAGCGACGGCAGCGCGCCGGCCTCGACGGCACCGCGCTCGCCCGCCCGGCGCGGGATCCACACCAGCTCGGCGCCGGTCGCGGTCGCGGCCCGTACTGCGGCGGTGAGCCCGCCCGCGACGGCCGCCAGTCGTTCGCCGACGACGATCACCGAGCCCTCGGTGCGCAGCGCCTCGGAGGCCTGTGCGCCGGCCTCGTCCAGGCCGACGCCGCTCGCGAGTGCGTCCAGCCACTCGGTCTCGGTGCCGGGAGCGGCCGGCAGCAGCGTTCCGCCCGCCTTCTCCAGGCCGCGTGTCGCGTGCGTGGCGAGCGAGAAGACCTTCTGGCCGTGCTTGCGCCAGGCCTTGCGCAGCCGCAGGAAGATCCCGGGCGCCTCCTCCTCGGCCTCGAACCCGGCCAGCAGGACGGCCGGTGCCTTCTCCAGGGAGGTGTACGTGGCACCCGTACCGTCGAGGTCGCGGCCGTGACCGGCGACCCGCGCGGCGAGGAAGTCGGCCTCCTCGCCGCTGTGCACACGCGCGCGGAAGTCGATGTCGTTGGTGTCGAGCGCCACGCGCGCGAACTTGCTGTACGCGTAGGCGTCCTCGACGGTGAGCCGGCCGCCGGTCAGCACGCCGGTGCGGCCGCGGGAGGCGAGCAGGCCCTGCGCGGCGATCTGCAGTGCCTCCGGCCAGGAAGCCGGCTCCAGGTCGCCCTCCGCGTTGCGCACCAGCGGTGTCTGGAGCCGGTCGCGCTGCTGGGCGTAGCGGAAGCCGAACCGGCCCTTGTCGCAGATCCACTCCTCGTTGACCTCGGGGTCGTCGGCCGCGAGGCGGCGCATGACCTTGCCGCGCCGGTGGTCGGTGCGGGTGGCGCAGCCGCCGGAGCAGTGCTCGCACACGCTCGGGGACGACACGAGGTCGAAGGGGCGGGAGCGGAACCGGTACGCCGCCGAGGTGAGCGCGCCGACCGGGCAGATCTGGATGGTGTTGCCGGAGAAGTACGACTCGAAGGGGTCGCCCTCACCGGTGCCGACCTGCTGGAGCGCGCCCCGCTCCAGGAGTTCGATCATCGGGTCGCCTGCGACCTGGTTGGAGAACCGGGTGCAGCGGGCGCACAGCACGCACCGTTCGCGGTCGAGCAGCACCTGCGTGGAGATCGGGACGGGCTTCTCGAACGTCCGCTTGCGGCCCTCGAAGCGGGACTCGGCGTGTCCGTGCGACATGGCCTGGTTCTGCAGAGGGCACTCGCCGCCCTTGTCGCAGACCGGGCAGTCCAGCGGGTGGTTGATGAGCAGGAGCTCCATCACACCCTTCTGGGCCTTCTCCGCGACCGGCGAGGTGAGGTGCGTCTTGACGACCATGCCGTCGGTGCACGTGATCGTGCAGGACGCCATCGGCTTGCGCTGGCCCTCGACCTCGACGATGCACTGGCGGCAGGCGCCGGCCGGGTCGAGGAGGGGGTGGTCGCAGAAGCGGGGGATCTCGATGCCCAGCTGCTCGGCGGCGCGGATGACCAGGGTGCCCTTGGGCACGCTGATCTCGACGCCGTCGATGGTCAGCGAGACGAGATCTTCCGGCGGGACCGCCGCCTCTCCCCCGCCCGAGGGAGCGTTGGTGGTCACGGTCATGCGTTCACCTCCGTGCGGGAGTCGGCCCAGACCGTCGACTTGGCCGGGTCGAAGGGGCAGCCACGGCCCGTGATGTGCTGCTCGTACTCCTCGCGGAAGTACTTCAGCGAGGAGAAGATCGGCGAGGCGGCGCCGTCGCCGAGGGCGCAGAACGACTTGCCGTTGATGTTGTCGGCGATGTCGTTCAGCTTGTCGAGGTCGCTCATGACGCCCTTGCCGGCCTCGATGTCGCGCAGCAACTGCACGAGCCAGTACGTGCCTTCACGGCAGGGCGTGCACTTGCCGCAGGACTCGTGGGCGTAGAACTCGGTCCAGCGGGTGACGGCCCGCACGACGCAGGTCGTCTCGTCGAAGCACTGCAGCGCCTTGGTGCCGAGCATGGAACCGGCGGCGCCCACGCCCTCGTAGTCGAGGGGGACGTCGAGATGTTCGTCGGTGAACATCGGCGTGGAGGAGCCGCCCGGCGTCCAGAACTTCAGGCGGTGGCCGGGGCGCATCCCGCCGCTCATTTCGAGGAGCTGGCGCAGCGTGATGCCGAGCGGGGCCTCGTACTGACCGGGGTTCGCAACATGGCCGCTGAGCGAGTAGAGCGTGAAGCCCGGGGACTTCTCGCTGCCCATCGAGCGGAACCATTCTTTGCCCCGGTGCAGGATCGCGGGAACCGACGCGATCGACTCGACGTTGTTCACAACAGTCGGGCAGGCGTAGAGACCTGCCACCGCGGGGAAGGGGGGACGCAGCCGCGGTTGTCCACGGCGGCCTTCGAGCGAGTCGAGCAGCGCGGTCTCCTCACCGCAGATGTACGCGCCGGCGCCGGCGTGCACGGTGAGCTCGAGATCGAGGCCGCTGCCCAGGATGTTCTCGCCGAGGAAGCCCGCCGCGTAGGCCTCGCGCACGGCCTCGTGCAACCGCCGCAACACGGGGACGACTTCACCACGCAGATAGATGAAGGCATGCGAAGACCTGATGGCGTAACACGCGATGACGATGCCCTCGATGAGGCTGTGCGGGTTCGCGAAGAGGAGCGGGATGTCCTTGCACGTCCCGGGCTCCGATTCGTCGGCGTTGACAACTAGATAGTGCGGTTTTCCATCACCCTGCGGAATGAACTGCCATTTCATTCCCGTCGGGAATCCCGCGCCGCCGCGCCCGCGCAGACCGGAGTCCTTGACGTACGCGATCAGGTCGTCCGGCGACATGGCGAGCGCCTTGCGGAGCCCCTCGTACCCTTCGTGCCTTCGGTAGACGTCCAGCGTCCAGGACCTGTCCTCGTCCCAGAAGGCCGACAGCACGGGTGCGAGCAGCTTCTCGGGGCTGTTTTCCTTCAGCTCTGGTGCCAACGTCATCACTCCCCCTCCTCGGCGACAGGCCCTGCCGGGTGGGCGGGGTCGGATGCCGACGTCTCATGCGGCGCGTCGTGCGAACTGAGGTGCTCGGCCGGCGAGGGCTCGTGCACCGCCCTGTCCTGCGGCTCGTCGTGCGGGCCGCCGTCGCGCGGATGGACCACGCGCGCGGGTGCGGTCTCTCCCTTGGCCAGGCGGAGGCCCACCAGCGAGGCCGGTCCCGCACTGCCGCTCTCCTCGACGGCCCCGGGCCGCTCGTCGGGGAAGCCGGCCAGGATCCGCGCGGTCTCCTTGAAGGTGCACAGCCGCGCCCCGCGCGTCGGCTCGACGTCCCGCCCCGAGCGCAGGTCGTCGACGAGGCGCTTGGCGCTCGCGGGGGTCTGGTTGTCGAAGAACTCCCAGTTGACCATCACGACCGGCGCGAAGTCGCAGGCGGCGTTGCACTCGATGTGCTCCAGGGTGACCTTGCCGTCACCGGTGGTCTCGCCGTTGCCGATGCCCAGGTGCTCCTGGAGCTCCTCGAAGATCGCGTCGCCGCCCATGACCGCGCACAGCGTGTTGGTGCAGACGCCGACCTGGTAGTCACCGCTCGGCTTGCGCCGGTACATGGTGTAGAAGGTGGCGACCGCGGTGACCTCGGCCGTGGTCAGTTCCAGTACGTCCGCGCAGAACTGCATCCCGGTGCGCGTGACATGGCCCTCCTCCGCCTGCACGAGGTGCAGCAACGGCAGGAGGGCGGAACGGGAGTCCGGGTAGCGGGCGATGATCTCGCGCGCGTCACGCTCAAGTCGTTCCCGAACGTCGTCCGGGTACGCGGGCGCGGGCAGTGCGGGCATGCCCAGGCTGACGCCCCGCTCGGAAGAAGAGGTGGTCACCGGTCGACGCCTCCCATCACGGGGTCGATGGACGCGACGGCGACGATGACGTCGGCGACCTGGCCGCCCTCGCACATCGCTGCCATGGCCTGAAGGTTGGTGAAGGACGGGTCGCGGAAGTGGACCCGGAAGGGGCGGGTGCCGCCGTCGGACACGGCGTGCACACCGAGCTCGCCCTTGGGCGACTCGACGGCCGCGTACGCCTGTCCCGCCGGGACCCGGAAGCCCTCGGTGACCAGCTTGAAGTGGTGGATCAGGGCCTCCATGGAGGTGCCCATGATCTTCTTGATGTGGTCGAGGGAGTTGCCGAGTCCGTCGGGGCCCAGGGCGAGCTGGGCGGGCCAGGCGATCTTCTTGTCGGCGACCATGACCGGTCCCGGCTGGAGCCGGTCCAGGCACTGCTCGACGATCCCGAGCGACTGGCGCATCTCCTCCAGGCGGATCAGGAAGCGCCCGTAGGAGTCGCAGGTGTCGGCGGTCGGGACCTCGAAGTCGTACGTCTCGTAGTCGCAGTACGGCTGCGTCTTGCGCAGGTCGTGCGGGAGACCGGTGGAGCGCAGGATCGGGCCTGTCGCGCCGAGGGCCATGCAGCCGGCCAGGTCGAGATAGCCGACGTCCTGCATGCGGGCCTTGAAGATGGGGTTCCCGGTGGCGAGCTTGTCGTACTCCGGGAGGTTCTTCTTCATCTTCTTCACGAACTCGCGGATCTGGTCCACCGCGCCGGGCGGCAGGTCCTGGGCGAGTCCGCCGGGCCGGATGTACGCGTGGTTCATGCGCAGGCCGGTGACCAGCTCGTAGATGTCGAGAATCATTTCACGATCACGGAATCCGTAGATCATGATCGTGGTGGCGCCGAGCTCCATGCCGCCGGTGGCGATGCACACCAGGTGGGAGGAGAGCCGGTTCAGCTCCATCAGGAGCACCCGGATGATCTTGGCGCGCTCGGTGATCTGGTCCTCGATGCCGAGGAGCTTCTCGACGGCGAGACAGTAGGCGGTCTCGTTGAAGAAGGACGTCAGGTAATCCATGCGCGTCACGAACGTGGTGCCCTGCGTCCAGGTCCGGTACTCGAGGTTCTTCTCGATGCCGGTGTGGAGGTAGCCGATGCCGCAGCGGGCCTCGGTGACGGTCTCGCCGTCGATCTCCAGGATCAGGCGGAGCACTCCGTGGGTGGAGGGGTGCTGCGGGCCCATGTTGAGGACGATGCGCTCGTCGTCGGCACGGGCCGCGGCCTCGACGACCTCGTCCCAGTCGCCACCGGTGACCGTGTATACGGTGCCCTCGGTGGTCTCACGGGCGGATGCTGACTGCGTGCTCACGAGTACGACCTCCGCTGGTCCGGAGCCGGGATCTGGGCGCCCTTGTACTCGACGGGGATGCCGCCGAGGGGGTAGTCCTTGCGCTGCGGGTGGCCCTGCCAGTCGTCCGGCATCATGATCCGCGTCAGGGCGGGGTGACCGTCGAAGACGATGCCGAAGAAGTCGTAGGTCTCGCGCTCGTGCCAGTCGTTGGTCGGATAGACGGAGACCAGCGACGGGACGTGCGGGTCGCTGTCGGGGGCGCTGACTTCGAGGCGGATCAGCCGGTTGTGGGTGATCGAGCGCAGGTGGTAGACGGCGTGCAGTTCCCGGCCCTTGTCGCTCGGGTAGTGGACGCCGCTGACCCCGGTGCACAGTTCGAAGCGCAGGGCCGGGTCGTCGCGCAGGGTGCGGGCGACGCGGAGCAGGTGCTCGCGTTCGATGTGGAAGGTGATCTCGTCCCGGTCGACGACCGTCTTCTCGATGGCGTTGCCGGGCAGGAGGCCCTGTTCCTCCAGCGCGCCCTCGAGTTCGTCGGCGACCTCGTCGAACCAGCCGCCGTAGGGGCGGCTCGCCGGGCCCGGGAGCCGGACCGAGCGGACGAGGCCGCCGTAGCCGGAGGTGTCGCCGCCGTTGTTGGCGCCGAACATACCGCGCTGGACGCGGATCTCCTCGCCGCCCTGGCCGCGCTGGCCCGGGAGGTTGGAGGCGGAGAGGTCCTTCTCGGGGTTGACCCCGTTGGACCCGTTCGCCCCGTTGGTGCCGTTCGCGTCGCTCACCGCAGCAGCCCCTTCATCTCGATCGTGGGCAGGGCCTTGAGCGCCGCTTCCTCCGCCTCACGGGCCGCTTCTTCGGCGTTCACGCCGAGCTTGGAGGACTGGATCTTCTGGTGGAGCTTGAGGATGGCGTCCATCAGCATCTCGGGCCGTGGCGGGCAGCCCGGCAGATAGATGTCGACCGGGACGATGTGGTCGACGCCCTGCACGATCGCGTAGTTGTTGAACATGCCGCCCGAGGAGGCGCAGACCCCCATGGAGATCACCCACTTGGGGTTCGGCATCTGGTCGTAGACCTGCCTGAGCACCGGCGCCATCTTCTGGCTGACCCGGCCGGCGACGATCATCAGGTCGGCCTGGCGCGGGGATCCGCGGAAGACCTCCATGCCGAAGCGCGCCAGGTCGTAGCGGCCGGCGCCGGTGGTCATCATCTCGATGGCACAGCAGGCGAGGCCGAAGGTGGCCGGGAAGACGGACGACTTGCGCACCCAGCCCGCGGCCTGCTCGACGGTGGTCAGCAGGAATCCGCTCGGCAGCTTTTCTTCGAGTCCCATGTCTTTAAAGGCCCCTCAGTCCCATTCCAGGCCGCCGCGCCGCCATACGTACGCGTACGCGACGAAGACGGTGAGCACGAAGAGCAGCATCTCCACGAGCCCGAAAATCCCCAGGGAGTCGAAGGTGACGGCCCAGGGGTAGAGGAAGACGATCTCGATATCGAAGATGATGAAGAGCATCGCCGTCAGGTAGTACTTGATCGGGAAGCGCCCGCCACCGGCCGGCGTGGGGGTCGGCTCGATACCGCACTCATAAGCCTCGAGCTTGGCCCGGTTGTACCGCTTCGGACCGATCAGCGTGGCCATGACCACGGAGAAGATCGCAAAGCCTGCCCCGAGGGCTCCCAGTACGAGGATGGGCGCATAGGCGTTCACCGCTCCTCGCTCCTCTCAGTCGGCACTGACTGCTGGCGGTTGCACTGGGCTCACAGCCGCCCCACCGGTCCCACGAGCCCCGCTCGTCCCGGCGAAGATCGAGAACATGTGAAGCAGGTCACAAGCCCAACTGCCTCGCATCTTATGCCCGCCGCTCTGTGATCTGCGACACGGGGTATTGCACAAGCTTTGTGATCTCCACCACCTGACGAAGGATCATGAACACGGATGAGCGGTGATCTTCGCACGAGAAGCGTCCGAGTGATCACCAGAGGTGACATTTTCGCTCGTCGGTGCAGCTCGGAGGGGGCGTCTCCATATCAAGAGAGTTCTCTTGCATGCAAATTGGTGCTGGACCGGATGAGTTGGTAGAGGACCCCGTTCACACATCAGAGGGAGAGCCGGGAGCGGATGTGGACGCGTGCACGCGTTCACGAGCGACGGTGGTCGCGATTCACGCACCGGACGCGCACGGACTCGTAACCGTTGCGTGACCTCCGCCACATCGATGAGAGACCTCTGAGAACCGGGCTTGGCCACCGGTCCCAACAGGTGGTAGGCGAAGAGCAATTCGGACTTAATGATGAAAGCCCGTGATCACGGGCAGGAAACGAGCGCCCGCAATGTCCGTTACGGCGTCAATAAAGGGTGACGCGGGCGAATTTCGGGCCGCCGATTGAACAACTGTGGCGCAGCCCACGTTTCTTGAAGGTATGGAGGAGCCCCTGATACCCGTTGTTCTCATGTCCCACACCGCTCACATACGCAGCCACCGGAAGCCCCGCCGCACCGCAACGTCGACCATCGCGATGCGCGCCGGAGTTGCCGGTGGCGTCCTCAGCATGGCAGCGGCTGGCGCAGCGGCCACGGCGAACGCCGCCGAGCCGGTGACGCAGACCATCGAACTGCCCACCCTCACGGGTGACCTGGCGGACCAGCTCGCCCAGTCCGCCGACGCCACGCAGCTGGCAGCGGCGAACTACGAGCTCGACGCCGAGCGTGACGCGGCCGCCGCCGCGGCCGCCAAGGAGGCCAAGAAGGACCTCGCGGAGGCCAAGAAGAAGGCCGAGGCGAAGAAGAAGGCCGAGGAGGCCCGCAGGGCCGCCGCCGAGGAGGCCGCCTCCCGCAGCTCCGAGCGGACCACCCTGTCCGCCTCCGCGGGCACCAGCACGGACGTGTCCGCTCCCGCCAGCGGCAGCGTCGGCACCGTCATCGCCTTCCTCAAGGCGCAGCTGGGCGACGCGTACGTCATGGGCGCGACCGGCCCCAACGCGTGGGACTGCTCCAGCCTGGTCCAGGCCGCGTACAAGCAGGTCGGTGTCGACCTGCCGCGCGTCTCGCAGGACCAGTCGATGTCCGGCACCGACATTCCGCTCTCGCAGGTCCAGGTCGGCGACATCCTCTACTGGGGCGGCAAGGGTTCCGCTTACCATGTGGGCGTCTACATCGGTAACGGCCAGTACCTGGACGCGGCCAACCCCTCCAAGGGCGTCGTCATCCAGGACCTGTCCGGCTACCCGGCGTCGGGTGCGGTGCGCGTGCTCTGACGCGAGCCGTACAGCACTGGCGTACGGAAGGGGCCGCAGCCGCTCGGGGGCAGCGGCCCCTCCGTCCTGTTCGTGGCGCCCTCGCGATGGCTATCCGAGGTCGAAGGTGTTGGGCAGGCCCAGCTTGTAGCGCACCTCGTCGATCCGCTTGAGGGGCTCCAGCTCCGGGGGCCGGTACAGCTCCCAGATCTCACAGCGCTCGGTATCCGAATTGTCCGCGTCCAGGAGCGCGTTGACCGCGAGGCGGGCCGACTCGTTGGCGCCCTCCATCGTCGCGAGGTCGACGTCGGTACGGACGTAGTCGCCCGCGAGGAAGAAGTTCGGGACCTTCGTGCGGGCCGTGGGGCGGTTGTAGAGCGTGCCCGTGGGGTGAATGAGGAGCTGTTCGCGGTTCTGCGGGTCGGGGCCGCCCAGACCCGTCACCGCCGGGTCCATGAACCAGCCCAGGCGGTCCTCGTCCCGGAGCACCGTCTTGCCGGCGTCGTTGAGGCCGTCCTTCAGCTGGGCCCAGAGCTCCGCGACGACCTCTTCCTTGGTGCACTCCTTGGCCGTCTTGCCGTACAGGATGCCCGGCTTGTCCCACTCCGAGACGATGGCGGAGAGACAGTCCCGGGCGCGTCCGTCGCCGTAGTCGCCGGAGAAGTCCCGTCCGGCCCAGAACTGGGCCTGGCCCACGCCGGTCACCGACCAGGGTGAGTCGAGGCAGTTGATGTGGCCGTGCACGACCGGGGTGGGGGTGCGCAGGTAGAACATCACGCCGGTCATCCAGTCGGCCTGGAGGGCGTCGCAGCGGGCCAGCTGCGGGTCGGCCGCGCGAAGGGCGGGGCCCCAGGTGCCGCGCGCGTGCTCGACGGGGAGGGCGGAGACGTAGTGGTCGGCGGTGACGGTACGTTCGTGGCCGCCGTCGCGGTCCGAGACGCGGACGCCGGTGACGCGGCCGCCGGCGTAGCCGACTTCGCGGACCTGGGTGCCGAGGGCGAACTCGACGCCGAGGGAGCGCAGGTGGGTCTCCCAGGGGTCGATCCAGGCCTCGCTGGTGGGGGCGTCGAGGACACGGTCGATGTCGGCGTCGCCGTCCATGCCTCGGCCGAGCAGCCCCCACAGGAGCAGGGCCTCGATGATCACGCGGCCGACGGTCCGGGTGGAGGCGACCTCCGCGCGCGTGGCGACCAGATTGCGGGTCTGGCCGATGCCGAGGACGGTCCGGTACTCCTCGCTCATGTCCTCGGCGCGGATGAAGTCCCACCACGAGACCTTCTCCCAGTGCTCCTCGCGGCGGGCGTCGCAACTGGTGAGGTGGACCAGGAGACGGTCGGCGAAGTAGGCGACCTCGTGGGAGGGCAGGCGGGTGCCGAGCTCAAGCACCGACAGGAGCTGGTCGCGGATCCAGCCGAGGGTGAGGTCGCCGGGGCGCGGCGGGGTGGTGGCGCGGCGCAGCGGGAAGTGCAGGTCGGCGCGGCCGCCGGAGCGGGCGAACAGGGCCTCGGTGCCGCTGACGAGGTTGTCGTGGACGCCGTGCGCGTTGCCGGGGACGGGGATGCGGCGCATGGTGCCGGGCAGGTTCCGGTAGAAGCCGGGGAAGAAGCGGAAGCCGTGCTCGGCGGGGAGGTCGGCGCGGCCGCCGGCCGCTGTTCCGGGGACGGGCATCGAGCGGGCCTTGCCGCCGAGGGCGTCGTAGTACTCGTAGACGGTGACGGCGTAGCCGCGTTCGGCGAGTTCGTGGGCGGCGCTCAGACCGGAGACTCCGCCGCCGAGGACGGCGACGCGTTTGCCCGTGGCGGCCCGGGCGGGGCCGGCGGGCCATAAGGCGACGGCGCCGGCCACCGAGCCGGCGCCGGCCAGGAAGCGTCTGCGGGTGTGGCCGGACGGTGTGTGACCTGTCTGCTCCTGGGGCTTGTGCGCATGTTCTGTTGTCATGAGACCCGGAGGGTAGGGAGGGTCCGCGCAGGCCGGAAGGTTGTTTCGCGCCCGGCCACAGCATCCTCACAACCCGCGACGACACAACGACGGAAAGGGAGAACGACGATGCCCAGCGTTTTCGTGCAAGGCAGGCCCGTGGAGTCGTATCCGCCGCTCGCACCCGAGGCCCGGCGTGGCTCGGTGCGGCGGATCACCGAGGTGGGCGAGGAGGCGCTGCACAAGCCGTGCCGGGACGTGACCGAGTTCGGGCCCGATCTCGCCGCGCTCATCGACGACATGTTCCTGACGATGTACATCGCCGACGGGGCGGGACTCGCGGCGAATCAAGTCGGGGTGGGCCTGAGGCTGTTCGTATACGACTGCCCGGACGACGACGGGATCCGGCATGTCGGGCATGTCGTGAACCCCGTGCTGGAGCCGCTCGACGCCGCCGGCAGAAGGCTCCTGGACGACGCCGAGGGCTGTCTGTCGGTCCCCGGCGCCACGATGGACGTACCGCGTCCGGACCGGGCCGTGGTGCACGGCCTCGACAAGGACGGCGAGCCGATCGTGATCGAGGGCACCGGGTACTTCGCCCGGTGCCTGGCGCACGAGGCCGATCACTGCGACGGCCGGGTCTATCTGGACCGGCTCTCCAAGCGGGAACGCAAGGACGCGCTACGGCAGGTGGCGGACCGGCGCGACGAGGTGTTCGCACGCCGGGCCGCCAACATCGAGGCGCTGAACCGCTAGTTCAGGCCTTGGGGGCCACCTTGCTGAGGCCGTTGATGATGCGGTCCATCGCGTCGCCGCCGGTCGGGTCCGTGAGGTTCGCGAGCAGCTTCAGCGTGAACTTCATCAGCATCGGGTGGGTCAGACCGCGCTGGGTCGCGATCTTCATGACCTTCGGGTTGCCGATGAGCTTCACGAAGGCGCGGCCCAGTGTGTAGTAGCCGCCGTAGGTGTCCTTCAGGACGCGCGGGTAGCGCTGGAGGGCGAGTTCGCGGCTCGCGGGCGTCGGGCGGGCGTGGGCCTGGACGATGACGTCGGCGGCGATCTGGCCGGACTCCATGGCGTAGGCGATGCCTTCGCCGTTGAAGGGGTTCACCAGGCCGCCGGCGTCGCCGACCAGCAGCAGGCCCTTGGTGTAGTGGGGCTGGCGGTTGAAGGCCATGGGCAGGGCGGCGCCGCGGATCGGGCCGGTCATGTTGTCCGGGGTGTAGCCCCAGTCCTCCGGCATGGAGGCGCACCAGGCCTTCAGGACCTCGCGCCAGTCCAGCTCCTTGAAGGAGTCCGAGGTGTTGAGGACGCCCAGGCCGACGTTCGAGGTGCCGTCGCCCATGCCGAAGATCCAGCCGTAGCCGGGCAGCAGGCGGTCCTCGGCCCCTCGGCGGTCCCACAGCTCCAGCCAGGACTCCAGGTAGTCGTCGTCATGGCGGGGCGAGGTGAAGTACGTCCGTACGGCCACGCCCATCGGGCGGTCCTCGCGGCGGTGCAGGCCCATCGCCAGCGACAGCCGCGTCGAGTTGCCGTCGGCGGCGACCACCAGGGGCGCGTGGAAGGTGACCTCGCGCTTGTCCTCGCCGAGCTTGGCGTTGACGCCGGTGATCCGGCCGGTGCGGTCGTCGATGATCGGGGCGCCGACGTTGCAGCGCTCGTAGAGCCGGGCGCCGGCCTTCTGGGCCTGGCGGGCGAGTTGCTCGTCGAAGTCGTCGCGCTTGCGGACGAGGCCGTAGTCGGGGAAGGAGGCGAGATCCGGCCAGTCCAGCTGGAGGCGGACGCCGCCGCCGATGATGCGCAGCCCCTTGTTGCGCAGCCAGCCGGCCTCCTCGGAGATGTCGATGCCCATGGCCACGAGCTGTTTGGTGGCGCGCGGGGTGAGGCCGTCGCCGCAGACCTTCTCCCTCGGGAACTCGGTCTTCTCCAGCAGGAGTACGTCGAGGCCGGACTTGGCGAGGTGGTACGCCGTCGTGGAGCCGGCCGGCCCCGCGCCCACGACGATCACATCGGCGGTGTTCTCGGAGAGAGGGGAGGAGTGGGGCTCGGTCACGACGGTCACGGCTGGATCTCCCCAGGGTTCGAAATCTGCGTGCCGACCGGCACTGGACATGGGCAGTCTATGCAGCAGAATTGATCACCCGGCTGAAGGGCTGCCCTGTGAACCGAGCTCTCCCCGTAGTAAGGCTGCGGGTGCCCACCGACGAGGACGCGATCGCCTGGCACCGGGTCTTCGCCCACCCGGACGTCATGGAGTTCCACGGCGGCAGGGCCGCCGAACTGTCCGTCTACGAGGAGCTCACCGCCCGCCAGCGCCGGCACGACGCCGAGCGGGGCTTCTGTCTGTGGACGCTGCTCGACGAGCGGGAGCGGGTCCTCGGCTTCACCGGCGCCCAGCCATGGGAGCGCCCGTGGGGTCCCACCGGCGAGATAGAGATCGGCTGGCGGCTCGGGCGGGAGCACTGGGGACAGGGGTACGTCACCGCCGCCGCACAGCTGACGCTGGAGCGGGTGCGGGCGGCCGGGGTGCCTGACGTGGTCGCCATGGTCGACGCCGGCAACGCACGGTCCATCGCGGTGACACGGCGGCTGGGGATGCGGCTCGCGGAGGAGTTCGCCGGCCCGGACACCGGACGGACGGCGCACTGCTATCGGCTCGACCTGTGACCGCAGAACCGTGAGCCTCAATTCCGGATTCGTCACACTGAGTAACCGACTGTTACAGAAAGGTACTTGAAGCTTCCGGACGACACCCCTGGGCGGTTACCCTTCCAGTACCGCTGGGGGTGACATCTGTGCGCATAACACCCAAAACGCCCGAGGTGCGAGTTCCGAAACTCGTCGGACTGATGGCCATGGACGCGCGCGAGGCAGCGAAGTCGCACGGCCTTCTCCTCAACGCCCCGGACCGGCCGGACTTCCATCTCACCGTCGTCGACTACGTCGTACGCCAGTATCCCCAGCCCGGAGCCGAGGTGCCGCGGGACTCGATGGTCTACATCTGGTTCGACTTCGGCGAGGGCGAGGGCGGCGGAGGCATCCGCGAGCCACGGATACCGCGACCGCCCTCGGGTGGACTGCAACGCGAGCTGGACGAGCCCGGAGAGGACACCTACCCCGTGGTCAGCTCTGCTTGAAGCCCCGGTGCAGGGCCACCACCCCGCCCGTCAGGTTCCGCCACGCCACCTTCGACCAGCCGGCCTTGCGCAGGCGCTCCGCCAGGGCGGGCTGGTCGGGCCAGGCGCGGATGGACTCGGCGAGGTAGACGTACGCGTCGGGGTTCGAGGACACCGAGCGCGCGACCGGGGGCAGGGCGCGCATCAGGTACTCGGTGTAGACGGTGCGGAACGGCGCCCAGGTCGGGTGCGAGAACTCGCAGATCACGACCCTGCCGCCGGGCCTGGTCACCCGGTACATCTCGCGCAGCGCGGCGTCGAAGTCCTGGACGTTGCGCAGCCCGAAGGAGATCGTCACGGCGTCGAAGGTGTCGTCCTTGAACGGCAGCCTCGTCGCGTCCCCCGCGGTGAACGGCAGCCAGGTGTGCTTGCGCTTGCCGACCTGGAGCATCCCGAGCGAGAAGTCGCACGGGACGACATAGGCACCGGTCTGTGCGAAGGGCAGCGAGGAGGTGGCCGTGCCGGCGGCGAGGTCGAGGATCTTCTGCGCCGGGCGGGCGTCGACGGCCTTCGCGACCTCCCTGCGCCATCTGCGGTCCTGGCCGAGCGACAGCACGTCGTTGGTCAGGTCGTACCGTTCCGCCACGTTGTCGAACATCGAGGCGACTTCGTGCGGCTGCTTGTCCAGGGATGCGCGGGTCACTGGCCCATTGTGGCAGTACGGCCGCACGGAGCCGCAGCACGGCCTCCCCCCGGCAGAAGCGTCGGCTTCTTCTTCCCGGCCACGTCCTCCACCCACCCGCACAGCAGCACGAAGACGGCGATCAGGATCCAGCCGATGCCGAACAGGAACCACTGGCTCTCCAGCGGCAGGTACCTCTCGAACGCGGGCACGTTCCAGAATTGGTCGATCAGCGGGACGGCGAGGATCAGGGCGATCTCGTGCCAGAGGTAGATCGTCACCGCACGGGAGTTGAAGATCGTGACGATGCGGTCGGTCCGCCGGAAGCGGGTCAGCCACGCGAAGTCGATCCCGAAGTACGACTTCGCCCACATCAGGAGCGTCACATACCCCGCCGACCAGAAAGCCTGGGCGAGCGGGATGTCGTCCAGGTCGTACGAGCCCGTCCCGGCCTGGTGCGTGAAGGCGTACCAGCCGCCGAAGCCGATCGCGGCGAGCGACAGGACGGCCACGGCGAACGGCCTCAGCCGGGCCGGCACCCCGTCGCGGTGCGCGAAGCCGAGGATCCAGCAGAACAGGAAGGTGGCCAGGTCGGTCAGCGCGCTGCCGAGGCGATTGTCCGGGGGCTGCCAGGCGAATCGGAAGACGACGATCGGGGCCAGGGAGAGCAGCAGTACCGGCACCGGGGCCAGGCGGAACACCCGTAGCAGCAGCGGTGAGAGCAGGACGAACCACAGGTACGTCCGCAGGTACCAGAGGATCTCCCAGGCCTGCTCGGCCCAGGCGTTGCCCGGCGGGTCGCCCAGCGGCACGATCCAGTAGACGATCTGCCGGCCCGGCATCCAGTCGTGGATCAGCATCGCCCCGACCACGAAGAAGCCCCAGAACCAGAACGGTGGCAGCAGTCGGCGCATCCGGCTGCGCACCACCGTCAGCGCGGGGCGCTCCAGGGACTTCGCCATGAGGGTGCCGGCCAGGGCGAACATGATCCCCATCGAGGGGAAGACCATGCCTGCCCAGGCCCAGCCGAAGGTGTGGTAGGTGACGACGCGGATCAGGGCGACGGCGCGGAGGGTGTCGAAGTAGCGGTCACGGCCCGGGAGCCGAGGCGGAGGCTTCTCCTCCTCCGCCTCGGCGGCTGCGGGGGGCACCGGTTCCCGCGGCACCACCGGCATGGGCGGCTGATGCGTGTAACCCGAGTACCCGTACCACTGACCGTACCCCTGCTGATGCCCCGGCTGCCGCTCCCAGCTCATCGGCCCGCCCCCGCCGGCGTCCCGACCTCACCCGTGCGCTTCAGCTTCTGCCAGCGCAGCCGGCCGCCCGTCATGGCCGTGATGCAGGAGTGGATGAGGACGAGGTACATCATCTGGCGGTAGGCGAGTTGCTGGAGCGGCATCATCAGCAGGTAGCGGTACTTCTCGCGGTCCAGGCGGAAGGCGTACGCCGCGCACAGCAGCTGCACCGCCAGCACCGCGAGCCAGGCCAGCAGGGCCGCCGTGAAGTCGACGAAGATCATCGAGTAGACGGTGAAGACGTCGATCAGCGGGGCGAAGACCGGCGTGACGATCTGGAAGACCACGACGAGCGGCATACCGACCCGGCCGAAGCGCCCCGAAGGACCCTTGTCCGTCAGCGACTTGCGGTGCTTCCACAGCGCCTGCATGGTGCCGTACGACCACCGGTAGCGCTGCGACCACAGCTGCTTGAGCGAACCGGGCGCCTCGGTCCACGCGCGCGCGTGCTCCTGGTAGACGACCCGCCACCCGGCGCGGTGCATGGCGATGGTGATGTCGGTGTCCTCGGCGAGGGTGTCCTCGCTCATGCCGCCCACCTGCAACACCGCTTCCCGCCGGAACGCTCCGATCGCTCCGGGAATCGTCGGCATGCAGCGCAGCAGGTCGTACATGCGCCGGTCGAGGTTGAAGCCCATCACGTACTCGATGTGCTGCCAGGCGCCGATGATCGTGTTGCGGTTGCCGACCTTGGCGTTGCCGGCGACCGCTCCGACCTCGGGGTCGGCGAAGGGCTGCACGAGCTGCCGTACGGTGTCCGGCTCGAAGACCGTGTCGCCGTCCATCATCACGACGATGTCGTAACGGGCGCTGCGCACACCGTTGTTGAGCGCGGCGGGCTTGCCGGAGTTCTCCTGGCGGATGACGCGGACGTTGGTCATGCCGAGTTCCACGGCCGCGTTGCGGGCGATCTCGGACGTGCCGTCCGTCGAGCCGTCGTCGACCACGATGATCTCGATCGGATGGGTGCTCTTGGCCAGCGACTGAAGGGTGTTGGCGATGCACTCCTTCTCGTTGTACGCCGGGACGATCACGCTCACCGGTCGGTACACCGGCGGTCCCCAGGTGAAGCGGCGTCTGTTGCGCTGCCGGTAGTGGCGGCGGGCGAGGATCAGCATCAGGCCGAAGCGGCCCATGACGGCGACGCCGACGACGAGGAGGCCGACCGACAGCACCGGCACCGTCCATTCGGCGACGGCCACCGCCCCGATCAGGGCCTTGCCCTCGTAGAGGGTCGCGCCGGTGGCCGTACGGTGGGCGGCCTGGAGGTTCGAGGTCCCGGACCCGACGTCGGCCGCGCCGACAGCGCCGACCTGCCCGTTCGGACCGCCCTGACCCGTCTGTGCCCGACCGCTCGCCTCCCCCTCCTTCCGCATGGCGCCGCTGATCGTGGTGAAGGTGTACCCCTTCGCCTTCATCTTCTCGATGTACGTCGGCAGCGCCTTGATCGTCTGCGAGCGCTCGCCACCCGCGTCGTGGAAGAGGACGGACGCGCCCTCACCGTCTTCCGGAGTGGCCCACTTGACGATCTTCGAGACGCCCGGCCGCTTCCAGTCGTCGCTGTCGGTGTCGACGAAGACGCTGGTGTAGCCGTCCTCGCCGAGCTTCTTGTAGACGGGCCAGCTGTAGTTGTCGATGGCGTCCGTCTCCGACGAGTACGGCGCCCGGAACAGCGTCGTCGTGATGCCGGCCGCGCCCGCCAGCGCGAGCTGTGTCTGCTGCATCTCGCGGTTGACGCGGGCGTCGCTCTGGTAGGAGAGGTCGACATGGGTGAAGGTGTGGATGCCCACCTCGTTTCCCTCGTCGACCATGTCCGCGACGATCGACGGATAGCGCGAGACCATCGAGCCGACCACGAAGAACGTGGCGGGGATGTCGTACTTCTTCAGGATCGCCAGGACCTGCGGCGTCCAGGTGGGGTTCGGGCCGTCGTCGAACGTGAGCGCGATCGTCTTGTCCGGCACGGAGACGGTGGTGGCCTGACCACCCCGGAAGGTGAGGATCGGACCGCCGTCGAGAACCTTGTCGGGCACCTTGCCGGCGCTGGCCCCGGTGCGCACCCGCTGGTCGCCGCCGACCTCGGCGCGCAGATAGCCGTCGAGCAGCATGACGCTGGTCAGTGCGAGCAGCAGCAGCGCGGCGAGGATCACCCGGGGCCTTTGCAGGGCCGCGGCCTTGCCGGCCACCCGCTCCATGCGGGTGGGGGCGCGACGGCGGCGTCGTGAGGGCGTCGTCGTGGTCATGAGTGGGGCTGCGCTCCGGTCAGTTGGCGGACGTGTCGGTGGACGTGTCCGCGGACACGGATGGGGTGGGGGCGCCCGAGGGCGGCGCCGACGGGGTGCCGCTGGGCGGGGAGACCGGGTTACCGATGCCGCCCTGGGGCTGGTCGCCCGGGCCCGTCCCGCCGGGGCCGCCCTGTCCGTTCGCGAACGGCAGCAGCTGGGACGGGTTGAGCGAGGTGCCTACGCCCATGAAGGCCATGCCCAGCACCACCGCGTAACCGAGGCAGGCGACGCCGAGCAGGATGCCGATGCGCCGCAGCAGCTTGGAGCGGCGCCCGGAGTTGTCGACGAACACGGGCCCCGCCGCGGCTGCCCTGCCGCGCCTGCGGCGCCGGCCACGCATGTCCGCACGGATGTCGGTGGCGTTCTCGGATTGCATTCCCCGCACGCTAGGGAACCTTTATGTGCCCCGAACTCGCTCTCCATGTGAGACGCATATGAGAAACGACTGATTCTGTCCTTTGCCTGAGAGTTTTCGGTGACGGCCGGGAAAGGATGAGAGATTTGCCGGCATGCATACGTACTCAGGGAAATCGGCGGCCGGGCTCACCTGCGTGTTCGTACTCGTCCTCACGGGGTGTTCCACGGGCTCCGAATCCACTGCGAAGAGCACGTCGTACGCCCCCTACGTCAGCGCCACCGAGGCCTCCGCCCATGACTCCGCCGGCTCTCCGGTGACGTACAACCTGGCCTTCGTCATCTCGGACGGCAGCGACTGCACGCCGAAGTGGAACGGCACCACCGCCCTCTCCGACTCCGCCGTGAAGTCCCGTGTCTCCGGGCTCACTCAGGACGGCGGCACCGTCCGCGTCTCCTTCGGCGGGGCTTCCGGCAAGGAGCTGGCGGCGAGCTGCGACAGCGCCTCCGAACTGGCGCGGGCGTACGGGAAGGCGCTGGACGCGGCGGGTTCCTCGCAGGCCGACTTCGACATCGAGGGCGACGAGTTGACCGACTCCGACTCGGTGGACCTGCGGTCGGAGGCGATAGCCCTTCTCCAGAAGGAGCGCGGCGATGTGGAGGTCTCGTTCACGCTGCCGGTGATGCCGTCCGGGCTGGACGACGGCAGTGTGGCGCTGCTGCAGTCCGCCAATGAGCACGACGTTCAGGTCTCCACCGTGAACATCATGACGATGAATTACGGCGAGTCCTATGACGGTGACATGGGGGGCTACGCGATCACTTCGGCGAAGGCCGCGCATTCTCAGCTGACGGACATTTTCGGTACGTCGGACGCTGCCACGTGGAAAGCGATGGCGTTGACGTCGATGCTCGGTACGAATGACGTCGACAACGAGACGTTCACGCTGGATGACGCTACGCAGGTGCGGAAGTTCGCCGACGAGAAGGGGATCGGGTGGGTCTCCATGTGGGCGACGTTCCGGGACCAGCAGTGTGGTGAGGGCTCCGAGGACGACGCGCTGACCACATGCAGTGGTGTGGATCAGGAGGACGGGGCGTTCGCGGAGGCCTTTTCGGGGTGAGCCCGGGGCGGCAGCCCCTCACCGTCTCCGATACACCAACCGGCCGTCCACCACCGTCGCCACGCACGTCGACGCCCCTCGCTCTGCCAGCTCGGTCTCGTCGTGTACGTCGAACACCGCGAACCTGGCCGCCGAGTCACGCTCCCTCGGCTCGGCGAACTCCACCGTAATCCCTGCGGCGTACGGGTCGAGCGCGGGTGTTCCGCCCGGGCGGCCGATCCTGCCCATGACCGCCAGGCCCGATCGGTGCACGGCGTCGCGCACCGCGCGGTTGGTCAGGTCCTCGCAGGCCACGCGGACCGTGCCGTGCGCCAGCATCCGCTGCACCCCGCGCCGGGCGCTCGCGCCCCAGCGGGCGTCGTCCATGGCGAGGGCCGCCAGCGCGTCGCCGGTCAGCGGCTCGGTGCCCAGCTCGTCGGCCTCGCGCGGATCGGGGTGATAGGCCTCCTCCAGCAGCTCGTTGCCGTGGAGGTTGATCAGGCCGGGTGTGAGGATGCCCGGCCACTCACGCACTCGGGCCCCCGGATGAGCCGCGACCAGGTCCCCCACCTGCCCGGCGTCGGCGATCCACGCGCCCCTGACGGCGAGCGCCCGCCCCCTGGAGTCCGCGTGGATCGTCAGCACGAGTACGTCAGTTGGAGGCGAGGATCTTCAGCTCGGGGTGGGCCGTGCCACCCGCGATCGCCGTGGACGAGATGTGGGACATGACCCGCTCGTCGACCGGGTCGTTCGCCGGGTCGTCGTGCACGACCAGGTGCTCGTACGTCGTGGCGCGCTGCGCCGGCACCCGGCCCGCCTTACGGATGAGGTCGATGATCTCCATCCGGTTGGAACGGTGCTTGGCTCCGGCCGAGGAGACGACGTTCTCCTCCAGCATGATCGAGCCGAGGTCGTCCGCGCCGTAGTGCAGCGAGAGCTGGCCGATCTCCTTGCCGGTGGTCAGCCAGGAGCCCTGGATGTGGGCGATGTTGTCCATGAACAGGCGCGCGATGGCGATCATCCGCAGGTACTCGAAGAGCGTGGCCTGCGTACGGCCCTTCAGGTGGTTGTTCTCGGGCTGGTAGGTGTACGGGATGAAGGCGCGGAAGCCACCCGTCCGGTCCTGTACGTCACGGATCATCCGCAGGTGCTCGATGCGCTCGGCGTTGGTCTCGCCGGTGCCCATCAGCATGGTCGAGGTGGACTCCACGCCCAGCCGGTGCGCGGCCTCCATGATCTCCAGCCAGCGCTCACCGCTCTCCTTCAGGGGCGCGATGGCCTTGCGGGGACGGGCCGGGAGCAGCTCGGCGCCGGCGCCCGCGAAGGAGTCGAGGCCGGCCTCGTGGATCCGGGTGATGGCCTCCTCGACCGACACACCGGAGATCCGGGCCATGTGCTCGACCTCGCTGGCCCCCAGGCTGTGGATGACGAGCTGCGGGAAGTCCTTCTTGATGGCCGCGAAGTGCTTCTCGTAGTACTCGACGCCGAAGTCCGGGTGGTGTCCGCCCTGGAACATGATCTGGGTGCCGCCGAGTTCGACGGTCTCCGCGCAGCGCCGCAGGATGTCGTCCAGGTCGCGGGTCCAGCCCTTGGCCGTGTCCTTGGGGGCGGCGTAGAAGGCGCAGAACTTGCACGCCGTGACGCACACGTTCGTGTAGTTGATGTTGCGCTCGATGATGTACGTCGCGATGTGCTCGGTGCCCGCGTAACGGCGGCGGCGTACGGCGTCGGCGGCGGCGCCCAGCGCGTGCAGCGGGGCGTCGCGGTACAGGTCCAGCGCCTCTTCGGGTGTGATGCGCCCACCCGCGGCGGCACGGTCGAGGACGGACTGAAGGTCGGCCTTCTCGGTCACCGGGGCGTCCCTTTCGTCAAGGGTTGTGGACTGATCCACCTTGTGGGCAGCGGACCGAACCAGCGTACGCCAGCCGGTTCCGCGGACCGACGTCAGGCCGCGTAGGCCCCGATCAGCAGTCCTGCGAATGCCCCGCCGAGCAGGAACGGACCGAACGCGATCGCCGACTTGCGTCCGGCCCGCCGCAGCGCGACGAGCCCCCAGCCGTACAGCGCCCCGAACAGGAACCCGGCGAACGTCCCGAGCATCACCGTCGGCCACCCGTACCAGCCGAGCGCCGCCCCGACACCGAAGGCGAGCTTCACATCGCCGAAGCCCATGCCGCCGGGGTTGATCAGGTGCAGCGCGTAGTACCCGGCGCCCAGCGCGAGCGCGCCCCACACGGCAGTCGGCCAGTCGCCGGCGTGCTCGGGGACGAGGGCGACCAGGCCGAGCAGCCCGAGCGTGGCACCGGCGAGGGAGAGCGTCAGCGGATTGGGCAACCGTCGTACCCGGAGGTCGACCACCGTGAGCAGCACGCCGAGCGGTGCCAGCAGCAGCCAGACGCCCAGTTCGGGGCGGGTGCCGGTGGCGGCGGCGAGGGCGGCGCAGACCAGGGCGGTGGCGGTGGCGAGCGCGGCGGTACCGGAGCCGTACGAGGTGTCCGCCTCGCACCGCGCGCACCGGGCCCGGCCGAGCCATCCCGGTATCGGATGCCCGCCGGGGCAGTGCTCCCGCCACCCCTCCTCGTCCGGCGCGGAGAACCGGTAGGCGGCCCGGGGCAGGAGGAGGCCCGCGGCGAGACCCCAGAGCGCGGCGACGACGACCACGGCGAGCGTGCTCACTCCCAGGGGCCCGTCACCGCTGGACCTTCGACAACCGCGCCTCGGGATTACCCTCGTCGTCGCTCTCCGACCGGTACACCAGGTCGTCGCCGGCCGGGGCGATCCGTACGGTGTGCGGGGTCGGGTTGCAGCCGGCGTGGTTGCCCTTGCGGCCCACCGACGTCACGACGAGCTCCTTGGCCGAGGCCTTCTTCAGGGTCAGTACGTCGTTGCAGACACCGCCGAGCAGATCGGTCTGCCGGAGGGTGCCCACCTCGTCGCCGACGTCGGCCTTGTGCACGGTGAGCCGGAAGGTGCCGGCGGACAGGGCACCGTCCAGGACGGTGGCCTTGCCCTCCCAGGTGCCGAGGTAGCGAGCGGGTACGGCGTCCCCGGCCGGATCGGCGGACTGCTGGGGCGCCTGGGACGAGGCGGCTCCGGAATCCCCGCTCGCGGAGTCCCTCTCCCCGCCGGGCAGCAGCTCGAACACGAACACCGACCCCACGGTCACGGCCGCCAGCGCGCCGGCGACGGCCAGCGCCACCGTGCAGCTCATCCTGCGCCCACGGCCGCCCTCCCCCGGCGTCGAGGCCGCCGCGACGGAGACGGCGAACTTCCCGGGCGGCCGCTCGGAGGCGGGGACGGCGTCCTGCGGGGTCGGGGCGTCACGCGGTCCGGGCACGGCCGCGGGCGTGCCCGCAGGTGACGAAGGTGGGGCCGAGGGCGGAGCGGGCATGGCGGCGGGGGGCGTCGACATGGCAGCGGGCGGCGTCGACATCGGCGCGGGAGTCACCGGCATCGGCGTGGCGGCGGGCGGCGTCGACGTCGGCGTGGCGGGACCCCCCATCACCGGCGGCGGGCCGAACTCCCCCACCGTCGCCCGGCCGGCCGCCTCACCGCCGGCCGTCGTGTCCACCGCCCCCACCGAGGGCAGGTCGAATCGCACCGGCCCCGACGAGACGTCGTCCCCGGCCTCCAGATTCAGCAGGCGCACGGCACCGCGGCTGACCTGCTCGACCAGCGGCCCGGGCAGCCAGCCGCCCGCGACCAGACGGGCCGCACCCTGCGGAGCCAGTCGCCGGGCCACCTCACCCGGTGCGGGCCGGGCGCCCGGCTGCTTCACCAGGCAGGCCGCCACCAGCTCGCGCAACTCGCCGTCCAGCGCGTCGAGTTCGGGCTCCTCATGGACGACCTTGTACAGAAGTGCCGCCGACGAGTCCCCGGAGAACGGCGGCTCCCCGGTCGCCGCGTACGCCAGCACGGCACCCAGCGAGAACACGTCCGCCGCTCCCGTGGCTCCCTTGCCGAGGATCTGCTCGGGCGACATGTAGCCCGGGGAGCCGATCGAGACGCCGGTCGAGGTCAGGGACGCGGTGCCGTCCATGGCGCGGGCGATGCCGAAGTCGATGAGCAGAGGGCCGTCCAGGGTCAGCAGGACGTTCGACGGCTTCACGTCCCGGTGCACCAGGCCCAGTTCGTGCACGGCCGCCAGCGCCTCCGCGAGGCCCGCTCCGAGCGCTCGTACCGAATGGGGCGGCAGCGCGCCCGAGTCCGCGACCGCGGACGTCAGCGACGGACCCGCCGCATACGCCGTGGCCACCCACGGCACCGGTGCCTCCGGATCGGCGTCGAGGACGGGTGCCGTCCACGCGCCGCCCACCCGGCGGGCCGCCTCCACCTCGCGGCGGAAGCGGGCGCGGAACTCCTCGTCCAGGGCGAAGTGCGGATGCACGATCTTCACGGCGACCGTGCGGCCGCCCGCGCTGCGCCCCAGGTACACCCGCCCCATGCCGCCCGAACCGAGCCGGCCGAGCAGCCGGTACGGCCCGACGACCGTGGGCTCGTCAACTCCGAGCGGCTGCATCCGCGTCCACTCCTCCCCCGTAGGAACCGTCAGCAGATTAGTGCGCAATCAGCGTGCGCTTTACGGCTGCAGCAGATCCACCTTCACATCCGCCGGAAATCCCGTGGTCGGCCCCACCCTTCGCGCGAACTCCGCGACCGCCGCCAGCTGCGGGCCGCCGAACCGGAAATCGAGGGTGGTGAAGTACCGCTCCAGGACCCGCTCGTCGAACGCCTCCCAGCGAGCCGCCTGCTCGGCTACCTTGCTCACCTCCACCAGGGAGAGGTTGCGGGAGTCGAGGAACGCCTCATGGACCTGGCGGGTGATGACCGGTTCGCGCTCCAGATAGTCCCGGCGCGCCGCCCAGACGGCGAACACGAAGGGCAGACCGGTCCACTCCTTCCACAGCGCGCCGAGGTCGTGCACCTCGAGGCCGTAGCGGGGCCCGTCCAGCAGGTTCGCCCGCAGCGCCGCGTCCCCGATGAGCACGGCGGCCTCCGCCTCCTGCATCATCAGGCTGAGGTCGGGCGGGCAGGTGTAGTAGTCGGGCTGGACGCCGTAGCGCTCGGCGAGCAGCAGCTGGGCCAGCCGGACCGAGGTGCGCGAGGTCGAGCCGAGGGCGACGCGGGCGCCGTCCAGTTCGTCCAGCGGGACCTGCGAGACGATCACACAGGACATCACCGGGCCGTCGCAGCCGACGGCGATGTCGGGAAAGGCGACCAGGTCGTCGGCGTTGCGCAGGAACTCGACGAGGGTGATCGGCCCGATGTCGAGGTCGCCCCGCACCAGCCGCTCGCTCAGCTTCTCCGGCGTGTCCTTGGTCAGCTCGAAGTCGAGCAGGGTGCCCGTTCTCGCGAGCCCCCAGTAAAGGGGCAGGCAGTTCAGGAACTGGATGTGGCCTACGCGCGGCCGAGTGCGAGAATTGTCCACATCGCGAGACTAGACCCCATGAGGTAGCGTGCAGCCTTCAGGGTCGTGACACCCTCGTCACAGCCGCCCGTCACCCGAGTGTCGGATTCGCACCGTCACCGCTACGGGCTTCGGTCCCGTCAACATGAAACGGGCCTTCAAACGTCCGAGTGACGTGATCTTGACCTCTATTGCTTTCGCCTGCCCGCGTGCTAGGCTCGCCGCAAGTTGCAGTTTGGTTTCCCTTGCAGTACAGAGCCTGCGGAGCATGTAACCGCGGGCTCTAGTCGTTTTCAGACGTATGCAGATGTGCGGGCATCAGTTTTCACACTTGCAGGTTCTGGAGCAGGGCAACCCTTTGGGCCCAAGGAGGGCTTATGGCTACCGGAACCGTGAAGTGGTTCAACGCCGAAAAGGGCTTTGGTTTCATCGCCCAGGAGGGCGGCGGCCCCGACGTCTTCGTCCACTACTCCGCGATCAACGCGAACGGCTTCCGTTCGCTCGAAGAGAACCAGCAGGTGAGCTTCGACGTCACGCAGGGCCCGAAGGGCCCGCAGGCGGAGAACGTCACCGCCATCTGAGACACGCGTCTCTGATCCGGACCTGAGAGCAGTACCCAAGGAGCCCCGCGCCGTCAGGCAGCGGGGCTCCTGCCTTTGCAGTCCCTAAATGTGCTGCATGACCAGCAAGAACGTCGTCCCGGGCGCGAGCGCCTCGTAGGAGTGCGGCACGTCTCCGCGGTACGACAGGTAGTCGCCGGGCCCGAGTTCGACCTCGTCGCCCCGCGGGCCCGCCTTCACCCGTCCCGTGCTGACGATCAGGTGCTCCACGGACCCCGGAATGTGCGGCTCCGACTCGCGGGGCGTGCCCGGTTCCGCGCGCAGCTGGTAGATGTCCCGGCGGGCGCCGGGCGGACTGGCGGAGAGCAGGGTGGCCACGAAGTCCGCCCGCTCCGAGGCGACGGTGGGCCCTTCACCCGCGCGGATCACCTGTACGGCCGGCGCCGGCGGTTCCACGAGCACACTGAACGGCACACCGAGCGCGACCCCCAGCGCCCACAGCGTCTCCACACTCGGGTTCCCGCCACCCGCCTCCAGCTGGGACAGCGTGGACTTCGCGATCCCCGCCCGCTTGGCCAGCTCCGACAGCGACAGCCCGGCCCGGGTGCGCTCGCGGCGCAGGGCTACGGCGATCCACGTCAGGGGCTCGCTCATCCGGTTCACTTCCCGTCGTTCGCTCTACAGGTACGTTCGTTCGGCTTGACGAACAGCCATCAATCTGTTCATTCTGGGAAACATGCGTTCGCTACTCCGAACACCGATGATGGCACCTCTGGTGCGCGACAGTGCGCTGGTCTGGCTGGCGAGCGGTGTCGTCGGCGTCTCCTTCGGCGCGATCTCGGTGGCCGGCGGACTGCCGGTCTGGGTGCCGGTGGCGATGTCGCTGATCGTGTACGCCGGCTCGGCGCAGTTCAGCGCGGTCGGCGTGCTGCTGGCCGGGGGCGGGCCGCTCGCCGCGGCGGCCACCGGGCTGCTGCTGAACACCCGTACGGCCGCCTTCAGCCTCGCCGTCGCCGACGTCCTCGGCGGCCGCAGTCGGCCCGCCCGCCTCCTCGGCGCCCACCTCGTCACCGACGAGACGGTGGCCTTCACGCTCGCCCAGTCCGATCCCGTACGGCGCCGGGCGGCCTTCTGGGTGAACGGGCTCGGTCTGTTCGCCGCCTGGAACACCGGCGTCCTGGCCGGTGCGCTGGCCGGAACCGCGCTCGGCGACACGGCGAAGTACGGCCTCGACGCCGCCTTCCCCGCCGTCCTGGTCGCGCTGGTCCTGCCCACCCTGCGCACGGACGCCCGCGTCCGCCGGTGCGCGCTGCTCGGCGCCGCGCTGGCGCTGGCGGTGACACCGGCCGTCCCCGCGGGGGTACCGGTTCTGCTGGCCCTCGCGGGGCTGGTCCGGTACGGCCGTAAGGAGTCGGCGGCGTGAACGCCACGGTCGCCGTGATCCTGGTACTGGCGGTGGGGACGTACGCCTTCCGGCTCGTCGGCCCGGCGCTGCACGGACGGGTGGAACTCCCGGCACGGGTGCAGGAGTTGCTGTCGGCCGCGGCCGTCGTGCTGCTGGTGGCGCTGCTCGCGACGGGGGCGCTGACGGAGGGCGGCGGCTTCTCGGGGTGGGCGCGGCCGGCCGGGGTGCTGGTCGGGGGCGTGCTGGCGATGGGGGTGCCTCTCGGCCGGGGGAAGCGGAGGGTCTGGTCGAAGCCGGCGCCGTTCCCGGTGGTGGTGCTGGGGGCCGCCGCGGCCACCGCGCTGCTGCGGGCGGCGGGGCTGTCCTGAGGACCGCGTGGGAGGATCGCCGGATGACCAGCGGTGACGAGAACAGCCACGGGGAAGAGGGCGGGCCCTCCGCCGACAACAAACTGGCGACCGGCCTGTCCGTCGGCCTGGCCCTCGGCACGGCCGTCGGTCTGGTGTTCGGACTGACCGTCTTCGACAATCTGGCCCTCGGGCTCGCCCTGGGCCTGTGCCTGGGTGTCGCTGTCGGCAGCGCGACCGGGGCCGGCGGGACACGCGGCGGGGACGGGGGCGGGGAGCGGGGCGCCGAGTAGGCCGTGGGTTCCGCGGGTTCGCCCCAGGTCAACGCCCCTGTCAGTGCCCTTCGCTAGGGTCCCCGGCCATGACCGACGCTGACTTCCTGACCGCAACCCGCACCTTCTACGACGCGATCGCCGAGGACTACGCGGCGCTCTTCCAGGACGAGCTCACCGGCAGGCCCCTGGAGCGGGCGATTCTGGCGGTGTTCGCCGAACTCGTCGTCGGGGACGGGCCGGTGGCGGACCTGGGATGCGGGCCGGGCCGCACGACCGCGCGCCTCGCCGCGCTGGGCCTGCCCGTGTTCGGGGTCGACCTGTCGGAGTCGATGCTCGCGATCGCCCGCCGTGAGAACCCGGGGCTGCGGTTCGAGCAGGGCTCGATGCTGGAGCTCGACCTGCCCGACGGGACGCTGGCGGGCGCGCTGTCCTTCTACTCCTCCATCCACACACCCGTGGACCGGCTGCCCGCCCTCTTCGCCGAGTTCCACCGGGTGCTGGCCCCGGGCGCACCGCTGCTCGTCGCCTTCCAGGCCGGCGACGAACACCGGCACCACGACCGGCCCTTCGGCCACCCGGTCGCGCTGACCTTCCAGCGACGACGGCCCGAGCACATCGCCGAGCTGCTGACGGCGGCCGGTTTCACCCTCGTCTCCCGGACCGTCCGCGAACCCGATCCGGCCCTCGACGAGACGTCGCAGCAGGCGTTCCTGATCGTCAGAAAGCCCGCATAGCCCCCTCTACAGGCTCCCGGCGATGTCCTTCGCCGCGATGTACCCGAAGGTCATCGCCGGGCCGATCGTCGAGCCCGCGCCCGCGTAGCTGTGCCCCATGACGGCCGCGCTCGCGTTGCCCGCCGCGTACAGACCCCGGATGACCGAGCCGTCCTCCCGCAGTACCCGGGCGCGGGCGTCGGTGAGGAGGCCGCCCTTGGTGCCGAGGTCGCCGGGGACGATACGGAAGGCGTGGTACGGGGGCAGCCAGAGCGGCGCCAGACAGGAGTTGGGCAGCACGGACGGGTCCGTGTAGTAGTGGTCGTAGGCGCTGTCGCCCCGGTGGAAGTCGGGGTCCTTCCCTCTCAGGGCCTGCGAGTTGAAGCGGTCGATCGTGGTACGCAGGGCCGCCCCGGGGACGCCGATCGAGCGCGCGAGCACGTCCAGGGTCCAGGCCTTGTGCGCGGCGCCCGAGTCGTACCAGTCGGCGGGCAGCGGCAGGGTCGGCAGGACGTCCTTGAAGAGGTAGCGGTTGCGGTAGTGCTGGTCGACGATCAGCCAGGACGGGATGGCGGGGTCGGTGTCGTTGACGTCGTACATGGTGTGCACCACGTCGCTGTAGGGCGCGGCCTCGTTGACGAAGCGGGTGCCGCCGGCGTCGATCAGCAGGCCGCCGGGGAGGGTGCGTTCGGCCAGGCAGAAGTACGGCTCGCCGGGGACCGGGATCGCCGGGCCCCACCAGGCGTCGTCCATGAGGCCGAGGGCGGCACCGAGACGCTGCCCGGCCCGGATGCCGTCGCCGGTGTTCTCCTTCGCGCCGACCGTCCAGTCCGTGCCGATGGGCTGGCGCTGGTACCGCGCCCGCATCGCCGCGTTGTGCTCGAAGCCGCCCGAGCCGACGATGACGCCACGGCGGGCGCGGACCAGGCCGGGAGCGCCGTTGCGGGTGACGACCGCTCCGCTCACGGCACCGCCCTCGACATACAGGTCGGTCAGCGGTGTGCCGAGCCACACGGGCACCCCCGCCGAGCGCAGTCCCAGCCGCAGCCCGGCCGCCAGCGACTGCCCCATGGTCAGCGGCTTCTCCCCGCGCAGGGCCGCCGCCGTGCCCCGCGCGAGACACTCCGCGGCCACCGCCGCGCCCTTGACGTTCACCGCGGCCAGGGCCAGCCACTTGTAGTCGGCGCTGAAGACGACCATGCCGGCGGGCACATCCATGTACGGCGGGTTCAGATGCGCCAGTTCGGCGCCCAGGAGGTTGCCGTCGAGCTGGTCGGGTTCGACGGAGCGGCCGTTCGGCAGGCCCCCGGGCAGCTCCGGGTAGTAGTCGCTGTACCCCTCCATCCAGCGGAAGCGCAGGGGGCTGCTCGCCATGACGAAGGAGAGCATCGCCGGGCCATGGGCGAGGAAGGCCCGCTGCCGGTCCTCGGGCACGTCCGGGCCGACGACGGCGGCGAGATAGGCCGCGGCCTTGGCGGGCGTGTCCGGCACACCCGCGGCGAGCAGCACGGAGTTGTTGGGGATCCAGATCCCGGCACCGGACCGGGCGGCGGATCCGCCGAAGGCGGGTGCCTTCTCCAGCACCACACAGCTCAGGCCCTGCCTCGCGGCCGTGAGGGCGGCGGTCATGCCGGCGGCGCCCGAGCCGACGACCACGACGTCGTACGTACCGAGGAGGGGCAGGTCGGCGGCGTGGGCGGCGCCGGACCCGAGGGAGGCCGTGACCGTGCCCGCGGCACCGGCGGCGAGGACGTGTCTTCGGGAAGGGTGCGCGCTGGTGGTCATGGGGGCAGCTCCCGCCTGGACGGCTCCACGATTTCTGAGGGTGTGTCAGAAATGCGAATGTGACGCGGATGCCTTGTGAAGTCAAGGGCGGGGCAGGGGAGTTGAGACCCCCTCGCTCGCCCGTCTTGGGTCGGCACCCGCTCCCTCCCCCGCCATGGTCCGGACTCCGACGGGGGCGAGGAGCGGGTTGCCGCCCGGGCCCGTCCAGGATCGTCGCCCATCGGGCAAAGCCCAGTCAATCCTTGGGATTTGTAGCCGCACCCAAGCATTAACTTGGGTCTCATGACTCTGGATGACCTGCGTGTGTTCGTGGCCGTGTGCCGGGCCGGGAGTCTCAGCTCGGTGGCGCGGGAGCTGGGCTGCACCCAGTCGGCCGTGAGCCAGCATGTGAAGCGCCTTGAGCGGGAGACCGGCGTCGCGCTGGTGGAGCGCCAGCCCCGGGGAGTGGTGCCGACACAGGCGGGCCGGGTGCTGGAGGCGGCGGCCGCGGAAGGCATATCCGGGCTGGATCTGGCGGTACGGCAACTGCGGGATCTGCTCGACGGCGAGAGCGGGTACGTGCGGGTGGCCACGGGGGCGACGACCGTACGGCACTTCATGTCGGAGGCGGTGGTCGCGTACCGGCGCCGCCATTCCCGCGTCGACCTGGAGTTCCGTACGGTCAGTTCGGGGCGGGGCAGCTTCGACGCGCTGGCCGACGGCACGCTGGACCTGGCCTGGATCACCCTCGGCCCGCCGGTGCGCGGTATCGAGCAGCGGCCGGTGGTGGAGCTGCCGTGGGTGCTGGCGGTACGGGCCGACGATCCGCTGGCCGGGCGGCCGTACATCGACGCCGACGCCGACATGGCGGGCGTACGGTTGATCCGGCTGCCGCCGAACTCCACGTCGGCGGCCCATCTGGACGCCGCCTGCGCGGAGTTGGGCGTCCGGTTCGCACAGGACACCAGCGTCGCCGACTGGGACACGGCGCTGCTGCTGGCCGAGCTGGGGGTCGGGCGGGCGGTCGTGCCCGCGCTGCCGGGGCTGGCGGTCCCCGGCGACGGCGATCTGCGGCTGATCCCGCTGCCCGCGCTGCGTCCGCTGCCGGTGGGCTGGGCCGTGCGCCGGTGGGACGCGCTCAGCCCACCGGCCAGGGCGTTCGCGGACCTGGTGGAGAGCTACCGCCGGGCTTGACTACTTCAGACCGATCCGGTCGCAGTCCGCCTCGTACTCGGGGGTGCAGATCTGGTCGACGGTGTAGACACCGTCCTTGACCACCGTCTTCTCGATATTGGCCTGCGTCAGGGCGATCACCGTCACCAGCTGGGCCGGGATGTCGTCCTGGGTGGGGCTGTCGACCGAGTCCTGGGTCAGCGAGTCGAACTCCAGGTCACGGCCCTGCACCCGGTACACGGCCATCTTCGCGGCGTTGGTCGCCTCCAGCAGGAAGGGCTTGTACACCGTCATGAACTGCTCGCCCGAGACGATCCGCTGCACCGCGTCCAGGTTCGCGTCCTGCCCCGTCACCGGCGGGATCGTGCTCGCGCCGGCCTCCTTGAGCGCGTCGATCACGGCGCCGGCCATGCCGTCGTTCGCCGAGTAGACGGCGCTGATGCCGCCGACCCCGACGGCGGCGATCGCCTTCTCCATGTTGGCCTTGGCCGCCTCGGGCGACCACTTCGCCGTGTCGTACTTCTTGACGATGTTCACCGTGCCGTCGAGCTCCGCGAGGGCGCCCTTCTTGAACCGGTCCGTGTTCGGGTCGGCGGGGTCGCCGTTCATCATGACGACCTTGCTGCTCGCGGCCTTGTCGCCGAGTTCCTCGACGAGCGAGCGGGCCTGCACCTCGCCGACGAGCTCGTTGTCGTGGGAGACGTAGGCGTCGATGGGGCCTTCGGCGAGGCGGTCGTAGGCGATGACCGGGATGCCCGCGTCCTTCGCCTTCTGCACCTCGGGGGCGATGGCCTTGGCGTCCACCGCGTCCACCAGCACGACGTCGACCTCGTCGTCGATCATCTTCTGGAACTGCTCGCTCTGCTTTTCCGGGCTCGCCTCGGCGTTGGCGTAGACGACCTTGCCCTTGTCGTCCGTAAGGTTGCCGACTTCCTTCTTGATGAGCGGGTAGTCGAACTTCTCGAAGCGGGCGGTGTCCTTGTCGGGCAGCAGCAGCCCCACCGTGATGTCGTCACCCTTCTCCGGCGAGGCCGAGCTGTCACCGCCCCCGATGCCGTCGATGACACCGCACGCGGCGAGCGACATCGCCGAGGCGGAGGCGACGAGGGCCATGCCTGTACGGCGTACGGCGGAGGTGTGGGGGGTGCGAGCGTTCACTACTGGGCCTTCCGAGCGGAGGAGCGGCGTTGCTACCCGGGTGGCCGTAGCCAACGCGGACAGGGCATGTCACGTCAAGCGGTTGTCGTAACGAGACGGCAACCGTTGGCTACTCACGGGTGCGTCACCGCTCGTACAGCCCCTCCACCTCACCCGCGAAGTCCCGCATCACCACGTCCCGCCGCAGCTTCATCGACGGCGTCAGATGGCCGTCCATCTCCGTGAAGTCCGTCGGCAGGATCGCGAAGCGGCGGATGGACTCCGGGCGGGAGACCAGCTTGTTGGCCTCGTCGATCGCGCGTTGCAGGATCGCCCGCAACTCGGCGTCGTCCACGAGGAGTTCGGCGGGGACGGCGTGCTTGCCGTTCATCCGGCGCCAGTGGGTGACGCCGTCCATGTCGAGGGTGATCAGCGCGGAGACGTAGGGGCGGCGGTCGCCCAGGACCATGCACTGGGAGATCAGCGGGTGCGAGCGCAGCCAGTTCTCCAGCGGTGCCGGGGCCACGCTCTTGCCGCCGGCGGTGATGAGGAGCTCCTTCTTGCGGCCGGTGATCGTCAGATAGCCGTCGTCGTCCAGGGCGCCGATGTCACCGGTCGGCAGCCAGCCGTCCGCCGCCGCCGGGACGACGCCGCCGGCGGCCGGGTCCCAGTAGCCGCGCAGCACCTGGTCGCCGGCGACCAGGATCTCGCCGTCGGCGGCGATCCGGACGCGAGTGCCGGGCAGCGGCCAGCCGACCGTGCCAAGACGGGGCTTGAGCGGCGGGGTCACGGTCGCGGCGGCGGTCGTCTCCGTGAGGCCGTAGCCCTCGTAGATCTCGATGCCCGCCCCGGCGTAGAAGGCGGCCAGGCGCCGGCCGAGCGGCGAGCCGCCGCAGATCGCGTACTTCACCCGGCCACCCATCGCGTTGCGGATACGGCGGTAGACCAGCGGGTCATAGAAGGCGCGGGCGGTCTTGAGGGCCGTGTTCGGGCCGCCGCCGGTCCCGGACGCGCGGGCCTCCAGCGCCTCGCCGTAGCGTTCGGCGACCGACGCCGCGCGGTCGAAGGACGAGCCACGGCCGCCCGTCTCGGCCTTGGCGCGGGCGGAGTTGAAGACCTTCTCCAGCATGTAGGGGATGGTCAGCAGACAGGTCGGGCGGAAGGCCGCGAGGTCCGGCAGCAGGTCCTCCGCCTTCAGGCTCGGCGCATGGCCGAGGCGCACCCTGGCCCGTACGCAGGCCACCGCCACCATCCGGCCGAAGACGTGCGACATCGGCAGGAAGAGCAGCACCGACGCCTCTTCGCTGGTCCGCGCCTTGAAGATCGGGTAGAGCAGCTCGATGGCGTTGTCGACCTCGGCGAAGAAGTTGCCGTGCGTCAGCGCGCAGCCCTTGGGGCGGCCGGTCGTGCCGGAGGTGTAGATGAGGGTCGCCAGCGTGTCCGGGACCAGCATGCCCCGCCGTACGGCGACTTCCCCGTCGGGCATCTGGGCCCCGGCCTCCGCCAGCCGGTCCACATGGCCCTTCTCCATCACCCACATGTGGCGCAGGTCGGGCACCCGGTCCAGTTCGGGGCCGAGCGCGGCCGCCTGGCCCGCGGTCTCGGTGACCAGGGCCACCGCGCCGGAGTCCTGGAGGATCCAGCGGGTCTGGAAGACGGAGGAGGTGGGATAGACGGGGACCGTCACCAGGCCGGCCGCCCACGCGGCGAAGTCGAGCAGCGTCCACTCGTAGCAGGTGCGGGCCATGACGGCGATCCGGTCCCCGGGCACCAGGCCCTCGCCGATCAGCCCCTTCGCCACCGACTGCACCTGCTCGGCGAACTCCGCGGCCGTCACGTTCATCCACTGCCCGTCCGCGCCCTTGCGGCTGAGGACCACGGCGTCGGGAGCCTGGTCCGCGTTGTCGAAGGGCAGGTCCGCGAGGGAGCCATGGGTGACCGGCGGCGCGAACGGCGGTACGTACGCCTCCCGTACGACGCCGTCCAACCGCCTCGTCTCCGGCTGCACCAGGGTCGGTCCCGGGGCGTCGTCGTAGGCGGCCGAGGGGGCGAAGGACGGAAGCGAGGTGGACACGGGCGGCTCCTGCGACGGGCTTGCAGCGAGGAAATCTGCTGGCTGCATGACGTACGTGCCTCGCGCACCGTGGCGTTCACCTGCGGAGGCCGGCGGAAAGGGGTTACCGCTGGTTAGGCAGGAGATCGTACGGCTCACGCGTGTGGGCACTGTGCGGGTTCGGCGATGATCCGGAGCCGGGTATGTGCAACCTCGGGGGTTATGTGAGGGACACTCAGCTTCGTCTCACCGGATCCTTACCCGCGCTCCAGAATCGCCGTCACACCCTGCCCGCCGGCGGCGCAGACCGAGATCAGCCCGCGCCCCGAACCACCGTTCTCCGCAAGCGACTTGGCCAGCGTGGCCACGATACGGGCCCCGGTCGCCGCGAAGGGGTGACCGGTCGCCAGGGACGAGCCGGTGACGTTCAGCCGGGCACGGTCCACGGGGGCGAGCCCCCGCTTCTCCCACGCCGCCAGCGTGGCCAGCACCTGGGAGGCGAAGGCCTCGTGGATCTCGACGAGGTCGAAGTCGGCGATACCGAGCCCGGTCCGCTCCAGCATGCGCGGGACGGCGTACGCCGGTGCCATCAGCAGCCCGTCCTCGCCACCCGCCACATCGCCGTGCACGAAGTCCACGGCCGCCGTCTCGTGGGCGGTGAGGTAGGCCAGCGGCTCCAGCCCCCGGCGCTCCGCCCACTCCTCGCTCGCCAGCAGCACCAGCGCCGCCCCGTCCGTCAGCGGCGTCGAATTGCCCGCCGTCATCGTCGGGTCGTCCCCGTCCAGGCCGAACACCGGCTTGAGCGCGGCCAGTTTCTCCGGCGTCGAACCGGGGCGCAGGTTCTGGTCCCGGTCCAGCCCCCGGAAGGGCACGACCAGGTCCTGGAAGAAACCGCGTTCGTACGCCGCCGCGAGCCGCTGGTGACTCGTGGCCGCCAGCTCGTCCTGAGCCTCGCGGGTGACGCCCCACGCGCGTGCCGTGACGGCGGCGTGCTCGCCCATGGAGAGCCTGGTGCGCGGCTCGGCGTTGCGGGGGATGTCCGGGACGAGATGGGAGGGCCGTACCCGGCCCAGTGCCTTGACCCGGCCGCCGAGCGACTTGACCCGCCGGGCCTCCAGCAGGATGCGCCGAAGTTGGTCGTTGACGCCGAGGGGCGCGTCGCTGGCCGTGTCCGCACCGCCCGCGATCGCGGCGTCGGCCTGACCGAGCGCGATCTTGTTGGCGGCGGCGATGACGGCCTGGAGACCGGTGCCGCAGGCCTGCTGGATGTCGTACGCGGGGGTGCGCGCGTCCAGCTTCGAGCCGAGGACGGTCTCGCGGGCGAGATTGAAGTCACGCGCGTGCTTGAGGATGGCCCCGGCGACGAACTCGCCGACCGCGCCCGGGTCGCCGAGCCCGTACCGCTCGACCAGGCCGTCGAGGGCAGCCGTGAGCATGTCCTGGTTGGAGGCCGTGGCGTACGGGCCGTCGGAGCGGGCGAAGGGGATACGGGACCCGCCGATGACCGCGACGCGGCGGACGGAGGGGGTGGGCAGGCGGTTCCTGCCGGAACTTGTGCTGGAGTTCATGCTGGGGCTCGTGCTGGGGCTCGCGCCGGAGCTCACCGCCGAGCCCTTCTCGGAGCCCGTCTCGGAGGTCATCTCCACCCACTCCTCACGTCCACCATGGGATTACCTCCGGTAACCTTACTCCAGAGTCAGTTCCGGAGCGCACTGGGAGTCGCACATGGCCGACCGCTATCTGAGCTTCACCGGCACCGCACCCGGCCGCTTTCTCACGCGCCGTCTGGGGCTGCCCCAGCCCGCGGCACTGAAACGCTTCTCGCCCGAGCAGCCGACGCTCCAGGGCGACCGGCTGCTGCGCACGGCCGGGAAGTCGGACCTGGACCTCGACGCGACGGGCCTCGGTCTGACGGCTTCCTCCGATCATCCGGCCGCCGTCCTGCTGGACGCCACGGGAGTGCGGGACGTCGAGACCCTCGCCGAGGTGCACGCGGCCCTGCACCCGGTCGTGCGGTCGGTGGCGAGCAGCGGCCGGATCGTCGTCCTCGGCGCGCCCCTCGACCCGGCCGACCATCACCAGGCGGCCGCCCAGCAGGCCCTGGAGGGCTTCACGCGCTCGCTCGGCAAGGAGATCGGGCGCGGCAGGACCGTGAACCTGGTGCGGCTGACGGACGCGTGTGCCGCCGAGTCGACCCTCGCCTTCCTCCTCTCCCCCAAGTCCGCCTACGTCAGCGGCCAGGTCGTCGAGGTCGGCCCGCAGGACGTCACCGCGCCCGAGGACCCCGAGCGTCCCCTCGCCGGCCGCACCGCCCTGGTCACCGGCGCCGCCCGCGGCATCGGCGAGGCGGTCGCCGAGACGCTGGCCAGGGACGGCGCCCGGATCGTCGTACTGGACGTGCCACAGGCCGAGCAGGACGCGCGGCGCGTGGCCGAACGGCTCGGCGGCACCGCCCTCGCGCTGGACATCACCGCCGACGACGCCGGGGCACGCATCGCGGCCGCGCTGCCCGACGGACTGGACGTCCTCGTCCACAACGCCGGCATCACCAGGGACCGGCGGCTGGTCAACATGCCGGCCGAGCGCTGGAGTTCGGTGCTGGACGTCAACCTCGCGAGCGTGCTGCGTACGACGGACGCCCTGCTGGCGAGCGGGACGCTGCGGGAGGGCGGCCGGATCGTGGCGACGGCGTCGATCGCCGGGCTGGCGGGGAACGCCGGGCAGACCAACTACGGCGCGAGCAAGGCGGGCGTGGTCGGTCTGGTCCGCTCACTTGCGCCGCGGGCGCTGGCCGAGCACGGGGTGACCGTGAACGCGGTCGCGCCCGGGTTCATCGAGACGACGATGACCGCGGCGATCCCGCTGTTCATCCGGGAGGCGGGCCGGCGTATGAACTCCCTCGCGCAGGGCGGGCTGCCGGCCGACGTCGCCGAGACGACCGCCTGGCTGGCGCATCCCGCGTCGGGCGCCGTCAACGGCCAGGTCGTCCGGGTGTGCGGCCAGAGCCTGCTGGGGGCCTGATGACGACCGTACTCACCGGCGCCCCCTCCCTTCCGGCGCTGCTCGCCCGCGGCGCGGTGCTCTCCGCGTTCAAACGGCCGCGTCCCGACGCGGAATTCCCCCGCATCCGCCTCGTGCTGCCCGGCGTACACGTCGACCTGGCGCGGCTCGCGGCATACGAGCGGGTGTGCGGATTCGCGACCGGCGACGACGCGCTGCCCCTCACCTATCCGCATGTCCTCGGCTTCCCGCTGGCCATGCGGCTGATGAGCGAGCGGGCGTTCCCGCTGCCGCTGCTCGGGCTCGTCCACACGTCCATCGAGATCACCCGGCACTCGGCGATGCCCGCGACCGGTGCCTACGAGATCGCCGTGCACGTCGACCGGCTGATGGCGCACCGCCGGGGCACGGAGGCCGTGGTGGTCACCGAGGTGCGGTCGGAGGAGAGCGTCGTGTGGGAGTCGACGAGCAGGTATCTGGCCCGGCACCGCACGCACCACACGCACCGCACGGACGCCCGTGCGGCTGCGCGGCCGGCCGAGGAACCGAAGCCGCTCCCGCCGGTCGCCCAGTGGCGCATCGCCGGGGACGTCGGGCGCCGCTACGGCTCCGCATCCGGTGACCGCAACCCCATCCACCTGCACGCCCTCACCGCCCGCCTGTTCGGCTTCCCGCGCGCCATCGCGCACGGCATGTGGACGGTGGCCCGTTGCCTCGCCGCCCACGGCACACCGGACGCGGTGCGGGTACGGGCGGACTTCCGGGCACCGGTGCTGCTACCGGGGACGGTGACATACGCCGCGGAGGGCGGGCGGTTCGAACTGCGCGGCGACGACCGCCTCCATCTGACCGGGGAGGTCTATCCGCTCACCTCATGAGCGGCCTCCGGCGGCGCCCAGGGCCTGCCGTCCATGAGGTTGCCCAGACCGGCCCACGCGAAGTTCATCAGCGTGGCCGCCGCCTGCCGCGCGCTCACGCCCGGCGTGGTGTTGGCCCAGTCGGCGAGCGACTCTGCGGCGCCCACCAGGGCTTCGGCGATCCCGGCGACCTCGCTCGCCGGGAGGTCGGGGTCACGGTGGGCCTCGCGGGCCGCCACGACGATCAGCTGCGTCACGAAGTCGACGATCTCCGCCCGCATCGCGGCGACCTCCGTCGCGAACGGCTCGCCATGGGTGCGGGCCTGGAGGTGCAGCACGGACCAGGCGTCCGGGTAGTGCGAGGTGTGGGTGAAGAACGCCCGCAGCCCGTCCCAGAGCTGGCGGTCGGCGGGCAGCTCGGTCCGGACGCCGCCGCGCACGGCCGCGACCAGCCCGGCGGCCTCGCGTCGGATGCAGGCGGTGAAGAGGTCTTCCTTGGAGTTCAGGTACAGATACACCAACGGCTTGGAGACGCCGGCGAGTTCGGCTATCTCGTCCATCGACGCGGCCATGTACCCGCGCCTGCCGAAGGTCCGCACGGCGGCATCCAGCATCTGCTGCTCACGGACGGCCCGCGGCATCCGTTTGGTCTTCACGGCACCCATGGCCGTTAGCGTACGGGCCGGGAGGGAGATCCCACCCGGCCCGCCGTGAACGCCTGCCTACTCCTCGCCGCCCAGCCCGTCGGCGAACCGTGCCATCCGGTCCGTCAGCACCTGACCGTCGACGGCCGGCAGAGCCGTCAGCCGGGGCAGCAACTGCGCGGTGAGCAGGGTCGACAGGGCCGAGGTGTCGGCGCTCGTGCCGTCGGTGCGCACGACCACCGGCTGCGGAGCCCGGCCCGCGAGCTTCGCGCCCACCTCCAGGCGGCGCCGGGCCAGTTCGTACTGCAGGACGGCGCGGTTGTCGCGGTAGGCCTTGGCGAGGGCACGCTGGGCGCGGGCCTCGTTCTCCGCGGCGATCAGACCGCTGCGGCCCCGTGTCTCGATCTCGAACCGCACGCGCTGGGCGTTGGTCTCCTGCTGCTCGAGCAGCTGGGCGACCTCCTCGCGGGCCCGGTTCAGCGCCGCCTTGACCTCGACGATCCTGGCGTCGCGCACCTTCTTGGCCCGCTCGATGTCCATGCCCAGCTGGTCGATCCGGCGCTTGCGGATCAGGCCCCACTCCTGGTCGTAGGCCGTGCGCTCCTTGGCGACCCGCTCGCGGGTGGCCAGGTGCTGCTGGTACTGCGTCGGCAGCTGCACGTCCGGGATGTTGGAGCCGGTGATGCGCACGCCGTAGCCGGACAGCTGGCGGTTGAGCAGCTCCTGCATGTCGGCCACGTCCGAACCGCGCAGGTCGTACGCCCGCTCGGTGCGCATCTTGCGGGCGCGCTGGCGGATGGCGTCCTGCACGGCGCTGGAGAGCACCAGGTCGAAGTTGCCCGCGCCGATGGTGCGCACGAACAGCACGGCGTCGGTGATGCGGAACTTCAGGAAGAACTCGATCGACCGCAGCGGCACGTTCTCCTGCGTGGGGCAGGCCATCACCGGTGCGGAGTACGGGATTTCGGTGGCCGTGTCGACGACGAAGTCGACCCGGGACCACGGGTGCCACAGGTAGTGGCGGCCTGCGTCCAGGGTGCGCACGACGGCGCCGTAGCGGGTCAGCACGCCGTTGGTGCCCTGCTCGATCTCCACGATCGAGGAGCGCCACCACCACAGCCCGCCCATCAGCAGCAGCAAGACGCCGCCGGCGTAGGACAGGGCGGCGAGGGTGCCGTAGGCGAGATCCCCGGCGGCCGACTCGGCGTCCGCCTCCTTCAGGGACAGCATCACGCCCATGAACAGGGCGTACACGCCGAGCCACAGCGGCAGCATCCACCACAGTCGGCGCCGGTGGCGGGGGATGATGACCGGGATCAGGGTGTCGGCCTCGCCGCCGCGCAGCAGCCGCGCGATGTCGGCCCAGGGGGCGACCTTCTCGGAGATGACCGACCTGCGCTGGGAACGGGCGGTGCTCATCGGGTGGCCTCCTCGGCGGTGGCGGAGCTGTCGTCGCGGGCGTCGTCGGCGTCGCGGGCGTCGTCGGCGTCGCCGTCGGCCGGTGCGGGCTGGTCGGGAACCTGCGGCACCGTCGGCCGCTCGGCCGCCAGCAGCGCCCCGATCTCCGCCTCGCGCGCGGCGATCCGCTCGGACACCTCGCCCAGACGCGCCCGTACGGCGGCCATGTCCTCGTCGGTGAACAGTTCCGTGCCGCGCTCGCCGACCAACTCGCGGGCCAGCTCCAGGAAGTCGATGCCGGCGACGCCGCCGCCGTCCGTCGTGCCGCCGATGCGCACCAGCCGCGGCAGGTGGTCGGCGACCTGCTCCAGCGTGTCCAGCACCTGCTGCTGGTAGCGGTACTCCAGGATCTCCGGCGCCTCGGCGGCGGTCACCGCGCGGATGTCGAGGGCCTGCGCCTCCAGCAGGGCCGCGTTGGCCTTGGCCTCCGACTCGGCCTGGACGTAGCGCTGCCGGGCGAGCGCCTCGGCGCGGTTGGTCTCGCGCTCCACGGCCGTGTCCATCTGCGCCTGGTACTGGGCGATGTCGGCCTGGATCGCGGACAACGTCTCGTGGCTGGAGGCGAGTTCGCGGGTGAGGTCGCCCTCGTCCTGCTCCTTGCGGAGCTGGAGTGCGTACTCGTGCGTGTACGCCTCCTTGGCCACGCGGACCATCTCCGGCGCCGCGAGGTCCATGCGGTAGCGCTGGTCGGAGGGCTCGGCGTGGGTGATGTTGGCGTTGGTCAGTTCGACGGCCGGACGGAACTGCTGGTTGAGCAGGTCCAGCAGGCGGCCGGTGTCCTCGCCGACCATGTCGTAGATGCCGGCGGCCTCCTGCTCGTAGACGAGGGTGCGGATCGTCTCGCTCACCGCGTTGCTCAGCTTCTCCTCGAAGCCGCGCACCGCGCCGAGTGTGTAGACGAACTCGGTCGGGTCGCTGATCCGGAACTGGATGAACAGGTCGATCGACGCCTTCACGCCGCCCTTGGTCGGTGCCTCGCGCACCGGGGCGTTGAACGGGTACTCGATCGTGGTGTTGACGATGTACGACACGCGCTTCCACGGGCTCAGCAGCACGATCCGGCCCGGTCCGACGACCTTCTCCAGCTTGCCGAAGCGGGTGATCATCGCCTGGCAGCCGTCGGGGACCATGACCATGCCCTGACGCCACCACACGAAGGCGACGGCGAGCAGCGAGACGACCCAGTAGTGCACGCCGAACAGGGGGTTGGTGAACATGTCCGCGCCGGACGCCCCCACGATGCCCGCGCCCGCCGCGCCGAGCAGGAGCAGCATCAGCACCGGCAGCATGGAGATGATCGAGCGGCCCTTGGGGATCACCATCGGGCAGATGGCGTGCACCGTCTCGGTGCCCTCGCGGACCTGCTCGCTGCGGCCGAGCGCCTCCCCGGCCTCGTCCAGCGGCACCGTCTTCTGCCGCATGACGGTGGCGGTGGAGCCGCCCTGTTCCCGTGCGGCAGGGAAGTCGGCCGGGTCGATGCCCTGGCCCTGGGCGTCGTACTCCCCGCCGCCCGCGCCCTGCGTCCCTCGTCCGCCTGCCTGCCGCCGCAGTTCCTCCTGCGCGGCCGTCCGCGGATCAGTGCCGGAGGCCACGGCCTCGGCGACGCGTCGTGCGCCCTGTTTCGCGCGCGCTCGTGCCACGCTTCCCCCTTGTGTTCCGATGCCCGTTGGATGCAGGTCCTACTGCTGATACACCGGTCGGCCCGATGTGGTTCCAGCCATCCCACATCATGATCAGGACAAGGGTAAAGGGGTGCCCCGTACAGTTACCGATCGGTATTCGCTGCCGGGTTCCGGAAGGGACGGTACGGCGGCCTACGAGGCCTGGGGAGCCTGGCCCTGCGCCCGAGCGGCCTCGTCGACCGCGTCGTCCTCCTGGCTGCGGTTCGCCTCCAGATTGGCCTTCATGCGGTCGACGCGCTGCACGATCCCGGCGGAGGCGCGGTCCCGCTCCTTGCGCAGGACGACGAAGCTGATCGGGGCCGAGAGCACCAGGGCGAGCAGGACGATCCACATGCCGTTGGAGTCGCCGAGGCCGCGCGGGGCGAGGCCGGAGTAGACAAGGCCCCAGACGACCACGAGGCAGCCCACGAAGATCCCGAGGCGCATCAGTGTGTAGCGGAGCATCTCAATCCACTCTTCCGATTCCAAAAAGGGCCACTGCCCAGTGAAGCACGGCGGACCGCCGATCTTGCAGGGGGGTCAGCCGGTGGACCGGTCGAGCGGCAGCAGCATGATCACATCGTCCCGGTCGTCGCCCGCCGCGACCCGGATGGCGTCCGGGATCCGGCCGACCTCCTTGTAGCCGCAGGAGCCGTAGAAGCGCTCCAGGCCGAGGCCGCCCCGGCAGGTGAGACGGATCGCGTCGACTCCGTCGAAGGCGCGGGCCGAGCGCTCGACGGTGGCCAGCAGGTCGCGGCCGTAGCCCTTGCCCTGGTGCTTCGGATGCACCATCACCGTGTACAGCCACACCCAGTGGGTCATCAGCCGGTGCGTGTTGAAGGTGAAGAACGCCGTCGCGGCGACCTCGCCCGCCCCGTCGTGCCCGACCAGCAGCCGGCTGCGCCCCTCCGCCATCGCCACGAAGTGCCGCACCAGCTCCGGCCGCACGTCCTCCCGCCCCACCGGCGGCACGAACCCGACGGCTCCACCCTGGTTGGAGACATCGGTCCACAGATCGAGGATGCCGTCACGCAGGGCGGGGGTGACGGCGGGGTCAAGGGTGAAGGTAAGGGACACGCGAGCATGGTACCTATTACGTCAGTGCTCGTGCGGCCACTTTCAGATCGGCGACCAGTCCGTCGTACGCGGCCCTGCGGTCCGCATCGTCCCGGGCCCGCAGGACCGAGGACGGATGCACGGTCGCCACCAGTTTCTCCGTCCGCCCGTGGATCTCGCGCTCCAGCACCGCCCCACGCGCCTCGCCGACCCGGAACGACGACCCCAGCAGCGCCTTGCCCGCGCTCGCACCCAGCAACACGATCAGCTCGGGGTCCACGACGGCCAGCTCGGCGGCCAGCCAGGGGCCGCACGCGGTCATCTCGCGCAGGGTCGGCGCCTTGTGGATACGGCGCTTGCGGGGCTCGGCGCGGATGAACTTGAAGTGCTTGACGGCATTGGTGACGTAGGCGTCCCCCGGGTCGATGCCGGCCTCCGCGAGGGCCCGGTCGAGCAGCTTCCCCGCGGGGCCCACGAACGGCGTGCCCTGCCGGTCCTCCTGGTCGCCGGGCTGCTCGCCCACGAGCATGACGCGGGCTCCCGCCTTCCCGGCGCCGAAGACGGTTTGCGTGGCATCCCGGTGCAGCGGGCAGCCGCGGCAGTCGGCCGCGGCCTTGCGCAGGGCGGGCAGACCGCCGCGATCGGGGACGAAGGGCTCGGCGGTGTAGGCGTCCTCGGGCGCTTTCGTGGTCACCATGCCGGACGGGTACCCCGGACAGGGGCGAGCGTCCCAACCCCGAGGGGCGCGCGGAGGTACGCGAGGAGGTGCGCGACCGGCCCCCACGCACCCCCGGCCGAACTCAGACCCGCATCGGCTGCGGGGACTCGCGGCGCTCCGGGTCCGGACCGTCGTACTCCCGGATGATCTCGTACCGGGTGTTCCGCTCCACCGGGCGGAAGCCCGCGTCCCGGATCAGGTCCAGAAGGTCCTCGCGGGTCAGCTTGTTCGGGGTGCCGAAGTTGTCCGCGTCATGGGTGATCTTGTACTCGACGACCGAGCCGTCCATGTCGTCGGCGCCGTGCTGGAGGGCCAGTTGGGCGGTCTGCACGCCGTGCATGACCCAGAAGACCTTCACGTGCGGGACGTTGTCGAAGAGGAGACGGGAGACCGCGAAGGTCTTCAGGGCCTCGGCGCCGGTGGCCATCTGGGTGCGGGCCTGGAGCCGGTTGCGTACCTTGCCGTCCTTCATGTCGACGAAGTCGTGCTGGTAGCGCAGCGGGATGAAGACCTGGAAGCCGTTCGTCTCGTCCTGGAGCTCACGCAGGCGCAGGACGTGGTCGACGCGGTGACGCGGCTCCTCGATGTGGCCGTAGAGCATGGTGGAGGGCGTCTTGAGGCCCTTCTCGTGCGCCAGGCGGTGGATACGGGACCAGTCCTCCCAGTGGGTGCGGTGGTCCACGATGTGCTGACGGACCTCCCAGTCGAAGATCTCCGCGCCGCCGCCGGTCAGCGACTCCAGACCGGCGTCGATGAGCTCGTCGAGGATCTCCGAGGCGGACAGTCCGCTGATCGTCTCGAAGTGGTGGATCTCCGTGGCCGTGAACGCCTTCAGGGAGACGTTCGGCAGAGCGGCCTTCAGCTCCCGCAGCGAGCGCGGGTAGTAGCGCCACGGCAGGTTCGGGTGCAGGCCGTTGACGATGTGGAGTTCCGTGAGGTTCTCCGCCTCCATCGACTTGGCCAGCTTCACGGCCTCCTCGATGCGCATCGTGTACGCGTCCTTCTCGCCCGGCTTGCGCTGGAAGGAGCAGTACGCGCAGGAGGCCGTGCAGACGTTGGTCATGTTGAGGTGGCGGTTGACGTTGAAGTGGACCACGTCGCCGTTCTTGCGGGTGCGCACCTCGTGCGCGAGTCCGCCGAGCCACGCCAAGTCGTCCGACTCGTACAGCGCGATGCCGTCCTCGCGGGACAGCCGCTCACCGGAACGGACCTTCTCCTCCAGCTCGCGCTTGAGCCCGACATCCATGCGTGCACCTCTCTCGATCAGACTCCGTCAACCGTACGCCCAGCCCCCTAGACCTCTTCCGGCAGCTCACCCACCCGGTTCTCCCACTTCGTGGAGAGCACGATGGTGGTACGGGTCCGGGACACGCCCGTGGTCCCGCTGAGCCGCCGGATGATCTTCTCCAGACCGTCCACGTCGGCCGCCCGCACCTTGAGCATGTAGGAGTCGTCGCCCGCGATGAACCAGCAGTCCTCGATCTCGCCGAGGTCCCTCAGCCGGTTCGCCACGTCCTCGTGGTCGGTGGCGTCGGACAGCGAGATGCCGATCAGCGCGGTGACGCCGAGACCGAGCGAGGCGGCGTCGACGGTGGCGCGGTAGCCGGTGATGACGCCGGCCGCCTCCAGCCGGTTGATGCGGTCGGTGACGCTGGGGCCCGACAGGCCGACGAGACGCCCCAGCTCCGCGTACGAGGCCCGGCCGTTCTCCCTCAGGGCCTGGATGAGCTGCCTGTCCACCGCGTCCATGCGATTGAAAGCCTTCCGCTGAAGAGGTCTGACGTACTTGCTGAACTGAGCCTTGAAGTGATGAGTGCTGCTGCCGCCGCGTGATGCGGTGGTGTGCCGGGTCAGGTGGAACGGGCGCCGCCGCCCAGTTCGCCCTTCCAGCGGCGGTAGAGACGGTGCTCGACGCCCGCCGCGTCGAGGACGCGTCCGGCGACGAAGTCCACCAGGTCCTGGATGTGCGTGGCCCCCGCGTAGAAGGCGGGCGAGGCGGGCACGACGGTCGCGCCCGCGTCGTCCAGTGTCACCAGGTGGCGCAGCGTCTGCCCGTTGAGGGGCGTCTCCCGGACGGCGACGACCAGCTCGCGCCCCTCCTTCAGGGTCACGCTCGCCGCCCGCTGCAACAGATCCTTGGACAGCCCGAGCGCGACTCCGGCGACACAGGCCGTGGAGGCGGGCACGATCAGCATGCCCTTGGTGGCGTACGACCCCGAGGACGGCCCGGCGGCGAGGTCCCCGGCGTTCCAGTACCGGACGTCCTCGATGTCCGCCTCGAAGGTCCCGGGCTTGCCGTCGGCGCCCCGGGCGAGCCACTCCCGCAGGTCGTCCTGCCAGTGGCCGTCACGGAAGGAGATCCCCGTCTCGTCGAGGAGGGTGAGCCGCGACGCCCGGCTGACGACCAGATCGACGCTTTCCCCGGCGGAGAGGAGCGCGCGGAGCACGGCGGCGGCGTATGGGGTGCCGGAAGCGCCGGACACCCCTACGATCCAAGGCGTACGCGCCGTCTCTCCTGGCTTGACTGGGTTCACGACACCGAGCCTATCCGGCGTGGCGGGGTGGGAACCGACCAAGGGGTGCCAGGCGTTCCCGTTTGGGGACGAGTTGGGCACTGGGGGTTGCCATGCCGGACATGTGGGACGCGCGGCGCGAGGTGTCGCGGGGTGACCGTGCGCTGACCGCGGCCAAGCTGATGGCGGGCTGGGTGGCGCTGCTGTGGCTGCTGGAAGTGGCTGACGCGATCAGCGGGCATGCGCTGGACGACTTCGGCATCGTCCCGCGCACCCCGTCGGAGCTGGTGGACGTCGTCCCGGCCGCCTTCATCCACTTCGGCTTCGCCCATGTCGCCGCGAACAGCGTGCCGCTGCTGGTCCTGGGGTTCCTCGCGGCGCTCGGGGGCATACGCCGGTTCGCCGCGGTCTGTGCGCTGATCGTCGTCGCGGACGGGCTGGGGGTGTGGCTGATATCGCCGTCCGGCACCAACACCGCGGGCGCCTCCGGCCTGATCTTCGGCCTCTTCGGTTTCCTGCTGGTCACCGGCTTCGTCGAGCGGCGCCCGCTCGGTGTGCTGGCCGGCCTGCTGGTGGCCGCGATCTGGGGCGGCTCCATCCTCGCGGGCCTCGCCCCGACCCAGTCCGGCGTCAGCTGGCAGGGGCATCTGCTGGGGCTCGTGGCGGGCGTCGCGGCGGCGTTCGTGTTCCGCCGCCGCAAGACGGACTCCGCCTCCGGCCAGGAGCTCATCGCCTAGTGCCGGAGCACTGGCGGGCCCTGTAAGCCGGAGCACTGGCGGCCCCTGTAGTGCCGGAGCACTGTGGCCCCTCGGTTCCGTCAGACCGTGAGCCCGCGCACCAGCAGATCCAGCAGCGCGCACACGAACAGGGCGATCCCGATGAACCCGTTGACGCTGAAGAACGCCCGGTTCAGGCGGGACAGGTCATGGGGGCGGACGATCGAGTGCTCGTACACGAACGCGCCGGCCACGATCAGCAGACCCAGCCAGAAGAAGGCGCCGGCGTCCGTGGCGAACGCGTACCAGGCGAACAGGGCCGTGGTGACCGCGTGGCAGACGCGCGCGCCCCAGATAGCCGCCGGGATGCCGAAGCGGGCCGGGACCGACATGACGCCGATCTCGCGGTCGGTCTCGACGTCCTGGCAGGCGTAGATCAGGTCGAAGCCGCCGATCCAGATGCCGACGGCGAGGCCGAGGATCACCGCGTCCCAGGACCAGGTACCGGTGACGGCCAACCAGCCGCCGACCGGGCCCATCGCCTGGGCCAGGCCGAGGATGGCCTGCGGGAAGTTCGTGAACCGCTTGCCGTAGGGGTAGACCACCATCGGGATCACCGCGATGGGGGCGAGGGCCAGGCACAGGGGGTTCAGCAGGGCGGCCGAGCCCAGGAAGATCACCAGGGCGATCAGCGCGCCCGTCCAGGCGTGCCGTACCGACATCGCGCCGGTGACCAGCTCACGGTGCGCGGTCCGCGGATTCCGCGCGTCGATCTCACGGTCGATGATCCGGTTGACGGCCATCGCGAAGGTCCGCAGCCCGACCATGCAGATCGTCACAAGGAGCAGCCGGCCCCAGTGGATGTTCTTGTCCCACTGGAACATCGCGGTGAGCGCGGCGATGTACGCGAAGGGCAACGCGAACACCGAGTGCTCGATCATGACGAGGCGGAGGAACGCCTTCGTGCGTCCTGGCTGCGGAATCGCGGCGGAGGCGCTGCTCACAGGCCGTACTCCTTCCAGCGGCGGTCGACCTTCGCCGCCGTCTCCGGGTCGGACTCGACCATGTCGGGCCAACCGCCGTCACGGGTGTAGCCCTCCTCGGGCCACTTCTTCGTCGCGTCGATGCCCGCCTTGCCGCCCCAGAACTGCTGGTAGGAGGCGTGGTCGAGATGGTCGACGGGGCCTTCGACGACCGTGAGGTCACGGGCGTAGTCGGTGTTGCCGAGGGCCCGCCAGGACACCTCGTGCAGATCGTGCACGTCGCAGTCGGAGTCGACGACCACGATCAGCTTGGTCAGGGACATCATGTGCGCGCCCCAGATCGCGTGCATCGTCTTCTGGGCGTGCTTGGGGTACTTCTTGTCGATCGAGACGATCGCGCAGTTGTGGAAGCCGCCGGACTCCGGCAGGTGGTAGTCCACGATGTCCGGCACGATGATCTTCAGCAGCGGCAGGAAGAAGCGTTCCGTCGCCCGCCCCAGGGGCCCGTCCTCCGTCGGCGGCCGGCCCACGACGATCGACTGGAGCAGGGGCCGGCGGCGCATCGTCACGCAGTCGATCTTCAGCGCGGGGAAGGGCTCCTGCGGGGTGTAGAAACCGGTGTGGTCGCCGAAGGGGCCCTCCGGCAGCATCTCCCCCGGCTCCAGCCACCCCTCCAGCACGACCTCGGCCTGCGCGGGGACCTGGAGCGGGACGGTCTTGCAGTCGACCATCTCGATCCGCTTGCCCGCGACGAAGCCGGCGAACAGGTACTCGTCGATGTCTCCGGGAAGCGGCGCGGTGGAGGCGTACGTCACGGCGGGCGGGCAGCCGAAGGCGATGGCGACCGGCAGCCGCTCGCCCCTGCGCGCCGCCACCTGGTAGTGGTTGCGGCTGTCCTTGTGGATCTGCCAGTGCATGCCGATCGTGCGCTTGTCGTGGCGCTGGAGCCGGTACAGGCCCAGATTGCGCACGCCGCTCTCCGGGTCCTTGGTGTGGGTGAGCCCCAAGTTGAAAAAGGACCCGCCGTCCTTGGGCCAGGTGAACAGGGCCGGCAGCCGGTCCAGGTCGACCTCGTCGCCGTGCAGCACGACCTCCTGCACCGGCGCGCTGTCGGACTTCACCTTCTTCGGCGGCACATGCGTCATCGCGCCGAGCTTGCCGAAAGCCTCCCGCACCCCGACGAACCCGTGCGGCAGCTCGGGCTTCAGCAGCCCGCCGATCTTGTCGGAGATGTCACCGTACGACTTGAGGCCCAGAGCCTTCAGCAGCCGTCGGTCGGTCCCGAAGACGTTCATCGCGAGGGGCATGGACGACCCCTTCACGTTCTCGAAGAGCAGCGCGGGACCGCCGGACTTCTGCACCCGGTCGACGATCTCCCCGACCTCCAGATACGGATCGACCTCAGCCTTGACACGCTTGAGGTCGCCCTCGCGTTCCAGCGCCCTGAGCAGGGAACGAAGATCGTCGTAAGCCATGGGGTCAAGTATCCCCGAGCGGCTACCCTGGCCCTTACCCCGGGGGCCGTGCCCCCGGTCCGCCGACCGTTTCGCTGAGAGGGCCCATGCTCCGGGTGCTGATGTTCCTCGTGCCACTGGCGCTGAGCGTGTACGCGTTCATCGACTGCATCAGCACGAAGGAGGACGACATCCGCCATATGCCCAAGCCGCTGTGGGCGATCCTCGTGCTGGTGTTCCCGCTGGTCGGCTCGATCTCCTGGCTGATCGCGGGCAAGAAGCGCAGCCCGGCCGCGGAGGGCTGGTCCGGCGTCCGGGACCGCGGCGGACGCCGCCAGTGGGTCGCGCCCGACGACAACCCCGAGTTCCTGAAGTCCCTGGGCGACGACGACAAGTCGCCGGACGAGGACGACGACAAGAACAAGCGCGACGAGCCCTGACCGGCCCCGGCCGCGGAGTCCGACGTCACCACTTGACGCGCGGAGTCCGACGTCACCACTTGACGCAGGTCTCCCTCAGCTGCCGAAGCCGCGCCGCCTCGCGTTGCGCAGCCGCGCGATGGCCGAGGTCGAGGGCCATCGTGCCGCGTCCGTAGAGGTAGCGGGCGTCCTCGCGGATCCGCGGGTCCAGGCCACGCGCCCGGCACAGGGCCTGGTAGTGGACGTCCAGGGAGAGCCGGGTGCCCGACATCCAGTCGCGGGCCGGGGTCGTCAGCGTCTCGCGCAGCACGTCCTTGAAGTGGTCGCGCGTCAGCCGGTCCGCCGCGTCCGGTCGGGGCTCGCCGGGACGGTACGGGTGGTCCGCGAGGTCGTCCGCCCACGCCTGAAGCGTCCGCACGGCGTCCTCGGCCGCATCGAGGTCGCCCCCGGCGTACGCGAGCCCGCACACCTCCGCCGCCAACTCCCGTGCCTGCCACGCCCGTTCCGCACCGCCGCACGCGGCCACGAACGCCGCCAGCACATCCCCCCGCTGCCGCAGCTCGGCGATCCGCCAAGCCCGCTCCCACCACACCATCGACCCTCCCCACCCCCGGCGTTCCTGGTGATCACCGGGCCCGGCCACACAACACGGGCCGGCCGTCGCACCGCCACCGAATTACCGGGGCGGGGCGGCGCGGAGGGCCGCGACCTCTTTTCGGTGGCCCGCGCGGCCTGTTGTGGCCCGCATCGGCACGCACGTTCCGGACTCGCTCAGGGCACGAGCATCGACGCTTCCCTCGCGCCGTCCTCGAGCTCGCGACGGCCTCGCGACGTCCTCGCAACCCGCGCTGCAGCCGGAACCAGGACGCGGCCGCGCGGAGGCCCTGGCGAGCAAGGCGAGCGGTCACCGTGCCTCCCTCGCCGTCAGCGGCGAGGGGTCCGCCGCGCGGGCACGGCGGCCGCCCGCCGAGGACGACACCCCGCGTACCCGCGCACCCCCGCAGACCTCCGCACACCCGGCGCCGCGGCCCCCCGCACACCCGCACACCCCTCGCACCCGCACACCCCTCGCCCCCGCGCACCCCGCGCACCCCGCGCAGGGTGACCTGCCTCGCCCCCGCGCACTCCACGCAGGGTGACCCACCTCGCCCCCGCGCACTCCACGCAGGGTGACCCACCTCGCCCCCGCGCACTCCACGCAGGGTGACCCACCTCGCACCCTCGCACCCGCGCACCCGCGCACCCGCCCAGAGTGACCCACCTCGCCCCCTCCAACGGCGAGAGCCGGGGCACGCTTCGCCGCCGATCCCGCTCGCCCCTTCCCGCCGTTGCCTGCGCGGGGCCGTGCCTGGAGAGTGAGGGCATGGATCAGTCGGAGGCACGCGAGTGGCTCGGCACCGCGCTCGCGGAGGCCCGCACCGGGCTCGGCGAGGGCGGCATCCCCATCGGTGCCGCGCTGTACGGGGCCGACGGGACGCTGCTGGGGCGGGGCCACAACCGCAGGGTGCAGGACGGCGACCCCTCCATGCACGCGGAGACGGCCGCGTTCCGGGCCGCGGGGCGGCAGCGGTCGTACCGCGGCACGACCATGGTGACCACCCTCTCCCCCTGCTGGTACTGCTCGGGTCTGGTCCGGCAGTTCGGCATCTCCCGGGTGGTGATCGGCGAGGCGGTCACGTTCCGGGGCGGGCAGGACTGGCTGGCCGGGCATGGTGTGGAGATCGTGCTGCTCGACGACCCCGAGTGCATCGACATGATGCGCGCCTTCATCCAGCACCATCCCGACCTGTGGAACGAGGACATCGGTGAGTGACCCACGCCGTAACCCCGGCACCCCCCGCATCCCCACCGTCGACCTGCGGCCCTGGCTGACCGGCGACGCCGAGGCCCGCGGAACCATCGCCCGTACCGTCGACGAGGCCCTGCGGACCGCCGGGTTCCTCCTGGTCACCGGGCACGGCGTGGACCCGGACCTGCGCGCCCGGATCCGCACCGCCGCGCGCTCCTTCTTCACGCTTCCCGCCGAGGCCAAGCAGGCGTACGAGGTGAAGGTCGGCGGACGCGGCTGGCTCGGGCCGGGCGCGGAGGCCAACGGCTACGCGGAGGGCACCGAGACCCCGCCGGACCTGAAGGAGTCGCTGAGCTTCGCGACACACGAACCCTTCGAGGACCCGGTCGTCAACGCCGAGTGGTACGCGCCGAACGTCTGGCCCGGCGAGGTGCCCGAACTGCGGCCACTGGTCGAGGAGTACCTCGCACGGATGGGCGAACTGGAGAACCGGCTGCTCGCCCTGCTCGGCGAGGCCCTCGGCCTCGAACCCGACTTCTTCACCCGGCACATGGACCACCCGACGTACGGCTTCAACATCAACTGGTACCCGGGCAGGGAGGTCCTCGGGGAGCCGGAGCCGGGTCAGTTCCGCATCGGACCGCACACCGACTTCGGCACGGTGACGATCCTCGACCGGCAGGCCGGCAAGGGCGGTCTGCAGGTCTACACGGACGACGGCGGCTGGGAGGACGCGCCCTACGACCCGGAGGCGTTCACCATCAACATCGGCGATCTGATGGCCCGTTGGACCGGTGACCGGTGGCGTTCGGGGCGGCACCGGGTGCTGCCGCCGCCCGCGGACGCGCCGGCCGAGGAGCTGATGTCGCTCGTGTACTTCGGGGAGTGCACGCCCGGCACGACCGTGGAGTCCGTGCCCGCTCCGGTGGGCCGGGTGACCCACCCGCCGGTCGACTCGCATGTGTATCTGCGACAGCAGCTGGACTCGATCACCGTCGACCGATCCGGCTGATCAGCCCGATGATCAGCCGGCCTGCCCGACTGATCGCCGGACCGTTTCCGAGCAAGGGTTGCCTCGTTGGGCGGGATACCACCCTTTCGGGTGTGTCCCCCGCCGCGAATGGAGCCGCCTGTGCGAATGACTGACATCCAGCGCTGCGAGGTCCGGCCCGGACGGCTCGTCGAATGGACGTTCAGTCCGGCGAGCGTCGCGGCGGCGGCAGACCTGCCGGAGGACGCACGGCCCCCGGCGTACATCCAGGAGTCGCACATCAGGACCGCCCGGTCGGTGCGGGACGGCGGCCTGTTCGTGCCCACCTGGCTCGGTACGGCCTTCGACATCCCGGGCCGGGCCGACCTCGACGCACTGGGTGAGGCTCTGCGCGACTGGACGCTCAGGCACGAGACACTGCGCAGCGGCTTCCGCTGGTCCGGCGCGTCCGGCGACGGGATGCGCCGGTTCACGCTCGGCGCCGACGCCGTGTCCCTGCACCGCACGGTGGTCGGCGACTTCCCCGACCCGGACGACCTGATCCGCCACCTCCAGGACCGCTTCGACGCCACAGCGGACGCGCTGCGCTGGCCCAACCTCATCTACACGGCCGTCCTCCGGGACGACTCCACCAGCGTGTACCTGGCCTTCGACCACAGCAACGTCGACGCCCACTCCATCCACCGCATCCCCGCCGAGATCCACGAGCTGTACGCGGCGCGGCTCGCGGGCGAGTCCCCGGAGCCGACGCACGCCGGCAGCTACGTCGACTTCTGCGAGATCGAGCGCACGGACGCCGACCGGATCGACGACCGGCACGAGATCGTGGCCCGCTGGCGGGAGTTCATCCGCCGCTGCGACGGCCGGCTGCCCAACTTCCCCGTCGACCTCGGCCTCGACGACCTCGCCCCCGGGGCCGGGCTGCCCACCCAGAAGCTGCTGCGCGAGGAACTCACCGACCCGGACACCGCCGCTGCCTTCGAGACGTACTGCCGTCCCCACGGCGGCAGTTCGGTCGGCATCCTCGCCGCCACCGCCCTCATCGCCCACGACCTCGGCGGACAGACCGTCTACCGCACCGTGGTGCCGTTCCACACCCGGGTGAAGTCCCGCTGGACCGACTCCGTGGGCTGGTACGTCGGCGGCGCGCCCATCGAGATCCCCGTGGAGCGGGCGTACGACCTGCCCAGTGCCCTGCGGACGGTGCGCGACGCGCTGCACGCCGCCCGGCATCTGGCCCGTATGCCGCTCGCCCGGGTGCTCCACCTGCTGGGCACGGACTTCCGCCCCACCTCGCCCGACCTGTACTCGATCGTCTCCTACGTCGACACCCGCGGCATCGCCGGATCCGGGCAGTGGACCGAGCAGAAGGCGTACGGGCTGATCAGGGTGTCGTACGGCGACCAGGTGTGCGCCTGGGTCACCCGGCTGCACGAGGGCCTGTGGTTCGCCGGCCGTTACCCGGACACCGACGTGGCGCAGAAGAACATGCGGTTGTACGTGGAGCGGCTGCGGGACGTCATCGCCTCGACCGTCCCGTAAGCGGGCAGGCCCGTCAGGAGCCGTCCTCCAGCACCTCGATCAGCCGCTCGAAGCGGGCCCGCCAGCGCTGCTCCGTCTCCGCCTCGCCCTGGAACTCGTGGGTGAAGCGGAGCGCGGCGCCCGTCTCGCCGTCCCGTTCCAGATGGAACCGGATCCGGCCGCCCTCCACCGTGTACTCGGCGACCCGGTCCACGTCCCAGGCGGTGATCTGCCCGCGGCCGAAGTCACGCAGGTCGGCCTCGCCCCCGAGGCGCGGTTCGAGGGTGTCGACCGGCGTGCACCAGGACGTGAGCCCCTCCGGGGTGGCGAGGCACGGCCAGACCGCGTCCATGGGCCGGGGAAGCCGCACCAGGAAGTGCAGGATGTGGGTGTTCCCGTGGGTCTGGCTGATGCCCTGCTCTATGGAACCGGTCATGACACCAGCCTGACCCCGCCAGGGACGAAGTGCACCCCTTACGGGCGCTGAGCTGCGCGATCGACCACGGCCCTGTCCAGGATCGCCGTGTTTCCGATGACCTGGCCCCGCTTGATGTCCGAGAAGTCCTCGGTGGCCACGGAGCGCTCACCGAGGAACTCATGGGTCTTCGCGTCGAAGATCCACTCGTCCCGGGTCGGGTTGTCGGGGTCGTCCCGGGTGATCGCGACGCCCTGCCTTCCGGCGGCGTCCACGACGTCCTGCACGACCTTCACACCGGGGATCCGCGCGACCGCGCGATAGAGGGCAGCGGCCTGCTCAGGCGGCACGATCGCGTCCCGGATCAGATCGCCGACCAGCACGAACATGGCCTGGTCGGTCACCTGGCCGCTGTTCTCGGGACCCACCTCGCGCAGCCACTCGTACATCTCGTCCGGGTCGGTGGGCAGGGTCGACAGGTGCCGGTAATTGGTCGAGACGTCGTAGCCCGGCTTGCCCGGGGCGGGCTCCGCCTCCGTGGTCCACCGGCCGCGTCCCTCCTCCCGGATCAGGCCCTCGCGGGTGCCGTCGACGGACGTCCACTGCTCGGAGCGGTGCAGGGGCTGGATCTCGGTCTTCTTCCCCTCCTCGAAGGAGGCGTAGGAGACCTTGCTGTCGATGTAGACGAACTGGTCGTCACGGATCTCGCCGTATCCGCCGCCGGCGTCCTCGGCCGCCAGGGCGATGTCCTCCAGCAGCGCCGCGGTCGCGGTGCCGGGCGGCCGCTGCGCGCTCGCGCCGCCCCCGGACGACGGCAGCACGACGAAGGTGACGGCCACGGCGGTGGCGACGGCGGCAGCGGCGAGCGCGGGGCGCAGCCATCGGGCGCGCGGGGTCGCGGGCCGGTCCTCACGCCGGATCTCTGTCATCAGATGCTCCTTGAGGAGTCGGTGACGGCCCGGCGGAAGGTCGTGTTCGGGAAGCTGGTTCATCGGTTTCCCTCCCTGAGGGGCCTGACCGCGGTGGTGCGGTCACCTCTCATCTGTCCGCCCCCCTGCGGTGGTTCCAGATGTTTCGCGAGCTTTGTCCGGGCGCGGGAGAGCCGTGATCGTACGGTCCCGACGGGCACCCCGAGCGCGTCCGCGGCGGCCCGGTAGTCGAGGCCCGACCAGACGCACAGCGCCAGGACCTCCCGCTCGGGGCGCCGCAGCCGGGCCAGCGCGGTGCGTACGAGGGCCAGCTGCGCGGCGTCGTCGACGCGGCCGGCGACCTCGTCGGCGAAGTCCCGTACGGTCTCGTCGCGGGGCAGACGGGCGACGGCGGCTGCGTGTCTTCGGGTGGCCCGGCGCAGGTTCCGCGTGACGTTGGTGGCGATGCCGAGCAGCCACGGGCGCGGTGAACCGCCGTCCTCGTCCAGCCGCTCACGCAGCCGCCAGGCCTCCAGGAAGGTCAGCGAGACGACGTCCTCGGCCACCGGCCACTGTCCCGTGAGCCGGAAGGCATGGTTGTAGACGGAGCGTGCGTACGCGTCGAAGAGCTCACCGAAAGCGCCGTGGTCCCCCGCGCGGATGCGTTTCCGCAGATTCGTATCCACGCCCCTCTACCTGTCCGCACGACAAAGGCCGGTTCCTGTGACCTGAGTCATAGGAACCGGCCTTCGCGGCACGGGACTTACACGCCCGCGTACGAGTGCTTGCCGGAGACGAAGATGTTGACGCCGTAGTAGTTGAACAGCCAGCAGCCGAAGGCGATGAGGGCCAGGTAGGCGGCCTTGCGGCCCTTCCAGCCGGCCGTGGCGCGGGCGTGCAGGTAGCAGGCGTAGGCGACCCAGGTGATGAAGGACCAGGTCTCCTTGGGGTCCCAGCCCCAGTAGCGGCCCCAGGCGTCGCCCGCCCAGATGGCGCCCGCGATGATCGTGAACGTCCACAGCGGGAAGACGGCGGCGTTGACGCGGTAGGAGAACTTGTCCAGGGACGCCGAGGCGGGCAGCCGGTCCAGGACGGAGTTCGCGAAGCGGCCGGGCGTGCCGCCGTTCGCCAGCTTGTTCTCGTAGCTGTCCTTGAAGAGGTACAGCAGCGTCGAGACGGCGCCGACGTAGAACACCGCGCCGCAGAAGATCGCGGTGGAGACGTGGATGTACAGCCAGTACGAGTGAAGGGCGGGAACCAACTGGTCGCTGGCGGTGTACAAGACAGTGACGGCGAGGCCGAGATCGAGGAGGACCGTGGTGACCAGGAACAGCCCGAGCCAGCGCACGTTCTTCTTCAGCGCGAGCAGCCCGAGGTACACGCCGACGGCGACCGTGGAGAAGGTGATGTTGAACTCGTACATGTTGCCCCACGGCGCCCGCTCGACCGACAGGGCCCGAGTGAGCACACCGCCGAACTCGATGAGGAACGCGAGGACGGTGAGGGAGATGGCGATACGCCCGTAGAGGTCGCCCTGCTCGTCACCGCCGTGCGCACCGGGCCCGTCCGGCACGTCCCGCTGCCCGGCCGTGGCCCGCACGACGACCTTCGGCCGTTCCAGTACGGCGGTGGAGCCGCCCTTGGTCACGGTGACGGCGGGCGCTGCGGTCTTCGACGCCTTCGTGGCCTTCGCCGGGGTGAGCGCGGCGGCGGTGCGGCCGACCTTGCTGCGGCTGCCGAGGAGCCATTCGGCGATGTACGCGAAGAAGGCCAGGGTGTAGACGGCCATCGACGAGTAGATCAGCGTGTTGCTGATGTTCGCGAGGTTTTCGTTGGTGGCGGCGGCCAGCTCGGTCGCGGCGGCGAGAGTCACTTGGTCTCAGCCCCTTCGGCGGGTGCGACTTGGGGGTCGGGGGAAGCTTCGGAATCTGCGGGGTCGTCGTCGGGGTCGGGTGCCCCCGGCGCCTGCTCGTACAGGATCCCGGCGAGGTCGCCGAGCTCCTCGGGCACCTTGGCGGACTCGCTGCGGCCGAGGCCGGCCATCTCGACGACCGTCACACCGTCGTCGCCCGTGACCGCCCGCACCCACACGCGGCGGCGCTGGATGAACAGGGAGGCGGCGAGACCGAAGATCGCGGCGAGGGAACCGGCGAGGGCCCAGCCGCTGCCGGGCTGGCGGGCGACCTGGAACCCGGCCCACTCCTTGATCTCCTTCTCGAAGGTGACCGTGCCGGCGCCGTTGGGGAGCTTCATGGACTCGCCGGGCTTGAGGTTCTCCCGGACCTGGGCGCCCTTGGCGTCCTTGAAGCCCTTCAGGTTCTTCTTGTTGAGCTGGTACACGCTCTGCGGGATGCCCGCGTCGACCCCGAGGTCGCCGTGGTAGGCCTCCAGGTTGATGACCGGGTTCAGCAGCGCGGGGAACTGCGAGGCCAGCTCGTTGCCCTTGACGTAGGTGGGCAGGAAGAAGGCCTGGAAGCCGAGCTGCTCCCGCTCGCCCTTGGCGTTGCGGTAGCCGTCCATGACCTTGATCGCACCGGTGGAGGTGACATTGCCGTCGAGAGGAAGGAGGGGCACGGCGTCATGGAAGACCTCGTTGCCCTTGCCGTCGCGGATCGTGATGACGGGGGCGTAGCCGTGGCTGACGAGATAGACCTTCGAGTCGCCGATCTCCAGCGGCTCGTTGACCTCGACGGTGGTCTTCTGATCCTTGCCGTCGGCACCCGCGCTGTAGGTGAGGTCCGCCTTGTAGATCCGCGGGGTGCCCTTGTTGGGGCCGGACGCCTCGTAGGTGCCGGTGAAGTTCTTCAGGTTGAAGCTGAACGGGTCCAGGTCGTCCTGGGTGAAGAGGCTGCCGGACTTGAAGTCGTCGTACTGGGTGAGGGTGTTGGAGAACCCGTCGCCCTCGACGATCAGCTTGTTGCCCTCGGACTTGAACAGCTGGCCCCAGGCGAAGGCGATCAGCATCACGATCAGCGCGATATGGAAGGCGAGGTTGCCGACCTCGCGCAGATAGCCCTTCTCGGCGGCGACGGCGTCACCGGTGAGGTGGGTGCGGAAGCGGCGCTTCTTCAGCAGGGCGAGCGCGGCCTCGCGGACCTGCTCGGGCTCGGCCCCGGTGCGCCAGGTGGTGTAGGCGGGCAGCCTGGTCAGCCGCTTGGGGGCGCCCGGCGGACGGCCGCGCAGCTGACCGACGAACTGCCAGGTGCGCGGGACGATGCAGCCGATGAGGGAGACGAACAGCAGGATGTAGATCGCGGAGAACCACACCGAGCTGTAGACGTTGAAGAGGCCGAGCTTGTCGTAGATCGGCGCGAGCGTCTCGTGCGTCTTGCGGAACGCGGCGACCTTCGTCTCGTCGATGCCGGTCTGCGGGATGAGCGAGCCGGGGATCGCGCCGAGCGACAGCAGCAGGAGCAGCAGCAGCGCGACCCGCATCGAGGTGAGCTGCCGCCAGAACCAGCGGGCCCAGCCGATGACGCCGAGGGACGGCAGGTTGGGCGCGTCCTCGGTGGGGGCGGTGGAGAGCTGGGAGCCGGCGGCGCCCAGGTCCTCCTCACCGGTGGCCGGGGCGGCCTTGTCGGTCGTGTTGCTCATCGATCAGATCCCCACAGTGAAGCCGTTGGACCAGACCTGCATCTCCTGCACGATGCGGTCCCAGGCGCCGGTCAGCAGCAGCACACCGGTCACGATCATCATGGTGCCGCCGATGCGCATCACCCAGACGTAGTGGCGCTTGACCCAGGCGAAGGCGCCGAGCGCCTTGCGGAAGGCTACGGCAGCGAGCACGAAGGGGACGCCGAGGCCCAGGCAGTAGGCGACGGTGAGTAGGGCGCCGCGGCCCGCGCTCGCCTCGTTGTAGGACAGCGCGATCACCGAGGTCAGTGTCGGGCCGAGGCAGGGCGTCCAGCCGATGCCGAACAGCGCGCCGAGGAAGGGCGCGCCGATCAGCCCGGTCACGGGCCGCTTGTGGAAGCGGAACTCGCGCTGGGTCATCCAGGGCATCAGGCCCATGAAGAAGACGCCCATGAGGATCATGAGCACGCCCAGCACCTTGGACAGGACCTCCTTGTGGTCCTGCAGCGAGTCACCGAAGTAGCCGAAGAGCGCTCCGCTGGAGACGAACACCGCGGTGAAGCCGAGCACGAACAGGGAGGCGCCCGCGACCATCCGTCCGCGCCGGGCCTCGGCCAGATCCGTACCGGTGACCCCGGTGACGTAGGAGAGATAGCCGGGGACCAGCGGCAGGACGCAGGGGGAGAAGAAGGAGACGAGGCCGCCGAGCAGGGCGATGGGCAGGGCGAGCAGCAGAGCGCCGCTCATCACCGTCTGGTTGGGGCCCGCGGCCTCGGCGAGCGTGGACAGCGCGCTCACGTCACTTCTCCGCGAGGACGGGCTTGATCATGCTGCGCAGGGTGTCCTCGCCGAGGGGCGTCAGCGCCCGCGCGGCGATCTTTCCGTCCCGGTCGATGACGAGCGTGGAGGGGATCGCCTGCGGGTTGAGCGTGCCCTTCTCGAAGCGGAGCATCTGCTTGCCCGTGGGGTCGTACAGGCTCGGGTAGGTGACCCCGAACTCCTTCTCGAAGGCCTTCGCCGGGGTGGTGCTGGTGTCCCGGGTGTTGATGCCGACGAACTCGACACCCTGGCCCTTGACGTCCTCGTAGACGGTCTGGAAGTTCTTCGCCTCGGCGCGGCAGGGCGGGCACCACGATCCCCAGACGTTGATGACGAGGATCTTGCCCTTGTAGTCGGCGGTGTCGAGCTGCTCGCCGTCGAGGGTCTCGCCGGAGAGCGCCGGCGCCGCGGTGCGCTTGCCCTGGGCGACGGTGTCGACGCCGTTGTTGCCGGTGACGAAGTTGGTGTCGCCGCCGCCACCGGACGTACCGCCCGAAGTGCACGCGGACAGGACCAGCGCGGCTGCGGCGGCGCCGGTGGTGGCGAGCAGGGCGATACGGCTACGGGAGCGGCTGGCGGCACTCATGTGAAAAGTTTCGCATGCCCGTTCCGGGGATCTTGCACACCCCCCTCCCGGGCGCAAAACCGCATTTCAGGCAGCGTTTTGGGTGCCGGTCGGGGAGGTCGAGGAGGAGCCCGTCGAGCCGGTCTTCATAAAGGAGCTCCAGCCCCCCGCGGGCTCCTGGCCGACTTCCAGAGTACGCAACTTGTCGAGAATGTCCGGCTTCTGTACATCCATCCAGTCCACGAACTGCCGGAAGGAGACGAGTCGGATGTCGCCGCCCTTCTCCCTCTCCCGCGCGATGTGCTTGAGGGCCTCCTCAACGGCGTCCATGTAGATGCCGCCGTTCCACTGCTCGAAGTGGTTGCCTATGAAGAAGGGTGCGCGGTTTGTCTCGTATGCCCGCTTGAAGCCCTGGATGTACGCCTGTGCCGACTGCTCGCGCCAGGCCGGGTAGTTGTGGCTGGGGGCGTTCGTGGAGTTGACCGACTGGTTGGCGAGCATGTTGTAGTCCATGGAGAGGACCTCGAACGAACGCCCGGGGAAAGGTATCTGCTGCAACGGCAGATCCCACAGCCCCTGCTTCTTGTCCGGCCACACCTGACGGCCGCCGGGCGAGGAGGCGTCGTAGCGCCAGCCCAGCTCCTTGGCGGTGGGCAGCAGGTTGTCCTGGCCGAGCAGGCAGGGCGTGCGGCCGCCGACGAGCTCCTTGTCGTAGTCGAAGGGCAGCGAGGGCAGATCGGTCCACCCCGAGTTCGTCCGCCACTCCTTGACGAAGGACTTGGCCTGGTCGATCTCGCTGCGCCACTGCTTCGGGGTCCAGTTGCCGACGGTGCCGGTGCCGCCGCAGAAGTGGCCGTTGAAGTGGGTGCCTATCTCATGACCTTCGAGCCAGGCGCGACGGACGCCCTTGAGCGTCTGCTTGATGTGGTCGTCGGTGAGGTAGCCGATGTCGGAGGCGCCGCGCGGGTTGTTCGGCGGGTCGTAGAGCCGCTTCTTGCTCTCGGGCAGCAGATACAGCCCCGAGAGGAAGAAGGTCATGTGCGCCTCGTGCTCCTTGGCGAGGTCGAGGAAGCGCGGGAAGAGACCGTTACCGACCTCGCCGGCACCGTCCCAGGAGAAGATGACGAACTGAGGCGGCTCCTGGCCCGGCTCCAACGGCTCCGGCTTGGCCGGCTGATGGGGCTGCTTGCCGGTGAAGGAGGTGGAGCCGTCGCCTATGGGGCGGGCGCGGTCGGTCTGGGTGCCCGGCTTGTTTGCCGAGCCGTCCCCGGAACCCGATGACCCGTTCGAACCGTCTGACGAGGTGAGGGTGCCGCACCCCGCGAGCGAGAGGCCGGCGGCCGCTCCGGCACCGAGTCCGATGGCTCCCCTTCGGCTGAAGTTGCGCATTGCTGCCCCGTCCGTCGTGCTTGCTCTGGTGGTCACCCAGTCAGAGGGCACGACGAACGGGGAGGTTCCTCCGGATCACGGAGAAACGGCAACAAATGTCACAGGCGTGCATCAAGCACCCCAAAGGGGCGCGGGGAACTGCGCGACCAGCCCCCGCCGAGCCGCAGACGCATCACGGCGCTCCCAGCGGAGCGGCTACGCGCCGAAAGCCTTGCTCTTCCCCTTCACCGGCTGGGCGCCGGCACGGAGATGGGCGGGCACGAGATCGAGGGCGGGCTCGGTGTAGCCGACGGACACGATCTTGTCGCCCTGGTACGTGAAGGTCGTCAGGGACGCGAGGGTGCACTGCCGCTTGCGCGGGTCGTGCCACAGCCGGCGCCGCTCGACATAGCTGCGCACGATCCAGATCGGCAGCTGATGGCTGACCAGCACGGCCTCGTGCCCACGAGCGGCGTCCTTGGCGGCGTCCAGCGCGCCCAACATGCGCACGACCTGGTCGACGTACGGCTCACCCCAGGACGGCCGGAACGGGTTGACCAGGTGCTTCCAGTTCGCCGGCTTCTTCAGCGCGCCGTCGCCGACGCCGAAGGTCTTGCCCTGGAAGACGTTGCCGGCCTCGATGAGCCGCTCGTCGGTGGCGAGGTCGAGTCCGTGCGCCTTGGCGATCGGCGTCGCGGTCTCCTGCGCCCGCTCCAGCGGGGAGGCGCACACATGGGTGACGTCCCGGGGCGCGAGGTGCTCGGCGACCCGGTCGGCCATCTGCCGCCCGAGCTCGGAGAGGTGGTAGCCGGCGAGACGGCCGTAGAGGATCCCGTCCGGGTTGGCGACCTCGCCGTGCCGCATGAGGTGGACGACGGTGACGTCGCTCTCGCTCTTGCTGATGTCGCTCTTGTTGATGTCGTTGCTCATTCCGCCGTGGCCTCCGCCGCCGCTCGGGCCGCCGCCGGGAGGGCGTCGGCGATGCGCTGGACCGCCTGCTCGTCGTGTGCCGTGGACACGAACCAGGACTCGAAGGACGAGGGGGGCAGATAGACGCCCTGCGCCAGCATCGAGTGGAAGAAGGCGGTGAAGCGGAAGGACTCCTGCCGCTTGGCGTCCTCGTAGGTGCGGACCTCGCGGTCGGTGAAGAACACCGAGAACATGTTGGAGGCGTTCTGGAGCCGGTGGGCGACGCCTTCCTTGGTGAGGGCCTCGGCGACGAGGCCCTGGACGGTCTGCGACACCGCGTCGACCTTGTCGTAGGCGGCCTGGTCGAGCAGCCGCAGCTGGGCCAGGCCCGCGGCGGTGGCGATCGGGTTCCCGGACAGAGTGCCGGCCTGGTACACGGGCCCGGCGGGCGCGAGGTGGGCCATGACATCTTCCCGGCCGCCGAAGGCCGCGGCCGGGAAGCCGCCGCCCATCACCTTGCCGAACGTCATCAGGTCGGGCCTGACCCCGTCGACGCCGTACCAGCCGGCGCGGCTGGTGCGGAAGCCGGTCATGACCTCGTCGGAGATGTACAGGGCGCCGTTCTTGTGGCAGGCGTCCCGCAGCCCCTCGTTGAAGCCCGGCTGCGGCGGGACGACGCCCATGTTGCCGGGCGAGGCCTCGGTGATGACGCAGGCGATCTCGCCGGGGTGACGGTGGAAGGCCTCGTGCACCGACTCCAGGTCGTTGTACGGCAGCACGATGGTGTCGCCGGCCTGGGCGCCGGTGACGCCGGGCGTGTCGGGCAGTGCGAAGGTGGCGACGCCGGACCCGGCCGCGGCCAGCAGCGAGTCGACGTGCCCGTGGTAGCACCCGGCGAACTTGATCACCTTGGTGCGCCGGGTGAACCCGCGGGCGAGCCGGATGGCGGACATGGTGGCCTCGGTGCCGCTGGAGACCAGCCGCACCTGATCGACGGGCTCGATCCGGTCGACGATCTCCTCGGCGAGCGCGACTTCGCCCTCCCCGGGCGTGCCGAAGGATGTGCCGCGGGAGACGGCGTCCCGGACGGCGGCGATCACGTCCGGGTGGGAGTGCCCGAGGATCATGGGTCCCCAGGAGCAGACGAGGTCGACGTACTCACGCCCGTCGGCGTCGGTCAGGTACGGACCGGTGCCGGACACCATGAACCGGGGCGTACCGCCCACGGCGCGGAAGGCACGCACCGGGGAGTTCACGCCGCCCGGCGTGACGGCGGCCGCACGGTCGAACAGAGCCTGCGAGGCAGGCGCATCGTATGGATAGGGCGTTCCTGAAGAGGGCGCTTCGCTCATGGCCTGCGACTACTCCGACCTTCTCTGACCTACTCCGATGATCTCGGACTCCGGTTGCCAGTGACCTCATCAGGGTAGGCCAGCGGGCGGCGACGCCAGCGGGGCGCTACCGACGCGGGGACCGCTCGCCCCGCCCTCTCCTTCCCCTGACGTCCCTCCCTTCACCCGCCGTCACCTCTCCGGGAATCTGCGAGACTGGTCGTGATACACACAGCTCATGCGGGGCGTGGTGATCGGGGACTGAAAAGATCCCGCGGACAGGTGTTTCAGCGCACGTTTCGGCGGGCGGCCGTGGGGGAGGTCACTGACACGATGATCGGGTTGCGCGGCGGGGCCTGCGCGTCCTAGAAAAGCAGTCGGGTGGAGATATGCATCGCGGTGGCGGACTGGGCGAGGGGACTGATGACCTGGGTCCTCGACGTGCCCGGCGGGGCAGGCACCGGCGCGACGCGGAGGATTCGAACGAAGCACGCCAGGGACACGTTGTACCAGGTATGCCAGACGCAACGGGTGTACCGGGTGTACCGAGTGAGCACGAGCCGTTCGACCGGCGGATCGACGGCCAGGTCGACCGTCTTCGGGCGGGGAGCAGGAATGGTGGTCGGGTGGGGGTGACGTACAAGTACTTCGGCGCGCCGGACGGCGCCACCGCTGCCCGCGTCCCCATCTCGATGCGACCCGAGGAGCTGGGCGGCGACGAGCTCGGCATGAACGGCATGTTCACCAAGATCAAGCCGGAGACCATGGCGGCGATGGTGCTGACGGGCATCGAAGGCGTGCCCCTGCACAAGGTGCCGCCACTGGAGCTTGTCGTCCTGCACCCCGACTACGCGGTCGTCAAGCTGCCGATGACGGTGGTCGACCCGCTGCGGGGCATAGGAGAGGAAGCGGTCGGCGCGGCCGCGTTCATCTGGTCGACGGTGCCGGACCGGGGTGGCCCGCGGGACGCGTTCAATGTGTACCAACTGCTGCACGAGTGGCAGGACTTCAGCCATCGCTTGCATGAGGCGGGGCATCAGCCGTATTGCCTTGTCTGGCCCTGACCTGGGGTTTCACCGGTTCCGGGCGGGGTTTTCGGACCCCGCCTTTGTCGTGTGCCGGGAGGGGCGTCAGGCTCGCGCTGCGCATCGTCCGGGTGTCGAGGTACCGGCCGCCCGTGCCGCAGAAGTAGTGGGTGCCGCTGGTGGCCGCAGCGAGGTCGGCGAGTCGCTCCGAGTGGCCTTCTAGGGTCGGGATCGAACTGCTGCCCAGTACCTCGCCCAGCCGAATCAACAGACTGACAGTGCGACGGGAGCGACCGGGTCGGCAAGTCGCGCCTGGCCGATCAGCGTCGGGCGACCAGTGGAGAAGATGAGTCGGGAGCGTGAGCCACTGCGGCCGAACGGGCTCGTCCGGGGCCGCCGACCGAGCCCGGTGCCGGTAGTCGCGTCGGGCGAACTGGACATCGTCGAGGACGATCCACCGGTCGGCGGCGTGCACTTTGGTCGGCGTGGACGATCGCGGGAAACGGGTTCGGCTGGTGGATGGCACACACGCCGCCCGTGACCCGATGCGGGGTGACTCAGCTGCCGATGAGGCGGCTGTCGAAGCCGGCGCCCAGGAGACGCTCGTAAGCGCCATACACATCCCCCGGTACGTCCTGCTCGACGGCGAAGCCGAGCTTCGGGTACTCGATCACCCGTTGCAGGTCGCCAACGAGCATGTCGACGACGAGCTTCTCGTCGCCGATGGACTTGATGTAGTCGTCCAACTCCAGCAGCCCGGACGCACAGACAATCTCCGCCTCGGGCCACAGCTTGCGGCAGGTCGCGTACGAGCGGCGTTCCATGTACGGCTTGGAGATCAGCAGCAGTGACTCGACCGTGATGCCGGAGTCGGCCAGCAGCTCGCGGGCGCTTCCTCCATCGATGCCGCCGCCGTTGAACGGACACTCGACTCGACACCTTGGGCGGCACTCTCGACGAGGAGTGATGTTGCGCTTACCGTGAGTTGAGAAACATGCGGGTTGTGCTGGCCTTGGGGGGCAGGATGCAGCGCAAGGACCGGTTTCGGAGGATCGTCAGCGAATTCGGTGCGACGTGTAAGCAGGCGTTGGTGCACGGGCAAAGGGAAGCCGCGATCCGCCGAGCGGTAGAAACCCTTCTCGTCGACGCAGCAGGGGTGTTAGGGCTGCAAGCGGTCCTACACGCTGAGGTGGCCATCGCCGAGCATCGGATACGCCCTGACCTTGCGGTGCGGATTGGACAGTTGCCGCGCAATATCGTGGGCTACGTCGAGCTGAAGAGCCCCGACAAGAGCGTGATCCATCCTGGCGGTCTGAACCAGCGCGACCGCCGGCAATGGGAAGGCATGGCGAAACTGCCCAACCTGATCTACACGAACGGTCAGACATGGATCATGTACCGCTCCGGTCGGCAGTATGGCGACACCATCCACTTCGAAGGTGATCTGCGCAGCGCCGGCTCACGCCTACGGATGCCGACCGCCAGTGAGACCGCCTTCGAGGCCATGCTCGTCGCGTTCTTCGGCTGGCAGCCCAAGCCACTGACGTCGATGCGTGAGGTGGTCGCCCAGGTAGCCCCGCTGTGCGCGCTTCTGCGTGATGCTGTTCACGACCGCCTCGATGCCGAAGCGAGCCTCCCACGCCACCAGCGCCCGTTCACCGATCTGGCCTCCACGCTTGAGGTTGACCTCTTCCCGACCACAGATGACCGGGACAAACGGGCGACCTTCGCCGACCGCTACGCACAGTCCGTCGCCTTCGCTCTCTTGCTGGCCAGTTCCGACAACGCTGACAGCAACGACAAGACGTTGGTCGGTATGAGCCTGCACGAAGTAGGCCGACGCCTTGGGGCAGAGCACTCCGTCATGGGCCGCGCCTTGCAGATCCTCACCGATCAGGTCGAGGGAGAATTCCGCGACAGCCTGGACATGCTCGTCCGCGTCATTGACGCCATCGACTGGAGAATTTCCCTCACCGGCGAACCCGGATTCCACATCCACCTCTACGAGCACTTCTTGCAGGAGTACGACGCCGACCTACGCAAGGACTCCGGCACCTACTACACCCCGGCCCCGCTGGTGACGGAGATGATCCGCCTTGTTGACGAGGTACTGGTCAACACGCTGGATTGCACGGATGGATTCGCCGACCCTGGCGTGTCCATCATCGATCCGTCGATGGGAACCGGCACCTTCCTGACCGGCATCATCGACCTCGTCGCACGCAAACAGTCCGAGGGCGGCAACGACGGCTTCCGCGCCGAATCCGTGCAAGAACTCGCCAGCCGGCTGATCGGGTTTGAAAAGCAGATGGGCGCCTTTGCCGTCGCTCAGATGCGCGTGGGGCAGATGCTGCGGCACCTCAATGCCCGGGTCCGGCTGCGTGATATGCGCCTGCACCTGGCCGACACTCTTGCCGATCCGTGGCGGCCCAGTGAACTCTTCGACCGCTACGGCGCCTTGTGGGGGCCTTTACGTGACGACGCCGAGGCGGCCAGCACCATCCAGCGCAACGAGCGCATCACCGTCGTCATCGGCAACCCTCCCCACCGCGAACAGGCAGAAGGCCAGGGCGGATGGATCGAGAAGGGCTCAACGGGCCGCGGTGCCCCGCCTCTGGACGACTTCCGGCTGCGCGGTGCAGCAGGCGTGTACGAAAACAAACTGAAGAGCTTGTGCACCTACTTCTGGCGCTGGGCCACGCACAAAGTCTTCGACCAGCACGGCGATCACCGCCACGGCGTCGTCTGCTTCGTCAGCACCGGCGGATTCATCCGCGGCGCCGGATTCCAGGGCATGCGCTCCTACCTGCGGCGCACCTGCACGGAGGGCTGGGTCATCGACCTCACACCCGAGACCAAGAGGCCCCCGCTCAACAGCCGATTCTTCCCCGGAGTCCAGCAGGAGTTAGCCGTCGCCATATTCGTCCGTCGACAAGGCGAGCGGCATGACGAACTGGCGCCCGTCCACTACACGGCCCTTCACGGCACCCGCCAGAGCAAAGAGGAGCAACTTCACAACCTGCACATCAACGGTCCCGGCTGGCGCACTTCCCGGCCTGTTGAGCGCGTCCCCTTCACACCCGCCTCTCAGAGCGGGTGGGACACCTTCCCCGCCCTCACCGAGCTAATGCCCTGGTGCAAACCGGGCATCAAACCCAACCGAAACTGGGTCATCAGCCCCTCCAAAGCCGTCCTGCGCCGCCGCTGGAACCGCCTTGTCCAAGAACGCGATCCCGCCACGAAACAGGAACTGTTCAAAGAGACCCGCGACCGCACCCTGGACAAGGAAGCCCTCCAGGTCCCGGGACATCCCCACCCGTCGACGCTCCTGCGCGTCGAGCAAGGCCCCTGTCCCACTCCGATACGCATCGCCCGCAGAGCCCTGGACCGCCAGTGGCTCATACCCGACGGCCGCGTCATCGACTTCTCCCGCCCCGAGCTGTGGCGGGCCGACATCGACGGACAAATCTTCGTAGTCGAACAGCACACCCAGCGCTTACAGACCGGCGCGGCACTGCTCTTCACGGCCCTCGTCCCCGACATGCACTACTTCAATGGAAACGGCGGGCGCGTTCTGCCGCTCATGCACGCCGACCGCACCCCCAACATCACCCCAGGGCTGTTACCCCACCTCGCCAACTCCTACGGCCTCCAGCAAGTTCTCCCCGAGCACTTGCTCGCCTATATCGCCGCCGTCACTGCCCATCCCGCCTTCACTGAGCGTTACGCAGACGACCTCAACTCGCTCGGCGTGCGTATCCCCCTGACGGCCGATCGTGGCCTCTGGCACGAGGCCATCGGCCTGGGCCAGCATGTCTTATGGGCTTCATCGTTCGGCGCACGCTGCATCAACCCCGAAGACGGCCGCCCGGCTGGCAAATCGAACTGGTGGCGGCACCTATACCCCGAGATCATGTACGCCCAAGAAGTCACGCCCGACACGCTGCCATCGGCCGTCAGCTATGACAGCGAACGCCAGCACCTTGTCATCGAGGGCGGCATCTTCACCGGTGTCACTCCACGCATGCGCAACTACACCACGGGCGGGCGCAACGTACTCGACAGCTGGCTCGCTTACCGAAGCGACCGCACCGCCGGCAAAGTAAGCAGTGATCTCGACCGGGAGCGCCCCGAGCGCTGGGAGCCCGATTGGAGTCGGGAACTCGTCGAAATCCTCGCTGTACTGAGGCATCTCACTTCCTTAGAACCTCATCAGGAAGAACTCCTCAACCGCATCGTCGCCGGGCCCCTAATCGACATCGCTGAACTCACGCGCCGCCGCATCCTCCCGGTACCCGAGCGCGCCCAGCGCGCTCACACCGGTCCCGACCACGCATTTCTGCCTGGCATGGAGACAGTCGATGTCCAACCACCAGGCCCCGTCGACCCCCTGTCTCTCCCGAACGACCCCGCGGATGCAACGCAGCCCAAGCCACACTCACCCGTGCACCCCGGCCCACGCGCTCGACGGCGTCGCGGCCCGGGCTGATTGATGGCGCCAGCAGCCAGTACCACACCGCATCCACGACTGCTTCCTCGCCAGATGCTGCATCGGATTCTTCGCTCGGCTTCAACGCGACACGGATTGGGACCGGGGATACAACAACTGCTAACGGAGGCATCTTGGAGATCGCAGCCCTAGTGGTGTCGCTGGTAGCGCTGGGAGTGACCGGAGCCGTCTCGTTTCGGCAATTGCGACTGACCGAGCATGCCAACACTCTTCCGGTGCTTGTGGATCTCTTCCGCGAACATCGAAGCGTGCGGCTGGCGCAGGCGCGACAGGTCGTGCACGAGCGGCTGCCTGCCTGTGACCTGTCAGCCGGACTGGCTGGGCTGCCTGAGGACGATCGGCATCTAGTCCGTGAACTGGCCTGGTTCTACGACAATCTCGGGGCTCTGGTCGCCCACGGGGTGGTGGACATCGAACCAGTCTCCGGATACCTCGGTGGCTCGGTGATCTCGGTCTGGGAAAGCTTGCAACCGCTGGTGCAGGCGGAACGTGCGAAAAGGGCGCAGAACGCCATGCCAGATCCGAACCGCTGGCAGGAATACTTCGAGAACCTGTACCACCTCGTCCGCGAGACTCCTGCGGACCGAGCTCGTGCAGGAACGCATCTGTGGCGGCTTCCGCAGCACTGACTATCGACCCATGCACCGGTGATGGCTAGCCAAACGCTCCACCCCGCGAGGGCACATGAGCGCCTGGGAAACCGCTTTGACCCGTGAGAACGACCGAGAGGAGTCTTACCAGGTCAACACACATTCCTTGCGAAACCCCAGATCAGCGCCCTCCCACCCCCAACTGCTGCACGAGTGGCAGGACTTCAGCCATCGTCTTCATGAGGCGGGACATCAGCCGTATTGCCTTGTGTAGCCCTGAGCTGGGGTTTCTTGCGAGTCGGGCGAGGTCTTCGGGCCTCGCCCTTTCCTGTCGGTCTGGGCCGGGCCCTCGTCCTGCGCCACCCTCACCCCCGCCCCGTCCCCCCGGCCGCCCCCGGCTCCTGCTCGTCCTGAGGGTGAGGCGCTGGGGCCGTCGTGGCCCGGGGGATCATATGGGTCGGCAGGACCACGTGTCGCTTGTGTTCCGCGTGGGAGTCCTCGATGAGCCGTAGGGCCAGTTCGCCCGCCTCGCGGCCGATGGCCGAGGCGGACTGGGCCACCGTGGACAGGTCGAACCAGTCCGCGAGCGGCTGGTCGTCGAAGCCGAGGACGGAGATCCGTTCCGGGACGGCGATCTGTGACCTGCGCAGGGTCCGGATGACCGCGACCGCGACCTCGTCCTGTTCGGCGAAGATCGCGGTGGGCGGCTCGCGCAGGCTGAGCAGCCGGCCGACCGCCTCGGCGGTGCCGCGTTTGTCGCCGGGCGTCGTCCCGGCCACCAGGTCGTCGTCGAGGGGGATGCCCGCCTCGGTGAGGGCCTGCTGGTAGCCGAGCAGCCGTTCGTTGGAGCTGAACGAGAAGCCACTGGCGCCCACGGTCTCCAGGAAGGCGATCCGGCGGTGGCCGAGGTTGAGCAGATGCCGGGTGCCGTGCAGGGCGCCGGCGACATCGTCGACGTAGACGCTGGGCCGGCCGTCGACATGCTGGCTGACGTAGATGACGGGCATGCCGAGGCTGTCCAGCCGCGCGGTCTCCGCCTCGGTGAGATCGAACGAGAACACCAGCAGCGCGTCGGCGTTGCGCCGGGCCGGGAGGCGTTCGAAGAACGACGTGCGCTCCGCCATGTCGGGGATGACATAGACGTTCAACTCCATGCCGGCCGACCGCAGCAGCGGGGCCAGGCTGGACAGGGCGGCTCCCATGAACCAGGCGTCGAGCGTGGGCACGAGCACCGCCACATTGCCGGTCCGGCCCGTGACAAGGCTTGCAGCCTGCCGCGACACGGCGAAGTTCAGCTCGCGCGCGGCCTGCTCGACGCGCGCGCGGACCTCGGCGGAGACGGTGGACATGCCGCGCAGGGTGCGCGAAACGGTGGATGTGGAGACCCCGGCCCGTTCGGCTACGTCAGCCATCGTGGGGTGCCGCTGAGCTGGTGGCATGAGCGGACCGTAGCACAGACGGCACGGACGCCGAGGCAGTTTTTGACAGCGCTTTCATGCACCGTAATGCACCTTCGGCAACGCATTACTCCGTAGTAACGCATTGACTTCCGGCAAATACCGCCCCTAGCTTGCAAGCGTTGTCACGACGGGCCGTGAGCCACTCCCGCCGAGCCGCCACAAACGGGCTTGACCTGCATATTTCATTCAGCAACAGCCGCGACAACGCGGTCTTGGAGCACGAACAGACGGCCAGCCCGACCGGTACCAGCACGTACGACCACGTACGACGACGTACGACCAGGAGACACCGTGAAAAGCACAACCACCAGAGCGTTTCAGTGGGTGGGCACACTCGCCGCCGGCGCCCTCCTCCTCACCGCCTGCGGCTCGTCCGACGAGGGCGCCGCCGGGCAGGCCGGGCCGGGGACCTTCGAGGGCCGCGGCCCCATCACCTACGTGGCGGGCAAGGACACCACGGGCTCGATGCAGCCGATGCTCGACCACTGGAACAAGCTGCACCCGAAGGAGAAGGTCACCTTCATCCAGCTGCCGACGGACGCGGACGCGCAGCGCCAGCAGATGATCCAGAACGCGGAGACGAAGTCCGACGCCTATACGGTGCTCTCCCTCGACGTCGTGTGGACGTCGGAGTTCGCCGCCCACCAGTGGATCGACAAGCTGCCCGAGAAGCGGTTCCCGCTCGACAAGATGCTGAAGCCGGTCGTGGAGACGGCCAAGTACCGCGACGGTCTCTACGCGGTCCCGGCCAGCTCCGACGGCGGCATGCTCTACTACCGCACCGACCTGCTGAAGAAGGCCGGGGTCAGTCAACCTCCGACCACCTGGGCCGAGTTGAAGGCCGACTGCGCCAAGGTGAAGAAGCTGCCCGAGGCCGAGGGCATGTCGTGCTACGCCGGGCAGTTCCAGAAGTACGAGGGCCTGACCGTCAACTTCGCCGAGGCCGTGAACTCCGCGGGCGGCGTCGTCACCGACGCGAACGGCAAGCCGGACGTCGACACGGCGGCGGCGAAGAAGGGCCTGGACTTCCTCGTCGACTCCGTCAAGGACAGGACGATCCCCAAGGAGGGCATCACCTACCTGGAGGAGGACGGCCGCCAGGCGTTCCAGTCCGGCAAGCTGATCTTCCTGCGCAACTGGCCCTATGTGTACTCCCTGGCCGGCAAGAGCGACATCAAGGGCAAGTACGCCGTCGCCCCGCTGCCCGGCCTGGACGGCCCCGGCTCCTCCAGCCTCGGCGGCCACAACCTGGCCCTGTCGACCTACGCGAAGAACAAGGCCACGGCGCTGGACTTCATGAAGTTCCTCAGCAGCGAGGAGAACACGGCCACCTTCCTCAAGGAGGCCTCCCTCGCCCCGCCGTACGCCGCCCTGTACGACGACAAGGCACTCATCGGGCAGTACCCGTATCTGCCGGTGCTCAAGGAGTCCATCCTGCGCGCCGTGCCCCGCCCGCGCGTCGTGCAGTACGGCGACGTCACCGCGGCGGTCCAGCGGGAGGCGTACGCCGCCCTGACCGGGAGCAAGAGCAGCGCCCAGGCGCTGAAGGACCTGCAGGAAGCCCTGCAGAAGTCCACCGGCCGGTGAGGAGCGGGACGTCATGGCCGACACCAAGATCCCGCCCCCGGCGCCGGCGGTGGACCCGGAGCCCCGGGAGCCGGCGAGCCGCCACCGCCGTACGCGAGGGCAGTCCCGCGCGACCGCGGGCACGGCCCGGATGGCCGCCCTGCTGGTCTCCCCGACGCTGCTGGTGCTGACGATCGTCGTGCTCTACCCGACGCTGATGGCGCTGAACGAGTCGCTGTACGGGGCGAAGGGCCTGGACCCGGAGACCGGGTTCATCAGCGCGACGGAGCCGTTCGTCGGGCTGCGGAACTACGCCGACATCTTCGGCGAGGCCGGGGAGCGGTTCTGGAACGCCTTCTGGAACACGACCTTCTTCACCGTCGTCACGGTCGCCCTGGAGACGGTCATCGGCGTGGCGATGGCCCTGATCATGCACAAGGCGTTCCGGGGCCGCGGACTGGTCCGGGCGGGCATCCTGATCCCCTGGGCGGTGCCCACGGCCATCTCCGGGCTGCTGTGGCGGTGGATCTTCAACAGCGACGGCATCGCCAACACGCTGATCGGCCGTCAGGTCCTGTGGACCACCGAGGGCTTCCACGCCAAGGTCGCGGTCATCGTCGCCGAGGTGTGGAAGACGGCGCCCTTCATCGGGCTGCTGGTCCTGGCCGGGCTGCAGGTCATCGGCAAGGAGGTGTACGAGGCCGCCCGCATCGACGGGGCGAGCCCGCCGCGCCAGTTCTGGCACATCACCCTGCCGCTGGTGAAACCTGCGCTGCTGGTGGCGATGCTGTTCCGCTGCATGGACGCGCTGCGCATGTTCGACCTGCCGTACATCCTCATCGGCGCCCAGAAGCACTCGGTGGAGACCCTGTCGATGCTCGCGCAGAACGAGGCGTCCAACGTCCGCTTCGGACCGGCCTCGGCGTACTCGGTGCTCCTCTTCCTCTACGTCTTCCTCATCGCCCTGGCCTTCGTACGGCTGCTCGGGGCCGACCTGATCGGAGACGCCGGCCCGGGCGGCCGTAAGCGCAGGGGCAGCCGGATCGCGGCACTGCGCCGCCGTACGGAGGTGACGGCATGACGTCGCTCACGGCGAAGTGGCGCAGCGGCCTGGTGTACGCGGGCGTCGTCGCGGTCGTGGCCTACTGCCTGGCCCCGTTCTACTGGATGCTGGTCTCCAGCCTGCGCCGAACCTCGGACATCTTCGACACCTCGCTCGTCCCGTCCCCGGTGTCCTTCGAGAACTACCGGGCGGTGTTCGACCCCGCGCAGGGGTTCGGGCGTGCGCTGCTCAACAGCCTGGTCGTGGCGGGCATCACGACCGTCCTGGCGCTGCTGCTGGCGACCTTCACGGCGTATGCGATGGCCCGGCTCGACTTCCGCTTCAAGCGGCTGATCCTGACCCTGATCATCGCCACCTCCATGTTCCCGGTGGTGTCGATCGTGGTGCCGCTGCTGAAGCTGTTCACGGACATCGGCTGGATCAACAGCTACCAGGCGATGATCGTGCCGAGCATGTCCTTCGCGCTGCCGCTGGCGGTGTGGAACCTGACCGCGTTCTTCCGGCAGATGCCGGACGAGCTGGAACACGCCGCCATGGTCGACGGCTGCACCCGGGGCCAGGCGTTCCGCAGGGTCATCGTCCCGCTGGCCGCGCCGGGCATCTTCACCACGGCGATCATCACCTTCATCTGCGCCTGGAACGAGTTCCTCATCGCCCTGTCGATGACCAACAAGCCGGACATGCAGACCGCGCCGGTCGCCATCTCCAAGTTCACCGGCGCCACGACGTACGAGACGCCGTTCGGCAGCCAGATGGCCGCGGGTGTCCTCGTCACGGTCCCGCTGGTGGTCATGGTGCTGCTCTTCCAGCGCCGCATCGTCGCCGGACTCACGGCGGGAGCGGCGAAGTGACACCGCCCTTCCTCGATCGACTCTCCCCGACAACCAAGGAGCTTGCAGCCTTGTCCCCCACCACCGCGCCCTGGTGGCGCAGCGCCGTCATCTACCAGGTCTACATCCGCAGCTTCGCCGACGGGAACGGCGACGGCGTCGGCGACATCGCGGGCATCCGCTCCCGGCTGCCGTACCTCAAGTCACTCGGCGTGGACGCCATCTGGATCAACCCCTGGTACAAGTCCCCGATGGCCGACCACGGTTACGACGTGGCCGACTTCCGGGAGATCGACCCACTGTTCGGCACGGTCGCCGAGGCCGAGCGGCTCATCGAGGAGGCGCACGCGCACGGGATCCGCGTCATCCCGGACATCGTGCCCAACCACACCTCCGACCGGCACGCCTGGTTCCGGGCGGCGCTGGCGGCCGGTCCCGGCAGTCCGGAGCGCGAGCGCTACGTCTTCCGGGACGGCCGGGGCGAGGACGGGTCCGTGCCGCCCAACGACTGGGTCTCCTGCTTCGGGGGCCCCGCATGGACGCGGCTGCCCGACGGGCAGTGGTACCTGCACCTCTTCGCTCCCGAGCAGCCGGATCTGAACTGGCAGCACCCCGAGGTGCGGGCCGAGTTCGAGTCGATCCTGCGGTTCTGGTTCAGCCGGGGCGTGGACGGCTTCCGGATCGACGTCGCCCACGGCCTGATCAAGCACCCGGAGCTGCCCGACCTCCCGCCCCGCCGCGACCCCGACACCGAGCAGCCCTGGCAGCACGTCGACCACCCGCACTGGGACCGCGACGAGGTCCACGACATCTACCGCGCCTGGCGCAAGGTGGCCGACGAGTTCCCCGGCGACCGGTCCTTCGTCGCCGAGGCCTGGGCGGACACCCCGGAGCGGCTGGCCGCGTACGTCCGGCCGGACGGTCTGCACACCGCGTTCAACTTCGACTTCCTGATGTCGAGTTGGCACCCGAAAGACCTGCGCGAGGTCATCGACGGCTCCCTGGAAATGCTCGGCGCGGTGGGTGCGCCCGCCACCTGGGTGCTCTCCAACCACGACGTCGTACGCCATCCCAGCCGCTACGGCCGCAAGGCCGCCAAGCGCTGGGTCGCCAACGAGACGTACGTACCCGAGGGCCCCCTCGACCTGGAACTGGGCACCCGGCGCGCCCGCGCCGCCGCCCTGCTGATGCTCTCCCTGCCGGGTGGCGCCTACATCTACCAGGGCGAGGAACTCGGCCTGCCCGAGGTCGAGGACCTCCCGGAGGCCGTGCTGCAGGACCCCGTCTGGGAACGCTCCGGCCACACCGACCGCGGCCGCGACGGCTGCCGGGTCCCGATCCCCTGGTCCGGCACGGCCACCCCGTACGGCTTCAGCCCCGACGGTGCCGGCGCGGCGCCCTGGCTGCCGCAGCCCGCCGACTGGGCTGCGCGCACCATGGCGGGCCAGAGCGGCGACGAGACCTCGATGCTGGAGCTCTACCGGACGGCCCTGCGTCTGCGCCGCGAGCACCCGGCTCTCGGTGACGGCAGCCTGACCTGGCTGGATGCCCCGGAAGGCGTCCTCGCGTTCGGCCGCGATCCGGGCTTCGTCTGCGTGGTCAACCTCTCGGCGGAGCCGTACCCGCTGCCCGCCCACACCTCGGTCCTGCTGGCGAGCGGCCCCGTCGAGGGCGGCGCGCTGGCGCCGGACCAGGCGGTGTGGCTGACGGTGTGACGGGCCCACCTGGGGTGCGCAGGCCGGAAGCCCGGCTCGACTCGGATGTCGCGCCGGGCTTCTGTCTGCCGTCTCACGGATCCCCGGGCTCACGCCCCGTCGATCAGGACCAGGTCCATCGGTACGAGCGTGGTCGAGGCCAGCAGGGCCCGGATCAGATGGTCGTTCAGCGAGTTGCCGACCGGCTCGCCCACCTCCTCCCGGGTCAGTCCGGGCACCCCGTCGCGGGACAGCCGCAGCCGTACGGCGTTGACGAGGTGCCCGACCCGCTTCTCCGTCCAGCCCTCCCCGGGCCGCACATCGGCGAGCTGCGCGGCCGTCTCCCGCCAGGTCAGGGGCTGCGGGCGGGGTTCGTGCAGCAGATAGCGCCGGCCGAGGGCGACCAGGGCGAGCCGCTCGGCGTCGGTGAGGGTCCACACCCGGGGCGGCCGGGTGACGTCCCCGTGCCGGGGTGGTCGCTGCCCGCCCTCGGAGCCGGTGACGAAGACCTCCAGCAGATGCTCACGGCCCCGCGAACCCCCGGCGAACAGCGGGGTGTAGCCCGTGTCGAGGGGCAGTGGCTCCTCACCCCGGAACAGCAGCCTGCCGCCGGCGCACCGGATCGGCAGCCGTCCGCTGTTGCTCAGCCACCAGCGTCCGGCGAGATGGGTGAGGGTGCCGTGGTGGCGGCTGACCTGGGGATCGTCCTCGCCCAGACAGATGTGCACCTCGGGCCGGTTGCGCCCGAACAGCACCTCGCGGCCCTCGCCGGGGCCCAGCGTCATACCGCCGCCGAACGCCAGGGCGAAGAGCGTGCCGGGTACGGGCGCGGAGGCGCCGCGGGCGAGGCTGCCGTGGGTGGGCGGCAGGGCCCGGCCGCCACCGGGGACGGGCCGGGTGCGGTCGCGAGCGTGGTCGTGGGGGCGGTGGCCGACGATCACTTGTCCTCCGGCAGTCGCTCGGCGATGTTCTTCAGCGCGCTGGCGGACAGCTCCTCGGCCGTCTCGCACGCCTTCTCGGTGGGCCGCTCCCCGCGTACGGTCAGCCGGAACAGCTCGCTCGTGCCGTCGCCGACGGAGTTGGTGTACGTGCGGTGCGGCACGTAGACGGCGCAGCTGCGTTCGCCGTCCTCCTCCGGTGACACATAGCTCGTCGTGCCCCCGACGGCCGTCGGCTCCCCGTTGTCCGCCGGCTGGTTGTCCCGGGTGAACGACAGCTGCACGAAGGCCCGGTCGCCGTCCGGGCTCGACCAGTCGCACTCCCAGTCCGCGAAACCGTGGTCCGACGGCCTCGTCCGCAGGCCCGGGACCCGTTTCAGCGCGGCGGTGTCGAGCAGATCGCAGGCGTTGAGCCGGGCCAGGGAGGTGGCGGGCCAGGGGCCCGAGCGCCGGGGCACGGGCCCCTGGTCGAGGACCGTGACCGCGTGGTCGGTGGCGGCGTCGGCCAGAGCGCAGGGATCGGGCGCGGCGGCCTCCCGCCGGGTGCCGACGACGAAGATGCCGCGGCCGTCGGAGGTCGAGATGAACCGCTCGCAGTCGTCGCCGTCGCGGCTCAGGCTCGCCACCTCGACGTTGCCGACCCGCCGGACCGGCACACTGCCGTCGAACTCCTGGTCCTCGCTGGAGAAGTTGAGATCGACGCCGGCCAGTTCGTCGCCGTCGGCACTGAGCACCAGCACATCGCAGCGGTCCAACTCACCGTAGTCCGGGTCGAGTTCGGTGTCCCCGAACCGGCTCAGCGAGGCGGCGTCGAGCAGCTTGCAGGGGTCGGCCGTCACGACGTCGCCGATCGCACCGGCGTGCACCGTGGCCGTGGGGGACGGCTTCGCGTCGGGCTCTCGGCCCTTGTCGTCGCCGCCCCACGTCAGGCCGATGATCCCGGCCGTGATCGCGATCGCCGCGGCCAGCGCCCCCGCCGCGAGGCCCAGGGGGCGCCGTCGACGCCGTACGGCACGCGGCAGTCGCAGGGTGAGCGAGGCGAGGTGCAGGGTGTTGTGGTCGGCCAGTTGGCTCTGGACCTCGGGCGGCGGCGGGGCGGCCCGGGTCAGCAGCCGGTACGCCTCGGCGGCGTCGGGGCGGCGCCGGGCGTCCGGCTCCAGCAGCGCGGCCAGCGGGTCGGTGAGCAGCCCGGCACGCTCGGCGGGTTCGAGATGGCCCTCGATGGCACGGGCGACATAGGCCATCGGATGGTCGACCCGGCCGTACGGCGAGTGGCCCTCGACCGCGGCGAACAGGCTGGCGCCGAGCGAGAACACGTCGGCCTTCTCGTCCGCGGGCCGCCCCTTGGCCAGCTCGGGCGCGAGGTACTTGGGCTTGCCCCGCACCACACCGGTCGTGACCGTGTGGGTCTGGGTGACGTCGCTCCACAGGGCCCGTGCGATGCCGAAGTCGGTGAGCCGGGCGACACCGTCCTCGGTGACCAGGATGTTCTCCGGGGTCACATCGCCGTGGACCACGCCCAGAGCATGCGACTTGGCCAGCGCGGCGGCTATCTGGCAGCCGACGGAACCGGCGTCCTCGGGCGACAGCAGCTCGGCTTCGAACAGCTGGGCGAGGCTGCGGGAGGGGACGTACTCCATGACGATCCAGCAGGTCGCCTCGCCGGATCCCGCGTCCGTCTCCTCGACGAAGTCGAAGACCGGCACGATGTTCGGGTGGTGCAACCGCGCGGCGTACTGCGCCTCCTTCTTCAGTCTCCTGGCGGCCTGTTCGTCGTCCGGTCGTGCGCACTTGACCGCGACGGTCCGCTTCAGCGTCTCGTCCCAGGCCTGCCACACGACACCCATCCCGCCCCTGCCGACGGGTTCCCTGAGGAGGTAGCGGCCGGCGACCTCGTGCCCGGCCTTCGGCGTCAACACGGTCACGGAGTGTACGGAGCCACGGCCCGGCAGTGACCGCTTTCACGGGACTTCATACGGACGAGCACAGGACCCTCTCAAGGGACGAGCACAGGGCCCTCTCGAGGAGGGTCACCTGGTGCCGACCGTCCGCAGCACCGTCACCGCCAACGTCCTTGCCACCTCGACCACTTCGGCGACGGCGACCTGTTCCCGCGCGCTGTGCGCCACCCGGATGTCGCCCGGCCCGTACTGCAACGTCGGTATCCCCGCCCCGGAGTACAGCCGCAGATCGCTGCCGTACGGCGCCCCGCACTCGCGCGGGTCCGCGGCTCCCCCCGTGTCGGCGTGGGCGCCTCGTATCAGCTCCGGCAGCGGGTGGCCCTCGGGCAGCCGGCCGCTGGCGAACTGCCCGCCCGGCCAGGTCACCGTCGGCGGGTGGTCGCGCAGCCACGGGTCGGCGGCGCACGCCTCGGCGACGCACCGCTCGAAGGCGGCCCGCGCCTCGGCCGGGTCCTCGCCGAGCCGTACGCCCAGCCGTCCCTCGGCGACCAGCAGATCGGGCACGCTGCTCGCCCAGTCCCCGGCGCGCACGGTGCCCACCGACAGGGCGTAGGGGATGGGATGCCCGGCCATGAGCGGATGCGCGTCCCGATTGCGCTCGGCCTCCAGCCGGGCCAGTGCCCCGTGCAGCGGCACATACGCGTCGATCGCGCTGACGCCCTGGTCGCGTGCGCTGCCGTGGGCCGCCCTGCCGGGCACGGCGATACGGAAGGTCAGCGCGCCGGCGTTGGCGGTGACGAGGGTGCCGCCCGTCGGCTCGGTGATGACGCAGACGTCGCCGCGGTGGCCGCGCCTGAGCGTGCCGAAGGCGCCGAGACCGCCGTCCTCCTCCCCCACGACGAAGTGCACGCCGACCCGTCCGCGCAGCCGCACTCCCGCGGCCCGGATCGCCGTGAGCGCGGCGAGGTGGGCCGTCAGCCCGGCCTTCATGTCACAGGCACCGCGCCCGTGCACGACGTCCCTGACGACCCTGGGCACGAACGGATCGCCGTTCCAGGCGTCGGGGTCCCCGGGCGGTACGACGTCGACATGCCCCTGCAGGACGAAGGTGGGCCCGTCCCCGCCGTCCCCGGTCACCCCGACCAGCCCCCAGGCCTCGGCCCGCTCGGCCTCCGTCCCCGGGAACTCCGGGTCCGCGCGCAGCGCGTCCAGGTCCATGGACCACAGGTCGACGTCCAGTCCGAGCCGCTCCAGCCGCCCGGCCAGCAGATGCTGGAGCTCCGACTCGGCCGCGCTCCCGGTCACGCTCGGCACGGAGATCATCTCCAGCAGCGTCCGCCCGATCCCGGCCTCGTCGATCTCCGCCAGTACGGCACGCTCCACATCACTCAACACCCTGACGTCCTCCCCACGACCCCCGAGCCCGACGCCTGCCCCGCCGCGCGAACCGACGGTGCCCATTCCTCAGCCCGCCCCGCCCACCGTGAACCCGATCGCCGTCCCCCCACCCTCCCGCCGAACGGCGAACGGCGCCCCCGCATGCGCCAGCGCCACCTCCCGCACGATCGACAGCCCCAGGCCCGACCCCGGCAGGGACCGCGCGTCGGCAGCCCGGTAGAACCGGTCGAAGACCCGGATCAGATCGTCCTCGGCAATCCCGGGCCCCCGGTCCAGCACCTCCACCCGCACCGTCCCGGGCCGCGCGGGCCCGGCCACACTGATCTCGATCGGCCCACTGCCCTCACGGTCGAACTTCGCCGCGTTCTCGACGAGATTCGTGACCGCCCGCTGCAGCATCCCCGCCCGCCCCTGAACCGTCGTATCGCCGCTCGCGCGGACCAGGATCCGCCGCCCGGTACGGCGCCGGGCGAGCCCCGCGACCTCCTCGGCGATGTCGGCGAGGTCCACCCGCTGGGCCGGCTCGGTGTCGGACTGCCCGGCCGCCAGGTCGACCAACTCGTTGACCAGGTCGGTCAGTTCGCGCGCCTCCTGGCCCAGGTCGGCGACCAGCTCGTCACGGGTGTCGGGCGGCAGCTCGTCGATACGGCGCAGCAGGGAGATGTTCGTCCGCAGCGAGGTGAGCGGGGTGCGCAGCTCGTGCCCCGCGTCCTGCACGAGCCGCCGCTGGTCCTCCTCCGACTGGGCCAGCCGCCCCAGCATGCGGTCGAAGGCCCGGCCGAGGCGGCCGACCTCGTCGTAGCCGGTGACGGGCACCTGGACGCCCAGCCGCCGGGTGCGCGCGACATCCTCGGCCGCGTCGGTGAGCACGACCAGGCGGCGGGTGATGCGCCGGGCCAGCCACCAGCCGAAGAGTCCCGCGAGGACCACCACGGCCCCCATCAGCAGCAACGTCCGCTGCTGGAGCGCCCGCAGCAGGTCCTCGGTGTCGCTGAACTCCTGGGCGATCTGCACCGCGCCCCGGCCGCCGCCGAGCGCGACGGTCGCCACGCGGTAGACGTCGCTGCCGACGTCGACGTCCTTGTGCTGGATCATCCGCCCGGCCGTCCCGTCGGCCGCGATCCGCCGGTCGGAGGCCGTGACCGGCAGCCCCGGGCGCCCCGGGTCGACGACGGCGCCGTCCGGGCCCAGCACCTGCACATCGGTACGGGCGGGCCGTACGAGATCGTGGCCGGGCGCGGAGGAGGAGAAGTCGTCCGGCCGCATGGGCCGCTGTGTCACCTCGCCGCGCAGGTCCTGCACGACCTCGTCGAACACGGACTCCTGGTCCACCCGCACCAGCCGGGCCGCGGCGGTGTACGACAGCAGTCCGACCAGGAGGGTGACGACGGCGGTGACGGCCGCGAAGGACACGGCGAAGGTGGAGCGCAGCGAGACGAGCCCGGTACGCCGGCGTCCGGTCAGCAGGCGGGCGAACCGGCATCGCACCCGGCCGCCCACTCAGTCCTCCCGCAGCACGTAACCCACCCCGCGGACCGTGTGGATCAGCTGCGGGGCACCCGGCTCGTCGAGCTTGCGGCGCAGGTAGCCGACGTAGACGGCGAGGTTCTTGGAGCCGGGGCCGAAGTCGTAGCCCCAGATGCGGTCGTAGATGGTGGCGTGGTCGAGGACGATGCCGGCATTGCGCGCCAGCAGCTCCAGCAGCTCGAACTCGGTGCGCGTCAGCTCCAGCTCCCGCGTGCCCCGCCAGGCCCGGCGCGCCTGCGGGTCCATCCGCAGCCCGGCCGCCTCGATCAGCCGGGCGGACGGCTCGGGAGCGGGCTGCTTCGGTACGTCGACGGCGGCGCCGTTCGCCTCGCTCGTGCGGCGCAGCAGGGCGCGCAGCCGGGCGAAGACCTCCTCCACGTCGAAGGGCTTGACCACGTAGTCGTCGGCGCCCGCGTCCAGGCCGGCGATGCGGTCCTGGGTCTCCACGAGCGCCGTCAGCATCAGGATCGGGGTGCGGTCGCCCTCGGCGCGCAGCACCCGACAGACCTGGAGGCCGTCTATGCCGGGCATCATCACGTCGAGGACGAGCACGTCCGGGGGCGTGCGGTGGGCCTGCGCCAGCGCCTCGACACCGTCGGCGACCGCGGTGACCCGGTAGCCCTCCAGGGTCAGCGCGCGCTCCAGGGCGTGGCGGATGGCGCGGTCGTCTTCGGCGAGGAGAACAGTCTGCGACACCCGTTCAGTCTGCCAAGGCCTCCGGCGGTTCGGCCGGGTGGACCGCGCTGCTGTTGCCCTTCTTACTGGGCTCACACCCTCACACGGCCGCCTCTGGGGGCTCCGCCCCCAGACCCCCGTTTCGGCCTGGACGGCCTCGTCCTCAAACGCCGGACGGGCTGTTCAGCGCGGTCAGCTGCTCGGCGAAGGGCACCACCGCGAGGTCGTCCGCGACAGCCCTGACTCCCGACAGGCCCTGCATCAGCCCCGCCAGCTCCCCCGCCGCCCGCCCGATGCGTCCGTCCAGGCCCTCGGCGCCCCAGTCCTCCGAGGCGGCGTAGACGCCGGTGGGGACGACCACGGCCCGCAGATGGGCGAAGAGGGGACGCAGCGCGTGCTCCAGGACCAGCGAGTGCCGGGCCGTGCCGCCGGTCGCGGCGATCAGCACCGGCAGGCCCGCCAGCGCGTCCTTCTCGATCACGTCGAAGAACGACTTGAACAGTCCGCTGTACGACGCGGAGAACACCGGCGTGACGACGATCAGTCCGTCGGCCGAGGTCACCGCGTCGATCGCGGCGGCCAGCTGCCGGCCGGGGAAGCCGTTGGTGAAGTGGTGGGCGATCTCCACGGCGAGGTCGCGCAGCTCGACGACCTCGACCTCTACGGAGTCCACGGCCTGCCCCACGGCGGCCGCCGCCAGCCGGTCGCCGAGGAGCCGGGTGGAGGACGGGACGCTCAGCCCCGCGGACACGACGACGAGCTTCATGCGACGGTCACCTCTTCCGACTCCTTCTTGGCCAGCAGGGATGCGTGGGTCGGCGCGTCCGGCACCCCGGCCGGGCGCCCGGCGGCGAACTCCTTGCGCAGCACCGGCACGACCTCCTCGCCGAGCATGTCGATCTGCTCCAGGACGGTCTTCAGGGGCAGTCCGGCGTGGTCCATGAGGAACAGCTGGCGCTGGTAGTCACCGGCGTAGTCGCGGAAGGCGAGCGTCTTCTCGATCACCTGCTGCGGGGAGCCGACCGTCAGCGGGGTCTGGTCCATGAAGTCCTCCAGCGACGGGCCGTGCCCGTAGACCGGGGCGACGTCGAAGTAGGGCCGGAACTCGCGGATCGCGTCCTGGGAGTTCTTGCGCATGAAGACCTGGCCGCCGAGCCCGACGATCGCCTGCTCGGCCGTGCCGTGCCCGTAGTGGGCGTACCGGCTCCGGTACAGCTCGACCATCCGCTTGGTGTGGTCGGCCGGCCAGAAGATGTTGTTGTGGAAGAAGCCGTCGCCGTAGTACGCGGCCTGCTCGGCGATCTCCGGGGAGCGGATGGAGCCGTGCCAGACGAACGGCGCCACGCCGTCCAGGGGGCGGGGCGTGGACGTGAAGCCCTGGAGCGGCGTACGGAACTTGCCCTCCCAGTTCACGACGTCCTCGCGCCACAGCCGGTGCAGCAGGGCGTAGTTCTCGATGGCGAGGTTGATGCCCTGGCGGATGTCCTGGCCGAACCAGGGGTAGACCGGGCCGGTGTTGCCGCGCCCCATCATCAGGTCCATCCGGCCGTCGGCCAGATGCTGGAGCATCGCGAAGTCCTCGGCGATCTTCACCGGGTCGTTGGTGGTGATGAGCGTGGTGGAGGTGGAGAGCACCAGCCGCTCCGTCTGTGCCGCGATGTAGCCGAGCATCGTCGTCGGCGACGACGGCACGAACGGCGGGTTGTGGTGCTCACCGGTCGCGAAGACGTCGAGTCCGACCTCCTCGGCCTTCAGCGCGATGGCGACCATGGCCTTGATGCGGTCGCGCTCGGTCGGCGTACGGCCCGTGGTGGGGTCCGGCGTCACATCGCCGACGCTGAAGATCCCGAACTGCATGGTCGCTCACCCTCCGGTTGTTGACGGTTCAACTATACCGGAGAACGGAGACCCCGGGCGGACTATTCCCGCCCCTCGCGACCAGCCTGCTTCCCGACCCGCCTGCTTCCCGGCCGGCCCTCTTCCCGGCTAGCCCCAGTGGGGGTCCCTGCCGGTCCGCGCGAGCAGCCGCTCGAACGGTGACGCGCCCTCCGGCTCCGGGGCCGGCTCCCCGAACACCCCCATCTTCCTGGCCGTGGGCGCCAGGGTGTCGACCGCGCCGGCGAGCTCCGCGACGACCGCCTCGTCGGCACCCGGGTAGTCCTGGCCGGTCGCCCGCGCCAGGTCCCACACATGCACCGTCAGATCGAGCAGCGCCATCGAGCCGACCAGCCGCGCGGGCATGTCCATCCCGCCGGTCCGCCCCTCCTCGGCGCCGGGCGCGGACCAGGCCGCCACCAGCAGGTCCGCCTCCCGGGCAAGACCCTCGCGCCACTCGCCGTTCCCGGTGACCCGGTCCGGGGTGTCGCCGAAGTCGGACGCCTCCTTCGCGGCCAGCCGCTGGAACTGCACGATCACCTGGTAGAGGTGGTTGACCAGGGCCTTCACGTCGTACTCCGTGCAGGGCGTGGGTGCGGCGAGCCCCTCGTCGGGGATGCCCCGCACCACCACGACCGCCCGCTCGCGCGCCATCGCCAGCAGCTCACCGATGCCGTACGTCTTCACACCGTTCGTGTCCATGCCTCGACGGTAGGGACTGCGGCGGCTGCCCTTCTTGAAGAAACGCGACGTACGATCCGGCCATGGAGGCACCCCGCCACGACACCCGCGGGATCGTCGACCCGTCCGGGCTGCTGAGCCGTGTGCGGTTCCGCCGCCACGAGCCCGCCGGGCCGCTGCGCCGGTACGTCGAGTGGTACTGGCTCATCGACTGGGACCTGCCCGAGCCCTACGCCTCGCACGTCGTCCCGCACCCGTCCGTCAACCTCACCTTCCAGTGGGACGAGGACGAGGGCGGGCCCTACGCCGAGGTCACGGGCGTCGCGCTCGGCCTGTTCACCAGGAAGCTGACCGGGCGGGGCCGGGTCTGCGGGGTGAAGTTCCGGCCCGGCGGATTCCGCCCGTACGCCCCCGAGGCGCCGGTGTCCCGGTGGACGGGCCGCGCGCTGCCCGCCGGCGAGGTGTTCCCGGGCGCCACGGCCGACACCGCCCGCACGATCGTCACCGGGGCCGACGACCGCGCCCGGGTGGCCGCCCTGGACGCCTTCCTCCTCGCGCTCCCCCTCACCCCCGACCCCCAGGCCGACCTCGCGATCGGCCTCGTCCGCCGCATCCGCGCCGACCGCACGGTCCTGCGCGTCGGCGACTTCGCGCAGGCGCAGGGCATGTCGGTCCGGGCACTGCAACGGCTCTTCTCCACCTACGTCGGCGTCAGTCCCAAGTGGTGCATCCTGCGCTACCGCATCCACGAGGCCCTGGAACTCGCCGGCACCCGCACGGACGTCGACTGGGCCACCCTCGCAGCCGACCTCGGCTACGCCGACCAGGCCCACCTGGTACGGGACTTCACCACGACGGTGGGGGTACCACCAACGGCGTACGCGCGGGGCGCCGAGCCCCGATAGCCCGATGACGCCGCCGAGCAGTAACGCCCTCAAGGGGCGCGGGGAACTGCGCGACCAGCCACGACGGCGCCGCACTCGACCGACGACACATCGCGGCACCCGGTCACGGCACCGCACCCGGTCACGGCACCGCACCCGGTCACGGCACCAGCACCAGCCGCCCCCGGACGCCGCCCTCCGCCAGCCGCGCGTGCGCCTTCGCCGCGTCGTCCAGGGCGTAGGTCTCCGCCACCCGGAGGGTCAGCGCGCCCTCGTCCACCAGCCGGACGAGTTCGGCGAGCTGTGCTCCGTCGGGGCTCACCTCGACCGCGCCTGTGCGCACTCCGCGCACCGGTCCCGGCTCGGCGTGCGGGATGACGCCGATGTAGGCACCCCCGTCCCGCACCCACTCCAGCGCCGGCGCGCCCAGGACCGCCGCGTCCAGCACCGCGTCGAAGCTGCCCGCCCCGGCACCGCCCGCCGTGAAACCGGCGGCACCCAGCGACCGTACGAACTCCTCGTCCGTCTCCCGGGCCAGGGCGGTGACCTTGATCCCCCGGCGCGCGGCGAGCTGCACGGCGTACGCACCGACCGCGCCCGCCGCCCCCGTCACCAGCAGCGACCGACCGGACGTCAGCTCAAGGCGGTCCAGGGCCTGCACGGCGGTCAGCGCGTTCAGCGGCAGCGAGGCCGCGTGCACGGCGTCCGCCGTCGTCGGCGCCGGGGCGACGGCGTCCGCGTCCACCACGACGTACTCCGCGTGAGTGCCGAGCGGCTTGACCATGCCGTAGTGCAGGGCCACCACCTCGTCGCCCACGCTCCACCGGCCGGCGGCCCCGACCGCGTCCACCGTCCCGGCGACGTCCCAGCCGAGCCCGGTCCGCACGTCCACCCCTCCGAAGACCCCGGCCCGCACACCCGCGTCCACCGGGTTCAGCGCGGCCGCCGCGACCTTGATCCGTATCTGTCGCTCGCCGGGCTCCGGTACGTCGGTCCGAACGACCTGCACGACCTCGGGCCCACCGACCGTATCCACCACAACAGCACGCACAGCGACTCTCCTCGGTTCGTCAGCGTGTGGGCGGGACGATCTCCCGTCCACTGCGAACAACCCTAGGAAGAGTTACTATCTCTGGGTAAGTAGTTACCTGAGAGTGCGTACGTACCCCAGAGGTGAGCCATGGCGACCACGACGGCGGCCCAGCGACGCGAACAGGCCCGGATCGAGTACGACGCGTTCCTCAAGAGCTGCCCGACCAACCAGCTCCTGGACCGCATCAGCGACAAGTGGGTCAGCCTCGTCGTCTCCGCCCTCGCCCCGGGCCCCATGCGCTACAGCGACCTCGGCCGCAGGATCGCAGGCGTCAGCCCCAAGATGCTGACCCAGACCCTGCGCTCCCTCGAACGCGACGGCCTGCTCACCCGCACCGTCACCCCGTCCGTCCCGGTCCGCGTCGACTACGAACTGACCGCGCTCGGCCAGAACCTCGCCCTGCTGCTGACCGCCGTGAAGGACTGGGCGGAGACCCACTTCGACGAGGTCCACCGGTCCCGCGCAGCCTACGACGCCGGCAACCCCGACGACTGACGGCGTCAGAAGTAGTACGTGTCCCCGGTGTCCAGCGCCAGCACCCGCTGCCGCTCCGCCGCCCGGGTCTCGTCGACCACCCCGCCGCTGCCCACCGGATCGAACTCCAGCAGCACCTCCGACGGCACCTCGCGCAGCCGTACCCGCAGGACGATCGGCTCACCGATCTCGTTCGCGCCCAGCGGCCCGACCCGGCACCGCACCGCCCGATCCCCCTCCGGCGCACAGTTCGCGGGCAGTGTCTGCCCGTCCTCCAGCGCCTCCGACCAGCGGATCCGCACCACGGACTGCGGCACGGCGCCCGGCCCTTCATTGTGCGGTGTGAACCGTACGTCGACCTGGCCCCCGACCATGTCCACGGAGCCGTGATAGGCGAGATCGGCCTCGGCCCTGTGCGCCGCCTCAGCCCCGTGCACCTCGGCCCTGTGCACCGCCTCGGCACCGCGCACCGCCCCGGCCGCCGGAGTCACCCCGCCGACCCCGACCGCCGTCACCACGGCCGCGCCGCACAGCGCAGCAATCCGCATCCGCCGCATACCGCCACTCCTCACTCCAGGTGGTCGTAGCGATGTATCCCCCGCCCGGCGCGCGGCAGGCGCCGTCCAACAGGTGACACCGGGCCGCGGTCCCACGACGAGGGCGTGCGAAGCTGATCGCCGTGCTCATCCTCCGCTCCGCCGCCCTCTTCGTCGTCGCCGCGCTCTTCGAGATCGGCGGGGCGTGGCTGGTCTGGCAGGGCGTGCGCGAACACCGCGGCTGGCTGTGGATCGGCGCCGGGGTCATGGCCCTCGGCGCGTACGGCTTCATCGCCACGCTCCAGCCCGACGCCGAATTCGGCCGGATCCTCGCCGCGTACGGCGGTGTCTTCGTCGCCGGTTCGCTGGCCTGGGGAATGGTCGCCGACGGCTACCGCCCGGACCGCTGGGACGTCACGGGCGCACTGATCTGCCTCGCGGGCATGGCGGTGATCATGTACGCGCCGCGAGGGAACTGACCGCCGGACGGATCCGTCCGGCCCGGCTCAGGACGGCTCGTCGGGCAGCAGCCCCAGCTGCCCCAGGAACTCCATCTCGTCGAAGTAGAGCCGGTAGTCCACGATCCGCCCGTCGTCGTCGACCGTGGCGAAGTCCACCCCACGGATCCTGATCTCCTTCTGCGTCGGGGGCAGCGTCTCCCCCGTCGGCAACTGGATCGGCCCGGTGTTCTTACCCGTGAACACACCCTCGTCGATGGCGGTGTTGCCGACCTCGTAGGCGTGCACCGACTGGTACGAGCCGTCCGGAACCGCCTCGGTCATCTGCCGCCAGTACGCGGCGATGTCGTCGCGTCCGTGCAGCTCCCCGCCGTCCGGGGTGACCGCGACCGCGTCCTGCGCGTAGAGACCGGCGATGGCGTCGGAGTTCCCGGTGGTGATCGCCGTGGTGAGCCGGTCCATGACCTCACGTGCCTGTCCCATGATCCACCTCCTGCCCGAGGGATCACCCGTCTCATTGTCCCACCGCACCGCGCGCCTATCCTGGCCGAACAGGTCTCCCGACCCGGCCCGCACCGCATCGATCCGTACGAGGAGCAGCCATGCCCACCGCCGCACCGTCCGCCGCCTCCCGCATCGCCGTCGTCACCGGTGCGAGCAGCGGAATCGGAGCCGCCACGGCACGCCGGCTCGCCGGGGCCGGCTACCGGGTGGTCCTCACCGCCCGACGCAAGGACCGCATCGAGGCGCTGGCCGAGGAGATCAACGCGGCCGGCCACGCCGCGACGGCGTACCAGCTGGACGTGACCGACCGCGCGGCGGTGGACGAGTTCGCGACGGCCTTCAAGAGCATCGGTGTCCTGGTCAACAACGCCGGCGGCGCGCTCGGCGCGGACCCGGTCGCCACCGGCGACCCGGCCGACTGGCGCACGATGTACGAGACGAACGTCATCGGCACCCTGAACCTCACCCAGGCCCTGCTCCCCAAGCTGGAGGCGAGCGGCGACGGCACGGTGGTCGTCCTGTCCTCCACGGCCGGCCACGGCACCTACGAGGGCGGCGGCGGCTATGTCGCCGCCAAGCACGGCGCGCACGTCCTCGCCGAGACGCTCCGGCTGGAGATCGTCGGCCGTCCGGTCCGGGTGATCGAGGTCGCGCCCGGCATGGTCAGGACCGACGAGTTCGCGCTGACCCGCTTCGGCGGCGACGAGACCAGGGCGGCGAAGGTCTACGAGGGCGTGGCCGAGCCCCTGACGGCCGACGACGTCGCCGACACCATCACCTGGGCGGTCACCCGCCCCAGCCACGTCAACATCGACCTCCTGGTGGTCCGCCCCCGCGCCCAGGCGTCCAACACCAAAGTGCACAGGGAGCTGTGATGGCGGACGGCGACAAGAGCCGGCGCAAGGACCCCCACAACGAACGCCAGATGTGGTGGTGGCTCGGCTATTTCCTCTTCGGCATCCACATCGTGGCCTTCGTGATGATCTACGCGGTGACCCACGCCCCGAAGTAGCGGCGGTGCGGCGGTGAAGGCCCCCGGTGTCGACCGGGGGCCTTCACCCATCCGTCAGCCCTTGACGCACACGACCTGCTTCAGCTTCGCGACGACCTCCACCAGGTCCCGCTGCTGATCGATGACCTGCTCGATCGGCTTGTAGGCACCCGGAATCTCGTCCACGACGCCGGAGTCCTTACGGCACTCCACACCCCGGGTCTGCTCCTCCAGGTCCTTCGTCGAGAAGCGACGCTTCGCGGCGTTGCGGCTCATGCGCCGACCCGCGCCGTGCGACGCCGAGTTGAACGCCTTCTCGTTGCCGAGGCCCTTGACGATGTACGACCCGGTCCCCATGGAACCGGGGATGATGCCGTACTCGCCGGAGCCCGCCCGGATCGCTCCCTTGCGGGTGACGAGCAGGTCCATGCCGTCGTAGCGCTCCTCGGCCACGTAGTTGTGGTGCGCGCTGATCTCGGGCTCGAAGGCCGGCTTGGCCTTCTTGAACTCCTTGCGGATCACGTCCTTCAGGAGCCCCATCATGATCGTGCGGTTGTACTTGGCGTACTCCTGCGCCCAGAACAGGTCGTTGCGGTACGCCGCCATCTGCGGGGTGTCCGCCACGAAGACAGCGAGGTCACGGTCGACCAGGCCCTGGTTGTGCGGGAGCTTCTGGGCCACGCCGATATGGAACTCGGCCAGCTCCTTGCCGATGTTCCGGGAACCGGAGTGCAGCATCAGCCAGACGGAACCGGATGTGTCCACGCAGACCTCGACAAAGTGGTTGCCGCTTCCCAGCGTCCCCATCTGCTTGCCGGCGCGCTCCTGACGGAACTTGACCGCGTCCGCGATCCCGTCGAACCGACCCCAGAAGTCGTCCCACCCGGCGGTGGCGAACCCATGCATCCGCCCCGGCTCGACGGGACTGTCATGCATCCCCCGCCCCACCGGAATGGCCTGCTCGATCTTCGACCGCAGCCGCGAGAGATCCCCCGGCAGGTCGTTCGCCGTCAGGGACGTCTTCACCGCCGACATTCCGCAACCGATGTCCACACCCACCGCGGCCGGACACACGGCCCCCCGCATCGCGATGACGGACCCGACCGTCGCGCCCTTCCCGTAATGCACGTCCGGCATCACGGCCAGGCCCTTGATCCACGGCAGCGTCGCGACGTTCCGCAGCTGCTGCAGCGCCACGTCCTCGACCGTGGCCGGATCGGTCCACATACGGATGGGAACCTTCGCGCCCGGCATTTCCACGTACGACATATCGTCCTCATTCCCCCGGAAACTAAACACAAGTCTGAAATCGCAAAACCGGCGCCAGGGTCGATGAAAAGGGACAACGGACCGGCGTCCACAGCAGTGCGTGCGATACACATTGTCTCCAGTGGGCGCCCCCGCGCGGCAAGCGAATAACCAGCGGGGACACTGAGAGACCGGCAGCGGACCGACCACACAGCCACCGTAGAGAGGAGCCTGACCGTGCAGCGGAAGGCCTACGTATCCGGCGTCGCCGCACTCCTCGCGGCGCTGCTGGCCGGCTGCACCGGCAGCTCCGACAGCGGCGCGACGAGTGACGACTCCAACCCCGGCGACTCCGGCACTGCGGCCACGACGGTCGAACCCGGCCGCTACCGCGTGCTCCCCGAACCGTGCGGCGTGGTCGGCGAGGACACTCTCGACTCGCTGCTGCCCGGCATCCAGGAGATCACGGACGCCGACCAGCAGGAGAAGGCGTACGAGGGCACCCCGACGCTCACCTATGACACCGACCGCAGGATCGGCTGCCGTTGGAAGGTGGAGTCGGCCGACGCCACCGATCACCTCTTCGTCAATTTCGAGCGCGTCGTGTCGTACGACACCGCGGTCAGCGACGACAGCGAGGCGGAGCGGCTCTTCGCGACGAAGCAGGAGGCGGCGGACCTGCCCGAGCCGGTGAGCTCGGACGGCGGGACCGCGGGCGACGAGGGCGGGGCGAGCACCGATCCGTCCGCCGGCGCCGGCGGCGGCAGCCCGAGCGGCTCGCCCTCCTCCTCGGCCTCGAACTCCGCATCCCCGTCCGTTTCGTCCTCGACGTCCCCTTCCGCATCCTCGTCCACCGATGCCGCGGCCGCCGAACTCCAGCCCCGCGTACTGGAGGACCTCGGCGACGAGGCGTTCCTCGACGACGAGCTCGCCGGTTCCGGCTCGACGGCTCAGCAGCGCACGGTGACTGTGGCGTTCCGCACGTCCAACGTGATCGTGACCATCGAGTACGAGGAGCAGCCCGCGACCGTCGGCGCGGTCCCGGACAGCGAGGAAATGCAGGACAGGGCCCAGAAACTGGCCGCGCAACTGGCGGACGCGCTGGCGGACTAGCGCCCGTTCTTCACACCTCCACGCCCTTGTGCGACGTAACCGAAACGAGACCGCACAGCTTCTTCACCGCGTACCGTGGCCCCTCGGACCCGATCCGACCGCAGGAACCACAGTGGCAGTCATGAGTGAAGGAACCATGCAGCGAGCAGTGAAGCGAGACGAGCATGACCGGCGTGACCAGCGCGAGCAGCGGGCGAGGGGCCTGCGCCGAGCCGTTGTCTGCGCGGCCGCAGTCCCCGTGATGCTGATCGCCGCGGGCTGCTCCTCGGACTCCGGTTCGGGCGACAAGTCCGCCGACGGCAGCGGCGGCACGAAGAGCTCGACGTCGTCGTCCGCCAGTCCGTCGCCGACGGTGCAGGCGGCGGTGTACAAGTCGATCCCGGACGCGTGCAAGGTGCTGGGCAAGAACACCCTGGAGGACCTGGTCCCGAAGGCCAAGTCCGGCAAGAAGGGCTCGTCGGACGACGCGTCGACGCGTGCCTCCTGCTCCTGGAGCAGCCTGGACAACAACGGCGTGAAGGGCTCGCAGTTCCGCTGGCTCAACGTCTCGCTGCTGCGCTTTGAGTCCGATGTCACCCGCGGCTCGGGCGCGGAGCTGGCGCAGGGGTACTACGAGACGCAGGTGCAGGACGCGAAGTCGGTCTCCGGTGCGAAGAGCCTGAAGTCGGAGCCGGTCGCCGGGGTGGGCGACGAGGCGACGGCGGTGCGCTACGACCTGAAGAAGAAGGAGGGTTCCTTCAAGCAGGAGACGGTCGTGGCCCGCGCCGAGAACGTCGTCGTCACGCTCGACTACAACGGCGCCGGTCTGGCCGGTGAGAAGACCCCGAGCGCGGACACCCTGAACAAGCTCGCCCAGAAGGCGATCAAGGAGGTCGTCGCGGCGGTGGCCGAGGCCAACGACGGCGGCGATGCGGGCAAGCCGAGCGGAGCCCCTTCGAAGTCGGCGTCGAAGTCCCCGTCCGGCAGCTCCTCGAAGTCCCCGTCCGGCTCCCCGTCCAAGTCAGCGGCGAAGAAGAGCTGACCGTCACACCCGGCCCACCTCCGCGTCACAACGCGCAGCTCAGCCAAGCCCTTTGCACGAGCCCGGCCCGATAACGGTCCGGGCTCGTGCCCGTACCCGGAGAACGTACGCCGTACGGATGTGCCACTCTGTTGCGCGCAACAACACGCAATGGGAGGGGAGTACGAGTGGCCGCGCCACCGCAGCTGACTCGGATGCACCGCGTTCTCATCGGCGTGGTCGTGTTCGGCGCCGTGATCATCGCCGGCATCGGCTTCGCCGGTTCGTACGCGGCCGTCCGCGAGCTGGCCATCCAGAAGGGCTTCGGGAACTTCAGCTATGTGTTCCCGATCGGCATCGACGCGGGCATCTGTGTTCTGCTCGCCCTCGACCTCCTGCTGACCTGGATCCGAATACCGTTCCCGCTGCTGCGGCAGACCGCCTGGCTGCTGACGGCCGCGACCATCGCGTTCAACGGCGCGGCGGCGTGGCCGGACCCGCTGGGCGTCGGCATGCACGCGGTGATCCCGATCCTGTTCGTGGTGGCCGTGGAGGCCGCCCGGCATGCGATCGGCCGCATAGCGGACATCACGGCCGACAAGCACATGGAGGGCGTCCGCCTCACGCGCTGGCTGCTCTCCCCGCTGCCCACGTTCCTGCTGTGGCGCCGGATGAAGCTGTGGGAGCTGCGCTCCTACGACCAGGTCATCAAGCTGGAGCAGGAGCGCCTGGTGTACCAGGCCCGGCTGCGCTCCCGCTTCGGCCGCGCGTGGCGCAGGAAGGCGCCGGTGGAGTCGCTGATGCCGCTGCGTCTGGCGCGGTACGGCGTTCCGCTGGCGAACACGGCTCCGGCGGGGCTGGCCGCGGCGGGCATCGAGCCCGCGCTGCTTCCGCCGGCACCGCAGCCGGCCCTGGACGCCGCGCCCGCGGCCGACGTGCCCGCGCCGGCCGCCACCGCCCCGACGCCCGTCCCTCAGCAGACGGCTCCCGTCGGCGAGCAGCGCCCCGAGCCGGCGGGCCCGCCCGGGCCGGGGCAGCAGGACTATGTGCAGGACTGGTTCAACACGCCCCGCCAGGTCGAGTACCAGGGCGGCTACAACGCCTCGTACGACCCGCAGGGACACTACGAGGAGTGGTACCAGGAGCAGGTCCGGGCGGAGCAGTACCAGGACCAGTACCAGGAGGAACCGCCGGTCCAGGAGCCCTCTCCTGAGGACACCGGCACCTTCCCGATCCCGGTGACCGCGAACCGCACCCGCCAGCTCGGCGAGGGCGGCGGCCCGCCGGAGCCTCCGGAGCCGACCGAGGAGGACTACTACCAGGTCTTCCGTGAGTCGATAAAGAGCGGGAACGGAGCCCCCACCCACCGCGGGCTCATCGCCGACATCGAGGCGACGTACGGCGTCACGCTCGACGAGTCCGAGGCGAAGCGCATGGTGAACCGCTTCTCCAACCGCTACAACGCGGAACTGACGGACGAGCACATCGCCTGACCGGCGCACATGAAAGGGGCCCTCGATCCGAGGGCCCCTTCCGTGTCACCGCTTACTCCCCGAGCAGGCGCCGCACCCGCTCCTGCCCCACCGCCAGCAGCAGCGTGGGCAGTCGCGGTCCCGTGTCCCGCCCGACCAGCAGGTGGTACAGCAGCGCGAAGAACGACCTCTGCGCGGTCTTGATCTCCGGCGGCAGCTCCTTGGGCGTGGCGTCGGCGGAGAACCCTGCCTGCACCTTGGGCACGCCGTACACGAGGTGGGTCAGCCCGTCGAGCGACCAGTTCTCGGCGAGGCCGTCGAGCAGCAGCCGCAGCGACTGCTGGGACGCCTCGTCGAGCGACTTCAGCAGTTCGCCGTCGGGCTCGTCGCGCACGATGGTCCGCTGGTCGGCGGGCACCTGCGTGTTGATCCACGCCTCGGCCCTGTCGTACCGGGGCCGGGCCTCGTCGAGCGCGCTCAGCGGGTTCTCCGGGTCGAGCTCGGAGAGGATCCGCAGCGCCTGGTCCTGGTGTCCGGCGGTGATGTCGGCGACGGAGGCCAGCGTCCGGTACGGCAGCGGGCGTGCCGTCCGCGGCAGCTCACCGGTGGCCGTGCGCACGGCACGGGAGTGCGCGGCGACGTCGGCGGGCAGCGCCGAACCGTCCGTGACCTTCGCGTCCAGCTTGTCCCACTCGTCGTAGAGCCGCTGGATCTCCTGATCGAAGGCGATCTTGAAGGACTGGTTGGGCCGGCGGCGGGCGTACAGCCAGCGCAGGATCTGCGGCTCCATGATCTTCAGCGCGTCGGCCGGGGTGGGCACCCCACCGCGCGAGGAGGACATCTTCGCCATGCCGCTGATGCCGACGAAGGCGTACATGGGCCCGATGGGCTGCTCGCCGCCGAAGATCCCGACGATCTGCCCGCCGACCTGGAAGCTCGAACCGGGCGAGGAGTGGTCGACACCGCTGGGCTCGAAGACGACGCCCTCGTAGGCCCAGCGCATGGGCCAGTCGACCTTCCAGACCAGCTTGCCGCGGTTGAACTCGTTGAGCCGGACGGTCTCGGAGAAGCCGCACTCGTTGCAGGTGTACGACAGCTCGGTGGTGTCGTCGATGTACGAGGTGACGGTGGTGAGGTCCTTCTCGCAGTTGCCGCAGTAGGGCTTGTACGGGAAGTACCCGGCGGAGGAGCTGCCGTCGTCCTCGCCGGCCGCGCCGGAGCCCTCGGCGGCCTCCAGCTCGGCCTCGTCGAGAGGCTTCTGCGACTTCTTGGCGGCGGCCTTGGGCTTGGTGCGGTACTGGGCGAGCACGGCGTCGATGTCGCCGCGGTGCTTCATGGCGTGCAGGATCTGCTCCCGGTACACGCCCGAGGTGTACTGCGCGGTCTGGCTGATCCCGTCGAACTCCACGCCGAGCTCGGCGAGCGACTCGACCATCGCGGCCTTGAAGTGCTCGGCCCAGTTCGGGTACGACGAGCCCTGCGGGGCCGGCACGGAGGTCAGCGGCTTGCCGATGTGCTTCAGGTGGCTCTCGTCGGAGACGCCGGCGATGCCCTTGGGCACCTTGCGGTAGCGGTCGTAGTCGTCCCAGGAGATCAGATGCCGGACCTGGTACCCGCGCCGCCGGATCTCGTCGGCGACCAGGTGCGGGGTCATGACCTCGCGCAGGTTGCCCAGGTGGATGGGTCCCGAGGGGGACAGCCCGGACGCGACGACGACCGGTTTGCCCGGGGCCCGACGCTCCGACTCCTCGATGACCTCATCCGCGAAACGGGAGACCCAGTCGGTGGTCTCGGTGCTCTGAGCCACGATCGGCACGTCCTTCTTTCTCCAGGGCAGCCGTACGGTCAACGGCTGACGCACCATTCTCCCAGAAGGCATCGCGCCCGGGAAAACCGCTTTACCCCCCATGGGATACTGAGCGTGCCCATCGAGTCCCACGAGGAGAACGGCATCCATCCCATGACCTCGGTCACGTCGCTCACCGCTCAAGTCCAGCAGCGTCTCGCGAACGCCCTCTCGGCCACCCAGCCGGAGGCCGACGCCGACCCGCTGCTGCGACGTAGCGACCGGGCCGACTTCCAGGCCAACGGGATCCTGGCGCTCGCCAAGAAGGCCAAGTCGAACCCTCGGGAGCTGGCGACGCAGGTCGTCGGCAACATCGTCACCGGTGACGTGATCAAGGACGTCGAGGTCTCCGGGCCCGGCTTCCTCAACATCACCGTCGCCGACCGGGCGATCACCGAGAACCTCGCCGCGCGGCACGCGGACGGCGACCGCCTCGGCGTGCCGGTGAAGGAGAACGCGGGCACCACGGTCATCGACTACGCCCAGCCGAACGTGGCCAAGGAGATGCACGTCGGCCACCTGCGCTCCGCGGTCATCGGCGACGCTCTTCGCGGCATGCTCGACTTCACCGGCGAGAAGACGATCGGCCGGCACCACATCGGCGACTGGGGCACCCAGTTCGGCATGCTCATCCAGCACCTGTTCGAGAACCCGGGCGAGCTGGCCCCCGCGGCCGACGTCGACGGCGAGCAGGCGATGAGCAACCTGAACCGGGTGTACAAGGCCTCGCGTGCGGTCTTCGACGCGGACGAGGAGTTCAAGGAGCGGGCCCGCAAGCGGGTCGTCGCCCTGCAGTCCGGCGACAAGGAGACCCTCGAACTGTGGCAGCAGTTCGTGGACGAGTCGAAGGTCTACTTCTACTCGGTCTTCGAGAAGCTCGACATGGAGATCCGCGACGACGAGATCGTCGGCGAGTCCGCGTACAACGAGGGCATGCCGGAGACCGCCCGCCTCCTGGAGGAGATGGGCGTCGCGGTCCGCTCCGAGGGCGCGCTCGTGGTGTTCTTCGACGAGATCCGCGGCAAGGACGACCAGCCGGTCCCGCTGATCGTGCAGAAGGCCGACGGCGGCTTCGGCTACGCGGCCTCCGACCTGACCGCGATCCGCAACCGGGTCCAGGACCTGCACGCCACGTCCCTGCTCTATGTCGTGGACGTCCGTCAGTCCCTCCACTTCAAGATGGTCTTCGAGACGGCCCGCCGGGCGGGCTGGCTGACCGACGAGGTCACCGCGCACAACATGGGCTACGGCACGGTGCTGGGCGCGGACGGCAAGCCGTTCAAGACGCGTGAGGGCGAGACCGTACGGCTCGAGGACCTGCTGGACGAGGCGGTGCAGCGGGCCGCCGAGGTCGTGCGGGAGAAGGCGCAGGACCTCACCGAGGACGAGATCCAGGAACGGGCCGCACAGGTGGGCATCGGCGCGGTGAAGTACGCCGACCTGTCGACGTCCCCCAACCGGGACTACAAGTTCGACCTGGACCAGATGGTCTCGCTGAACGGCGACACGTCGGTCTACCTCCAGTACGCGTACGCCCGTATCCAGTCGATCCTGCGCAAGGCGGGAGACGTACGGCCGGCCGCGCACCCGGAGCTGGAACTGCACGCGGCGGAGCGGGCGCTCGGCCTGCACCTGGACGCGTTCGGCGACACGGTCTTCGAGGCGGCCGCGGAGTACGCCCCGCACAAGCTGGCGGCGTACCTGTACCAGCTGGCGTCGCTGTACACGTCGTTCTACGACAAGTGCCCGGTGCTGAAGGCCGGGACGCCCGAGCAGGTGCAGAACCGTCTGTTCCTGTGCGACCTGACGGCCCGGACGCTGCACCAGGGCATGGCCCTGCTGGGTATCCGGACGCCCGAGCGCCTCTGAGCATCCGATGTGACACCGCGGCCCGTCCTCTCCCCCGCGGGGAGGACGGGCCGCGGTCGTTCCGGGCCGACGGCTCAGCAGTACTGCTTGGAGTCGGCCGCGAAGTCCTTGAACGCGGCCTTGGTGCCCGATCCGGCGATGCCGTCGATCGCGCCGGTGTAGCCGTGGTGCGCCTTCAGGTCACGTTGCAGGGCCTTGATGGTGTTCGGGCCGACGATCCCGTCGATGCTGTCGTTGTAGCCCCAGTGCGCCTTGAGCCAGCGCTGGAGCGCCTTCCAGCTGTTGGTGCCGAGCTGGCCGTCGAGGGCACCGGTGTAGCCCCAGTAGTCCTGGATCCAGCACTGGACGTAGCGGGCCTGGGTGGTGCTCAGGCCGAGGTTGTTCACCGCGAGGACGCCGGCTTCGGAGCGCACGGCCGGCTTCGTGTCCGAGGCGGCGAAGCCGGTGCCCGCGGTCGCGAGGCTCCCGGCGGCGAGGCCGACGACGGCGCCGACGCTCACGAGGGTCTTCGTCCAGATGTTCGGTCGCATGGGTTTCCCTCTCGCTCTGGTTCGGGTGGCGGCCGATGCCGCCGGCTGGCGAAACGAGAGTGCGCGGCGGGCGGCGAGCGTTGCCAGGGCCGCCGCACAAGTGACGTCATCGCGGGATGTCCCACCCGCTGACCTGCACGGACGGTTCGGGTCCGGACGACGTGGCGGGACGCCCGTGACGGGGCCGGTGGCCGATTCCGTACCGGTGCCGGAACCAACTTCCGGTGCGGGCCGTGGATGCTGATGCAGAATGCGGCGGGGGCGCGGGGGCCGCTGACCACGGACCGCGGGCCCGGACCGTGAACGCGATTGGGGGGAACATGTCGCGTTGGGCAGCGCTGCCCGCGGAACTGGATCCGCGCGTACGGCAGTTGGTGGTGCGATTACGTCGGCTGAAGGACCACAGCGGGCTGAGCCTGCGGCAGTTGGCGGCGCGGACGGGGTACAGCCAGAAGTCGTGGGAGCGGTATCTGGGCGGCCGTTCGCTGCCGCCGCGGGAGGCCGTAGAGGCCCTGGCCGGGGCCGTGGACGAGGATCCGACGCGGTTGCTGGCACTGCACGAGGTCGCCGCGGAGGCCTGGCGGAACGGCCGCGCCGGCGCGGCGGAGCCGGGGGCGCCGGAGCGAGGGGTGCCGGGGCGGGAGGTGCCGGAACCCGGGGTGCCGGAGCGGGGGGCGCCCGAACCGGGGGTGCCGGAGCGAGTCGTGGCGCCGGACATTCTCTTCGCCCCCGAGGACACCGGAACCCGCTCGCCCGGCCGTTCGCTGCACATCGCCCTGGTGGCGGGGGCCGTGGCGCTGGTGCTGGCGCTGGCCACGGCCGTCCTCCTCGTCGTACGGCTGAGCGGCGGCGAGCGGGCACAGCCGACGGCGCCCCTCGTCGCCACCGGCGTATCGCGATCTCCGGCCGTGTCCGCGGCCGAGTCGCCGTCCGCGTCGGCCGAGCGCTCGGCACCGGTGTACACCTGCCGTCTCGCGCGGATCGACGGCCACTGGTACGCGGGCATCAGCCGCACCCGGGACGCCATCCTGGCCACCGGCCACGCGGGCCCGGACGTCGCCGAGGCGCAGTGTCTGCTGCGCCGGGCGGGCCTCTCGCCGGGCGGTATCGACGGAATCTTCGGACCGGTGACGCAACGCGCCGTGAAGCAGGTGCAGCGGCGGGCGGGCCTGGTGATGGACGGCATCATCGGGCCGCACACCTGGAAGGAACTGCGCGGATGACCACGCCGTCGCCGGAACGCGCCCGACTGGCCGCCGCGCTGCGGGAGTTGAAGGGCCGCACCGGCCTGAGCCTGGCCGGTCTCGCGGCCAAGACCGCGTTCAGCAAGTCGTCCTGGGACCGCTATCTCAACGGCAGGACGCTCCCGCCGCGCGACGCGGTGCAGGAGCTGTGCCGCCTCGCCGGGGAGCCGGAGGGGCGCTGTCTGGCGCTGTGGGAGATCGCCGAGTCGGAGGGGAGCGGACGGGCGGCGGCGCAGGAGCCGCGGATCCCGCCACCGTGCCCTTCGCCCGAAGAGACCGCGCCCGCCGAGGACGGCAGCAGGGAGGACTACAGCCGGGAGGACTACAGCCGGGAGGACGGCAGCCGGGAGAACTCGGCCCACCAGGGCTCCGTCCACCGCCGCGCCACGCTCGTCGCGGTGCTCGCGTCGGTGTCCGCCGTGGCCGCCGGAGGCGTCGCCGCGGCGGCCCTGTTGCTGCCCGGCCGCGACGGCGAGCCGGGGGCGTCACTGTCACCGCCCCCGTCCGCGACCGGGCCGCGCTGCCGGGGAGAGGTCTGTGAGGGCAAGAGCCCGATGCGGATGAAGTGCGCGGGCGCGCCGCAGACCCTCGCCTCGTACCGGACGGCCACCGGCGCCTCGCTGGAGCTGCGCTACAGCCAGGAGTGCGGGACGAGTTGGGCCCGGATGTGGGGGACGCGGGTCGGCGACCGGCTGGAGATGTCGGCGACCGGGGGCTCCGGAGGCGCCGGGGGCGGCACCGGAGACGGTCGCGTGCGCGGCGTCGAGATCCAGAACGGCGTCGACGCGGACTCCTACGTCTACACCCCCATGACCGCGGCCGACCCGGGCAGCGTCGTCCGGGCCTGCTTCGACCCGGCGGCCGGCGGCGGCGAGGAGGAGTGCTTCGACAGCCGGGTGGCGAGGTGAGTTGTCTCAGTGCAGCCGGGTGGCGAGGCCAGATGTCAGTGCCGCCGGGTGGCGAGGCCAGATGTCAGTGCCGCCGGGTGGCGAGGCCAGATGTCAGTGCCGCCGGGTGGCGAGGTCGGACGTCAGTGCCGCCGGGTGGCGAGGCCAGATGTCAGTGCCGCCGGGTGGCGAGGTCGGACGTCAGTGCCGCCGGGTGGCGAGGTCGGACGTCAGTGCCGCCGGGTGGCGAGGTCGGACGTCAGTGCCGCCGGGTGGCGAGGTCGGACGTCAGTGCCGCCGGGTGGCGAGGTGAGTTGTCAGTGCCGCCCCCTACAGTCACCGGCATGGCGACTCTTCCCAATCCGCTGCCGAAGCTCACGAGCGACCCCACGGGTGCCGCTCTCGGACTCCAACTCCCGCCCGGGCGGCTCGTCGACGCGACCGACGAGGGCCAGTGGCACGAGCCTCTGCTGTGGCTCGCGGACGACATGGCGGTGCCCGGCGCCTGGGCCGCGCTGGCCCCGGCCCGGCGGACGGCCGGCCTGCTGCCGGTCCTCGTCGACGCGGGCGGGGGGCACGGCGGCCCGGAGGTCTGGGAGCTGGCGCCCGACGCGGTGTCGTATCCGGGGGATCACGACGCCGACGAGGTGCTGGCGGACCTCTGGGAGGAGTACGCGGCCGGGGAGACGCAGCAGGAGTGGCCGGGCCTGGCCGACGCCACCGCCGACCCCGAGCCCGGCTCGGGCTCCGGCTCCGCGGAGGACCCGGACGCGGTGGCGATGGACATCGCGGACGACCTGGTGGGCAGCGGCGGCCTGCTGGAGGAGCCGCGTCTCGCGCTCGTACCGGCCCGCCGCAGCGCGGACATCCCGGCGGCGATCGGCTGGTCGGGCCCGGTGAACCATGAGGGCGACACCGCCCGTCTGAGCGCGGTGCTCCGCTCCTGGGAGGACCGCTTCGGCATACGCGTGGTGGCGCTCGGCTTCGACCATCTGCTCGTCTCCGTCGCGTTCCCGCCGACCACCCTCGCCGAGGCGGAGGCCGTCGCCGCCGAGCACTTCGCGTTCTGCCCGGACAACTTCCTCCAGAGCAACGACACCAGCATCCGCGCCTACGCCGAGAACCGTCTGCTGGGCCGGCCGGCCTGGCACTTCTGGTGGGACTGACGGCCCGTCCTCACCCGGGCAGCAGCGTCATCCCCTCCGGGGCGTCGATCCCGAACTCCTCGTCCAGCAGCCGCCGCGCCTCCGCCTCTCGTTGACGTCGAAGTCGGGGCTTCTCCTGCAGCCCTCAGAGATTCAGCACCGCCCTCAACGCGATGTCCACCCTCTCCATCTCATCGCCGAGGATGTCTCCGTGGTACTTGCCCTGCTCGAAGCGAGTGAGCCGGAAGTTGTACAGGTCCGGCGCGAGCACAACACCACGGACCGGTGTCGTGACCCGCACGGTGACCAGCGACTCGCGCCGGTCACCGGACGTATCGAGCAGGGCGCAGCGGACAGCGCCAGGGTGCAGCTCGGCAACGTGATCGTTCTGCACGATCACCACGATGCGGTCCCGGCCGACCGTGGGCACGGTCCACACCTGCCCGCGCCTCAGCTGTCGCACAGGTCGTCCTCCGCCGCACTGTAGAGGTCGTCCAGGTCGTCGCCGAGCCGCGCAGTGTCCTCGGCGTACATCGCCATGGCGTCGCGCAGGAGTTGGTCCCTTATGGCTCTGGCCACATAGGCGGACAAGTTGCCGTCAGCGGCGTCCCGTGCCGCTCGTAGAAGGTCGTCCGGCACGCTTACCGTGAGCTTACTGGTTGCCATACCAGTTGTTGTGTCACTGGTTGGACCCTCCGCGCCCACGCTTCCGCGTACGTCACACGATGGTGTGCAACTCGCCGCCTCAGCCCCGCAGCCCCTCGCCCAGCCTCCGCAGCCCCTCCTCGATCTCCCGCGGCGTCTGCGTCACGAAGCACAGCCGCAGCGTCGACCGGTCGGGCTCACCGGCGTAGAAGGGCGCCCCGGGGACGTAGGCGACGTCGTGCCGCACGACCTGCGGCAGCAGGGCCGTCGTGTCGTAGGACTCCGGCAGACGGGCCCACAGGAACATGCCGCCCTCGGGGCGGTCCCAGGTCGAGCCCTCCGGCAGGGCCCCCGACAGGCCGGCCAGCATGGCGTCGCGGCGGGCGCGGTAGACGTCCCGGACGCGGGCCACATGGGCGTCGAGGCCGCCGAGACAGCGGGCCGCGGCGAGCTGGTTGACGGTCGGGGTGTGCAGATCGGCGGCCTGCTTGGCGACCGCACAGGCCCGCCGCGGCGCGGCCGGGGCCCGCAGCCAGCCCAGCCGCATCCCGGGGGCCATCACCTTGGAGAAGGAGCCGAGCAGCACCGTCCGGTCCTCGGCGCCCGGGTACGAGGCGATCCAGGGCACGCGCTCGCCGTCGTACCGCAGCTCGCCGTAGGGGTCGTCCTCGACGATCCACACCCCGCGGCGGGCGGCGACCCGCGCGACCGCGGCCCGGCGGTCGGCGGGCAGGGTCCGGCCGGTCGGGTTCTGGAAGGTGGGCACGGTGTAGAAGAGTTTGGGCCGCTCCCGCGCGACCAGTTCCTCCAGCGCGTGGGGGTCCACTCCGTCCCGGTCGCCGGGCACGGCCACGACGCGGGCTCCCGCGAGGCCGAAGACCTGAAGTGCCGCCAGATAGCAGGGGTCTTCGACCAGGACCGTGTCACCGGGTTCCAGCAGCGCGGTCGCCAGGAGCGACAGGCCCTGCTGGGAGCCGGTGGTGATGAGCAGGTCGTCGGCGTCGGTCGCCAGGCCGCGCGCCGACATGCGTGCGGCGAGCCCGGTGCGCAGGGCCGGCTCGCCCTCGGTGGTGGAGTACTGAAGGGCCCGCGCCGGTGTCTCGGCGAACACGTCGCGGAAGGCGGCCGCGATGCCCTCGCGGTCGAACAGCTCCGGCGCCGGCAGCCCGCCCGCGAAGTTGATGACCTCGGGCCGGGCGGTGACGGCGAGGATGTCCCGCACGGGCGAACCGCCGACGCAACCGGTCCGCGCCGCGAGCGGGGGCAGGGCGGCCGGGGCGGGCCGGGGCGCTGGTTCGATGACGGTCATGACACGGCTCCTTGGGCTGCGGCGGCAGGGGCGACGGCTCGTGCCGGGCAGCCTAGAGAACTGCGTGCCCTCTACAAGCGACTTTCCGGGATGCGGACCCCACCACCCGGTGGAGGGTGTCCGGACGCTGGTTCCAAGGGTGTCCGGCGTCCCACGCCGGACCGTCAGGTTCTGTCGTCCCCGCAGGTCAGCGGCCGTCCCACCGCTCGGGCGTCCCGAATCAGCGGCCCATGCTGGCGGTCGGGACGGGTGATCACGCAGGCTGTAGTCCGACACCGACCCCCACCCATGGAGAGGGCCGCACCATGTCCGCGTCCGCACACCCCCCTCGCTCCCGGGCCCGGCTGTTCGCCGCCACGCTGGCCGCGGTCGCCGCACTCGCGCTCACCGCGTGCGAGGACGGCCACGGCCTGCGCGACGAGGGTCCGTCGACCCCGACCAGCCCTTCGGCGACGTCCCCCACGACGCCGCCGACGTCCGACGGACGGTGACACTCCCCCGTACGGCAGCGGTTACTGGCGGGCCAGCTTCTGCGCGGCCTCCGTCGCCCAGTAGGTGAGGATGTTGCGCGCGCCCGCCCGCCTGATGCCGGTGAGCGACTCGAAGATCGCCCGGTCCCGGTCGATCCAGCCCTTCTCGGCGGCGGCCTCGATCATCGAGTACTCGCCGGAGATCTGATAGGCGGCGACCGGCACGTCGACCGCGTCGGCGACCCGCGCCAGGATGTCGAGGTAGGGCCCGGCCGGCTTGACCATCACCATGTCGGCGCCCTCCGCCAGGTCGAGGGCGAGCTCGCGCATCGACTCCCGGACGTTCGCGGGATCCTGCTGATAGGTCTTGCGGTCGCCCTGCAGCGAGGAGGCGACGGCCTCCCGGAAGGGCCCGTAGAAGGCGGAGGCGTACTTGACGGTGTAGGCGAGGATCGCGACGTCCTCCCGCCCGATCTGGTCGAGCGCGTCACGGACGACGCCGATCTGCCCGTCCATCATGCCGCTGGGTCCCACGACATGGGCGCCGGCGTCGGCCTGCACCTGCGCCATCTCGGCGTAGCGCTCCAGGGTGGCGTCGTTGTCGACGCGCCCCTCGGCGTCCAGCACACCGCAGTGCCCGTGGTCGGTGGTCTCGTCCAGGCACAGGTCGGACATGACGAGGAGGTCGTCGCCCACCTCGGCGCGCACGTCCCGGATGGCGACCTGGAGGATCCCGTCGGGGTCGGTGCCCGGCGTCCCGAGGGCGTCCTTCTTCTCCTCCTCGGGCACCCCGAAGAGCATGATCCCGGAGACCCCGGCCTGCACGGCCTCCAGCGCCGCCTTCTTCAGGCTGTCCCGCGTGTGCTGGACGACGCCCGGCATGGCGGCGATCGGCACCGGCTCGCTGACGCCCTCGCGCACGAAGGCCGGGAGGATGAGGTCGGCGGGGTGCAGCCGGGTCTCGGCGACCATGCGGCGCATGGCGGGAGTGGTCCGCAGACGCCGCGGCCGAGTACCGGGGAAGGATCCGTACGTCGTCATGCCACCTACGCTACGCCCGCCCCGACAGCACCTTTGCCGACGTCCCGTCGGGACGGCGCCCCGGCATGCGAGGGCCACGATGCCGGGTCCATCCTGAAGAAAGGCACTCGAACACCACCGAGATTCCTCGAACAGACCCTCCGTACGCCCACCGCGGGGGAGGACGCGATGACCGCGACCCAGCACAACACCCCCGACCTGTTCGCCCTCTCCGAGATCCACGGCCCGGTCCTGCGCCCCGGCGACGACGGCTACGCCGACGAGGTCACCGGCTTCAACCTGGCCGCGCTGCACACCCCGGAAGTGGTCGTGGGCGCGACGGGCGTCGACGACGTCGTCACGGCCCTGCGCTGGGCGTCGGCCACCGGCACCCCGGTCGCGGTCCAGGCGACCGGCCACGGCGCGAACTTCCCCATCGACCACGGCCTGCTGATCAGCACGGCACGTATGACGGACGTCCACATCGACCCGGACCGGCGCCTGGCGACCGTCGCGGCCGGCGCGAAGTGGCGGCATGTCCTGGAGGCGGCGGCACCGCACGGCCTCGCCGCGCTCTGCGGCTCGTCCACGGACGGCGGCGCGGTCGGCTACACCCTGGGCGGCGGCCTGCCGGTCCTGGGCCGGGCCTACGGCTACGCATCCGACCTGGTCCTGTCCTTCCAGGTGGTCACACCCGACGGCACGCTCCGCGAGTGCGACCCCGAGCACGAGCCGGAGCTGTTCTGGGCGCTGCGCGGCGGCAAGGGCAACGTGGGCGTGGTGACCTCCATGGTCTGCCAGCTGCTGCCCGTCCCCGCGCTCTACGGCGGCGGTGTCCACTGCCCCGGCGAACACGCCGAGGCCCTGCTCGAGACGTGGGCCGACTGGACCCGCACCCTCCCGGACGACATGTGCAGCGCCTTCACGCTCCTGCGGCTGCCGCCGATCCCGGAGATTCCCGAGCCGCTGCGCGGCGGCTTCTGGGCCCGTGTCGCGGTCGCCTGGCCCGGGGACCCGGCGGAGGGCGAACGGCTGCTGGCCCCGATCCGCGCGGCGGCGCCGGTGACCGTCGACACGGTCGAGGTGATGCCGTACGCGGCCATCGACCGTATCCACATGGAGCCGCAGGACCCGCTTCCCGCCCGGGAGTCGTGCGCGCTGCTGCGCGACCTCACGCCCGAGGCGATCCACACGTTCCTGTCGCAGGTCGGCCCGGAGGTCGCCGACTGCCCCCTGCTTCTGGTCGAGCTCCGCCACATGGGCGGCGCCCTCTCACGCCCCGCACGCCTGGAGGACGCGATCTGCTCCAGGGACGCGAACTACCTCCTGGAGACGGTGGGCGTCCTGGCCGCCCCACCGGCGGCCGAGGCCATAGAACGGACGACAGCCGCCCTGCACACGGCCATGGCCCCCTACGGCACCGGCCGCACCATGATCAACATTCATGGCACGCCCGGCGACGCGTCCGACCGGGCCCGGGCCTGGAGCCCGGAGGTCTACGACCGCCTGCGCGAGGACAAGTCGACCTACGACCCGGCCAACCTGCTCAGCTTCGGCCACACGGTGACCGGCGTCTGAGGACGGGGCCGTTCAGGGCAGGCGGGGCGAGAGCCCTCGGGCCCGCACCCTGACCGCCTTCCCCGCACTCCTCAGGTCGTCGACCGCCGCCGCCGAGCCCCCGGCCGCCGCTCGCTCGGCCGAGTGACCGGATCGCCGGCCTCGACCGCGGCGGCACGCCGCCGCAGCCCGAAGTCGGCCAGCGCCTCGGCCAGCTTGTGCACGGACGGCTCCGGAGCCATCACATCCACCCGGAGCCCGTGTTCCTCGGCGGTCTTCGCGGTGGCGGGACCGATACAGGCGATCACAGTGACGTTGTGCGGCTTGCCGGCGATCCCGACGAGGTTGCGCACCGTGGAGGACGAGGTGAAGAGAACGGCGTCGAAGCCACCCCCCTTGATCGCCTCCCGGGTCTCCGCCGGAGGCGGCGACGCCCGCACGGTCCGGTAGGCCGTGACGTCGTCGACCTCCCAGCCCAGCTCGATGAGCCCGGCCACCAGGGTCTCCGTGGCGATGTCGGCCCGCGGCAGGAACACGCGGTCGATCGGGTCGAAGACCGGGTCGTACGGGGGCCAGTCCTCCAGCAGCCCCGCCGCCGACTGCTCCCCGCTCGGCACCAGGTCCGGCTTCACACCGAAGGCGATGAGCGCCTTCGCGGTCTGCTCCCCCACCGCCGCGACCTTGATCCCGGCGAACGCACGGGCGTCGAGCCCGTACTCCTCGAACTTCTCCCGCACGGCCTTGACCGCGTTCACCGAGGTGAAGGCGATCCACTCGTACCGCCCGGTCACGAGCCCCTTCACGGCCCGCTCCATCTGCTGGGGCGTGCGCGGCGGCTCGACGGCGATCGTCGGCACCTCGTGCGGCACGGCCCCGTACGACCGCAACTGGTCGGAGAGCGACGCCGCCTGCTCCTTCGTCCGCGGCACGAGCACCCGCCACCCGAAGAGCGGCTTGGACTCGAACCACGACAACTGGTCGCGCTGTGCTGCGGCGGAACGCTCACCGACCACGGCTATCACCGGCCGCCCGCCCTCCGGCGACGGCAGCACCTTGGCCTGCTTCAGCGTCTGGGCGATGGTGCCCAGCGTCGCGGTCCACGTCCGCTGCCGCGTCGTCGTACCGGCGACGGTGACCGTCAGCGGTGTGTCGGGCTTGCGTCCGGCCGACACCAGCTCACCGGCGGCCGCGCCGACGGAGTCCAGCGTCGTCGAGACGACCACGGTCCCGTCCGACGCGCCGACCTCGGTCCAGCACCGGTCGGACGCGGTGAGCGCGTCGACGAACCGCACGTCCGCGCCCTGCGCGTCGCGCAGCGGCACTCCGGCGTACGCGGGCACGCCCACGGCCGCGGCGACACCCGGTACGACCTCGAACGGCACACCGGCCGCGGCGCACGCGAGCATCTCCTCGGTGGCATAGGTGTCGAGCCCGGGATCCCCGGACACCGCACGCACGACCCGCTTGCCGCCGCGCGCGGCCTCCATGACAAGATGTGCGGCATCCCGCACCGCGGGTAGCCCAGCGGTCGTTGACGCGCCGTCAACAACCGCTAGTTGAGGCGTGCCTGTGCCCGGGACGGCGTCCGCGTCGGGACCCGTGTCCGTGTGCACTTCGGCTACGCCCGCTCTGGCGTGCTGGCGCACGACGTCGAGCACTTCGTGCTCGGCGACGAGTACGTCGGCGTTCGCCAGCGCCTCGACGGCGCGCAGAGTCAGCAGCCCCGGATCCCCGGGTCCGGCACCGAGGAAGGTGACGTGCCCGTGTTCAAGGCCGGCGGGAAGGGTGGTGGGGCTCAATGTGCTCGCTCCCCCATCAGACCGGCCGCGCCCTGGGCAAGCATCTCGGTAGCGAGTTCGCGACCGAGCGCCAGCGCTTGGTCGTGCGTCTCGGGCACGGGACCGGTGGTGGACAGCTGCACCGTGCGAGTGCCGTCGGTCGTGCCGACGACGCCCCGCAGGCGCATTTCCTTGACAATCTGCCCGTCGGCCAGAAGGTCGGCCAGCGCGCCCACAGGGGCGGAGCAGCCGGCCTCCAGGGCGGCGAGCAGTGATCGCTCGGCGCTCACGGCGACCCGCGTGAACGGGTCGTCGAGCTCGCCGAGCGCGGCGATCAGGTCCGCGTTGTCCGCGGTGCACTCGATCGCCAGTGCCCCCTGGCCGGGGGCGGGCAAAACCGTGTCGACCGACAGGAAGTCGGTCACTTCCTCGCTACGGCCGATGCGATTGAGGCCGGCCGCGGCCAGCACGACCGCGTCCAGCTCGCCGTCACGCACGTACCGGATCCGGGTGTCGACATTGCCGCGGATCGCGACCGTCTCGAAGTCCAGCCCGTGGCTGCGGGCGTACGCGTTCAGCTGGGCCATCCGGCGCGGCGAGCCCGTACCGATGCGCGCGCCGCGCGGCAGGTCGGTGAGCTTGAGGGCGTCCCGGGCGACGATCACGTCCCGCGGGTCCTCACGCTCGGGGACGGCCGCCAGGGCCAGTTCCTCGGGCTGCGTGGTCGGCAGGTCCTTCAGCGAGTGCACCGCGAAGTCGACCTCGCCCCTGACGAGCGCGTCCCGCAGGGCGGTGACGAACACACCGGTGCCGCCGATCTGCGCGAGGGCCTCGCGCGAGACATCGCCGTACGTGGTGATCTCGACGAGTTCGACGGGCCGTCCGGTCACCCGACGCACGGCGTCCGCGACCTGCCCGGACTGGGCCATGGCGAGCTTGCTGCGCCTGGTGCCGAGCCGTAGTGGCTGCTGAGTCATCGTGGGCCTCGGTTCTTCTCGGTGCTGTCCTCGGCGCGGGAGACGGAGGCCACCGTCTCCTGATCGAGGTCGAACAGGGTCCGCAGGGCGTCCGCGTACCCGGCGCCGCCGGGCTCGGCCGCCAGCTGCTTGACCCGCACGGTGGGGGCGTGCAGCAGCTTGTCGACCACGCGCCGCACGGTCTGCGTGATCTCACCGCGGTGCTTGTCGTCGAGGCCCGGCAGACGGCCCTCGAGACGGGCGATCTCGCTCGCCACGACATCGGCGGCCATCGCCCGCAGCGCGACGACGGTGGGCGTGATGTGCGCGGCCCGCAGCGCGGCGCCGAAGGCGGCGACCTCGTCGGAGACGATCCGGCGGACCTGGTCGACGTCGGCCGCCATCGGAGCGTCGGCGGAGGCTTCCGCGAGCGACTCGATGTCCACCAGCCGCACCCCGGCCAGCCGGTGCACGGCCGCGTCGATGTCGCGGGGCATGGCGAGGTCGAGCAGGCACAGCGCCGGCGCGGGCCGGGGCACCTCCATGACGGGCTCGGGCTTGCGGCGCTCGGGGATGCGGCCGACGGTGGCCACGGTCGCGGCGAGCGCGGTGATCAGCTCGGCGTCGGCCTCGGGGCTGCGCCGGGCGGCCTCGCGCCGGTCGACGGCACTGCCCGCCGCCCATGCCGCGTGCTGCTCCAGGGTGGCGGCGTCCATCCCGGCGACGGCGGCCTCGCCGAGCACAGAGAAACCTCCCTGCACGGCGGCGACGTCGAGCGGGCAGTTCTCGTCGGTGCCGACACTGGTGGGCGGCAGCGGGGTCTGCCGTACGTCGGTGGAGTCGGCGCCCGTCCGGGGGGCGGGCGAGCCCGCGTCCGTGAAGGCGGCCGGCTGCCCGGTACGGCCCTCCACCGCGGCGGCGACCTCCTCGGCCGCGAGGACGAGGCCGGTCGCGCCGGTGCAGGAGACGGCGATGTCGGCACGTGTCAGCTCGACCGGCACCGACTCCATCGGTACCGAGCGGGCGGGCACGTCCGTGCCGTCGGTCAGACGTTGCCCATATTGCTCTCCGAGCAGGGCCACGAGCCGCTCGGCGCGGTCCTGCGTCCGGTTGGCGATGACGATCTCGGCGACCCCGGCCCGCGCGAGCGTCGCCGCGGCCAGCGAGGACATCGAACCGGCGCCGATGACCAGCGCCTTCTTGCCGCGGGCCCAGGCGGTGACGTCCGCGCCCTCGGCCAGCTGCTCAAGCCCGAAGGTGACCAGCGACTGCCCGGCCCGGTCGATCCCGGTCTCGGAGTGCGCCCGCTTGCCGACCCGCAGGGCCTGCTGGAACAGGTCGTTCAGCAGCCGCCCGGCGCTGTGCAGCTCCTGCGCCTTGGCGAGGGAGTCCTTGATCTGCCCGAGGATCTGGCCTTCCCCGACGACCATGGAGTCGAGCCCACAGGCCACCGAGAACAGATGATGTACGGCCCGGTCCTCGTAGTGGACGTACAGATACGGCGTGAGCTCGTCCAGCCCCACTCCGCTGTGCTGGGCGAGCAGCGTGGACAGCTCGGCGACACCGGCGTGGAACTTGTCCACGTCGGCGTACAGCTCGATGCGGTTGCAGGTGGCGAGCACCGCGGCCTCGGTGGCGGGCTCGGCGGCGACCGTGTCCTGCAGCAGCTTGATCTGGGCGTCCGCGCCCAGCGCGGCCCGCTCCAGCACGCTGACCGGGGCGCTGCGGTGGCTCAGCCCGACGACGAGAAGACTCATGCCGGCATCACGGCGGGTACGTCCCCGTCGGGCCCCTGATCGGCGGAGTCGTCGGACCCCTCACGGGTGACGGCGGCCGGTCCGGCGCCGTCGGCGTGGGCCTCCTCGCCCGCCTTGCGCTGCTCGTGGAAGGCGAGGATCTGCAGCTCGATGGAGAGGTCGACCTTGCGCACGTCGACGCCGTCCGGGACGGTCAGCACGGTCGGCGCGAAGTTCAGGATGGAAGTGACACCGGCGGCCACGAGACGGTCGCAGACCTGCTGGGCGGCGCCGGCGGGGGTGGCGATGACGCCGATGGACACGCCGTTGTCGTCGATGATCTTTTCCAGGTCATCGGTGTGCTGCACGGGAATCCCGGCGACGGGCTTGCCCGCCATGGCCGGATCGGCGTCGATGAGGGCCGCGACCCGGAATCCACGGGAGGCGAACCCGCCGTAGTTGGCGAGGGCGGCGCCGAGGTTACCGATTCCGACGATGACAACCGGCCAGTCCTGGGTGAGCCCCAGCTCACGCGAGATCTGGTACACGAGATACTCGACGTCGTACCCGACACCCCTGGTCCCGTACGACCCGAGGTAAGAGAAGTCCTTGCGCAGCTTGGCGGAGTTGACCCCCGCCGCGGCCGCGAGCTCCTCGGAGGAGACCGTGGGTACCGAGCGCTCCGACAGTGCGGTCAGGGCGCGGAGGTACAGCGGAAGCCGGGCGACGGTGGCCTCGGGAATCCCTCGGCTACGGGTCGCCGGTCGGTGAGTTCGGCCAGTTGCCACGGTGCTCCTGCGGGTTAGAGCGGGGGGCAGGCGGTCACACGTACCCAGACCGCCCCGTCGAAAGCAGGCTATGTCTTTGTGAACGCGTGCACAAAGATGGTGTCCGATTTGCCCGCCCAACGTGACCGGGCTCACGCACGCCCGGCGCACTGGTGTGGAACCGGCGCATACGCACCACCGTTCCTCAACTCTTGGGGGCAAAACCGCACACTCTCCTCAACGATCCCCGCCCCCGAGACCAAGTCGCCGTCGATCCTAAGCCGTTTCCGGAAGACTTTGGACTACTCGGTCAGTGCTTTGCGGAGGCGATCCTCGTTCACGCGCCAGAAGGTGTGCTGGGCTCCGTCGACGAGGACGACGGGGATCTGCTCCCAGTACTGGTCGTGGAGTTGGGCGTCCTGAGTGATGTCCCTCCACTCCCACGGAACCCCCATCTCCCCGCACACCCTCTCGACGACGCTCTGTGCGTCATCACACAGATGGCAGTCGGGTTTGCCGATGAGGGTGACCAGCCGGTCCCCGGGGGACTTGGCCGTGGCGCGACGAAAGAGGGGGCTCATGTCAGCCATTCTCGCGCGCCGGCGCCCGGATGACCGGGCGTCGTCCGACCACGCTGTTTAACTGCGCGGTCGCGGAGAGTTCACACCGTTCAAACCTCGCGCGTGTGGAGGCACCGAACAAACTGGCTATGCTCACGGTCATGGCCGCTCTCGGATGGCTCACTCCCCGTAGGCGCTCCGCCACGGCGCGGAGCGTGTTGGCTGGCGAGGCCTCGGCGGAGGCCGCGCGCAAGTCCTCGCAGGAGGCGACAGAGGTCCCGGAGTCCTCGGAGGCCGAGCCGGAGTTCCCGGTGCTCGGCGACGAGGAGGCCGCGGCCTTCTTCGACCTGGACAACACCGTGATGCAAGGTGCTGCCCTCTTCCACTTCGGGCGGGGCCTGTACAAGCGGAAGTTCTTCGAGACCCGCGATCTCGCGAAGTTCGCCTGGCAGCAGGCGTGGTTCCGGCTGGCGGGCGTCGAGGATCCGGAACATATGCAGGACGCCCGCGACTCCGCGCTGTCCATCGTCAAGGGCCATCGGGTCTCGGAGCTGATGTCGATCGGCGAGGAGATCTACGACGAGTACATGGCCGAGCGCATCTGGCCGGGCACGCGGGCGCTGGCGCAGGCCCACCTGGACGCCGGGCAGAAGGTCTGGCTGGTGACGGCGGCGCCGGTGGAGATCGCCCAGGTGATCGCCCGCCGCCTGGGCCTGACCGGCGCGCTGGGCACGGTGGCCGAATCGGTGGACGGCGTCTACACCGGCAAGCTGGTGGGCGAGCCCCTGCACGGCCCGGCAAAGGCGGAGGCGGTGCGCGCCCTGGCCTCGGCGGAGGGCCTGGACCTCGCGCGCTGCGCGGCGTACAGCGACTCGCACAACGACATCCCGATGCTCTCCCTGGTCGGCCACCCCTACGCCATCAACCCCGACACCAAGCTCCGCAAACACGCCCGCCGCCTGGACTGGCGCCTGCGCGACTACCGCACGGGCCGAAAGGCCGCGAAGGTCGGCATCCCGGCAGCAGCGGGCGTGGGCGCGGTGGCCGGCGGCACAGCAGCAGCAATCGCCCTCCACCGACGCCGCCGCTGACGCTTGCGGGTTCTGTTTGCCGCGGGGTGCCTTCGGCTGGCGCGTGGGTCGGGTCTGCGTCGATGGGGTCCGCCGCCTTGATCCGTCGGCCTGTTGCTGCGGGGTGGGGGTTCGCGTAGCGCCTTCCGCCAGTGGGTGGGTCGGGTCCGCGCCGGGTGGTGTCCGTCCTCGGTCCGGCGGTGCGCCGCACCTCGAAAGGCCCGCCCCTTGACGCCGGCCGCGGCGGGCGGACACCCCCGACACGGCCCCTTGCCGCCGCGGGCGACTGCGGGCGCGTGGGGGTACGGCAGCCTGCATCTCCCTGGCGCATCCACCCACCCGCCGGGGCCTCATCAACACCGGCCCACACCTCCCGGCGCGTCCAGCATTCGAGGCAGAGACCCCGCCATCCCCAACCCCCACCCACCCCTGGGGCCGCACCTCTCAACGCCGGTCCGGCGCTCTCAGCCCGTCCGGCGCTTGAGGAGGAGGCCGTTCAGGCCGATGCGGGGGTGGGGCGCGCCCGGGGGCGTAGGCCAATCCGCACCCCATACCCGCACAACTCCCTGTCCAGTCCCCTTGGCTGCACACGGCCACAACACGCCCCGGAGTCAGCCCGAACACGGACGCAATCGTTCAACAACCGGTCACTCTCCGGCACTTGATGGGTCGCCAATCGGTTACAGAAGAGACGCAATCGGTGATTTTAGCAACTGGGCGTAGCAGTGCCTGCACGAAGCGTTATTCTCCTCAGACGCAAACCGGTACCTCTCCGTCGCTACGACGGGTGAATGGTCCCGCACTGCACGTGATGGAAGCTCTGCCTCTGGGAGTCCCGTGTACCCACACGTCGGGGTTGACGCCTCGGGCCTGGCTACGCTGCGCGCAACGGTCCAAGACCTGTTGCGCGGCTTCGTCCCCACCGCGTACGCCGTCCCCGCCCTCGCCGTAACCGCCCCACCCGTAGGCCCTTGCTACGCGCTCGCCGACGGCGGCGCCGCAGTCGGCAGACGGGGACGCTCGGCCGGCGCAACGACCGCGCGCCGACCCGCCGCGGACAGCGACAGCGCTCGAATGATGGATCTCGTCGAACGCGCACAGGCCGGCGAGGCCGACGCGTTCGGCCGGCTCTACGACCAGTACAGCGACACCGTCTACCGCTACATCTACTACCGCGTCGGCGGGAAGGCCACCGCCGAGGACCTCACCAGCGAGACCTTTCTGCGGGCCCTGCGCCGCATCGGCACCTTCACCTGGCAGGGCCGCGACTTCGGCGCCTGGCTCGTCACCATCGCCCGCAACCTCGTCGCCGACCACTTCAAGTCCAGCCGTTTCCGGCTGGAAGTCACCACCGGCGAGATGCTCGACGCCAACGAGGTCGAGCGCTCCCCCGAGGACTCCGTCCTGGAGTCCCTCTCCAACGCCGCCCTCCTCGAAGCCGTACGGCGACTCAACCCCCAGCAGCAGGAGTGCGTCACCCTCCGCTTCCTCCAGGGCCTCTCCGTCGCCGAGACGGCCCGCGTCATGGGGAAGAACGAGGGTGCCATCAAGACCCTCCAGTACCGGGCCGTCCGCACCCTCGCCCGACTGCTGCCGGACGACGCTCGCTGAGCGCGTCACCGACACCGATCCAGCACTCTCCGCAACCTCCAACTCACCCTCGGTGAAAGTCTGTTGACTTCGCGGTCCGTTCATCCGCAGTCCGTAACCCAAGTGCCAAGCCGCTCGTTGTGCGGGATGCAGGCTCCCTGTGGTCACCCCCTGGCCGACTTCGATCACTCGATCGTGTGCAAGTGGTCAGGGCGTGCAACCCTCAGGACCCCCTGGGGAGTCGACCGTCATCACGAGAGGAGGTGCCGCCAGTGATCGCGAACGTATCGGCACACCGGCGGGCGAACGCCTTCGCCCAGGCCCTGGACGAGCTGACCGACCGGGGCTCGGCGGCCGAGCAGCCCGAGCAGCCCGTGGGATCGGCACCGGCAGACGCTGTTGCGGAACACACCGAGCAGGGCCGCCTGTTGGCCCTCACCGAGAGTCTCGCCGAACTGCCCAGGCCCGAACTCGACCCCGAGGTCAAGGTCGTCCAGCGGGCCCAGCTCGTGGCCGCCATGGAGGCCATGCTCCAGGAGGGCACCACGGGCGCCGAGGCGGGCACGGCCCTGCCCGGGCAGCGTTCGCAACGGGGACGAGGGGCTCACCGGGCTTCCCCACTGGGCAAACTGCGTCCGCGCTCACGGCTCGCCAAGGGCCTCACCGCCGGCGGCCTCAGTGTCGGTGTCGCCGCCGGAGCCTTCGGCGGGGTGGCCGCCGCGAGCTCCGACGCCCTCCCCGGCGACTCCCTCTACGGCCTCAAGCGCGGCATCGAGGACTTCAAGCTCAACGTCCTGGCCGACGGCGAGGACGAGCGCGGGCGCAGCTACCTCGACCAGGCCTCCACCCGGCTGAGCGAGGCCCGGCGGCTGATGGAGCGCGACCGTGGCGGACAGCTCGACCACGAGTCGATGGCGGAGATCCGCCGCACTCTGCACGGCATGCGGCACGACGCCTCGGAGGGCCACCGCCTGCTGCGCGAGGCCTATGAGCGCGACCCGCACTCCCTGGGCCCCATCCAGGCGCTGTCCGCCTTCTCCCGCTCGCACCGCGCGGTGTGGGGCCTCCTCCGCGAGCGGCTTCCCCTCCAGCTCGGGGACGTCGGCGACCAGGTGTCGTCGGTGTTCGACGCCATAGACGAAGAGGTCGCCCCGCTGGAGTCCCTCCTGCCGGAGCAGCCGGCCCAGAGCGGCGGCGGCAAGCGGCACGGCGACTCCGGATCGGCCTCCACCGGTACGTCCGGCTCCGACCGGTCGGCCCGGCCCAGCGCCGGCGGCAGCGGTTCCTCCGACGGCCATCGCTCCAGCCGTCCGAGCAACTCGGCGGACAACTCCGGCAGCGAGGGCGAGGGCCTGCTCGGCGGAAACACCGGCGGCCTCCTCGACCCGCCGAAGGACACCGGCAGCTCGGGCTCGTCGTCCTCCACCCCGACCCCCACCACCGAGCCCGCCGTAACCCTCCCGCCCCTGCTCCCGGGCCTCCTGCCCGGCCTGGGCATCGAGGGCGAGGACGGGAACTAGCCCCACGGGAAATCGGCAGTACGACGACGGGGGCGCCCCTCACACCAGGGGCGCCCCCGTCGTCGTACCAACGTTTCTCCGGTCAGAAGAACCGGATCGGCCAGAAGAACCGGTTCAGAAGAACACCGACCGCCGCTGCACCAGCAGCTTGTACAGCGTGTGCTGGATCTGTTCCCGGACCTGGTCGGTCAGGTTGAACATCAGCATCGGGTCCTCGGCGGCCTCCGGGGGATAGCCGTCCGTGGGGATCGGTTCGCCGAACTGGATCGTCCACTTCGTCGGCAGCGGCACCGCGCCGAGCGGGCCGAGCCACGGGAAGGTCGGCGTCAGCGGGAAGTACGGGAAGCCCAGGAGGCGGGCCAGCGTCTTCGCGTTGCCGATCATCGGGTAGATCTCCTCGGCCCCGACGATCGAGCACGGGATGATCGGGGTCCGCTTGCGCAGGGCCGTGGAGACGAAGCCGCCGCGACCGAAGCGCTGCAGCTTGTAGCGCTCGCCGAAGGGCTTTCCGATGCCCTTGAAGCCCTCAGGCATCACCCCGACCAGCTCACCCTTCCCGAGCAGCCGCTCGGCGTCCTCGGCACAGGCCAGGGTGTGGCCCAGCTTGCGGGCGAGTTCGTTGACCACCGGCAGCACGAACACCAGGTCCGCCGCGAGGAGTCGGAGGTGCCGGCCCGCCGGATGGTGGTCGTGGACGGCGACCTGCATCATCAGGCCGTCCAGCGGCAGCGTGCCCGAGTGGTTGGCGACGATCAGCGCGCCGCCCTCGGCCGGGATGTTCTCGACGCCCTTCACCTCGACCCGGAAGTACTTCTCGTACACCGGGCGCAGCAGGGACATCAGGACCTGGTCGGTGAGCTCCTCGTCGTACCCGAAGTCGTCGACCTCGTAGTCCCCGGTGAGGCGGCGGCGCAGGAAGGCCAGGCCGCTTGCGATGCGCCGCTCCAGGCCGCTGTCGTCCTGGGGCTGCTGGGGCGGCTGTTCCTCACGTGTCACAGGAACATCATCCTGCGCGAAGGACCGTCCCGGGAGAGGCTGGACCTCGCGTACCAGCGCGGATTCACCGTTCTTGCGCCGGCTTCCCGCGCTCCGGCGCCGCGACGGCCGCTGAACGGCGCTCCCGCGGGACCGGTCGTCGTCGAACGGAATGACCTTGGCGTCCGCCATCGTTGATGCGCTCCTCAGTTGGCGCTCTGCGTCGGGAGGTGGCCGCCGCCCAGCACGGGCAGCGCGGCGATCCGGTCGACGGCCCCCGCGAGGGCCTCCGGCGGCAGCAGACCCGGTCCGCGGCTGCGTGCGAACTCCGCGAAGGTCTCCGCCGTCGTGTATTTCGGCCTGAATCCGAGCGTCTCTCGCATCTGGTCCGTGGACACCACCCGGCCGTGGGTGAGCAACCGGATCTGCTCCGGCGAGAAGTCCGACATACCCAGCGTACGCACCAGGGAGCCCGCCCAGGTGACCGCGGGGAGCAGCAGCGGCACGGTGGGCCGGCCCAGCCGCCGGGAGCACTGCGAGAGCAGCAGGACGCCGTCGCCGGCGATGTTGAAGGTGCCGCTGTTGAGCGTGCCCCGCTCCGGCTCGTGCGAGGCGATGCGCAGCACCTCGATCACGTCGTCCTCGTGCACGAACTGCAGCCGTGGGTCGTAGCCGAACACGGTCGGCAGGACCGGCAGCGAGAAGTACGAGGCGAGCGGTGTGTCCGCGGAGGGGCCGAGGATGTTGGCGAACCGCAGCACGCACACGGCTACATCGGGCCTGCGGCGCGCGAAGCCCCGGACATACCCCTCGACCTCGACGGCGTCCTTGGCGAAGCCGCCGCTGGGCAGGGACTTGGGCGGGGTGGTCTCCGTGAAGACGGCCGGGTCGCGGGGCGCGGACCCGTAGACGTTCGTACTGGACTTCACCACGAGGCGCTTGACCGTGGGGGACTTCTGGCAGGCGCCGAGCAGCTGCATGGTCCCGATGACGTTGGTCTCCTTGACCGTGGCCCGGCTGCCGCTGCCCAGCGCGGTCCCGGTCACGTCCATGTGGACGACCGTGTCGGCGCCGCTCTCCGCCAGTACCCGCGCGATGGTGGGCTGCCGGATGTCGGCCTGGATGAAGTCGGCACCGCCCAGATGATGCTCGGGCGGGACCGCGTCCACGGCCACCACCCGGTCCACCTGGGGGTCACGCTGGATCCGCCGTACGAAACGGCCCCCCAGTTGACGGGCCACTCCGGTCACGAGCACGACCTTGCCCAAGACAGCGCCTTCCTTCCAGCACTCGTACCCCTGCCGAGTTCCCCGTGTGCGGCCAACTTAGCGGTTCGATGTTGCGCTGTGATGACCGCCCAATGCACGAAGTGACGATAATTCTCTGCATACCACCGGACGGGTCAGTCATTTGTCCAGGCATACGTACAGGGTTCGGCCCTTCGCACATCGCCCCCGATATGCGTGTGGCCCCCCACCGGTGGTGGGGGGCCACAATCACGCTGCTTTCGCAGCGTCGCTCACTTCTTGTTGCGACGCTGAACGCGCGTGCGCTTGAGCAGCTTGCGGTGCTTCTTCTTGGCCATCCGCTTGCGCCGCTTCTTGATAACAGAGCCCACGACTACCCTCGCTCACTTCTCATCACTCGGTGTTTGGGCGCCATGGGCCCACACGACCTACGAGGGGCTAGCCTACCCGCCCGAGCGCTGAGGTCGTAATCGAGGAGGCGAGGGGGAATCCGGAACAGCCCTGAGGATCCCCTCTCGCCCTTTGCCGTCAGGCGGTTTCCACCCCCACGTAGCTCTCGCGGAGGTATTCGTGAACCGCTTGCTCCGGGACGCGGAACGACCGCCCCACACGGATCGCGGGCAGATGACCGCTGTGCACCAGCCGGTACACGGTCATCTTCGACACTCGCATCACCGAGGCGACTTCCGCCACGGTAAGGAACTGAACCTCGTTCAGAGGCCTCTCGCCAGCTGCAGCCATGACACACCTGAACCTTCCGCACTCGACGGCCACCGGCTTCCCCTTCCGGTGACTCTTCGTCGCTGCGTGCTCACTCCCCAATGTAGGGGCGGGTGATGCGAGTGGGGAAGAGGGGATGGCATCGGCGCCTTACTGTGACAGACACGCTCGATTGAGTACGTAGCGGGTAAGCGGTCGGTAGTAATCAGACCGCACAGCGTCATCAAGTGGAACGACGACGGACACGGACCCCTCGGCCTGCCCCACAAAGAGCGCGGGGTCATTCGTATCGGCCGGACCAATGGCCTCAAACCCCAGCTGACCTGCCCCGCAGACCCAGCCGTGATCCCCGATCACCAACTCCGGCATGGGCCCGCCGGCCTCGGCCGCCGCTGCCAGGGCGGTACGAACCGGGAGGGGTGAGTGCGTGTGTGCGCCGGGCTCACAACCGGGGCGAGAGGCGCCGGGTTCCCGCACCAGCGCGACTCCTCGTACGTAGGCAAGGTTGTACGTGCGTAGGCCGAACCGGGTCGTTATGTCGACACTATGGCCATGCGCCGGGGTGAGAACGGCACATCCCGCCGCCGACAAGGCGTCCGCCAGGGCGGCGTAGAACCCGAGCAGTCGATGGGGGTGTCCGGTACCGAGCAGGACAGGTGCTCTGCGCTGGGCGACTGCCGCGAGACGTTCCGCAAAGGCATCCAGAGCGGTCAGAGTCAGCTCAGGATCGATCACATCCTGGCCGGAAGTGTGGTGTGGATCGGCCGAAACACCACACTTCTCTGCCATCAACGCAATCAGTTCGCGCTGACCCCAGATCCCCCTGGGGTCGAGCCCGAGCAGCACGCGAGGATCCCGGGCGGCGAAGAGCCGGTAACTGCGGAGGCTCTCCTCACGGGAAGTGGCCACGGGCCCGGCGAGACGCGCGGCGAGGAGATGGGCGCGCAGGGCACCGGTGCTCAACACGTCAGCGATGGTGACCGAATGGCCGGACCAGCGCCGCCGGAACGGCGAAACACCGCACAGTTGGCGTAACGACAGCACGCGGGACCTCGGCCCCTGACCCTGCCGACGCCCCGTTCCCCGGCGCCGCAGGCGCCGTTACGGCAGCAGCCCGCAGCGGTGTTCCCGCTACGGCAGCAGTCCCCGCAGCGGGAACACCGCCCGCCGGGCCGCCAGTACGGCCTGATCCAGCCGGTCACCGGGGTCGTACCCCGACTCCCAGTCCGCCCAGGAGACCGGCCACCGTCCGTCGGTCATCCGCATCGGCGCCAGCTGCCGCGTCCGCGCGAAGACCTCCTGCCGCCAGCTCTCCGGGATCATCGCCTCGGGCTCGATCGGCCGGCCCGCCGCGATGCCCACGAGATGCGTCCACGACCGCGGCACGACCTCCACCACGGCATAACCGCCGCCGCCCAGAGCCACCCACCTGCCGTCGGCGTACTCGTGCGCCAGGTCGTGACACGCCACCTGCACGGCCCGCTGCGCGTCCAGCGACACCGCCAGGTGCGCCAGCGGGTCCTCGAAGTGCGTGTCGGCACCGTGCTGCGTCACCAGCACCTGCGGCCGGAACTCGGCGAGCAGCTCCGGCACCACGGCATGGAACGCCCGCACCCACCCGGCGTCCCCGGTCCCGGCCGGCAGCGCCACGTTCACCGCCGACCCCTCGGCGCTCGGCGCCCCGGTCTCCTCCGGCCACCCGGTCTGCGGGAACAGGGTGCGGGGGTGCTCGTGCAGCGAGATCGTCAGCACCCGCGGATCGTCCCAGAACGCGGCCTGGACCCCGTCCCCGTGGTGCACGTCGACATCGATGTACGCGACCCGCTCGGCCCCGAGCTCCATCAGCCGCGCGATGGCCAGCGAGGCGTCGTTGTAGATGCAGAAGCCCGAGGCGCCGCCCGGCATCGCGTGGTGCAGCCCGCCCGCGAAGTTCACCGCGTGCAGCGCCTCCCCGCGCCACACGGCCTCCGCGGCCCCCACCGACTGCCCGGCGATCATCGCCGACACGTCGTGCATCCCGGCGAACGCGGGATCGTCCAGCGTGCCGAGCCCGTACGACATGTCCGCCGCCCCCGGCTCGGCCGACGCCGCCTTCACGGCCTCGATGTAGTCCTCCCGATGGACGAGCCGCAGCGTCGACTCCCCGGCGGGCTTGGCCGCGACGACCTCCACCTCCCGGTCCAGCCCGAAGGCTTCGACGAGCCTCCGGGTCAGGGCAAGCCGGACCGGATCCATCGGATGCTCCGGACCGAAGTCATAGCCCGTTACTGCCTCGTCCCACATCAGCTGTGCGCGGCCGCTCATGCCCGTCACCGTATCGGTCCGGTTGAGCGGCGAACGAACGGGCGTACCCGAGCGTCACCAGCACCAACACCATCGGCACGAGCATGGCCCCGCGATAACTCCAGGCGTCGCCCAGCGCCCCCACCAACGGCGACCCGATCAAAAACCCGACGTAATTGAAGACATTCAGTCGTGCGACGGCCGTATCCGAAGCCCCGGGGAACAGCCGCCCGGCCGCGGCGAAGGTCTGCGGCACCAGCACGCACAGCCCCACCCCGACCAGCGTGAACCCCAGCATCCCGACCCAGGCCCCCGGCGCCGAGGCGACCACCGCGAACCCGGCCGCCGCCACCAGCGCCCCGCCCCGCACGACCACCACGGCCCCGAACCGCCGCACCCCGAAGTCCCCGAGGGCCCGCCCCACCAGCGTGGTCACCATGTAGACGTTGTACGGCACTGTCGCCAACTGCTCCGAACTGCCCAGCACGTCCTGGAGATACTTCGCACTCCAGTTGGAGACCGTGGAATCCCCGATGTACGCGAACGTCATCACCAGACACAGCGGCAGCAGCACCTTGAAGACGACGGGCCCACGCTCGCCCCGGGCCTCCGGCACGACCTCGTCACCGCCACCGCCACCGCCGTCGACGTACCACCGACTCCCCACCAGCGCGGCCGGCAACAGCACCACGACGACCGGCAGATACGACACGAACAGCGCCAGATCCCAGTGCGCCCCCACCCACGCCAGCGAGGCCCCGACGATCCCGCCCAGGCTGTACGCCGCGTGGAAGCTGAGCATGATGCTGCGCCCGTACGACCGCTGCAGGCTCACCCCGAGCATGTTCATCGAGGCGTCCAACGCCCCCACGGCCAGCCCGAACGCGGCCAGCGCCACCCCCAGTTCGACCACGGTCTGCCCCGCGCCGACCCCGAGCAGCGCCAGCAGCACGACGGGCTGGGACCACCGCAGCACCCGGCTCGGCGGTATTCGTTTCACCAGCCGCTCGGTGGCGACACTGCCGACGCCCGCGAGGACGGGTACGGCCGCGAGGAAGGCGGGCAGCAGCGCGTCGGAGACGCCGTACCGGTCCTGGATGGCCGGAATCCGCGTCACCAGCAGGGCAAACGCAACACCCTGAGCGAAGAAGCTCAACGCCAACGAGGCCCTACCGCGCCGCAGCACATCAGTCATGGCGGCGAGCGTAGGGCCCCGGTGTACCGGTGGGTAGATCCAGCCAAAGATGAATTTCCCTCAGCTTTAGTTGGCAGGCGCGAGATCGGCAGGCGCGAGATCGACGGGGGCGAGCTCGCGGTCCGGGAGCCCGGCCGCACGGACCTCACCGCTCCGCCCGCCCTCCTCCGCCTCGGACTTGGCCTCCGCCACGACCATGGCGGCCATCGGACCGGCGCCCAGCGCGCCGCCGACCACGAAGCCCAGGCCCATGGCGACGACCATGATCACATTGCCGGCCCACACCATGGTGTCCACCGGCAGCGTGTAGGCCCCCACGATCCGCACCACACACTCCGCGAGCAGTACGACACCCCACACCAGCGAGAACATCCGCTCGGCCCGCCGGAACCGCGCCGACCCGGCGTGCAGCCGCGCCCAGGCGGCCTCCCGGCCGGAATCCCCCTTCACCACCCAGGGCTTCATACCGGCAGTCATCATCGGCTTGCCCAGCACCACGGAGACGATGATCCCGATGGTGCTGCTGACGGCGCTGTCCTTGGCGATCATCAGCCGCGGGTCACCGGCCACGAAGCTCAGCAGCAGGGACACGACGTTCACGAAGAGGATGAGCGCGGCCATCCCGTTCACCTCACGCGACTTCAGCAAGCCCCATCCGGTGCGCACGGCCGGCACGACACTGCTCACCGCGAGCGCCGTCACCGTGCTCGTCCCGAAACCGTTCTTCAGGAGGTAGTACGCCCCCATCGGCAGCGCGACATCGATGAGCAGCGGCGCGAAGTCCCGCAGCCCGCGGCGACGGTTGGTGCTGTTGGTGCTGTTCCCCTTGGTGTTCCCCGTGTTCGTCATGCCCTCAGCTTCGCGGCAGACGCCGGGTCTCCGGTAGAAACGATCGTCCAGGCCTCCGCATGACAAATGTCAGCACCGCACCACCGCCCCGGATCACACGAGCAGGTCGACCAACTCGCCCATGTCGGAGAAGAGTTGAGTGGCCCCGGCGAGCTTCGCGGCGGGCGTCATGGCGGTGAACCCATAGACGTCCATCCCCGCGGCGACGGCCGCCTGCACCCCCAGCGGACTGTCCTCCACAACGAGGCACCGCGCCGGCGCAGCCCCCATCCGCTCCGCCGCATGCAGGAAGAGATCCGGCGCCGGCTTCCCCCGTCCCACATCCTGCGAGCTGAACACCCGCCCCTCATCGAAGAACCGGTCGAGCCCCGTCGTCCGATGCCCCACCCGAATCCGCTCATGACTCCCGGAGGACGCGACACAGTACTGCACCCCGCCCCCACCGAGCTTCTCCAGCACGTCCACGGCACCGGGCACGGCCTTCAACTCCCGCTCGAACGCGGCGAACACCCGCGCATGAAACACGTCATCAAAGTCCTCCGGCAGCCGCTGCCCGGTCCGCTCCAGCACGAGGTCATGAATCCGATGCATGGCCGAGCCCATGTAGTCCCGAATGGAGTCCTCGTACGACGTCGGGTGCCCCAGCTCGGTGAGATACGCGGCAAGAAGTCGGTTGGAAATGGGCTCGCTGTCGACGAGCACACCGTCATTGTCGAAGATCACCAGGTCGTAGCGCATACAACCGAGCTTAAACGCAGAAAGGCCCACGCCATACGGCGTGGGCCTTCCCTAAAGTTTGTTCGGCGGCGTCCTACTCTCCCACAGGGTCCCCCCTGCAGTACCATCGGCGC
>NZ_JBHSKM010000009.1:0-11559 GCF_042657965.1 Streptomyces coerulescens
GCCTGCGCGAACACCGGGAAACGGCCGTACAGCTCCCGGCCCATCCCCAGACGCTGGGCACCCTGGCCCGAGAACACGAACGCCAACGCCCCCTCGGACGCCACTCCCCTGGCCGCCTCGGTGACACCCTCCCCAGACGCCAACAACACCGCCCGATGCCCAAACCGCGCACGACCGCCCGCCAGCGTGTAAGCGACATCCACCGACGGCTCGACCGCCCGCAGCACCTCGATCTGCGCATCCAGCGCCTGCTCCGAACGAGCGGACACCACCAACGGCACCGTCGAAGGAACGGGAGAGTCGGTCTCCGGCTCGCTGTCGGTGTCCCGCCACTGCTCCAAGATGATGTGGGCGTTCGTGCCGCTGAGCCCGAAGGACGACACGCCGACGCGGCGCGGGCGGTGGCTGTCCGGCCACGGAACCGGCTCCCGGACCAGCTCGACAGCACCCGTCGACCAGTCGACATGGGACGACGGAGCATCCACATGCAGGGTCGGCGCGACGGTGCCGTGCCGCATCGACAGGATCGACTTGATGAGCCCGGCGGCACCGGCGGCGGCCTGGGTGTGGCCGAGGTTGGACTTCACCGACCCGAGCAGCAGGGGCCGTTCACGATCCTGGCCATACGTCGCCAGCAGCGCCTGCGCCTCGATCGGATCACCGAGCGTCGTACCCGTGCCATGCGCTTCCACAACATCGACGTCCCCGGCATTCAGCCCGGCCGACGCCAGCGCCTGCCGGATCACCCGCTGCTGGGAAGGACCGTTCGGCGCGGTCAGCCCGTTGGAGGCGCCGTCCTGGTTCACCGCACTGCCGCGGACGACGGCGAGGATCCGGTGACCGTGGCGCACGGCGTCCGACTGCCGTTCCAGCAGCAGTACGCCCACACCCTCGGCCCACCCGACCCCGTCAGCCGAGTCGGCGAACGCCTTGCACCGGCCGTCCGGCGCAAGACCGCCCTGCCGCGAGAACTCCACAAACGTCGTCGGCGTCGACATCACCGTCACACCACCGGCCACCGCAAGCGAGCACTCACCGCCCCGCAACGCCTGCGCCGCCAGATGCAAAGCCACCAGCGACGACGAACACGCCGTATCGATGGAGACGGACGGGCCTTCCAGGCCGAGGGTGTACGCGACGCGGCCGGAAACAACGCTCTGGGAGCTGGCGTTACCGCGGAAGCCCTCGAATTCGGGGCCCACGAGCAAGTTGGCGTAGTCGTTGTACATGACACCGGCGAAAACACCCGTCCGGCTGCCGCGCAGGGAGGTCGGGTCGATACCGGCCCGTTCGACGGCCTCCCACACGGACTCCAGCAGCAGCCGCTGCTGCGCGTCCGTCGCCAGCGCCTCCCGCGGGCTCATGCCGAAGAACTCGGGATCGAAGCCGCCGGCGCCGTGGAGGAAGCCGCCCTCACGGGCGGACGAGGTGCCCGTGTGCTCGGGGTCGGGGTGGTAGAGCCGTTCCAGGTCCCAGCCGCGGTCCTCGGGGAATCCGGACACGGCGTCCCCGCCCTCGGACACCAGCCGCCACAGATCCTCCGGCGAGGCCACGTCGCCGGGGAACCGGCAGGCCATGCCCACGACGACCACCGGGTCGTCGGCCACCGCCGCCACCGACGGCACCGGGGCGGCCGTACCCGAACCGAGGACCTCGTCCAGCAGGAATCCGGCGAGCGCGCTGACCGTCGGATAGTCGAACACCAAGGTCGCCGGCAGCCGCAGACCGGTCACCGACTGCAAGCCGTTGCGCAGCTCCACGGCGAGCAACGAGTCGAAGCCGAGGTCGCGGAAGGACCGGAGGTCGTCGAGGCCGGCCGGGCTGTCGTGGCCCAGGACCAGCGCCACCTGCCCGCGCACGAGGTCCAGCAGCACCTCGCGCCGCCCCATCTCGTCCAGCGCGGTGAGCCTCTGGAGCAGACCACCCGCCGCGACCACCCGCCGCCGCGAACGCACCAGCCCGCGCAGCATGGCGGGCACGTCGCCCCGGTCGCGGATCGTGCGCAGGTCGAGCGGGACGGGAAGGACGACGGTGGCGTCGTGGGTCATGGCGGCGTCGAACAAGGTGAGCCCCTGCTCCGGGGTCACGGCGGGGAAGCCGGTCCGGGCGAGGCGTTCGCGTTCGGCGGAGGTGAGGTCGCCGGTCATCCCGCTGCCGTCGAGGTCCCAGGGGCCCCAGACGAGGGACGTGGCGGGCAGGCCGAGGGTGCCGCGGTGCTCCGCGAGGGCGTCGAGGAAGGCGTTGGCGGCGGCATAGTTGGCCTGTCCGGTGCCGCCGAATGTACCGGCGGCGGAGGACATGAGCACGAACGCCTCGACATCGGGGAGGAGTTCGTGCAGGTGCCACGCCGCGTCGGCCTTGGGGCGCAGTACGGAGTGCAGTCGCTCAGGGGTCAGGCTGCCGAGGAGTCCGTCGTCGAGTACGCCCGCGGCGTGGACGACGGCGGTGACGGGCCCGTCGGCCCGCGCGCCGGTAAGCGCGTCGGCCAACGCGTCACGGTCGGATACGTCGCAGGCCACCACGTCGACCCGCTCCGCCCCCAACTCCTCCAATTCGGATACGAGTTCATCGGCACCCGGTGCGTCGGCGCCCCGCCGCGACAGCAGCAGCAGCTCGCGCACGCCGTGCCGGGCGACGAGATGCCGGGCCAGGAGCGCGCCGAGGCCGCCGGTACCGCCGGTCACCAGGACCGGACCCCGGCCGGTCCAGGGGTCGGCGGGGTCGGCGGGTGCGGCGGGTGCGGACGTCCGTACCACCCTCGGGGCCTCAAGTCGGCCCCCGCGCACGGCGGTCTCGGGCTCGTCGAGGGCCAGGGCCCGGCGCAACAGGTCGGAGTCGACCTCTTCTCCCGAAGGCCAGGACAACAGGCCCACGCGTCCGGGGTGTTCGTTCTGAACGGTGCGGAGCAGGCCACGTACGGCACCGAGAACCGGTCCGGGCAGGCCGATGGCGGTCACGACGAGGCGGGCGTCGGACTGCCCCTCCTGATCGAGCCACTCCTGAACGAGGCGCAGGACGTGAGCTGTTGTGCCGTGCACGGCGGTGACGAGGTCATCAAGGGCGAGGCCATCAATGGCGGGGTCATCAGTGACGGGGTCGCCCTCGATGAGGGCGAGGGCTACGCCGGGTGATGCGTCGTTGAGGGAGGCGAGATCCGCGCATGCGTCGGCTCCCCATGCCTCCGCCGACCGGTTGGCACCCGCGCCGACGACGGCGAGCGGACCGCGGTACGGCTCCGCGGGGGTGACCTCTGTCCACTCGATGCGGTAGAGATCCCTGCTCGTGCGGCTCGTCCAGAGACGGTCGTCTGCCGGGCGGACGACGAGACGGTTCACCGACGCGACCGGGTTCCCGTCCTGGTCGGCCACGGTCACGGCGATGTTGCCGATGCCGCTTCCGTTGGCGCTGATCTTGGCTCTCACCTTGGAGGCGCCGGTCGCGTGCAGCGAGACGCCCTCCCAGGCGAACGGCAGCAGTCCACCCGCCTCCTCGGTCTCCCCACCCGTGAATGCGGCCGCGTGGAGTACGGCGTCGAGGAGAGCCGGGTGCAGCCCGAATCCGCCGGTCGGCACGTGGTCGGGCAGCTCGGCCTCGACGAACACCTCGTCACCGCGCCGCCAGGCCGCGCGCAAGCCCTGGAACACCGGGCCGTAAGCGAACCCCTCCTCCGCGCGTGCCTCGTAGAAGCCGTCGATGTCCAGGAGACGCGCCTCCGGCGGCGGCCACGTCGTGACGTCGAACGCCCGCGGCGAGCCGTCCTGCGGGGCGAGCGTGCCGGAGGCGTGCTGCGTCCACGGCAGATCCTCGTCCGACACGTCAGGACGGGAGTGGACGCCGACGGAACGGCGACCGTCCTCGTCCGGAGCACCGACGGCGATCTGGATCCGCACGGCCTCACGCGGGCCGAGAATCAAGGGCACGCCGAGCGACAGCTCGTCGACCCGGCCGCATCCGACCTCGTCCCCCGCCCGCAGGACAAGGTCCAGGAAGGCGGTCGCCGGCAACAGCACGTTGCCGTGCACCGCGTGGTCCGCGAGCCAGGTCTGCGTACCTGCCGAGAGGCGCCCGGCGAGAACCACACCGTCGGACTCCACCAACGGCACGACCGCGCCCAGCAGCGGATGCCCGACGGGTTCCAGGCCCAGGGCCACGGCGTGCTGGAGGGAAGCGGTGACGGCGGGCCAGTAGTGGTGGCGTTGGAAGGGGTAGGTGGGGGCGTCGTCGGTGAGACGGGCACCGGTGCCGGCGAAGAGGGCCGGCCAGTCGACGGGGGTCCCGTGCACGAAGAGCCGGGACAGGGCTGTGAGGGCGGCTTCCTCTTCGGGGCGGTTCTTGCGCAGTGTCGGGACGACGAGGGCGTCCTCGGGTGCGGTCTGCTCGATGAGGGCGGTGAGAGTACCGTCGGGTCCGATCTCCAGGAAACGGGTGACGCCCTGGCCGGTGAGGGTGCGGATGCCGTCGGCGAAGCGGACGGTCTCACGGACGTGCTGCACCCAGTAGTCCGGCGTGTTCGGGCCGGTCCGGTTCGAGACGAAGGGGACGGCCGGTTCGGCGAAGCGGAGATCGGCGATGGCCGCGCGGAAGTCCTCCAGCATCGGGGCCATCAGCGGGGAGTGGAAGGCGTGCGAGACCCGCAGGCGGGTGGTGCGGCGATCGGGCAGGGCGGCAGCGACCGCGAGCACGGCCTCTTCCGTGCCGGAGAGCACCAGGGAGGTGGGGCCGTTGACCGCCGCGATGCTCACCTCGTCGGTGAGATGCGCGGTGACCTCGTCCTCGGCCGCCTCGACCGCCAGCATCAGCCCGCCCTCGGGCAGCGCCTGCATCAACCGGGCCCGCGCCGACACCAGCGCGCACGCGTCCGCGAGCGACAGCACACCCGCGACATGAGCGGCGGCAATCTCACCCACGGAGTGCCCGGCTACGAAGTCCGGCCGCACGCCCAGCGATCCGACCAGCCGGAACAGCGCCACCTCGACGGCGAACAACGCCGGCTGAGTGAACTCCGTACGATCCAGAGCCTGCTCGTCCTCGCCCCAGATCACGTCACGCAGCGCAGGGTCGAGCTCGGCGAGGACCTCGTCCAAGGCCTGCGCGAACACCGGGAAACGGCCGTACAGCTCCCGGCCCATCCCCAGACGCTGGGCACCCTGACCGGAGAACACGAACGCCAACGGCCCCTCGGACGCCACTCCCCTGGCCGCCTGGGTGACACCCTCCCCAGAGGCCAACAGCACCGCCCGATGCGCAAACCGCGCACGACCGCCCGCCAGCGTGTAAGCGACATCCACCGACGGCTCGACCGCCCGCAGCACCTCGATCTGCGCATCCAGCGCCTGCTCCGAACGAGCCGACACCACCAACGGCACCACGGGCGGCTGTTGAGCGGGGCTCGACTTCGCTATGTCCCCGGGCAGTTCGAGGATCACGTGCGCATTGGTGCCACTGAGGCCGAAGGAGGAGACCGCGGACCGGCGCGGACGGTCATTCTCCGGCCACGCCACCTGCTCGCGGACCAGCTCCACCGCACCGGCCGACCAGTCCACGTGCGAGGACGGCTCGTCCACATGCAGCGTGCGCGGAACGACACCGTGCCGCATCGCCATGATCGACTTGATGACGCCGGCGACACCGGCAGCGGCCTGCGTATGACCCAGGTTGGACTTCACCGACCCGAGCAGCAGCGGCCGTTCACGATCCTGGCCATACGTCGCCAGCAGCGCCTGCGCCTCGATCGGATCACCGAGCGTCGTACCCGTGCCATGCGCTTCCACAACATCGACGTCCCCGGCGTTCAGCCCGGCCGACGCCAGCGCCTGCCGGATCACCCGCTGCTGCGAAGGACCATTCGGCGCGGTCAGCCCGTTGGAGGCGCCGTCCTGGTTCACCGCACTGCCGCGGACGACGGCGAGGATCTGATGACCGTGGCGCACGGCGTCCGACTGCCGTTCCAGCAGCAGTACGCCCACACCCTCGGCCCACCCGACCCCGTCAGCCGAGTCGGCGAACGCCTTGCACCGGCCGTCCGGCGCCAACCCGCCCTGCCGCGAGAACTCCACGAACGTCGTCGGCGTCGACATCACCGTCACACCACCGGCCACCGCAAGCGAGCACTCACCACCCCGCAACGCCTGCGCCGCCAAATGCAAAGCCACCAGCGACGACGAACAGGCCGTGTCGATCGACACCGTCGGCCCTTCAAGGCCCAGCGCATAAGCAACGCGACCGGACGCGATGCTCGGTGAGCTGCCGCTCCCCCGGAAGCCCTCGAACTCGTCGCCGGACAGAAGGACGCCGTAGTCGTTGTACATGACGCCGGCGAAGACACCGGTCCGGCTGCCGCGCAGCGAGGTCGGGTCGATGCCCGCCCGCTCGACCGCCTCCCACACCGACTCCAACAGCAAACGCTGCTGCGCGTCCGTCGCCAGCGCCTCGCGCGGACTCATCCCGAAGAAGTCCGCATCGAAGCCGGCGACATCGGCGAGAAAGCCGCCGGATCGCGTCGAGGACGTACCGGTGTGCTGCGGATCCGGGTGGTACAGACGCTCCAGGTCCCAGCCGCGGTCGGACGGGAACTCGCCCACCGCATCCACACCCTCCGACACCACCCGCCACAGGTCCTCCGGCGACGACACACCACCGGGGAACCGGCAGGCCATACCCACGATCACCACCGGGTCATCGGCAAGAGCCACCGCCGTCCCCGGAAACGCACCCGGAGCCGCCGCCTGCGCCCCCAGCACCTCGCCCAGCAGGAAGTCGGCCAGGACCGCGACCGTCGGATAGTCGAACACCAACGTCGCCGGCAACCGCAGCCCCGTCACCGACTGCAGGCCATTGCGCAGCTCGACCGCCAGCAGCGAGTCAAAGCCGAGATCCCGGAACGACCGGGAGTCATCCACGCGCGAAGCACTCTCGTGGCCCAGGACCAGCGCCACCTGTCCCCGCACGAGGTCCAGCAGCACCTCACGCCGCTCCACCTCGTCCAGGCCCTTGAGTCGCGGAAGCAGGCCGCCCGTCGCGACCACCCGGCGACGCGAACGCACCAACGTACGGAATACAGGCGGTACTTCACCGAGATCCCGGATGGCGCGCATGTCGAGCGGCGCGGGTACGACCACCCGCTCGGGTGTACGGAGCGCCGCGTCGAACAGGGCCAGGCCCTGGTCGACCGTGATCGTGGGAATGCCGGTGCGGGCCGTCCGCTCCGGGTCGGCTGTCATACCCCCGGCTTCCTGCTCCCAGGGGCCCCACACGAGGGACACCGCGGGCAGCCCCATGTCCCGGCGCAGGGTCACGAGGGCGTCGAGGAAGGCGTTGGCCGAAGCGTAGGCCGCTTGACCGACGCTACCGAGCACGCCGGCGACGGAGGAGAAGACGACGAGCGGTGTCTCGTCGGGGAGGAGTTCGTGCAGGTGCCAGGCCGCGTCGACCTTGGGCCGCAGGACGGCTTCGAGTCGCTCGGGGGTCAGACTGCCGACGAGCCCGTCGTCCAGAACACCCGCGGCATGCACCACACCCCGCACCGACCGCCCCGCCAGCACACCCGCCAACGCCCCACGATCCGCCACATCACACGCCACCACCTCCACCCGAGCACCCAAACCGCCCAACTCGGCAACAAGCTCACCCGCACCCGGCGCATCCCCACCCCGCCGCGACAGCAACACCAACTCCCGCACCCCATGCACCCGCACCAGATGCCGAGCCACCACCACACCCAGACCACCCAGACCACCCGTCACCACCACCGCACCCGGACCGGAAGCCCACTCCACCCCCACCCCCACACCACTCCCCCCACCCACACGCACCAGCCGAGGCACACTCACGCCCCCGTCGTGTACGCCGACATCGGGTTCGTCGGAGGCCAAAGCCCTTACAGCAAGCGCAAGTTGGTCGGGATAGGCATCCGTCATGTCCAGCGTCGCGAAGCGGCCCGGATATTCGGCGCCGGCAGACCGTACGAACCCGCGCACCGCGGCGGACACCACGGCCGAGCCCTGCGTCAGGACCACCAGCCGCGCGCCGCTGAACCGCTCTTCCGCGACCCACGCCCGCACGAGATCCAGCGCCTGCGCGACAGCGGCGTGTGTCTGCCCGGCCAGGTCCCGCACGTTGTCGTCGGCGGTCCCGAGGACGGCGAGGACCAGGCCCGGAACCGGCCGGTTCACGACACCATCGGCATCGGCATCGGCACCGGTGTCCACGTCCGCTGCCAGTTCGTCCAGGTCGGCGTAGCTCCGAACGTCGGCCGCGGCGTCCCGCATCAGCTCCGCGAGCGCCTCCCCGCCCCCGACCAGCGCCACAGCCGGGAGCTCCGCGGAGGTCCCCGGTGCCTCGGTCCAATCGACGCGGAACAAGGATCCGGCCGCCGCCGCCCACGCACCCGCCCCCGCACCCGCACCCGCACCCGCACCCGCTCCACCCAGCTGGTCCCTCGTCACGGGCCGGACCACCAGCCCGGTCACCTGCGCCACCGGGCGCCCCTCGGCATCGGCGAGATCGACGGCGATCGCGTCCCGGTCGTCCCGCCGGACCAGTCGGGCGCGCACCTCGGTCGCGCCGGACGCGTACAGCGACACACCCTCCCAGGCGAAGGGAAGCGCGGGGTCACCCGTTTCTTCGGAGGCTGCTGCAGCGACGGCGTGCAGGGTCGCGTCGAGCAGCGCCGGGTGCAGCCCGAACCCGTCGGCGGCGGTACCGTTCGGCAGCGCCACCTCGGCGAATATCTCGTCAGCGCGCCGCCATACACGGCGCAGCCCCTGGAAGAGCGGGCCATAGGCGAGGCCGGCGTCCGCCAGGTCCTCGTACAGACCGCCCGTCTCGACGCGCTCCGCGCCGGCCGGCGGCCACTGCGCGGCATCGGCCCAGCCGGTCCGAACGGGGGGTTCGTCGGAGAGAACGCCGGTGGCGTGCTGGGTCCAGGGGGAGTCGCCGGCCGCCTCGTCGGGGCGCGAATACACCGTCACCGTACGGCGACCGGCGTCGTCGGTCTCCGCGACCCGCACCTGGAGCTGTACGGCACCCGCGTCAGGAACCACGAGGGGTGTGGACATGGTCAGGTCGTCCAGGGTTCCGAACCCGACCTCGTCGCCTGCCCTCACCGCCAGTTCCACGAAGGCCGTGCCCGGGACGACCACATGCCCGAAGACCGTGTGATCGGCCAGCCACGGGTGAGTGGCCGACGACAGCCGACCGGACAGCACTACGTCCTCGGAGTCGGCCAGTGACACGGCGGCCCGGAGCAGCGGGTGGTCGGCGGCGGCGAGACCGGCGGCCCGTACATCCCCGGCCCCGGCACCTGTCATCGATCCCGCGACCGGCCAGTAGTTCTGGCGCTGGAACGGGTATGTCGGGGCATCCACCAGTCGAGCGCCCGTGGCCGTGAACATCGCCGGCCAGTTCACGGACACGCCGTGTGTGTAGAGCTGCGCGAGTGCCGTGAGCGCGGCTGTCTGCTCGGACCGGTCCTTGCGCAGTACGGGCACGACGAGCGCCTCGTCCGCCACGGACTGTCGTATCAGCGCGGACAGCACACCGTCCGGGCCGATCTCCAGGAAGCGCGTGACCCCCTGCTCGGTGAGGGTGCGGATGCTGTCGGTGAAACGCACCGTGCCGCGGACATGTCGGACCCAGTAGTCCGCCGTGTCCAGCGCCTCGAGGAGACTGCCGGAGAGGTTCGACACGACAGGGATGCGCGGTTCGTCGAAGCGCAGATCGGCGAGTGCCGCGCGGAACTCCTCCAGCATCGGTTCCAAGAGCGGAGAGTGGAAGGCATGCGAGACCCTCAGCCGCGTTGTTCGCCGATCCGGCAGGGCGGCGGCGACAGCGAGTACGGCCTCTTCCGTACCCGAAACGACCACCGCGTGCGGGCCGTTCACCGCCGCGACGGACACACCTTCGACAAGCTGCCGGGCGACCTCGGCCTCACTGGCCTCAATCGCCAGCATCAGTCCGCTCTCGGGAAGGGCCTGCATCAACCGGGCCCGCGCCGACACCAGCGTGCACGCGTCCGCGAGCGACAGCACACCCGCGACATGAGCGGCGGCGATCTCGCCGACGGAGTGACCCGCGAGGTACTTCGGAGTGACACCGAGAGAGGTCACCAGCCGGTACAGCGCCACCTCGACGGCGAACAACGCGGGCTGCGTGAACTCCGTACGATTCAGAGTCTCCTCGTCCTCACCCCAGATCACGCCACGCAGGGCAGGGTCGAGCTCGGCGAGCACCTCGTCCAGCGCGTCGGCGAAGACGGGGTACCGGGCGTACAACTCCTTTCCCATTCCTATGTGTTGTGCGCCCTGGCCGGAGAACACGAACGCCAGCGGCTCCTCGGCCGCCACTCCCCTGGCCGCCTGGGTGACACCCTCCCCAGACGCCAGCAGCACCGCCCGACACCCGAACGTGGCCCGTCCCACCGCCAGCGTGTGAGCGACGTCCGCCGACGGCTCCACCGCCCGCAGCAACTCGATCCGCTCGTCCAAAGCCTGCTCGGACCGAGCCGACACCACCAACGGCAGTACGCCGAACTCACCGGCCACCGGTGTCGGTTCGGCCTCCGGCCCGGCCTCCAGAATGACGTGGGCATTGGTCCCGCTCAGCCCGAAGGACGACACACCGACACGACGCGGGCGGCCGCTGTCCGGCCACGGCACCTGCTCGCGGACCAGCTCCACCGCACCGGCCGACCAGTCCACATGCGAGGACGGCGCGTCCACATGCAGGGTGCGCGGAACGACACCGTGCCGCATCGCCAGCACACTCTTGATCACACCGGCGACACCGGCAGCGGCCTGCGTATGACCCAGGTTGGACTTCACGGACCCCAACAGCAACGGCCGTTCACGATCCTGACCGTAAGTGGCGAGAAGCGCCTGCGCCTCGATCGGGTCGCCCAACGTCGTGCCCGTGCCGTGCGCCTCGACCGCATCCACGTCGGCGGCCGACAACCCGGCGGATGCCAGCGCCTGCCGGATCACCCGCTGCTGGGAGGGGCCGTTGGGCGCGGTGAGCCCGTTCGACGCACCGTCCTGATTCACCGCACTGCCCCGAACAACCGCCAGAATCCGATGCCCGTTGCGCACAGCATCCGACCGCCGCTCCAGCAGCAGCACACCCACACCCTCGGCCCACCCGACCCCGTCAGCGGAATCGGCGAACGCCTTGCACCGGCCGTCCGGCGCCAACCCGCCCTGCCGCGAGAACTCCACAAACGTCGTCGGCGTCGACATCACCGTCACACCACCGGCCACCGCAAGCGAACACTCACCACCGCGCAACGCCTGCGCAGCCAAATGCAACGCCACCAGCGACGACGAACACGCCGTGTCGATCGACACGGTCGGACCCTCGAAGCCGAAGGAGTAAGCAACTCGCCCGGAGGCGATGCTCATCGCACTCCCGTTGCCCCGCAGGCCCTCGAACTCGCGGCCGTCGAGGAGGAGTCCGTAGTCGTTGTACATGACACCGGCGAAGACACCCGTCCGGCTGCCGCGCAGCGAGGTCGGGTCGATGCCCGCCCGCTCGACCGCCTCCCACACCGACTCCAACAGCAAACGC
>NZ_JBHSKM010000010.1:0-70624 GCF_042657965.1 Streptomyces coerulescens
GCCTGCGCGAACACCGGGAAACGGCCGTACAGCTCCCGGCCCATCCCCAGACGCTGGGCGCCCTGGCCCGAGAACACGAACGCCAACGCCCCCTCGGACGCCACTCCCCTGGCCGCCTCGGTGGCACCCTCCCCAGACGCCAACAACACCGCCCGATGGGCGAAGCGGGTCCGTCCCGTGGCAAGTACGTGGCCAAGATTGAGGGCTGACCCCTCAACGCCCGCGCTCAAACGCTCGATTTGAGCGTCGAGCGCTTCAGCCGTCCTGCCGGACACAACCAACGGGACGATCCCGGACGGGTCGTCCACGGCCTCCGGCTCTTCCAGCCCCTCCTCAAGAATCAGGTGGGCATTCGTACCGCTGACCCCGAACGAGGAAACTCCGACGCGGCGGGCGCGGCCGCTGTCCGGCCACGCCACCTGCTCGCGCACCAGCTCCACCGCACCCGCCGACCAGTCCACATGCGAGGACGGCGCGTCCACATGCAGGGTGCGCGGAACGACACCGTGCCGCATCGCCAGCACACTCTTGATCACACCGGCGACACCGGCAGCGGCCTGCGTATGACCCAGGTTGGACTTCACGGAGCCGAGCAGGAGGGGCCGTTCACGATCCTGACCGTAAGTGGCGAGAAGCGCCTGCGCCTCGATCGGGTCGCCCAACGTCGTGCCCGTGCCGTGCGCCTCGACCGCATCCACCTCGGCGGCCGACAACCCGGCCGACGCCAGCGCCTGCCGGATCACCCGCTGCTGCGAAGGACCATTCGGCGCGGTCAACCCATTCGACGCACCGTCCTGGTTCACCGCACTGCCCCGCACCACGGCGAGGATCCGATGACCGTGGCGCACGGCATCCGACCGCCGCTCCAGCAGCAGCACACCCACACCCTCGGCCCACCCGACCCCATCAGCCGAATCGGCGAACGCCTTGCACCGCCCGTCCGGCGCAAGACCGCCCTGCCGCGAGAACTCCACAAACGTCGTCGGCGTCGACATCACCGTCACACCACCGGCCACCGCAAGCGAACACTCACCACCCCGCAACGCCTGCGCCGCCAAATGCAACGCCACCAGCGACGACGAACACGCCGTATCAACGGATACCGCGGGCCCCTCTAGACCCAGCGCATAAGCCACCCGCCCCGAAGCAATGCTCGGCGCGCTGCCGTTGCCCCGGAAAGCCTCGAACTCCTCCCCCGGCAGCAACTCCCGATAGTCGTTGTACATGACACCGGCGAAGACGCCCGTCCGGCTGCCGCGCAGCGAGGCCGGGTCGATACCCGCCCGCTCGACCGCCTCCCACACCGACTCCAACAGCAACCGCTGCTGCGCATCCGTCGCCAACGCCTCCCGCGGACTCATCCCGAAGAAGTCCGCATCGAAGCCACCGGCGTCGTGCAGGAACCCACCCGCCCGCGTGGACGACGTACCGGGGTGCTGCGGATCCGGGTGGTACAGGCGCTCCAGGTCCCAGCCACGGTCGGACGGGAACTCGCCCACCGCATCCACGCCCTCCGACACCACCCGCCACAGGTCTTCCGGTGAGCGGACTCCGCCCGGGTAGCGGCACGCCATCCCGACGACCACGACCGGGTCGTCGGCGGGGGTCGTCGTGGATGGCGCTACCTGTGCCGTGGTGCCCGTGGCGGTGTCCGGGAACAGGTTCGACAGCAGGTGCTCGGCCAGCGCCCGGGGTGTGGGGTGGTCGAAGATCAGGGTGGCGGGGAGGCGGAGTCCCGTCGCGGCGGCGAGCGCGTTCCGCAGTTCCACCGCCGTCAGGGAGTCGAAGCCCAGGTCCCGGAAGGCCCGGCCGGGCTCGATGCGTTGGGCGTCCAGGTGGCCGAGGACGACGGCCACCTGTGCGCGGACCAGGTCGAGGAGTGCGGTCCTGCGGTCGGCGGGGTCGAGCGGGGCGAGTCGGTGGGCGAGGGCTTCCGTCGGAGCGCCGGCGGACGCGGCCGTGACCGTGGCGGGGGGCGTGGGCGTAGCCCTGCCCGTGGGCGTGGTCAGTGTCGTACGGCCTGTTCCGGGGCGGCCGGCGGTCAGGCCCTTGAGGAGTTCGGGGACGTCGTCCCGGGCGCGCAGCGCGGTGAGGTCGATGCGGATGGGGAGGACGGTGGTGTGGCCGGTGGCGGGGGCGGCGTCGAGGAGGGACAGGCCGTCGTCGGGGGTGAGGAAGGGGAAGCCGGAGCGGGCCAGGCGTGCCCGGTCGACGTCGGCCAGTTCGCCGGTCATCGCGCTGCCCGCGACGTCCCAGGGTCCCCAGGCCAGGGAGAGCGCGGGCAGGCCGAGGGCGTGGCGGTGTGCGGCGAGGGCGTCGAGGAAGGCGTTGGCGGCGGCGTAGTTGGCCTGGCCGGCGCCGCCCAGGGTGCCGGCGGCCGAGGAGAACAGGACGAACGTGCCGACGCCGGTGGCGAGTTCGTGGAGGTGCCAGGCGGCGTCGGCCTTGGGGTGGAGGACCGCGGAGAGGCGTTCGGCGGTGAGGGCGTCGACGACGCCGTCGTCGACGGTGCCGGCAGCGTGGACGACGGTGGTGAGGCGTTCACCGTTGATGAGTCGGGCGAGGGCGTCGCGGTCGCCGATGTCGCAGGCGGCGACGCGGACGCGGGCGCCGAGTTCGGTCAGGTCGGTGGTGAGCCGGTCGGCGCCCGGGGCGTCGGGGCCCCGGCGGGAGACGAGCAGGAGGTCGCGGGCGCCGTGCCGGCTGACGAGGTGGCGGGCGACGAGGGCCCCGAGGCCGCCGGTCCCGCCGGTGATCAGGACGGTGCCGGAGACGTCCCATGCCGGGTGCTGTGCTGCGGTGCGCGGGGCTCGGGCGAGCCTCGGGACGCGCAGGCCCTCGGCGCCGGCGCGTACTTCGGGTTCGGTGGTGGTCAGGGCGCGGCGCAGCAGTTCGCCGTCGGTGGGGCCGTCGAGGTGGAGGACGGTGATGCGGCCGGGGTTCTCGGTCCGGGCGGTGCGCAGGAGGCCGCGTGCGGCGGCGGCCGGGAGGTCACCGGTGGCGGGGGTGGCGACGACGAGGCGGGAGTCGGCGAAGCGGGGGTCGGCCAGCCACGACCGGACGAGGCTCAGGACGTGTCCGGTAGTTGCCCGGAGGGCTCCGCGCATGGGTGTGGCGTCGGTCTGGCAGGGGATGCGGGTGAGGACTACCGGGGGTGCCGTTTCGAGCGCGGCGAGGTCGGGTGCGACGGTGACGGTGGTGCCGGGAGCGCGCAGGATGGCGGCCAGGTCCTCGGCGTCGGGGCCGACGACGGCGAGTTGGAGGTCGGTGGCCGGGGTCCCGCCCAGGGGTTGCCAGTCGACGGTGAACAGGGCGTCGGGGGTGTTGTGGGCGGTCATGGTCGCGGGGCGCGTGATCAGGGCGTCCACCGTCAGGACCGGGTTGCCCGCGGGGTCCGTGGCGGTCACGGTGACGGTGTCGTCGTCCAGGCGGGCGATGCGGGTGCGCAGGGCGGTGGCGCCGGTGGCGTGCAGGCGGACCCCCTCCCAGGAGAAGGGCAGGCCGCCTTCGCCGAGGGTGCCGAGGTCGCCGTAAGTGGCGGCGTGCTGGGCCGCGTCGGCCAGGGCCGGGTGGAGCAGGAAGGCCGTGGCGTCGCTGTGTCCGGGGCGCGGCAGGGTGGCCTCGGTGAAGAGTTCGGTGCCGCGTCGCCAGGCGGCGCTCAGGCCACGGAAGACCGGCCCGAAGTCGAAGCCGCGGTCGGCGAGGTGGTCGTAGCAGTCGGTGAGGTCGATGGGCTCGGCACCGGGCGGTGGCCAGGCGGTGTCGAGGGGCGGGTGGGCCCCGCTGTCCGGCGCCGTGTCGAGCCGGCCGGTGGCGTGAACGGTCCACTCGGCCCCGGCGTCGGTGTCGGCGGTGTCGGGGCGGGAGTGGACCGTGACGGGGCGGCGGCCGTCCGTGGCAGGTGGGCCGACGCGCACCTGGAGGTGGACGGCCTCGCGTGCGGCGATTTCGAGCGGGGCGGTGAGGGTGAGGTCGTGGACGCGGTCGCAGCCCACTTCGTCGCCGGCTCGCAGGACGAGTTCCAGGAAGGCGGTGCCGGGTAGCAGGGCGCGGCCGTGGACGACATGGTCGGCGAGCCATGGTTGCCGGGCGGGGGTCAGGCGGCCGGTGAGGAGCACGCCCTCGCCGTCGGCCAGGTCGACGGTGGCGGCCAGCAGCGGGTGGCCGGACGCGCCGAGGCCGAGGCCGGCGGCGTCCCGGGGGCGGCCGGTTCCGGTGGGCCAGTAGGGCTGTCGTTCGAAGGCGGTGGTGGGCAGGTCGACGCGGCGGGCACCGGTGCCCTGGTAGAGGGCGGCCCAGTCGACGGTTCCGGCGGTGCTCGCGGTGTGCAGCCGGGCGAGACCGGTGATGAGGGACAGTTCCTCGGGGCGGCCGGCGCGCAGGAGGGGTACGGCGATCGTCTCGGGGTCGGTGAGGGTCTCGTCGACGAGGGGGCTGAGGACACCGTCGGGGCCGAGTTCGAGGTGGGCGCGTATGCCCTGGGCGGCGAGGGTGTGTACGGCGTCGGCGAACCGTACGGTGGCGACGGTGTGCCGGGTCCAGTGGTGGGGGTCGCGCAGTTCGCGTGCGGTGGCGGTGCGGCCGGTGACGGTCGAGACGAGGGGCAGCCGCGGGTCGTCGAAGGTGAGCCCGGCGACGACGGCACGGAAGTCGTCGAGGACCGGCGTCATCAGCGGTGAGTGGAAGGCGTGGGAGACCGCCAGCCGGTGGGTGCGGTGCCCGGTGTGGCGGAGTCGCTCGGTGGCGGCGAGTACGGCGGCCTCGGCTCCGGACAGGACCACGGAGGCCGGGCCGTTGACAGCGGCGAGGGCGACGTCGTCCCCGAGCAGCGGACGCACCGCTTGCTCGCTCGCCGCCACGGCGACCATGGCGCCGCCCTCGGGCAGCGCCTGCATGAGGCGGCCTCGGGCGGTGACGAGGGTGCAGGCGTCCTCGGCGGACAGCACCCCGGCGACGTGCGCGGCGGTGATCTCGCCGATGGAGTGCCCGGCGACGAAGCCGGGACGCACACCGAGCGATGCGGCGAGCCGGTGGAGGGCTGCTTCGACGGCGAAGATGGCGGGCTGGGCGTGTTCGGTGCGGTGGAGCGCGGCCTCGTCGTCGCCCCACATGACGTCGCGCAGGGCGGGGTCGAGGTGGCCGAGCAGCTCGTCGAGGGCCTCGGCGAACGCGGGGAAACGGTCGTACAACTCGCGTCCCATGCCGAGGCGTTGGCTGCCCTGGCCGGTGAACAGGAAGGCGAGGCCGCCTTCTCCGGCCGTGCCGCGCGCCAGTTCCCTGAGCCCGTCCTCGTACGGCAGGAGCACGGCGCGGTGGTCCAGGTGACCGCGTCCGGTGGCGAGGGAGTGGCCGACGTCCAGGGCAGGCAGGTCGGTCGCGGCGGTGGTGACCCGGTGGAGCTGGGTGTCGAGACCGGTGGCGGTGCGGGCGGACACCGGCCACGGTGTCAGGGCGGCCGGGACCGGCGTGGCCTCGGGTTCCTCGGTGGGCGGGGCCTGTTCGAGGACGATGTGGGCGTTGGTGCCGCTGATGCCGAAGGAGGAGACGCCGGCCCGGCGCGGGGCGTCGGTCCGCGGCCAGGGCGTGTTGGCGGTGAGGAGCCGTACGGAGCCCGCGGTCCAGTCGACGTCGGGGGTCGGCTGCTCGGCGTGCAGGCTGCGCGGGAGCAGGCCGGCCCGCAGTGCCATGACGGTCTTGATGACGCCTGCGACTCCGGCGGCGCCCTGGGTGTGGCCGATGTTGGACTTCACCGAGCCCAGCAGCAGCGGCCGTTCGCGGTTCTGGCCGTAGGCGGCGAGGAGGGCCCCGGCCTCGATGGGGTCGCCCAGTGTCGTGCCCGTGCCGTGGGCCTCGACGGCGTCGATCCGGTCGGGAGTGAGGCCGGCGTTGTCGAGGGCGGCGCGGATGACGCGCTGCTGCGCGGGACCGTTGGGGGCGCTGATGCCGTTGGAGGCGCCGTCCTGGTTGAGGGCGGTGCCGCGGACGACGGCGAGCACGGGGTGGCCGTTGCGGCGGGCGTCCGACAGGCGTTCCAGTACGAGGACGCCGGCGCCCTCGCTCCAGCCGACGCCGTCGGCCGCGGCGGAGAAGGGTTTGCAGCGGCCGTCGGCGGCGAGGCCGCCCTGTGCGGTGAAGGAGACGAAGGTGCCCGGGGTGCACATGACGGTGGCGCCGCAGGCGAGGGCGAGCGTGGACTCGCCGGTGCGCAGCGACTGCACGGCCCAGTGCAGGGCGACGAGGGAGGAGGAGCAGCCGGTGTCGACGGTGACTGCGGGCCCTTCGAGGCCGAGGACGTAGGAGATGCGCCCGGAGAGCACGCCGGCGGCGTGGCCGGTGGTGGCGTAGACGTCCATGTTCTCGCGGGCTTCGGCGACGACCTTGCCGTAGTCCTGGATGGTGGTGCCCGCGAAGACTCCGGTGCGGCTGCCGCGCAGTGCGGTGGGGGCGATGCCGGCGCGTTCCAGGGCCTCCCACGCGGTCTCCAGCAGGAGCCGCTGCTGGGGGTCCATGGCGAGGGCCTCGCGGGGGGCGATGCCGAAGAACGCGGGGTCGAACTCGGTCATCGCGTCGAGGAAGCCGCCCTCGTGGGCGCGGCTGCCGCCGGGTCCGTCGCCGGTGAGGCGGGCCAGGTCCCAGCCGCGGTCGGCGGGGAACGGGCCGATGGCGTCCCGTCCGTCGACGACGAGGTCCCACAGTTCCTCCGGGGAGGCGACGCCGCCGGGGTAGCGGCAGCCCATGCCGACGACGGCGATGGGTTCCACGGCCGCGGAGAGCAACTGCTGGTTGTGCCGCCGCAGCCGCTCGTTCTCCTTCAGGGAGGTCCGCAGCGCCTCTACGTAGGGGTTGGGTGTGTTCAATGCGGGCTCTCTCAAGTCGGGCGGGGCGTCAGTCCGAGGTGGTCTCGGCCGCGAGCCGCAGCAGGCTCTCGCCGTCGAGGGCGTCCAGGTCGTGCGGGTCGTCCCCGTCGGTGGGGGCGTCGGTGGTCGCGGGGTCGCCGTCGGCGAGTCGCAGGATCAGGTCCAGCAGTCCGGCCTTGCGCAGCCGGGCGGGCGGTACGGCGGCGAGGGCGGCGCGGACCGCGGCGTCCGGGTCGTCGCCGGCGGCGGTGGCTGCCGGGGCGTCGGGGAAGAGTTCGGTGCGCAGGTGGGCGGCGACGGCCGCGGCGTTGGGGTGGTCGAAGACGAGGGAGGCGGGCAGGGCGAGGCCGGTGACGGTCTTGAGCCGGTTGCGCAGATCGACGGCGCTGACGGAGTCGAACCCGAGGTCGCGCAGGGCGCGTTCGGCGGGTACGGCGTCGGCGCCGGAGTGGCCGAGGGTGGCGGCGGCCTCGGTGCGGACCAGGTCGAGGAGCAGTCGGGCGCGTTCGACGTCGGGCAGTTCGGCGAGCCGGTCGCGCAGGCCGGGCTCGGGGGCGGGATCGTCGGACCCTGCATCGATGGGCGCCAGTCCGGACAGCAGGGGGCTGGGCCGGGCGGCGGTGAAGGCGGGCAGGAACGCCGCCCAGTCGGTGGCCGTGACGGTCAGGCCGGTCACGTCCTCGTCGAGGACGCGTTGCAGGGCGGCGAGCGCGGTGTCGGGGTCCATGGGGTGGACACCGCGGCGCGTGAGTTCGGCGGCGAGGCCGGGTTCGGTGGCCATCCCGGTCTCGCCCCACGCGCCCCAGGCGACGGACGTGGCGGGCAGACCGGTAGCGCGGCGGTGTGCGGCGAGCGCGTCGAGGTAGGCGTTGGCGGTGGCGTAGGCGGGCTGGCCGCCGCTGCCCCAGGAAGCAGCGCCGGAGGAGAACAGCACGAACGCGTCGAGGTCGCGGTCCGCGGTGAGTTCGTGGAGGTGCCGAGCACCGAGCAGCTTGGCGGCGAGCAGCCTCTGAAGGGTGTCCGGCGTGAGCGCGGCGATCTCGCCATCTCCGTCGGAGACGCCGGCCGCGTGGATGACGGCGCTCAGCGGCTGGCCGGCGGGCAGACCGTCGAGGAGGGCGGCAAGTGCGCCCCGGTCGGCGGTGTCACAGGCGGCAACGGTGACACGGGCACCGAGTGCCCCGAGCTGCTTGACGAGGGTGTCGGCACCGGGCGCGTCGGGCCCACGCCGGCTGACCAACAGGACGTGCCTGGCACCCCGGGCCACGGCCCAGTGGGCAAGCCGGCTGCCGAGGGCGCCGGTACCGCCGGTGATGAGGGCGGTGCCGCCGGTGCGCCACGGTGTGGCGGGGGTGGGCTCTCCGGCGGGGACGAGGCGGCGGGCGTACGCGCCCGAGGGGCGCAGGGCCAGTTGGTCCTCGGTGGTGTCGGCGGTGAGCAGCGCTGCGAGCACCGTGCCGGAGTGGGTGTCGACAGTGGCCGGCAGGTCGGCCAGGCCGCCCCACAGTGCGGGGTGTTCGAGTGCGGCGACCCGGCCGAGGCCCCACAGTGCGCCTTGGACCGGGTGGCGGACGCTGTCGCCGGGGACGGCCGCGACGGCCTCGCGGGTCAGGCACCACAGGCGGGGTCCGGCGGGCCGGTCGGCGAGTGCCTGGAGCAGCGCGACGGTGGCGGCGAGCCCGGCGGGTACGGCCGGTTGCCGAGCGTCGCCAGGCTCTTCGGCGAGGCCCAGCAGGGATACGACGACGGAGAGTTCAGCGGGCAGGGCGGCGGACATCGAGGCGCGGTCGACGGTGGCCGGGTCCACCTCGATGCCGGCGGTGCCGGGACCGAGGGCGCCGACAACAGCGGCCACCCAGGGATCGTCGGCATGGGTACTTGGAACGACGACAAGCCGCTCCGCAGCGCCCCGAAGGGGCGAAAGGGGCGCGGGACTGTCACATATGCGGCTCCGTCGCGTGGGCGCGACCAGCCCCGACGCACCCGCAGACAACCGACGACCATCCTCGGTACCTCCCGCCAAATGCCCTGCGGGCAGGGGCTGCCAGGCATCCCGGTAGCTCCACGAGGCCGCCGGCGCCCGCCGCCGGGACCGCTGCCGCCAGTCGGCGAGGGCCGGCAGGACGGCGGCGAGTTCCGGCTCACCGGCCCCGGTCTCGGCGGCGAGTCGGGCGCTGTCGGCGTCGTCCACGAGGTCCCAGAAGGCGCTGTCCTCGCCGAGGCCGGAACCCGCCCGCGCGGGCGCGGCTTCAGGGGTGGGCCAGTAGCGGCGCCGCTGGAAGGGGTAGGTGGGCAGCTCGACGGCCGGCTCGGCGCGGGCGGCGGACGGGAAGCAGGGCCGCCAGTCGACGGTCAGCCCCGCCGCCCAGCCCGCCGCAGCCGACAGCAGGAAGGCGCGGGCGTCGCCGGCCTGTCGGCGCACGGAGCCGAGGACGACGGCGTCCTCCGCGCCCGCCGCCTCACAGGTCTCACCGATCGCCCCGGCCAGGACGGGATGCGGGCTGCTCTCGACGAACACCCGGTGCCCGGCCGCGAGCAGCGCACGGGTGGCCGCTTCCATGCGCACGGTCTGCCGCAGGTTGCGGTACCAGTAGCCGGCGTCGAGGGAGGTGGTGTCGAGCCGGCCACCGGTCACCGTGGAGTAGAACGGAACGAGAGCGGGGCGGGGGTTCAACTCTCCCAGTGCGGACAGTAGTTGGTCCTTCACTGCCTCGGTCTGCGGACCGTGCCCGGCGATGTCCGACTTGACGTCCTTGGTGCGCAGGTTCCTTCGCGCGCACTCCTCGCGCAGTTCGGCAAGCGCGGCGTTCTCTCCGGAGACGACGACCGTGGACGGCCCGTTGAGGACGGCCACGCCGACCCGTCCGGGCCACGCCGCCAAGAGGGGTTCGACGTGGTCGACCGGTGCGAACACCGTCATCAGGCCGCCCAGTCCGCCGAGTTCGAGCATGGTCCGGCCGCGCAGCGCCACCAGCCGGACCGCCTCCTCCAGCGTGAAGGCACCCGCCACATGCGCGGCGGCGATCTCGCCCTGCGAGTGGCCGACTACGGCACCCGGCTCGACACCGAGGGAACGCCACAGGGCGGCGAGCGCGACCATGGTGGAGAACAGCGCGGGCTGTACGACGTCGGCCCGGTCCAGTACGTCGGGGTCGTCGCCGTCGCCGCGCAGAAGATCGACGGGCGACCAGTCGACGTAGGGGGCGAGGGCGTCGGCGCAGTCGTCGACCGTGGCGCGGAACACCCTTGAGGTGTCGTACAGTTCGCGGCCCATGCCCCACCACTGGGAGCCCTGACCGGGGAAGACGAACACCGGGCCGGTGGCGCTGTCGGCGGTCGTGCCGACTACGACAGCGGGGTCGGCGGTGCCGGTGGCCAGGGCGTCCAGCGAGTCGAGGAGCCGGGCGCGGTCGTGGCCGAGGACGACGGCCCGGTGCTGGTGGGCGGCGCGGGTGGTGGCGAGCGACCAGCCGGCCGCCATGGGTTCGGTCCCGGGCCGGGAGCGCAGGAACCGGGCGGTGCGGGCGGCCTGTTCGGCCAGTGCGGGAGCGGTCCGGGCGGACAGGAGCAGGGGCACGTCGAGGGTGTCGACGGGCGGGGCCGCCTCCGCGGTGGGCTCGTCGGCGGGCTGCGGGGGCGCCTGCTCCAGTACGAGATGGGCGTTGGTGCCGCTGATACCGAACGCGGACACGGCAGCACGGCGGGGGCGTCCGGTGTCGGGCCACGGCTGGGCGGACCGCAGCAGGTGTACGGCGCCCGTGGTCCAGTCGACGCGGGTGGAGGGCGTGTCGGCGTGCAGGGTGCGCGGCGCGGTGCCGTGCTCGAGGGCCAGTACCGTCTTGATGACGCCGACGGCGCCTGCCGCCGCCTGCGTGTGACCGATGTTGGACTTCACCGACCCCAGCAGCAGGGGCCGTTCGCGGTTCTGGCCGTAGGCGGCGAGGAGGGCCCCGGCCTCGATGGGGTCGCCGAGCCGGGTGCCGGTGCCGTGCGCCTCGACGGCGTCCACGTCGGCCGGCGCGAGGCGGGCGTCGGCGAGGGCCTCGCGGATGACGCGCTGCTGGGCGGGCCCGTTGGGTGCGGTGAGCCCGTTGGAGGCGCCGTCCTGGTTCACGGCGGACCCGCGGATCACGGCCCGTACCCGATGGCCCCGGCGCCGGGCCTCGCTGAGCCGCTCGACGACCAGGAGGGCGACGCCCTCGGAGTAGCCGGTGCCGTCGGCGTCCTCGGCGAACGCCTTGGACCGGCCGTCGCGGGCGATGGCGCCCAGCCGCTGGATACGGGCGAAGCTCGCCGAGTCGGTCATCACGGTGACCCCGCCGACGAGGGCGAGCTCGCACTCGCCGGCGCGGACCGCGCGCACCGCCTGGTGCAGGGCGACCAGTGAGGAGGAGCAGGCGGTGTCGACGGTGACCGCGGGTCCGTTCAGGCCGAGGGTGTAGGAGACGCGGCCGGACAGGGCGCTGGCGGCGAGCCCGGTGGCGGCGTGGCTCTCGGTACGCTCGGCGGAGCCGCTGACGACGTGGGCGTAGTCCTGTCCGTTGCTGCCGACGAAGACGCCGGTGCGGGTGCCGCGCAGGGTGTGCGGGTCGATACCGGCCCGCTCCACGGCCTCCCAGGCGGTCTCCAGCAGCAGCCGCTGCTGGGGGTCCATGGTGACCGCCTCGCGCGGGGAGATCCCGAAGAAGGCGGCGTCGAAGTCATGGGCGTCGTAGAGGAATCCGCCTTCGAGGCGGCCGCCGTCCGCGAACTCCGTCAGGTTCCAACCGCGGTCGGCGGGGAACGGCCCGATGGCGTCGCGTTCCTCGGTGAGCAGGTCCCACAGGAGCTGCGGGGAGTCGGCGCCGCCGGGCAGCCGGCAGGCCATGCCGACGATCACGACCGGGTCGGCGTCGTCGCCGCCACGTGCGGGCGACTCTGCGGGGGCGGCCTCGGCGGTGCCGGTCAGCAAGGACAGGAGATGTTCGGCGAGTTCGCGCGGGGTGGGGTGGTCGAAGACGACTCCGGCGGCGAGTGGCAGGCCGGTGGCGGCGACGAGCCGGTTGCGCAGTTCCACAGCGGTGAGCGAGTCGAACCCGGAGGCCCGGAACGCCCGGTCGGGCGGTACGTCGGCGGCCCGGCGGTGACCGAGGGCCCCGGCGGACTCGGCGCGCACCGCGTCCAGGACGAGCGTGGTGTGCTCGGCGGGGGGCGCCTTACGCAGCAGGTCCGCCAGCGATGGGGTGGCCGCGTGCGGGGCCGGGGCCGCGGGGTGGCCGTCGAGGACCGGACTGCGGCGCGGGCCCGCGCGCAGTGCGGTGGCCAGGGGAGTGAGGTCGGCGACGAGGAGGGTGGGGTGGGGCTCGGCGGTGGCCTCCAGCAGGGCGGTCAGGGCCAGTTCGGGGTCGAGGCCGCCCAGACCGGACCGTCGGCCCTGTCCGGCGTCGAGCCCGGCGGCCATGCCGGCGCCGCGCCAGGCGGCCCAGGCGATCGACACGGCGGGCAGCCCTTCGGCGCGCCGGCGGGCGGCGAGGGTGTCGAGGACGGTGTTGGCCGCCGCGTAGTTGGCCTGGCCGGGGTTGCCGAGGGCGCCGGACACCGACGAGAACAGTACGAACGCCGAAAGGTCGTGGTCCCGGGTGAAGTGGTCCAGATGCAGGGCGGCGGTCGCCTTGGCGCGGAACACGGCGGTGAACCGGTCCGGGGTGAGCCGCTCCAGGACACCGTCGTCGAGGACTCCGGCCGCGTGCACCACGGCCGTCAGCGGTCGCTCGGCGGGGATCGCGGCGAGCAGGGCGGCGAGCGCGTCCCGGTCGGCGACGTCGCAGGCGACGATGTCCACCTCGCAGCCGGCGGCGAGCAGTTCATGCCGCAGGTCGTCCGCGCCCGGCGCGTCCGGGCCACGGCGCGAGACCAGCAGCAGACGCTCGGCGCCTTCCTCGGCCAGCCGCCGCGCGACCTGCGCGCCGAGGCCACCGGTGCCGCCGGTGACGAGAGTGGTGCCCGCGGGACGCCAGCCGGTGGGCGTCCCGCCGGACGCCTCGGGCTCAGGTGGGGCCGTCGGCACCGGCTGCCGTACGGGGGCATCGCCACCGCCCGCGGACCGCCGGCCCATAGGCGTCCCGTCCGCCCTCGCAGGCTCCCGTCGAGGGGCCGGCACCAGACGTCGTACGAGGGCCCCGGTGGGACGTACGGCCACTTCGTCCTCGCCGCGCGAGGCCGTGAGGGCGGCCAGCGCGAGGGCTACGGTGTTCGCGGTGGGCTCGTCGGCGGGCAGGTCGAGCAGGCCGCCCCAACGGTCGGGGATCTCACGGGCGGCGACACGTCCGAGGCCCCAGAGTGCGGCTCCCGCAAGGCCACGGGCCGGGTCGGCGTCGGTGGCCGCCATGGCGTCCCGGGTCGCACACCACACGGGGGCCCGCAGCCCGGCGTCACCGGACGCCTGTACGGCCGTCAGCGCGGCGAGCAGCCCGGCGGGCACGTCCACCGCGCTCGCCGTGCGCGCCGCGCCCTTCCCGGTCGGCGTGCCCTCCGTGTCCGCCGCAGCTGCCGTGCTCTCCGTCTCCACCGCCCCCGTGGCTTCGAGCCCGGTGAGGCACAAGACACCCGCAGGCTCGCTCTCGCCCACCGCGTCCCGCAGCAGCGCGGTGAGCGTGGCGCGGTCGGTGCCGGCCGGGCAGCGGACGGGTAGGGCCGCCGAGCCGAGGGCGTCGGTCAGGGCGGTGGCCCAGGGGTTGTCGTGCTCGGGCAGGACGACCAGCCACGGGCCGGACGTCCGACCCTGCGACGGGAAGGTGTGCGGCTGCCAGTGTTCGCGGTGGCGCAGGGCATCGACGGCAGCCCGGCTGTGGTGCCGGGACCGCCAGGACAGCAGGGCGGGTACGACGGAGCGTACGGCGTCCTCGGCGACGCCGAGACGGCCGGCGAGCGCGGCCGGTTCGGTGCGGCCGAGCGCCGACCACAGGTCCGTGCGGTCGGTCTGCCGGCCGGAATGGCGGAAGGGGAAGCGGCTACGCCGGAACGGGTAGGTGGGCAGCGCGACCCGTGCGGCCCCGGTCCCGGCGAACAGGGCCGTGAAGTCGACCGGGACGCCGTGGACGTACAGCCTGGCCAGGGCCGTGACGGCGGAGTGCTCCTCGTCCAGGCCGCCGTGCAGCAGGGGTGCGACGACGGCGTCCGGCGGCAGGGTCTCCTGGGCGAGGGCGGCGAGGACACCGCCGGGGCCCACCTCCAGCCAGGCGCCGACGCCTTGTTCGCCCAGGCTGCGCACGCCGTCGGCGAAGCGGACGGTCGCGCGCAGTTGGCGTACCCAGTAGTCGGGGGTGGTCAGTTCACCGGGCCCGGCGAGCCGCCCGGTGACGTTGGAGACGACCGGCAGGGTGGGTTCGGCGAAGGACAGCTCCGCGAGGGCCGCTCGGAAGGGTTGGAGGGCGGGCTCCATCAGCGGTGAGTGGAAGGCGTGCGACACCCGCAGGCGCGCCGTGCGGTGCCCGGCGTCGGCCAGCCGGGCCGCGACGGCGTCCACGGCCTCGTCGGGGCCGGAGAGGACCACGGAACGCGGCCCGTTGACGGCGCCGAGGACGACACCGTCGGTGAGCATCGGGCGGACTTCGTCCTCGTCGGCGGCCACGGCGACCATCGCGCCGCCGGCGGGCAGGTCCTGCATCAGGCGGGCCCGCGCGGACACCAGCCGGCAGGCGTCGGCCAGCGACAGCACGCCGGCGACGTGGGCGGCGGCGATCTCGCCGACGGAGTGGCCCATGAGGTACTCGGGCCGTACGCCCCAGGACACCACGAGCCGGTGGAGGGCGACCTCGACCGCGAACAGTGCGGGCTGCGCGAACTCCGTGCGGTGCAGCGTCCCTTCGTCCTCGCCCCACATCGCCGACCGCACACGGGGGTCCAGTTCGGCGAGGATCTCGTCCAAGGCTGCGGCGAACACTGGGAAACGGGCGGCGAGTTCGCGTCCCATGCCGGGGCGCTGGCTGCCCTGGCCGGAGAACAGTACGGCTACGGACGGCTCGTCGCCCGCCACGGCCTCGGCGAGCGGCGGGCTGTCCTCGGCGGAGCCGAGCAGTACGGCCCGGTGCTCGAAGGAGGACCGTCCGGCGGCCAGCGAGAGGCCGACGTCGAGTGGATCGTGCCCGGCCGCCCGTTCACGTATGCGGGTCTTCTGGTCCGCGAGGGCTTCGGCGCTGCGGGCGGACACCGGCCAGGGCACCGCGCCCATGGGGGTGCCGTCGGCGACAGGTGCGGGTTCCGGGGCCGCCTCCAGGACGACGTGGGCGTTGGTGCCGCTGATGCCGAACGCGGACACCGCGGCCCGCCGGGGCCTGCCGGTGCGCGGCCAGTCGGCGGCCTCCCGCAGCAGTTCGACACGGCCGGCGGTCCACTCGACGGCGTCGGTCGGGTCGTCGGCGTGCAGGGTGCGCGGCAGTCTGCCGTGCCGCATGGCCAGCACCGCCTTGATGACGCCTGCCACGCCCGCGGCGGCCTGGGTGTGCCCGATGTTGGATTTCAACGAGCCGAGCAGCAGCGGACGTTCACGGTCCTGGCCGTAGGTGGCGAGCACCGCGGACGCCTCCACGGGGTCGCCGAGCCGGGTGCCGGTGCCGTGCGCCTCCACGACGTCCACGTCGCCGGGGGCGAGTCCGGCGGAGGCGAGGGCCTGCCGGATGACCTGCTGCTGGGCGCGGCCGCTGGGGGCGGTCAGGCCGTTGGAGGCACCGTCGGAGTTGACGGCGGTGCCCCGTACGAGCGCCAGGACGGGGTGCCCGTGGCGGCGGGCGTCGGACAGGCGCTCGACGACGAGCACGGCGACGCCTTCGGACCAGCCCGTGCCGTCGGCGTCCGCGGCGAACGCCTTGCAGCGGCCGTCGGGGGCGAGGCCGCCCTGCCGGCTGAACTCGGTGAAGACGGCCGGGTCGGACAGCACGGTGACGCCGCCGACGACGGCGAGCTCGCTCTCGCCGGTGCGCAGGGCCTGGACGGCGGTGTGCAGGGCGACCAGCGAGGAGGAGCAGGCGGTGTCGACGGTCAGGGCCGGGCCTTCGAGGCCGAGAACGTAGGCGAGTCGCCCCGACAGGACACTGGCGGCGGTGCCGGTCATGACGTGTCCGACGCCGTCGCCGTCGCCGGGGCCGGGGCGGCCTGAGTCCCACTGGTAGGTGCCCGCGTACACGCCGGTGCGGCTGCCGCGCAGGGACTGCGGGTCGATGCCGGCGTTCTCCAGGGCCTCCCAGGCGACTTCGAGGAACAGCCGTTGCTGCGGGTCCATCGTGGCCGCCTCGCGGGGCGAGATGCCGAAGAACTCCGCGTCGAAGGCGTCGGCTCCGCCGAGGAATCCGCCGCCGCGTGCGGTGCTCTCGGCGAGCAGCGCGGTCAGGTCCCAGCCCCGGTCGGCGGGGAACGGGGTGACGGCGTCCTGGCCGGTGTCGACCAGCCGCCACAGGTCGTCGGGCGAGGTGACGTCTCCGGGCAGGCGGCAGCCCATGCCGACGACGGCGACCGGGTCGTCGCCGGGTGCTCCGGGGCCGCGGTCCGTCTCGAGTTCCTCGATGCGCCGGTGGGCGCGGCGCAGCTCCGCCGTGACCCGGCGGAGGTAGTCGACGACCGTGTCCTGCTGCTCTTCCTGCACGGGATGTCCCATCGCGTCGGCGGAGGCGTACGTGGCCTGCGGGTGGGGTGGCCCGCTGAGGTCGCTGGCTTTCCGGGAAGTGGGGGTGCCGCCCTGGAACCCCGGTCAGCGGACCGGGAACTCCTGGTCGCTCGGGAACTCCTGGTCGATGAGGTCCAGGAGCCGATCGACAGGGGCGGCGGCGATGTCGGCGGCGTCCGCCGTGGCGCGGCGGACGCCCGGTCCGGGCCTCGGGGCGCGACGGCCCAGTTCGGCCAGCAGGGCTTCGAGGCGACGGACGGCGCGGCGGCGTTCGGGGTGGCCGTCGGGCAGGTCGCGCAGGGCCTGTTCGAAGCCGGCGGGCCAGTCGGGCAGCGGTTGCGGCTGGTCGTCGAGGTGCTCGGCGAGCCGGGCGGCGACCGCGGCCGGGGTGGGCTGGTCGTAGAACAGGGTGGACGGCAGGTCGAGTCCGGTGGCCTTGCCCAGGCGCGCCCGCAGCTCGGTCTCGGCGTAGGAGTCGAGGCCCAGGGAGCGCAGGGCGGTGCGGGGTTCGACGCGTCCGGGGTCGGCGTGCCCGAGGGCGGCGGCGGCCTCGGTGCGCACCAGCGAGAGCAGCGCCCGCACCCGGCGCGGTCCGGTGAGGGCCCGCAGTGTGTCGGGTTCGCCGGTGGGCCGCGCCACGGAGGACGGCATGGACAGAGCCTGGTCCGTGGGGGCGGGCCAGTGGCGTTCGCGTTGGAAGGGATAGGTCGGCAGTTCCGTGCGGCGGGCGCCGGTGCCGGCGAACAGGGCCGGCCAGTGCACGTCGCTGCCGGTGACGTGGAGCCGGGCGAGCGCGGTGAGCAGGGCGGTCTCGGGATCGGTGCCGACGCGCTGGGCGGCGACGGTCACCACGCCGCTCCACGCGAGCAGTTCGACGGTGGCCGCGGTGAGGCCGGCGTCCGTGCCGACTTCGAGGAAGGTGTGCACGCCCGCGTCGCGCAGGGCGGTGACGGCGTCGGCGAACCGTACGGTGGCGCTCACCTGGCGGCTCCAGTGGGCGGGCGAGGCCAGGTCGGTGCCGGTGACGTGAGCGCCGGTGAGGGTGGACACGACCGGGATGCGCGGGGTGTGCGGTTCGAGGCCGGCCAGGTCCCTGCGGAACTCCTCGAGTGCGTCGGCCACGAGGGGGGAGTGCAGTCCGTGCGGGGCCGGGAGGGGGGTGGTGGCGCGCCCCTCGGTCGCCAAGGCGTCGGTGATACGGGTGACTTCGCGCGCCGCGCCGGACAGCACGAGCCGGTCGGGGCCGTCGACGGCCGCGAGGGCGACCCCGGTCGTGAGCAGCGGTGTCACCTCGGCCTCGGTGGCGCGTACGGCGACGGTGGCGGCGGGCGCGAGCCGTCCTGCCAGCCGGACCCGGGCGGCGACGACCCGGCAGGCGTCGGTGAGGGACAGCGCGCCGCCGGCATGGGCGGCGGCTATTTCACCGAGCCCGTGTCCGGCGACGTGGGTGGGCGTCCGGCCGAGGGACTCCAGCAGCCGGTACAGGGCGATCTCGTGGGCGAACAGAAGGGGTTCGACGGTGTCCGGTGTGTCGGGTGCGGGGGTGTCGCCGCCCACCAGGTCGGGCAGCGGTTCGGCCGACAGACCGTCGAACGCCTCGCGTACGGCGGCGAAGGCGCGCGCGAACACCGGGAAACGTGCGCCGAGGGCGCGGGTCTGTGCGGCGTGCGGGCGGCCGTGTCCGGCGAACAGCACGGCGGACAGGCCGGGTTCGGCGACGCAGCGGGCCGCGGTGGGTGTGCCGTCGGCGGAGGCCAGCAGGACGGTGCGGTGCGGGAGCGCGGTGGCCCGGCCGGTGGCCAGCGAGTGGGCGATGTCGGCGCGGGCCCGGTCGTCGGCGGGGTCCAGCCGGCGCAGCCGGGCGACGGCGGCGTCCAGGGCGTTCGCGGACCGTGCGGAGACGACCCAGGGCACGATGTGCGGGCCGTTGCCGGGCTGTTCGGCCGGGACGGGTGCGGGCGGTGCCTGTTCGAGGACGACATGGGCGTTGCTGCCGCCGATGCCGAAGGAGGAGACGGCGGCGCGGCGCGGCCTTCCGGTGGCGGGCCAGTCGGTGGCCTCGCGCAGCAGCCGCGCCGACCCGGCGGTCCAGTCGACGGCCGGGGTCGGCTCGGACAGGTGCGGAGTGGCGGGCAGGAGGCCGTGCCGCAGCGCGAGCACGGTCTTGATGAGCCCGGCGACGCCCGCGGCGGCCTGGGCGTGGCCGAGGTTGGCCTTCACGGAGCCGATGAGCAGCGGGTGTTCGCGCGCACGCCCGTAGGTGGCGAGGAGGGCCTCGGCCTCGACGGGGTCGCCGACGCGGGTTCCGGTGCCGTGTGCCTCCACGGCGTCGACGTCGCCGGTTCCGAGCCCGGCGTCGTGCAGGGCCAGGGCGATCAGCTCGCGCTGGGCGGCGCCGCTCGGCGCGGTCAGCCGGTCGGTGGCGCCGTCGGCGTTGACGGCGGTGCCCCGGACGAGGGCGAGCACGGGGTGGCCGTTCAGCCGGGCGTCGCAGAGGCGCTCCAGGACGAGGACGCCGGCGCCCTCGGCCCAGGCGGTGCCGTCGGCGTCGGCGGAGAAGGGCTTGCAGCGGCCGTCGGGGGCGAGGCCGCCCTGCCGGGCGTAGCCGACGAGGCTGCGCGGCGTGGACAGGACGTTGGCCCCGCCGGCCAGGGCGAGCGTGCACTCCCCGGCGCGCAGGGCGCGGACCGCGCAGTGAAGGGCGGTCAGCGAGGAGGAGGACGCGGTGTCGAGGGTGAGCGCGGGGCCGCGCAGCCCGAGGACGTGGGCGAGGCGGCCGGAGGCGACGCCGGGCGTGGTGCCGGTGACGGTGCCAGCGGCCAGGTCGTCGGCGGCGCGTGCGGTGACCAGGGCGTAGTCCTCGCCGCTGACGCCGACGTAGACGCCGGTGCGGGTGCCGTGCAGCGACAGCGGGTCGATGCCGGCCCGCTCCACGGCCTCCCAGGCGGTCTCCAGCAGCAGCCGCTGCTGGGGGTCGGTGGCGATGGCCTCGCGGGGGGAGAGCCCGAAGAAGCCGGCGTCGAAGTCGGCGACGCCGTCGAGGAATCCGCCGCGCCGGGGCACGGGGGTCCCGTCCGGCCCGTCGAGTGTGTCCGGGTCCCAGCCCCGGTCGGCGGGCAGCGGGCCGATGGCGTCACGGCCGGCGAGGAGCAGTTCCCACAGCTCCTCGGGGTCGGTGATTCCGCCGGGCAGTCGGCAGGCCATGGCGACGACCGCGACCGGCTCGGCGGCGACCGGGTCGTGCAGGTCGAAGAACTCCAGTCCGGACAGGATGGTCATGCCGCACCGCCTCCGATGGTTCCAGCACTCAACGAGACTGTTGTGGAAGGTAGGTCGGGGCGGTCTCGGTTTTCCTTAGACCTGCCGGTCCGCTCTCCAGGGTCCGCAGCCACTCGTCCATCAGCCGGGCGGTCTCGTGGGACTGCTCGGCGATGAGGGTCTGGTGGGTGGCGTCGATCATGCGGGTGGTGTGGGCGGGGACGGGCGGGGCCTCGTCGCCGCGGTCGACCGCGGGCATGGAGGCCGTGCAGCGGATCAGCAGGCTGGGTACGCCCGTCTTGTAGCGTTCGGCGCCGCCCGTGGTCATCCGCAGGAACCACTGGGCCATCGCGGACAGCCGGGCGCTGTCGAGCTTCACCGCGGGTTTGTCCATGTCGGCGAGGTAGTTCTCGTGGAAGAGGTCCCAGTCGACGCCCTCCCCCGCCTTGTACTCGAGGCTGAGCGTGTCGAGCATGATCACGCCCTCGGGCCGGATGCCCCAGGTCTCCTCCAGTACGCCCGCCGCACGGTAGGCGAAGGTGCCGCCCATGGAGTAGCCGACGAGGACGAACGGCTCGCCCTCGCTGGCCAGCAGGGCACTCTCGGCGATGAGCCGGACCGCGGCCTCGCTGTCGGCGGGCAGCGCCTCACCCTCGGCGAACCCGAGCAGGGGCAGCGCGCTGACGTGCCGGTTGCCGCGGAACGGTGCGGCCATCCGGGCGTACTGGTGCACGCCGCCGGTGGCGCCGGGCGCGCTGACGCAGATCAGCCGGGGGCGTGCGGGTCCTTCGGCCAGGGCGACGGGCTGCGGCAGTTCCGGTACCTCGGCGGTCAGTTCCACCTGCGGGCGGGTCGCCGCGACCGCCATCAGCAGCCGCATCGCCTCAAGGGTCTTGCCGTTCCTGACGGTGTCGAAGAACAGGTTGACCACCGAGTCGGGCGCGCTCTCGCGGGTGTTCGCGGTGAGCGTGCCGGGGCCGGCCGCCGCGCGGTTGCCGAGGGCGGCCACCTGGCCCTGGAGCCACTCGGCGAGCCGGGCGGGGGTGCGGTGGTCGAAGACGGCGGACGTCGGCACCCGTAGCCCGAGGGCCTCGCCGAGCTGGTTGCGCAGTTCCAGGGCGATGAGTGAGTCGAAGCCCAGGGTGAGGAATTCACGGTTCGGGTCCAGGGGACCTTCCTCGCGGCGGCCGAGCAGCACGGCGGAGGTCTCCACGATGAGGTCGCTCAGCGCCTTGTGCTGCTCGGCGGCGTCGAGCCGGGCGAGCCGGTCGCGGAGTGTGGCGAACGACCGGGTGGCGGTGGCGGCGGTGCGCCGGGCTCCGCCGAGCAAACCGCGCAGCAGGGGCGGTACGTCGCCCCCGGCCCGCGTCCGGTCGACCCGCAGCGGCACGAGGTGGGCCTCGTCGCGAGTGAGCGCGGCGTCGAACAGGGCGAGCCCGAAGTCGAGGCCGAGCGGCGGGGTCCCGGAGCGTTCCATGCGCTGTACGTCGGTCTCGGTCAGCTGCGCTGTCATGCCGGTGCGCCGGGCCCAGAAGCCCCAGGACAGCGAGGTGGCGGGCAGCCCCTGGGCGCGGCGGTGGACGGCGAGGGCGTCGAGGTAGGCGTTGGCGGCCGAGTAGCCGGCCTGGGCCTGGCTGCCGAGGACGCCGGAGACCGAGGAGTACAGGACGAACGCGGCGAGGTCCGCTGTGCGGGTGGCGCGGTGCAGTTGCCAGGCGCCGTCGGCCTTCGGGCGCAGCACGGCGGACACCCGCTCGGCGGTGAGCGAGGGCAGTACGCCGTCGTCGAGGGTGCCCGCTGTGTGCACGACGGCGGTCAGCGGGTGCGCCGCGGGCACCGCGGCGACCAGCGCGTCGACCGCGTCGGCGTCGGCGACGTCACAGGCCGCGACGGTCACCGAGGCGTCGGCGTCGGTGAGTTCGGCGCGCAGGGCGTCGGCGCCGGGCGCGGCCTCGCCGCTCCGGGACACCAGCATCAGGTGCCGTACACCATGGTGGGTGACGAGGTGCCGGGCGAGTTCGCCGCCCAGGCCGCCGGTGCCGCCGGTGATGAGGACGGTGCCGTCCGGGTTCCAGTCGGCGATGCCGCCGGTGCCCTCGGCCGGCTGTTCCGTGGTGGCCCGGGCGAGCCTGGGCGCACGCGGGCGGCCGTCGCGGACCGCCCACTGTTCCTCCTCGGCCACGAGCAGGGCGGGCAGGGCCGCTGCGGAGGTGTCCGCCCGGTCGAGGTCGACGAGGACGAAGCGGCCCGGGTTCTCCGACTGTGCGGAGCGCACGAGGCCCCAGACGGCGGCCGCGGCAGGGTCGGTCGCGTCACTTGCGTCAGGGGCGACCGCGCCGCGCGTGACGAGGAGGAGCCGGGAGCGGTCGAGACGTTCGTCGGCGAGCCAGTCCTGGAGCAGCGTCAGGGTCCGGGCGATGGTGTCGTGCACGGCGTCGGGGTCTTCGCCGCCGGTGACGGAGACGAGGAAGCCGTGCGGGACGGGGCCGTTGTCGCCGTCCTCACCGATGGCGGCGGCGAACGTCTCGGCGTAGGCGACCACGCTCTCCCCCGCCAGCGCCATGGCCTGGCCGAGGCCGTGGGCGTCGTCGCCGACGACGGCCCAGCGGGCGCCCGCGGGTGCGGGCAGGTCGGCAGGCGCGGGCTCCCATGTGAGGTGCAGCAGGGCGTCGCGCGGGTCGTCGGCCGGGGCGGCGGGTTGGTCGGTGCCCGCGCGCAGGGTGAGCGTGCCGACGGTGACGACCGGGTCGCCCTCGACGTCCGTGGCGGCGATGGTGAGGGCGTCGGGTCCGGTGCGGGTGATGCGGGCGCGCAGCACGGTGGCGCCGGAGGCGTGCAGGGTGACGTCCTGCCAGCCGAACGGCAGCATCCGCTCGGGGTTCTCCTCGCCGGCGTGGACACCGGCGTGCAGTACGGCGTCCAGGAGCGCCGGGTGCAGTCCCAGGCCCTGGGTGGCGCCGGCCGGTTCGGGCAGGACGACTTCGGCGTAGGCGTCGTCGTCGAGCCGCCACACACCGCGCAGTCCCTGGAAGGCGGGTCCGTAGTCGAGGCCGGCGCGGGCGTAGCGCCGGTAGATGTCGGTGACGTCGACCTCGGTGGCGCCGGCGGGAGGCCACTCGGTGGTGTCGAGGGGGGCCGGGGCTGCGGGGTCGCGGGAGAGGGTGCCGGTGGCGTGCAGTTGCCAGGGGGCGTCGCCGACGGCGGGCCGGGAGTGGAAGCGGATGCCGCGCCGGCCCTCCTCGTCGGCCGCGTCGACCCTGACCTGCACCTGGACCGCTCCGCGTGCGGGCAGGACGAGCGGGGCGGCGATGGTGAGTTCGTCGACGCGGCCGCAGCCGGCGGCGTCACCGGCCCGGACGGCGAGTTCGAGGAATCCGGTGCCGGGGAAGAACACGGCGCCGGACACGCGGTGTTGTCCGAGCCAGGGCTGCGTGGACAGGGACAGGGTGCCGGTGAGGACCAGGTCGCCGGAGTCGGCGACGGAGACGGCGGCACCGAGCAGCGGATGCCCGGTCGCCTCCAGGCCGGCACCCGACACGTCGGTGGTCACGGCCCCGGCGGTGGGCCAGTACCGCTGCCGCTGGAAGGCGTACGTGGGCAGATCGACGGCCCCGGAACGGCCGGAACCGGTCGCTGCCGCCCAGTCCACGGGCACGCCTCGGACGAAGGCCTCGGCGAAAGAGGTGAGCACACGGTCCGTGCCGTCCTCGCCGCGGCGCAGGGTGCCGACGGCGACGGCGTCGGTGCCGGCGGCCTCGGCGCAGGCCTGGACGGCGCCGGTGAGCACGGGGTGCGGCCCGGACTCGACGAACCGTGTGCAGCCCTGGTCGAGCAGCGCGTGGACGGCGTCCGCGAACCGCACGGTCTGCCGCAGGTTGCGGTACCAGTACTCGGCGTCCATCGCGGCCGTGTCGAGACGTTCGCCGGTGACCGTGGACAGCAACGGGATCCGGGGGACGCGGGGCGTGAGGGGCGCGAGGTCGGTGAGCAGGTCGGCGTGCAGGTCCGCGACATGGGCGGAGTGGGAGGCGTAGTCGACGGCGATGCGTCGGACGCGGACGCCGTCGTCGGTGAGCCGGCCGAAGAAGTCGTCGAGCGAGGCGGCGTCGCCGCTGACGACGACGGCGTCGGGCGCGTTGACCGCGGCGAGGGACAGCCGCCCGTCCCAGGCGGCGATGAGGGGTTCGACTTCGGCGGCGGGCAGCGGGACCGCGATCATGCCGCCGCGTCCGGCGAGCCGGCGTGCGATGGCCCGGCTGCGCAGGGCCACCACGCGGGCGCCGTCGGTCAGGGACAGCGCTCCCGCGACGACGGCCGCGGCGATCTCGCCCTGGGAGTGTCCGACGACCGCGTCCGGCACGACACCGTGTGCCTCCCAGACCGCGGCGAGCGCGACCATGACCGCCCAGGTCGCGGGCTGCACCACGTCCACACGCTCCAGCGCGGAGGAGTCGCGCAGGACATCGGTGAGGGACCAGTCGGTGAACTCGGCGAGCGCGGCGGCGCATTCGGCGATGCGGGCGGCGAACACCGGGGACTCCTCCAGCAGCCGGGCACCCATGCCGGCCCACTGGGCGCCCTGCCCGGGGAAGACGAGCACGGTACGTCCCTCGCCGTCGCCGGTGCCGCGCGCGACACCGGCGGCCACCGCGTCGCCCGCGGCGAGCGTGTCCAGTCCGGCGAGGAGGGCCTCGCGGCCGGTGCCGACGACGACCGCGCGGTGCTCGAAGACGGCCCGGTCGGTGGTGAGGGCCTGGGCCACGTCCGCGAGGTCCACGGTGGGGTCGTGGGTGAGGGCGTCGGCGAGCGCGGCGGCCTGGCCGCGCAGGGCGGCGGGGGTGCGGGCGGACATCACCCAGGGCAGCGGCCGGTCGGTCCGTGCCGTCACGACCGTGGTGTCGGATGCCGACGGGACGGGGTCGGCGGCCTGTTCGAGGACGACGTGCGCGTTGGTGCCGCTGATGCCGAAGGAGGACACGCCTGCCCGGCGGGGCCGTCCCGTGACCGGCCACGGGACGGCGTGGTCGAGCAGCGTCACCGGGCCCGCGGACCAGTCGACGTGCGACGACGGTGTCTCGACATGCAGGGTGGGCGGCAGGGTGCCGTGGCGCAGGGCCATGACGGTCTTGATGACGCCGGCGACCCCGGCGGCGGCCTGGGTGTGCCCGATGTTGGACTTCACGGAACCCAGCAGCAGGGGCCGGTCGCGCTCGGCCGTCCCGAACACCGCCATCAGGGCGTCGGCCTCGATGGGGTCGCCGAGCGCCGTGCCGGTGCCGTGCGCCTCGACGGCGTCGATGTCCGCGGGCGTGAGCCCCGCGGCGCCGAGGGCCTGGCGGATGACGCGCTGCTGGGAGGGCCCGTTGGGGGCGCTGAGCCCGTTGGAGGCGCCGTCCTGGTTGACGGCGGATCCGCGGACCACGGCGAGGATCCGGTGCCCGTGCCGTTCGGCGTCGGACAGCCGCTCCACGACGAGCACTCCGACGCCTTCGGACCAGCCGGTTCCGTCGGCCGTGTCGGAGAACGCCTTGCAGCGGCCGTCCCCGGACAGGCCGCCCATGGCGGTGAACCCGGAGAAGCTGGAGGAGCTGGTCATCACGGTGACGCCACCCGCGAGAGCGAGTTCGCACTCTCCGCCGCGCAGCGCCTGGGCGGCCAGGTGCAGGGAGACCAGGGAGGAGGAGCAGGCGGTGTCGACGGTGGCCGCGGGCCCCTCCAGGCCGAACACGTAGGCGATACGGCCGGAGATGACGCTCGCCGCGAGGCCGGTGCCGAGGTGGGTCTCCATGTTCTCGGCGGAACGGGAGACGAGCTCGGCGTAGTCCTGTCCGTTGGTGCCCACGAAGACTCCGGTGCGGCTGCCGCGCAGGCTGTGCGGGTCGATACCGGCCCGCTCGAAGGCCTCCCAGGTGGTCTCCAGCAGGACGCGCTGCTGCGGGTCCATCGCCAGGGCCTCGCGCGGGCTGATGCCGAAGAACTCCGGGTCGAAGTCGGCGACGTCGGCGAGGAATCCGCCCTCGGCGGTGGCGCTGTGCCCGCGGCCCGCCCCGGTGAGGACGTCGAGGTCCCAGCCCCGGTCGGTGGGGAACGGGCCGATCGCGTCCCGGCCGCCGGCGACCAGCTCCCACAGGTCCTCCGGGGACCGGACGTCGCCGGGGAAGCGGCAGGCCATGCCGACGATCGCGAGTGGTTCGTCGGAGGCGGCCCGACCGGCCGGTACCGGCGCGGGCTCGGTGCCCGGCTCGCCGCGCAGCGTGTCGAGGAGATGCTCGGCGAGGACGCGTGGCCGCGGGTGGTCGAAGAGCAGACCGGCGGGCAGCGGCAGGCCGGTGACCCGGGCCAGCCGGGTACGCAGTTCCATCGAGGTCAGCGAGTCGAAGCCGAGGTCCTGGAAGGGCTTGTCCGGATGGATCGCGGCGGGGTCGGGGTGCGCGAGCACGGCGGCGGCTTGGGTGCGCACCAGGTCGAGCAGCAGCGGCAGCCGCTCGCCGGGGGCCGTCGCGTGCACCCGGTCCCGTAGCGCGCGCCGGGCCTGCTCACCCGCGGACCGTGAGGTACGGGCCGTGCGCAGCGCCTCCCGGCCGGCGGGCAGCGCGGCCAGGGCGGGCGACGGGCGGAGGCTGAACAGCGCCTGGAGGAACGGGGGATGCCGGAGGCCGGCGACCACGGTGACGGGGTGCGGTTCGGCGACGAGTTCGGCGAGCGCGGTGAGCGCCGTGACGGGGTCGAGCAGGGCAGCGGCCTCGGAGGTCCGCTCCGGATCCTGGACCCTGGCGGCCATGCCCGCGCCGTCCCAGGCTCCCCAGGCGACGGAGGTGGCGGGCAGGCCCTCGGCCCGACGGCGCTGCGCGAGCGCGTCCAGCACCGTGTTGGCCGCCGCGTAGTTGCCCTGTCCCGGGTTGCCGACCGCACCGGCCACCGACGAGAACAGCACGAAGGCCGACAGGTCGTACTCACGGGTCAACTCGTCGAGCAGCAGCGCGGGTTGGACCTTCGCGTGGAAGACGTCCGTGAACCTGTCGGGCGTCAGCCTGTCCAGTACGGCGTCGTCGAGGACACCGGCGGCGTGGACGACGGCGGTCAGCGGCACGTCGGCCGGGATCGCCTCCAGCGCGGCCGAGAGCTCCGCCCGGTCGGCCGTGTCGCAGGCGGCGATGGTCACGCGCACCCCGAGCGCGGCCTCCAACTCCTCGGCCCCGGGCGCCTGTCGGCCACGCCGGCTGAGCAGCAGCAGATGCTCGGCACCGTGCTCGGCCGCCCACCGGGCCACTTGACCGCCCAGCGCCCCCGTACCACCCGTGATCAACACCGTGCCCGACGGCTTCCACACCCGAGCCTCGTCCACGCCCGGCGCCGGCACGAGACGGCGGCCGAGGACACGGGCGCCGCGCACGGCGACCTCGTCCTCGTCACCGGGGGCGGTGAGGAAGCCGGTGAACCGGCGTACGGCGGCGTCGTCCAAGAGCCCCGGCAGGTCGATCAAGCCGCCCCACCGGTCCGGGTACTCCAGAGCGGCCACCCGCCCCAGACCCCAATAGGCGGCCTGCGACGGGTCGACGGGTCCTTCACCGGCGTCGGCGGTGGCGACGGCGCCACTGGTCACCGACCACACGGGTGCGTCGAGACCGGCGTCGTCGAGGGCCTGGAGGAGCAGGGCCGTCGCGGGCAGGCCGGCGGGGACGTCGCCGGAGAGCGTGGCGGTGTCGGCGGCCAGCAGGGAGATGACGCGAGTGACGTGCCCTTCTGCGGCGTCGCCTGTCGCGAACTGCCGTAGTCGTTCGGCGAGTTCGGCACGGTCGGCGGTGTCCGCGACGAGCAGCGCGGTGTCCGGGCCGAGCGCGTCGGTGATGGCGCGGGCCCAGGTCGCGGCGGCAGGCTCGGCGGGCAGGACCGCGAGCCAGGTGCCTTCGCGGCGGCCGGGTGCCGTGGCGGTCAGCGGCTGCCAGGTTTCGCGGTGCCGCAAGGAGTCGACGGTCGTACGCACCCTGCTGCGGCTTCGCCAGGAGGACAGCGCGGGGACGATCGCGTCCAGTGCGTCCGGGGCCACGTCGAGGCGCCCGGCCAGTGCGGTGATGTCCGCGCGCTCCACGGCGGCCCAGAACTCGGCGTCCGCGCCGGAGCCCTGCGGCGCCGCCTCGGCGGCCTCGGGCCAGTACCGGACGTGCTGGAAGGCGTACGTGGGCAGATCGACGCGGCGCGCGCCGGTGCCGGCGAAGAAGGCGGGCCAGTCCACGGTGACGCCGGTGGTGTGGAGCCGGGCCAGCGCGGTCACGACGGCCGTCTCCTCGTCACGGTCCCGCCGCAGCAGCGGTACGGCGTTCTCGACCAGGGGGGTGAGGACGGCGTCCGGGCCGATCTCAAGGAAATGCCGCGCGTCCCCGAGCGCCCGCACACCATCGGCGAACCGCACGGTCTCCCGGACGTGCCGCACCCAGTGCTCGACCGAACGCCCGTCCCCACCCGACAGATTGGAGACAAGACGCAGGCTGGGCTCACCGAAAGTCACCCCGGCAAGGGCGGCACGGAAGTCCTCCAGCATCGGGTCCATCAAGGGCGAGTGGAACGCATGACTGACGGAGAGCCGCGTATGCCGACACTCCCCCAACACCGCCAACACCCTCTCGACCCCATCCTCGGTACCCGAAAGCACCACGGACCGCGGCCCGTTCACCGCAGCCAACGCCACACCATCCGTCAGATGCGGCAGCACGTCCTCCTCGGCCGCCTCCACCGCGACCATCGCGCCACCCTCCGGCAACGCCTCCATCAACCGCGCCCGCGCCGACACCACCACACACGCATCCGTCAGCGACAACACCCCGGCAACATGCGCGGCCGTGATCTCACCCACCGAATGACCGCAGACGTACTTGGGCACCACGCCCAACGACTCGACCAGGCGATACAGCGCCACCTCGACCGCGAACAACGCGGGCTGCGCCACCCCCGTACGCCCCAACGCCTCCGGGTCCGCACCCCACATCGCCTCGCGCACACCCGACGGCAGCAACGCCAGCACCTCATCAAGCGCCTGCGCGAACACCGGGAAACGGCCGTACAACTCCCGCCCCATCCCCAGCCGCTGCGCACCCTGACCGGAGAACAGCACGGCGACCGGGCCGGGCTCGGCAACCGCCCTCGTGGCCTCGGTGAGTCCGTCGGGGGTGGCGACCAGCACGGCCCGGTGGGGGAAGACGGAGCGACCGACGGCCAGGGAGTGGCCGACGTCCAGGGCCCGACGCCCCTCCGCGTGGGCGCGGATACGGTCGAGCTGGGCGTTCAGCGCGGCCTCGCCGGTGGCCGTGACGGGCCACGGCACCACGCGCGGGGTGACGTTGGCCGCCTCCTGCTCCTCGGCCTGGACCTGTGGGGCCTGTTCCAGCAGGACGTGGGCGTTGGTGCCGCTGATGCCGAACGAGGACACGCCCATACGGCGCGGGCGGCCGGTGTCGGGCCAGTCGGTGTTGGCGGTGGCGATCTCGACGGCTCCCACGGACCAGTCGACGTGAGTCGAAGGCACGTCGGCGTGCAGGGTCCGCGGGACGACGGCATGACGCAGCGCCATGACGGACTTGATGAGTCCGGCGGCTCCGGCCGCGGCCTGGGTGTGACCGATGTTCGACTTCACCGAGCCCAGCAGCAGGGGCCGTTCACGGTCCTGGCCGTAGGTCGCGAGCAGCGCCTGCGCCTCGATGGGGTCGCCGAGCCGGGTTCCCGTGCCATGCGCCTCCACCGCGTCCACCTCGGCCGGCTTCAGCCCCGCCGACGCCAGCGCCTGCCGGATCACCCGCTGCTGCGACGGACCGTTCGGCGCCGTCAACCCATTGGACGCACCGTCCTGATTGATCGCCGAGCCGCGCACGGTGGCGAGGACGGGATGCCCATGGCACACGGCGTCCGAGAGTCGTTCGAGTACGACCATGCCGACGCCCTCGGACCAGCCGGTGCCGTCGGCTCCGTCGCCGAAGGCCTTGCAGCGGCCGTCCTCGGCGAGGCCGCCGTGGTGCCGGAAGCCCATGAAGGCGGCGGAGGTGGTCATCACCGTGACGCCACCGGCCAGGGCCAGGGAGCACTCGCCACTGCGCAACGCCTGTGCCGCCAGATGCAGCGACACCAGCGCCGACGAACACGCCGTGTCCACCGTGACCGCCGGGCCCTCCAGGCCGAAGACGTAAGCGAGCCGGCCGGAGATCACGCTGGCCGACAGCATGACGCCGCGGCCTTCCATGTCCTTGGCACGGGCGATGAGGTGGTGGTAGTCGACGCCGTTGCTGCCGACGAAGACACCGGTGCGGCTGCCGCGCAGGCTCTGCGGGTCGACGCCGGCCCGCTCGAACGCCTCCCAGCCGGTCTCCAGCAGGATGCGCTGCTGCGGGTCCATGGCGACCGCCTCGCGCGGGCTGATGCCGAAGAACTCGGGGTCGAAGTCGGCGGCGTCGTGCAGGAAGCCGCCCTGACCCTGGATCTCCCAGCCGCGGTCGGTGGGGAACGCGGTGATGGCGTCACCGCCGGAGGCGACCAGGTCCCAGAGCTGCTCGGGGGTCTGCACCCCGCCGGGGAAGCGGCAGGCCATGCCGACCACGACGACCGGGTCCTCGGTGGTGTCGGCGGGCTCGGCGGCGATCAGCGGGCCGTCCGATTCGTGCTGGCTGCCGAGGAGTTCGGCGACCAGGTGCTCGGCGAGGGTGCGGGGCCGGGTGAAGTCGAAGAGGAGGCTCGCGGGCAGGGCGAGGCCCGTGGCGCGGGCGAGCTGGTTGCGCAGTTCCATCGAGGTCAGCGAGTCGAAGCCGATGTCGTGGAAGGCGCGTTCGGCGTCCACGGCCTCCGGTCCGGCGTGCCCGAGGACGCCCGCGGCGTGGGTGCGGACCAGTTCGAGGAGGAACGGGACACGCTCGTCCTCGGGGGCCGCGTACACCGTGCGGCGCAGTACGGAGGCGGCGGAGCGGGTGTCGTCGCGGAGCCTGCGGGCCGCGCTGCGGGCCTCCGCCGCGGTGGGCAGGGCGCTGAGTGCGGCGCACGGCCGGATGCTGAACAGCATCCGCAGGGTGTCCTGCTGCTGGAGGTCGGCGACGACGGTCACGGGTGCGGCGTCGACGGCGAGTTCGGCGAGCACACCGAGGGCGAGCCCGGGTTCCAGGGCGGTGGTGCCGGTTTCGCGCAGCGCCTCGGTCAGCGCGGCGGCCATGCCTCCGCCGTCCCAGGCTCCCCAGGCGACGGAGGTGGCGGGCAGGCCCTCGGCCCGACGGCGCTGCGCGAGCGCGTCCAGCACCGTGTTGGCCGCCGCGTAGTTGCCCTGCCCCGGGTTGCCGACCGCACCGGCCACCGACGAGAACAGCACGAAGGCCGACAGGTCATGCTCGCGGGTGAGTTCGTCCAGCAGCAGGGCGGGACTGACCTTGGCGCGGAACACGGCGCCGAAGCGCTGCGGGGTGAGCCCGTTCAGCACGGCGTCGTCGAGGACACCGGCGGCGTGGACGACGGCGGTCAGCGGCACGTCCGCCGGGATCACCTCCAGCGCGGCCGAGAGCTCCGCGCGGACGGCTGTGTCGCAGGCGGCGATGGTCACCCGTGCGCCGAGCCCGATCAGCTCGGCCTCCAACTCCTCGGCCCCGGGCGCCAGTCGGCCACGCCGGCTCAGCAGCAGCAGATGCTCCGCACCGTTCCGCGCGGCCCACCGCGCCACATGACCGCCCAGCGCACCCGTACCACCCGTGATCAACACCGTGCCCGACGGCTCCCACCCCGGAGCCTCCTCCACACCCGGCGCCGGCACGAGACGGCGGCCGAAGACACCGGCACCGCGCACGGCGACCTCGTCCTCCTCGCCCCCGCCGGCCAGGTGAGCCGTGAACCGTCGCAGCGCGACGTCGTCCGGCTCTCCGGGCAGGTCGATCAACCCACCCCAGCGGTCCGGGTACTCCAGAGCGGCAACCCGCCCCAGCCCCCACAAGGCCGCCTGGAGCGGCCGCACCGTGTCGTCGGGCGAGGCCGCGACCGCGCCGCGTGTGACGGCCCAGATCCGCGTGCGGATCCCGGCGTCGTCGATGGCCTGGAGCAGTACGGCGGTGTCGACGAGTCCGACAGGGACGCTGGTCCAGCGGGTGGCGTCGGTGCCGGCGAGCAGGGAGAGCACCCCGGTGAAGCGGGTGCCGTCGGCGGTGAGCCGGGACAGTTCCTCGGCGAGTTCACCGCGCGCGGGCCGCCTGCCGACCCGGAGGGACACGGTGTCGGGGCCGAGTGCGCCGGTCACGGCGTCGAGCCAGGCGCCGTCGGTGTCCGGCCCGTCGGCGGGCCGTACGACCAACCAGGTGCCGGTCTGCCCGGCGGCGGGTGCCATGGGCAGCGGCTGCCAGGTCTCGCGGAACCGCAGCGCGTCGGCGAGCGACCGGGCGCGCCGTCTGCTGCGCCAGGCCGACAGCGCGGGGACGACACCGCCGAGGGCCTCGGTGCCGATGTCCAGACGGGCGGCGAGCGCGGCCAGGTCCTCGCGCTCCACGGCGGCCCAGAAGTCGGCGTCGGCACCGTCACCGTCACCGGAAGACGGGGCCATGACCGTCGCGTCGGCGGGCTCGGGCCAGTAGTGCTCGTGCTGGAAGGGGTAGGTGGGCAGGTCGACCGCGCGGACGCCGGTGCCTGCGAAGAGCGCCGGCCAGTCCACGGTGACGCCGGTGGTGTGGAGCCGGGCGAGGGCCGTCACGACGGCCGTCTCCTCGTCACGGTCCCGCCGCAGCAGCGGTACGGCGTTCTCGACCAGGGGGGTGAGGACGGCGTCCGGGCCGATCTCAAGGAAATGCCGCGCGTCCCCGAGCGCCCGCACACCATCGGCGAACCGCACGGTCTCCCGGACGTGCCGCACCCAGTGCTCGACCGAACGCCCGTCCCCACCCGACAGATTGGAGACAAGACGCAGGCTGGGCTCACCGAAAGTCACCCCGGCAAGGGCGGCACGGAAGTCCTCCAGCATCGGGTCCATCAAGGGCGAGTGGAACGCATGACTGACGGAGAGCCGCGTATGCCGACACTCCCCCAGCGCGGCCAACACCCGCTCGACCCCATCCTCGGTACCCGAAAGCACCACGGACCGCGGCCCGTTCACCGCGGCCAAGGCCACATCGTCGGCCAGATGCGGCAGCACGTCCTCCTCGGGCGCCTCCACCGCGACCATCGCGCCACCCTCCGGCAACGCCTCCATCAAGCGCGCCCGCGCCGACACCACCACACACGCATCCGTCAGCGACAACACCCCGGCAACATGCGCGGCCGTGATCTCACCCACCGAATGACCGGCCACGTAGTCGGGAGTGATGCCCAGGGACTCCACCAGCCGATACAGCGCAACCTCCACCGCGAACAACGCGGGCTGCGCCACCCCCGTACGCCCCAACGCCTCCGGGTCCGCACCCCACATCGCCTCGCGCACACCCGACGGCAGCAACGCCAGCACCTCATCGAGCGCCTGCGCGAACACCGGGAAACGGCCGTACAACTCCCGCCCCATCCCCAGCCGCTGCGCACCCTGACCGGAGAACAGCACGGCGACCGGGCCGGGCTCGGCAACCGCCCTCGTGGCCTCGGTGAGTCCGTCGGGGGTGGCGACCAGCACGGCCCGGTGTTCGAAGACCGAGCGGGCGGTGGCGAGTGAGTAGCCGACGTCCAGTGCCGGGTGGTGCTCCGCCTGGGCGCGGATTCGGTCGAGTTGTTCGTCCAGTGCGGCCTCGGTGCGGGCGGACACCGGCCAGGCGACGACGCCGGGAGGGACGATGACTGGCTCGGGCTCGGCGGGGGCGGCCGGGGTGTGCTGCTCGACGATGACGTGGGCGTTGGTGCCGCTGATGCCGAAGGAGGACACGCCCATGCGGCGGGGGCGGCCGGTGTCGGCCCAGTCGGTGGTGGAGGTGAGGAGGTCGACGGCGCCCTCGGTCCAGTCGACGTGGCCGGAGGGGCGGGTGATGTGCAGGGTGGGCGGGAGGGCCGGGTGGCGCAGGGCCATGACGGACTTGATGAGTCCGGCGGCGCCCGCCGCGGCCTGGGTGTGACCGATGTTCGACTTCACCGAGCCCAGCAGGAGCGGCCGTTCACGGTCCTGGCCGTAGGTCGCGAGCAGCGCCTGCGCCTCGATGGGGTCGCCGAGCCGGGTTCCCGTGCCATGCGCCTCCACCGCGTCCACCTCGGCCGGCTTCAGCCCCGCCGACGCCAGCGCCTGCCGGATCACCCGCTGCTGCGACGGACCGTTCGGCGCCGTCAACCCATTGGACGCACCGTCCTGATTGACCGCGGAGCCCTTCACCACGGCCAGGATGTGGCGGCCGTTGCGTATCGCGTCCGACAGCTTCTCCAGTACGACGACGCCGATGCCCTCCGACCAGGTGGTGCCGTCGGCGTCGTCGGAGAACGCCTTGCAGCGGCCGTCGGACGCGAGGCCGCCCTGGACGTCGAAGCCGGCGAAGGCGGCCGGGGTGGTCATGACCGTGACGCCGCCGGCCAGGGCCAGGGAGCACTCGCCGCTGCGCAGCGCCTGCGCCGCCAGATGCAGCGACACCAGCGCCGACGAACACGCCGTGTCCACGGTGACAGCGGGGCCGACCAGGCCGAGGACGTAGGCGACGCGGCCGGAGATCACGCTGGCGGCGAGGCCGGTGCCGGCGTGTCCGGACAGGTCCTCCTTCGCGGTGTGCACGAGGCGGACGTAGTCCTGGCCGTTGGTGCCGACGAAGACGCCGGTCCGGCTGCCGCGCAGGCTCTGCGGGTCGATGCCGGACCGTTCGAACGCCTCCCAGCCGGTCTCGAGGAGCAGTCGCTGCTGTGGGTCCATGGCGAGGGCCTCGCGCGGGCTGATGCCGAAGAAGCCCGCGTCGAAGCCGCCGGCGTCGTCCAGGAAGCCGCCGCGGCCCTGGAGGTCCCAGCCGCGGTCCGCGGGGAACGCGGTGATGGCGTCGGTGCCGGAGGCGACCAGGTCCCACAGCTGTTCCGGTGTGCGCACCGCGCCGGGGAAGCGGCAGGCCATGCCGACCACGGCGACCGGCTCGTGGCGTCCCGACTCGGCCTCGTCGAGACGCCGCCGGGTCTCGTGCAGGTCGGCGGTGACGTACCTGAGGTACTCGACGAGCTTTGCTTCGTCCGGCATGGTCGATGCCCTTTCCTCGGTGGGAGACCGGTGGGGTGTCGCGACCGGTTCAGCGGTCGGTGGGTCGGCCGATCTCGCTGTCGATGAAGGCGATGAGGTCTTCGGCGCCGGCGGCGTCGAGGCGTTTGCGCACGTCGTCGTCGGACCCCTGCCGTTCGCCGCCGTCGTCGGTGACCCGGGCGAGCAGGGCCCGCAGCCGGACGGCGGTGCCCGTGCGGGCCGCGGCGTCGAGGCCGTCGCCGTCGAGCACACCGGCCAGGGCCGTGTCCAGGCGGTCGAGTTCGGCGTGCAGGGCGTCGGCGGGTTCCGTCGGGCCGCGGCCGAGTCGTTGGGCGAGGTGCTCGGCGACGGCCAGCGGGGTGGGGTGGTCGAAGACGAGGGTGGCGGGGATGCGCAGGCCGGTGACGGTGCCGAGGCGGTTGCGCAGTTCCACGGAGGTCAGGGAGTCGAAGCCGAGGGCGGCGAACTCGTCGTCGGCGCCGATCTGTTCGGGTGTGTCGTGGCCGAGCACGGTCGCCGCCTCGCTGTGGACCAGGTCGGTGAGGTGGCGGGTGCGGTCGTGGGGGCGCAGTCCGTCGAGGCGGGCGGCGAGTTCGGCGGCGCGGTTGCGGCCGGCGGCGGTGCGGCGTCCGCCGATCAGTCCCCGCAGGACGGGCGGCACGGGTCCGGCGAAAGGCAGGGCCGCTCCGGTGCGGGCGGCGGTGCGCATCAGCACGGGCCGGGCGTCGTCGCGGGCGGTGGCCGCGTCGAACAGGGCGAGGCCCAGTTCGGGTTCGAGGGGCGGGGTGCCGGAGCGGTTCATGCGCCGGATGTGGTCCTCGCTCAGTCCGCCGGTCATGCCGGCGCTGTGCGCCCAGGGGCCCCAGGCCAGCGAGTGGCCGGGCCGTCCGGTGGCGGCCCGGTGCTGGGCGAGGGCGTCGAGGAAGGCGTTGGCGGCGGCGTAGTTGGCCTGGCCGGGACTGCCGACGACACCGGCGGTGGAGGAGTAGGTGACGAACGCGTCCAGGTCGAGGTGGGCGGTGGCGCGATGCAGATGCCAGGCGGCGTCGGCCTTGGGGCGCAGGACGGTGTCGAACCGGTCGGGGGTGAGGGCGTCCAGGACGCCGTCGTCGAGGACGCCCGCGGTGTGCACTACGGCGGTGAGCGGGTGCTCGGCCGGGATGCCGGCGATCAGGACGGTCACGTCGGCCGGGTCGGCGACGTCGGCGGTGGCCAGGGTGACCCGGGCACCGTGGGCCTGGAGTTCGTCGCGCAGTTCCGCGGCACCGGGGGCGCCGGGACCGCGGCGGCCGGCCAGCAGCAGGTGGCGTATGCCGTGGGCGGTGACCAGGTGCCGGGCGAGGATGCGGGCCAGGCCGCCGGTGCCGCCGGTGATGAGCACGGTGCCGTCGGTGCGCCAGTCGGCCGGTCCCGCGGCGGCCGTGGCGGCGACGTCGGGCACGCGGGCGAGGCGCGCCACGCGCAGGCATCCGTCGCGCACCATGAACTGCTCCTCGTCCGTGTCCGGCAGGGCGGGCAGCACGGTCGCGGTGGACGCGCCGCCGTCGGCGTCGACGAGGAGGAACCGACCGGGGTGTTCCATCTGGGCGGAGCGCACCAGGCCCCAGACCGCCGCGGCGGCCGGGTCGGTGACGTCCTCGCCGTGGGGTGCGACCGCGCCGCGGGTGAGGAACACCATGCGGGTGCGGGCGAACCGGTCCTCGGCGAGGAACTCCTGCGTCAACATCAGTGCGCGGTGCGTCAGTTCGTGTACGGCTCCGGCGGTGTCGTCGGGGCCGCCCGTGAGCGGGACGGCGACCAGCCGCACCGGCGCGTCGTCACCTTCTCGTAGTTCGGCTAGGGACTTCACTGGTTCCGCGAGCGATCCGAGCGTGAGGTCCGGGTCGGTGTCGTCGCCGGTCAGGAGGTACCAGGGGGCGGGCTCGGCAGGGGCGGCCGGGACGGGCCGCTCCTCCCAGTCCAGATGGAACAGGGAGGTGCGCAGGTCGGGTCCGGCGGCGGGGGCGTCGGCGCGGCGCGGCGCGGGGCGCAGGGTGACGGCACGCGCGGTGAGCACGGGTGCGCCCGAGGGGTCGGCGGCGACGAGGGTGCGTGTGTCGCCGCTGCCGGTCAGCCGGATCCGCAGTTCGGTGGCCGATACGGCGTGCAGGGACACCTCGTGCCAGGCGACGGCGAGCAGCCGTTCGGGCTCTGTCCGGTCGGCCTCGGTCACGAGGTGCGCGGCGTGCAGAGCGGCTTCCAGGAGGACCGGGTGCAGTCCGAACCCGGCGTGTTCGCCGGTCTCCTTGGGCAGGGCGAGTTCGGCGTACAGGTGGTCGCCGTGCCGCCAGGCGGCGCGCAGGGCGCGGGCGGCGGGTCCGTGTGCGACTCCGGCGTCGGCGAGCCGGTCGTAGAGGTCGTCCAGGGCGAGTTCGGTGGTGTCGGGCGGGGGCCACTGGCCGGCGGCGTACCGGGTGGTGTCGGGTGCGGGGGCGGGTGGTTCGGGGGTGAGCCGGCCGTGGGCGTGCTCGGTCCAGGCGGCGTCCGGTTCGTGGGCGGGCCGGGTGTGGCACCACAGCGGCCGGGTGCCGTCGTCGCCGGGTGCGCCGATACGGAGTTGGAGCTGGAGGGCGCCCTGGTCGGGCACGGTCACCGGTTCGGGCAGGGCGAGTTCGGCGACGTGCGGGGTGCCGACCTGGTCTCCGGCGCGTACGGCGGCCTCCACCAGGGCGGCGCCGGGCAGCCGGGCCTCGCCGTCCACGGCCGAGCCGTCCAGCCAGGGGTGCAGGGTGCGGGACAGGGTGCCGGTGAGGACGAGGTCTCCGGCCCCGGCGACGGGCAGCGCGGCCCCGAGCAGGGGGTGGTCGGTGGCGGCGAGGCCGAGTCCGGTCGCGTCGGCGGAGCGCAGGGAGGCGGTGGGCCACAGCCGGCGCCGCTGGAAGGGGTAGGTCGGCAGGTCGTGCAGGCGCCGGGCGCCCGTGCCGGCGTACAGGGCGCTCCAGTCGACGGTGACGCCTTCGACGTGCAGGGCAGCGAGCGCGGTCACGGCCGATGTCTCCTCGGGGCGGTCGCGGCGCAGCATCGGTACGGCGACGGCGGCGTCGGGCGCGAGAGCGGCGACGAGCGAGATGAGGCCGCCGTCGGGGCCGATCTCCAGGAAGGCGTCGGCGCCGGTGCCGGTGAGTGTGCGGACGGCGTCGGCGAAGCGGACCGTGTCGCGCAGGTGCCGCACCCAGTACTCGGCAGAGACCGGGTCGTCGCCGGGCTGGGTCGCGGAGACGAAGGGGATGCGCGGCCGGTGGTGGGTGAGCGTGGCGGTGACGGTCCGGAATTCGTCGAGCATCGGGTCCATCAGGGGCGAGTGGAAGGCGTGCGACACCTCCAGTCGGCGGGTGCGGCGGTCGCCGAGCCGGTCGAGGACGGCCGCCACGGCCGGTTCGGTGCCGGACAGCACCAGCGCGGAGGGGCCGTTGACGGCGCCGATGGCGACCTCGTCGGTGAGCAGGGGCCGTAGCTCGTCCTCGGTTGCCGCGACGGCCACCATGACGCCACCGGGCGGGAGTTCACCCATCAGGCGGGCGCGAGCGCTCACCAGGGCGCAGGCGTCGTCGAGGGTGAGGATGCCCGCGACATGGGCGGCGGCGATCTCGCCGACGGAGTGTCCGGTGACGTACTCGGGTGTGACGCCGAGGGACGCGACGAGGCGGTGCAGGGCGATCTGGAGGGCGAACAGGGCGGGCTGCGCGTGCTCGGTGCGGCGCAGGGTCTCGGGGTCGTCGCCCCAGACGATGTCCCGCAGGCCGGGCGGGAGATGGCCGAGCACCTCGTCGAAGGCGTCGGCGAACACGGGGAAGCGGCCGTACAACTCCCGTCCCATGCCCGGTCGTTGTGCGCCCTGGCCGGAGAACACCAGGGCCGGGCTGCGTTCGGTGGCGGTGCCGCGCACGCTCTCGCCGTCGGGCAGGAGCACCGCGCGGTGGGCGAAGTGCGAGCGGGCGGCCAGGGAGCGGCCCACGTCGTGCGGGGCCCGGCCGCGGGCCCAGTCGGTCAGCGCGTCGATCCGGGCGTCGAGGGCCTCTTCGGTGCGGGCGGACACCGGCCACGGGGTGATGGCCGGTGCGGCGGCGGACGTCTCGGGCTCCGGCGTGGGTGCGCCCTCGATGATGACGTGGGCGTTGGTGCCGCTGATCCCGAACGCGGACACGGCGATCCGCGACGGCCTGCCCGTGTCGGGCCATGCGGTGGTGTCGGTGAGGAGGGACAGAGCGCCCGAGGACCAGTCGACACGGCTGGAGGGGTTGTCGGCGTAGAGGGTGCGGGGCAGCCGGCCGTGGCGCAGCGCGAGCACGGACTTGATGACGCCGGCGACTCCGGCGGCGGCCTGGGTGTGGCCGATGTTCGTCTTCACCGACCCGAGCAGCAGGGGCCGTTCACGGTCGCGGCCGTAGGTGGCGAGCAGGGCCTGCGCCTCGATGGGGTCGCCGAGCCGGGTTCCGGTGCCGTGGGCCTCTACGGCGTCGACGTCGGCCGGGGTGAGGCGGGCGCTCGCGAGGGCCTGGCGGATGACGCGTTGCTGGGAGGGGCCGTTGGGGGCGCTGAGGCCGTTGGAGGCGCCGTCCTGGTTGACGGCCGAGCCCCGCACCACGGCCAGGACCTCGTGCCCGTTGCGCACGGCGTCCGAGAGCCGCTCCACGACCAGCATGCCGATGCCCTCGGACCACACGGTGCCGTCGGCGTCGTCCGAGAACGCCTTGCAGCGGCCGTCCGCCGCCAGGCCGCCCTGAATGCTGAAGCCGACGAAACTGACGGAGGTGGTCATCACGGTGACACCGCCGGCCAGGGCGAGTTCGCACTCGCCGGCCCGCAGCGCCTGGGCGGCCAGGTGCAGCGAGACGAGGGAGGAGGAGCAGGCCGTGTCGACGGTCATGGCCGGGCCTTCCAGCCCGAACACATACGCCAGTCGGCCGGAGATCACGCTGGCGGCGAGTCCGGTGCCGAGGTGGCCGCCGATGTCCTCGCGGGCGCGGGTGGCGAGGTGGACGTAGTCCTGGCCGTTGGTGCCGACGAAGACGCCGGTGCGGCTGCCGCGCAGCGCCTCGGGGTCGAGTCCGGCGCGTTCGAACGCCTCCCAGGAGGTCTCGAGGAGCAGTCGCTGCTGCGGGTCCATCGCGAGGGCCTCGCGGGGACTGATGCCGAAGAAGCCGGGGTCGAAGTCGGCGGCGTCGTACAGGAATCCGCCGCGGGTGGTGGCGCTGCTGCCGGGGCCGGTGCCGTGCAGGGTGTCGAGGTCCCAGCCGCGGTCCTCCGGGAAGGGTCCGGTGCCGTCGCGGCCGGCGAGCATCAGCTCCCAGAACTCCTCGGGTGTGCTGACGTCGCCGGGGAAGCGGCAGGCCATGCCGACGATGGCCAAGGGCTCGTCCTGGCCGGCGGGAGCAGCCGACACCGCCGTTCGGTCGGCGGTGTCCCCCAGGAGTTCGGCCAGCAGGTGGGCGGCCAGTCGGCGCGGGCTCGGGTAGTCGTAGACCAGGGTGGCGGGCAGGTGGAGTCCGGTGCCGGCGGACAGCCGTCCGGCCAGTTCCACGGCGGTGAGCGAGTCCATGCCCAGCCTGCCGAACTCGTGGTCGGGGTCGATCTCGTCACGGCCGCGGTGGCCGAGGACGACGGCCGTCTCGGTGCGCACCAGCCCCGTCAGGTGTCGTTTGCGCTCCTCCGGGCCGAGGGCGGTCAGGCGGGCCGCGAGCCCCTCGTGGGGGACGGCCGGTTCGGTCCGGGGGGCGGGCCGCGGGGCGACGGGGCCGCTGTCGGGCCAGTGGCGCTGCCGTTGGAAGGGGTACGTCGGGAGCTCCACGCGGTGTGCCCCGGTGCCCGCGCCGACGGCGCGCCAGTCGACGGGGACGCCTGCGACATGGAGCGTGGCCAGCGCCGCGATCACGGAGTCCTGCTCACTCCGGTCGCGGCGCAGCATCGGGGTGGCGACGCCGTCGTCGGGTCCTGTGGCGAGGACGATGCCGCTGAGCACACCCGCCGGGCCGGCCTCCAGGAAGGCGCCGGCACCCGCGGTGCGCAGGGCGTCCACCGCGTCGGCGAACCGCACGGTCTCCCGGGCGTGCCGCACCCAGTACTCCGCCGAGCACAGCTCGGCCGGCTCGGCGAGACGCCCGGTGAGGGCCGACGCCACCGTCATCCGGGGCGGACGGAACTCCAGCCCCGCCAGGGCCTGCCGGAAGTCCTCCAGCATCGGCTCCATGAGCGGTGAGTGGAAGGCGTGGCTGACGGTGAGGCGTGTGTGCCGCCGCGGCCCGAGGGCGGCGACGACGGCGGTCACCTCGTCGTCGGTGCCGGAGACGACGACGGCGGTGGGGCCGTTGACCGCGGCCAGGGACACACCGTCGGTGAGCAGCGGCCGTACCTCGTCCTCGGTCGCCTCGACCGCGACCATCACGCCGCCCGGCGGCAGCGCGGCCATGAGCCGGCCCCGGGCCGCCACCAGCGCGCAGGCGTCCGTGAGGGAGAGGACACCGGCGACATGGGCGGCGGCCACCTCGCCTACGGAGTGCCCGGTGACGTGTCCCGCGGTGACGCCCCACGACTCCAGCAGCCGGAACAGGGCCACCTCGACCGCGAACACGGCGCACTGGGCGTGGTCGGTGCGGCCCAGCAGCATCTCGTCCGTGCCCCACGTCGCGTCCCGGACGGCCGGGTCGAAATGGCCGAGGACCTCGTCGAGAGGGGAGGCGAACTCCGGGAAACGGGCGTGCAGTTCGCGGCCCATGCCGAGGCGCTGGCTGCCCTGGCCGGGGAAGACCACGGCGAGGGGACGGTCGGCGGCCAGGCCGCGGGCGAGTTCGGTGGTGCCGTCGGGGTGCAGGACGGCACGGTGTTCGAGACCGGCCCGACCGGCCAGCGTCCAGGCCACGTCACGCGCGTCGAGCCCTTCGGCGGCGGCCCTGATCCGGGCGATCTGGGCGTCGAGGGCGGCTTCGGTGCGGGCGGAGATCACCCACGGGAGCCACCCGGTGGGTGTCGTACGGTCCGGCTCCGGTGCGCCCGACGGCGGGCCGGCCTTCGGCGGCTGTTCGAGCAGGACGTGTGCGTTGGTGCCGCTGATGCCGAACGAGGAGAGTCCCGCGCGGCGCGGGCGGCCGGTGTCCGGCCAGGGGACGTTCTCGGTGAGCAGTTCGACCGCCCCGCTCGACCAGTCGACGTGCCGGGACGGCGGGTCGGCGTGCAGGGTGCGGGGCAGGACGCCGTGCCGCATCGCCATCACGGTCTTGATGAGCCCGGCGGCACCGGCGGCGGCCTGGGTGTGGCCGATGTTGGACTTCACCGACCCGAGCAGCAGGGGCCGTTCACGGTCCTGGCCGTAGGTGGCGAGCAGCGCCTGCGCCTCGATCGGGTCGCCGAGGCTCGTGCCGGTGCCGTGGGCCTCGACGGCGTCCACGTCGGCGGGATTGAGGCCGGCGTTGGCGAGGGCCTGGCGGATGACCTGCTGCTGGGAGGGGCCGTTGGGGGCGGTGAGCCCGTTGGAGGCACCGTCCTGGTTGACGGCGGACCCACGCACCACGGCGAGGACCTCGTGCCCGTTGCGTACGGCGTCCGACAGGCGCTCCACGACGAGCACCGCGACGCCCTCGGACCAGCCGGTCCCGTCGGCGCCGTCGCCGAAGGCCTTGCAGCGGCCGTCGGTGGCGAGGCCGCCCATGCGGGAGAACCCGGCGAACCCCACCGGCGTGGACATGACGGTGACCGCTCCGACGAGGGCGAGCCCGCACTCGCCGCCGCGCAGCGCCTGCCCGGCGAGGTGCAGGGCGACGAGGGAGGAGGAGCAGGCCGTGTCGACGGTGAGGGCCGGGCCTTCCAGCCCGAACACGTACGCCAGCCGGCCGGAGGCGACGCTGGTGTTGAGGCCGGTGGTGGCGTGGGCCTCGACGTCGACGCAGGACTGCATGACGAGGGTGCCGTAGTCCTGGCCGCTGAGGCCGACGAAGACGCCGGTGCGGCTGCCGCGCAGGCCGTGCGGGTCCAGGTCGGCCCGTTCGAGTGCTTCCCAGGCGGTCTCCAGCAGGAGGCGCTGCTGGGGGTCCGTGGCCACGGCCTCGCGCGGGGAGATCTCGAAGAACGCGGCGTCGAACTCGCCCGCGCCGCGCAGGAATCCGCCCGCGACGCCGTCGACCGAGGCGACACCGGTGTGCTTCTCCCAGCCCCGGTCGTCGGGCATGCCGGAGATGGCGTCTCCGCCGGCCGCGACGAACTCCCACAGCTCTTCGGGCGAGGTGATGCCGCCGGGGTAGCGGCAGGCCATGCCGACGACGGCGAGCGGTTCGTCCGCGGCAGCCGTGCCCGCCGGCGTCACGGGGGCGTCGCCGACGACGCCCTCCTCGATGAGTTCACCGAGCAGGTGGACGGCGAGCCGGCGTGGCGTGGGGTAGTCGAAGACCAGCGTGGCGGGCAGTTGGAGGCCGGTGCCGGTGGCCAGCCGGTTGCGCAGTTCGATGGCGGTGAGCGAGTCCACGCCGAGCCGGCGGAACTCGCTGTCGGCGTCGACCGCCTCGCTCGTGCCGTGGCCCAGCACACCGGCCGCCTCGGCCCGCACCAGCTCGACGAGATGGCGGCGGCGTTCGTCGGGCCGCTGTCCCGCGAGCCGGTCCATGAGGGCGCCGCGTGTGACGGCTGCGCTGCCGGCGGTGCGTCGCCCGGGGCGGACCAGGCCGCGCAGCAGGGCGGGGACGGGGACGCCCGGGGGCAGGGGCGTGCCGCCGACGGGCAGCGGGGCGAGGGCCGCGGCGTCGGTGGCGAGCGCGGCGTCGAAGAGGGCGAGGCCCTGCTCGGCGGTCAGCGGCGGGAGCCCGAGGGCGGAGACGCGGTGCCGGTCGCGGTCGGAGAGCGCCGCGGTCATCCCGCCGCCGTGCTGCTCCCAGCCGGGCCAGCGCAGCGCCAGCGCGGGCAGGCCGTGCGCGCGGCGGTGCTCGGCGAGCGCGTCGAGGAAGGCGTTGGCGGCGGCGTAGTTGGCCTGGCCGGGGCTGCCCATGAGACCGGCGGTGGACGAGTACAGCACGAACGCGGCCAGGTCCAGGTCGCGGGTCTGCTCGTGCAGTTGCCAGGCCACGTCGGCCTTGGGCCGCAGCACGGTGTCGAGCCGGTCCGGGGTGAGCGCGTCCAGCACGCCGTCGTCGAGTACGCCCGCCGTGTGGACGACGGCTGTCAGGGGGTGCGCCGCGGGGACGGCGTCCAGGACCGCGGCGACGGCGCCGGGCGCGGTGAGGTCGCAGGCGACGAGGCCGACCTCGGCGCCGTACGCGGCGAGTTCCTCGACGAGTTCGGGGGCGCCGGGCGCGTCGAGTCCACGGCGGCCGGCGAGCAGCAGGTGCCGTACGCCGTGCCGGGTGACGAGATGGCGGGCGAGGAGGCTGCCGAGGCCGCCGGTACCGCCGGTGATCAGGACCGTGCCGTCCGGGTCGAGGGCGGGCGGCAGGGTGAGGGCGAGTTTGCCGGTGTGCCGGGCGAGGCTCATGAAGCGGAACGCCTCGGCGGCGTGCCGTACGTCCCAGGAGCGCACCGGCAGGGGCCGCAGGGCGCCGTCGGCGAACAGGGCGTCGAGTGCGGTCAGCATCCGCCGGATGCCGTCGGGGTCCACCCAGCCCAGGTCGAAGGGCTCGTAGCGGATGTGGTCGGGGACGGTGTCCGGGGCGCGCAGGTCGGTCTTGCCCATCTCCAAAAACCGGCCGCCGTGGCCGAGAAGGCGCAGCGAGGCGTCGACGAACTCGCCGGACAGGGCGTTGAGGACGACATCGAGGCCGGCCTCCGCGAACCGGTCGGCGAAGCCGGTGTCGCGGGACGAGGCGATGTGGTCGTCCGGCAGCCCGAGTTGCCGCAGCACGGGCCACTTCGGCTCACTGGCGGTGGCGAAGACCTCGGCGCCGAGGTGGCGTGCGAGCTGGATCGCGGCCATGCCGACACCGCCCGCGCCCGCGTGCACGAGGACCTTCTCGCCTGGCCGGACGTCGGCGAGTTCGACGAGCGCCCGGTAGGCGGTGAGGAACACCAGCGGCACCGAACCGGCCGTCTCCCAGGACCAGTCGGCGGGCACGGCGGTCACCTGCCGCTCGTCCACGACGACGCTCGGCGCGAAACCGCCCGCGACCATGCCCATGACCCGGTCGCCCGGCCGCCACAGCCCGGCCTCGGGACCCGTCTCCACGACGACACCTGCGGCCTCGGAGCCCAGCAGTCCGGCCTCACCCGGGTACATGCCGAGCGCGCTGAGCACATCCCGGAAGTTGATCCCGGCGGCCCGCACCGCGATCCGCACCTGTCGCCCCGTCAGCTCCTCGTCCTCGCAGGAGGTCAGGGCGAGCCCGTCCAGGCTGCCGGGCTCGGTCACGGCCAGCCGCCACGGCCCGGTCACCGGCGGCACGAGCGAGGCGCCCGCGCCCCGCGCCAGCCGCCCGACGCGCAGTTCCCCGTCGCGCAGCACGGCCTGGGGTTCGGCGTCGTCGAGCAGGGCGGGCAGGGTCGGCAGGAGCGCGCCGGAGGCTTCGTCGGTGTCCACCAGGAGCAGCCGGCCGGGGTGTTCGGCCTGCGCGGACCGGACGAGTCCCCATACGGCGGCGGCGCCCAGGTCGGTCACGTCGTCGGTGTCGTTCGCGGCGACGGCGCCCCGTGTGACCAGCAGCAGCCGGGAGCGGCGGAAGCGGTCGTGGGCGAGGAAGTCCCGCAGCAGGGCGAGTACTTGGCGAGTGGCTGCGCGGGCCGCCTCCGCACCCTCGCCCGACCCGGCGACGGAGACCACGAGGTGCCGCGGAGGCCGCTCGCCCGACCGGGCGTCCGCCTCCGCACCCTCGCCCGGCCCGCCCACGGGAACCACCAGGTGCCGCGGAGGCCGCTCGCCCGACCGGGCGTCCGCCTCCGCACCCTCGCCCGGCCCGCCCACGGGAACCACCAGGTGCCGCGGAGGCCGCTCGCCCGGCAGCGTGTCCAGCCCGGTCACGTGCGCGGCGCCCTCCAGGTGGGCCGCGAGCCCGAACGGGTCCTCGCCGACCAGGGCCCAGCCGCCCTGCGCGGCGGCCGGCACCTCGTGGCGCTGCCACTCCAGGCGGAACAGCGACCCGGCCGGGTCGGGCAGGGCGGGCGTGGCGGTGGCGTCGGGCGCGGCCCGCAGCGTGAGGCCGGCGATCGAGACGACCGGGGCGCCCTGTACGTCGACGGCGTCGACCACGACGGTGTCCGGTCCCGTGCGCAGCAGCCTGGCGCGCAGCAGTCCGGCCCCGGAGGCGTGCAGGGTCACGTCACGCCACTCGAACGGCAGCAGCCGCTCGGAGTCCTGGTCCAGGGCGGCCGCGTGCAGGACGGAGTCCAGCAGGCCGGGGTGCACGCCGTACTCGCCCGTGTCGCGGACGGAGGTGTCCAGGGCGATCTCCGCGAACAGTTCCTCACCACGCCGCCACAGGGCGCGCAGTCCGCGGAAGGCGGGGCCGTACTCCAGGCCGGCGCCGGCGTAGCGGTCGTAGCGGTCGGTGATGTCGACGGGATGCGCGTCGCGCGGCGGCCACTCGGCGGCGTCGAAGCCGGCCGGTTCGGCGGGATCCGGGGCGAGCCGTCCGGTGGCGTGCAGGGTCCAGGGTGCCTCGGGCCGGTCGGCGGGACGGGAGTGGAACCACAGCTCGCGGCGCCCGGTCCCGTCCGGCCCGCCGACCTTCAGCTGGACCTGTACGGCGCCCTCGTCGGGCAGCACGAGGGGTACGGCGAGGGTCAGTTCGGCGACGCGGGCGCAGCCCACCTGGTCCCCGGCCCGGATCGCCAGCTCCAGGAAGCCGGTGCCGGGGAAGAACAGCATGCCGCCGACGCGATGGTCTGCCAGCCAGGGCTGTACGGCGGTGGAGAGCACGCCGGTGAGCACGAGGTCGTCGGAGCCGGCCACGACCATCGCGGCGCCGAGCAGCGGATGCCCGACCGCGTCGAGCCCGGCGCCGGTCACCTCCAGAGTGCGGGCGCCGCCGTCCGGCCAGTACCGCTCGCGCTGGAAGGCGTACGTCGGCAGGTCCACTCGGCGGGCGCCGGTGCCGGCGAAGAACGCGGCCCAGTCGACGGTGACGCCGTGGACGTGCAGCCCGGCGAGACCGGTGACGAGCGCCTGCTCCTCGGGCCGGTCCCGGCGCAACAGCGGCTGTACGACGGCCCGTTCGGGGAGGCAGGCGCGGGCGGCGGCGGACAGTACTGCGTCCGGGCCGACTTCCAGGAAGGCGGTGGCCCCGGCGTCCGCGAGGGTGGTCATACCGGCGGCGAAGCGCACGGTCTCACGGACGTGCCGGACCCAGTACTGCGGCGAGCACAACTCCTCCGGCTCGGCGATCAGAGCGGTCAGCCCGGAGACCACGGCGACCTCGGGCGCGTGCCAGGTCAGTGACTCGGCGACCGTGCGGAAGTCGTCCAGGATCGGGTCCATGAGCGGTGAGTGGAAGGCGTGGCTCACCGCGAGCCGGGTGTGCCGGCGCTCCCCCAGCTCCGCGAGCAGCCGCTCGACGTCCGCCTCGGCGCCCGAAAGCACCAGGGCGCGCGGCCCGTTGACCGCGGCCACCGCCACGCCGGGCGTCAGCAGCGGCCGTGCCTCGTCCTCGCCCGCCTCGACGGCGACCATGACACCGCCCGGCGGAAGGGCCGCCATGAGCCGGCCGCGCGCCGCCACCAGGGCGCAGGCGTCCGCGAGGGACAGCACGCCCGCCACATGCGCCGCGGCGATCTCGCCGACCGAGTGCCCGGCGACGAACTCGGCCCGGACGCCCCAGGACTCCAGCAGCCGGTACAGCGCGACCTCTACGGCGAACAGCGCGGCCTGGGTGTGGTCCGTACGGTTCAGCAGCGCGTCGTCCGTGCCCCACATCACCTCGCGCAGCCCGGGGTCGAAACAGGCCAGCGCCTCGTCCAGGGCGGTGGCGAACACCGGGAACCGGCCGTGCAGTTCACGGCCCATGCCGAGCCGCTGGCTGCCCTGCCCGGAGAACAGCAGGGCGAGCTTGGGCCGGCCGGTGACCTGGCCGTGGACGGTGCCGGGGCCGGTGGGGTCGGCGAGCGCGGCAGGCGCGCGGTCGACCGCGGCGGTGCGGTGGTCGAGGGCGGCGCGGGTGACGGCGAGGGAGTAGGCGACGTCGAGGGGCCGCAGGCCCTCGTCGCCCGCGAGGAGGTCGTGCAGTCGGTCGGACTGCTCGCGCAGGGCGGCCGGGGTGGCGGCGGACAGCAGCCAGGGCAGGACGCCGGGGGTCCGGTCGGGGGCCGTCGGCTCGGGCGCCGGCGGGGCGGGCGGGGCCTGTTCGAGGATGACGTGGGTGTTGGTGCCGGTCACGCCGAAGGAGGAGACGCCGGCGCGGCGCGGATGGCCGGTGTCGGGCCAGGGCCGCTCGGTGCCGAGGACCTCGACCGCGCCGGACGTCCAGTCGACGAGGCGGCTGGGGGTGTCGGCGTGCAGGGTGCGCGGCGCGATCCCGTGCCGGATCGCCATGACGGTCTTGATGACGCCGGCGACTCCGGAGGCGGCCTGCGCGTGGCCGAAGTTGGACTTCACCGAGCCCAGCAGCAGGGGGCGTGCGCGGTCCTGGCCGTAGGTGGCGAGCAGGCTCTGTGCCTCGATGGGGTCGCCGAGCGGGGTGCCGGTGCCGTGTGCCTCGACCACGTCGATGTCGGCGGGGGTGAGCCGGGCGGCGGCGAGGGCGGCGCGGATGACGCGCTGCTGGGCGGGCCCGTTGGGGGCCGTGAAGCCGTTGGAGGCGCCGTCCTGGTTGACGGCGGAGCCCCGGACGACGGCCAGCACCTCGTGGCCGTGGCGTTCGGCGTCGGAGAGCCGCTCCAGCAGCAGCACTCCGGCGCCCTCGGCCCATCCGGTGCCGTCGGCGCCGTCGCCGAAGGCCTTGCAGCGGCCGTCCCGGGCGAGTCCGCCCTGCCGGCTGAACTCGACGAGCGGTCCGGGCGTCGCCATCACGTTGACGCCGCCGGCCAGCGCGAGGGTGCTCTCGCCGCCTCGCAGGGACTGGCAGGCCAGGTGGAGGGCCACGAGGGACGAGGAGCAGGCCGTGTCGACGGTCAGCGCGGGTCCTTCGAGACCCAGCGTGTAGGAGAGTCGTCCGGACAGGGCGCCGGCGCCGATGCCGCTGCCGACCTCGCCGTCGGCGTCGGACAGGGAGCGCAGTACGAGATGGGCGTAGTCCTGGCCGTTGGTGCCCATGAAGACGCCGGTGCGGCTGCCGCGCAGGGTGGTGGCGTCGAGGCCGGCGCGTTCGATCGCCTCCCAGGAGATCTCCAGCAGCAGACGCTGCTGGGGGTCCATGCGCTGTGCCTCGCGCGGGGAGATGCCGAAGAAGGCGGCGTCGAAGTCGGGGACACCGTCGAGGAAGCCGCCGCGGGTGCTGAGTTCGTGCCCGTGCTCGTCGACCCCGGCGCTGTCGAGCGCGGTGAGGTCCCAGCCGCGGTCGACGGGCAGCGCGGACACCGCGTCGGTGCCGTCGGAGACGAGCCGCCACAGGTCCTGCGGGGAGCGCACGCCGCCGGGGTAGCGGCAGCCGATGCCGACGACGGCGATCGGCTCCGCCGCGGCGGCGACCAGCTGCCGGTTCTTCCTGCGCAGACGGTCGACGTCCTTCATGGCGGCCCGCAGGGCCTGGACGACCTGCTCGCTGGGCATCGTGGTCATGGCTGGCTCCGTCACTCGGCGGACTCGTCGGTCAGGTCGTCCGGGGCATCGGGTTCGGTGGGATCGTCGGGGCCGGCTCCGTGCCCCTGGAGTGCGGCGCGCACCAGGTCGTCGAGCGCCATGGCGTCGATGTCGGCGTGGGGTTCGGGATCCGCCGACGGCTGGGCGGTGTCGGCGGCGAGGGCGAGGAGTTCGTCGAGCAGGCCGCTCTCGCGCAGCCGGTCCAGGGGCAGTCGGGCGAGCGCCGAGCGGATCCCCGCGTCCTCGGGGGTGTGATCGGGCGGGGTGGTCGTGGTGGACGCCGCGGGTGCCTCCGGGGCGAGGCGTTCGGTGAGGTGTTCGGCGAGCGCCAGCGGGGTGGGGTGGTCGAAGACGAGGGTGGCGGCGAGGGGCAGACCGGTGGCGGCGGTGAGCCGGTTGCGCAGCTCGACCGCGCCCAGGGAGTCGACACCGAGGTCGCGGAAGAGGCGTTCGGCGCCGATGGCGGCCGGGTCGCGGTGGCCGAGGACGGCCGCGGACCGGGCCAGCACCAGGTCGAGGACGGCGTCGGTGCGGCGTGCCGGGAGCAGCTTCGCGAGCCGTTCCCGCAGGGCCTCGGCCGGTTCGACCGTGGGCTCGGCGACTCCCTGCGGCCGGTCGTGGCCGGGCAGTCCGCGCAGCAGGGCGCGGGGGCGTCCGGCGGCGGGCCCGGCGAACGCGCCAGGGGCCAGCCCCGCGACCAGCGCGGTCGGGTGGGGTTCGACGACCAGCCGGCACAGCATCTCGGCCGCGAGTTCGGGATCCATGGGCTCGATGCCGACCCGCCGCATGGCCTCCTCGGCGGCGGCGCCCCCGGCCATGCCGCCGCCTCCCCAGACACCCCAGGCGATGGACGTCGCGGGCAGGCCCTCGCCGCGGCGTCGTTCGGCGAGCGCGTCCAGGACGGCGTTGGCGGCGGCGTAGTTGGCCTGGCCGGGATTGCCGACGAGGGCCGTCGCCGAGGAGAACAGGGCGAACACCTCCAGGTCGCGGTCCCGGGTGAGTTCGTCCAGGAGCAGGGCGGAGGCCGCCTTGGCGCGGAACACCGTCGCGAACCGCTCGGGGGTGAGCCGGTCCAGCACCCCGTCGTCGACCACACCGGCGGTGTGCACGACGGCCGTCAGCGGCAGGTCGTCCGGTATCGCGGCGAGGAGGTCGGTCAGCTGCGCCCGGTCGGCGACGTCGCACGCGGCGAGCGTGACGCGCGCGCCGAGACCGGTCAGCTCGTCGCGCAACGCGGCGGCACCCGGCGCGCCGGGACCACGCCGCCCGGTGAGCACGAGGTGCGGCGCACCGGCCTTGGCGAGCCGCCGCGCGACATGGGCGGCCAGGGCGCCGGTGCCGCCGGTGATGAGGGTGGTGCCGGTGGGCTGCCAGGCGGTGTCGGTGTGACGGCCGTCGGCGGGAGCCGGGACGGCACGGCCGACGAAGCCGGTGTCACCGCCGTCGGCGGGAGCCGGGACGATGCGCCCGGCGAGGCCCGCGTCACCGCCGTCCGCAGCCCCCGCGACGACACGACCCGCGACCGCATCCACGCCACGGCCGTCGACGGGTCCCGGGGTGGTAAGCCCCGCCAGACCGGCGTCGCGGCCATCGCCGGGCGCCGGGACGATGCGCCCCGCGAAGGCCGTGCCGCCGCGGACGGCGATCTGGTCCTCGCCGTCGTGTCCGGTGAGGGCGGCGGCGAGGGTGTCGAGTTCGCGGGGGCCGGGGACGGCGGTCGGAAGGTCGATCAGGCCGCCCCAGCGGTCGGGGTACTCCAGGGCGGCGACCCGGCCCAGGCCCCAGACGGCTGCCTGTCTCGGGTCCGGGGCCGTGTCCGCCGCCCCGACCGCGACCGCACCGCGCGTGACGCACCACAGGGGCGCGGTCACACCCGCGTCGCCGAGTGCCTGGACTAGGGCAGCGGTACCGGAGGGCACCCCGTGGTCGGCCGTACGGTCGTCCAGGGCCAGCAGCGACAGCACACCCGCGAAGCCGGTCCCCGACTTACCTATTTCAGCGGCTAGTTGAGCCCTCTCCGTACTGTCGGCACGCATCCGTACGACCCTCGCACCGACCCCGTCGAGGACCGCGTCCGTCCAGGCGTCGTCGGCGCCGGAGGCGGGCAGTACCGCGAGCCAGGTGCCGGTGGCGCGGCGGGCCGGGAGGCCGGACAGCGGCTGCCACACGACGCGGTACCGCCAGCCGTCCATGCGGATCTCGGAGTCGCGGGCGCGCCGCCAGTCGAGGAGCGCGGGCAGCACCTTGGCGAGAGCGTCGTCGTCGACGTCGAGACGGGCGCCGAGGTCGGCGAAGTCCTCCTGCTCGACGGCCGTCCAGAAGTCACCGTCCATGCTCCGCGCGGTCCGCTCGGCAGTGTGCTCGGGCCAGAACCGCTCGTGCTGGAAGGGGTAGGTCGGTACGTCGACGCGGCGTGCTCCGGTGCCGGCGAAGTAGGCGTCCCAGTCCAGGCCGAGCCCGGCGAGCCGCAGTCGGGCCACGGCGGTGCTCAGCGAGCCGGCCTCCGCCCGGCCTCGGCGCAGCAGCGGCACGGCGAGCGCGGCCGCGACCTCACCGGTGCCGGCCAGACCGAGCATTGCACCGCCCGGTCCGACCTCCACGAGCACCGACACCTGACGCTCGCTCAGGGTGCGCACGCCGTCGGCGAACCGGACCGGCTCGCGCACGTGCCGGACCCAGTACTCGGGCGTCCCGAAGCCGTCGTCGGCTCCGGCGAGGCGTCCGGTCAGGTTGGCGACGACGGGGATCGCGGGTGCCCTGACGGTGAGACCGGTGAGCTCGGCGCGGAAGTCGTCCAGCATCGGCTCCATGTGCGGGGAGTGGAAGGCGTGGCTGACGCGGAGGCGGCCGGTGCGGCGGCCCAGGTCGGCGAAGTGACCGGCGAGGCGCAGCACTTCGTCCTCGGCGCCGGAGACGACCACCGCGTCGGGTCCGTTGACGGCCGCCACCGACACCCTTTCGGTGAGCAGCGGACGGACCTCGTCCTCGGTGGCCTGCACCGCGCTCATGGCGCCGCCCTCGGGCAGCCGGTCCATGAGGCGGGCCCGGGCCGTGACCAGGCGGCAGGCGTCGGCGAGCGGGAGCGCGCCCGCGACATGGGCGGCGGCGATCTCGCCGACGGAGTGCCCGACGACGTAGTCCGGGGTGATGCCCCAGTGCTCCAGCAGCCGGAACAGCGCGACCTCGACGGCGAACAGCGCGGGCTGCGCCATGCCGGTGCGATCGAGGGCCGCATCGTCCTCGCCCCACATCACCTCCCGCACGGCCGGGTCGAACTGCCCGAGCACCTCGTCGAGAGCGTCACGGAAGGTCGGATGAATGTCGTACAACTCGCGTCCCATACCGAGGCGTTGGCTGCCCTGGCCGGGGAAGAGGAACGCGACCCGGCCGGTGCCGGTGTGTGGGGTGTCCGCGCGCAGGAGGCCGGGGGCGTCGGCGGTGCCGGACGGGTCGGCGAGGGCGGTGAGACCCGTCGTGAGGTCGTCGTGGCCGGTGACGGTGAGCGCGGCGCGGTGCTCGAACAGGGCGCGGCCGGTGGCCAGCGAGTACGCCAGGTCGGCGACGGCCGGGCGCGGTCCCGCGGTGACCCGGTCGAGCAGGAGGCGTGCCTGGTCGCGCAGGGCGGCGGGGGTGCGGGCGGAGAGCACGACGGGCAGCGGGTGCCGTACGTCCGGTGCGGGCGCTTCGCCGGGCGCCGCGGGTGCCTGTTCCAGGACGACATGGGCGTTGGTGCCGCTCGCGCCGAAGGAGGACACGCCCGCGCGGCGGGGTCGGCCGCTCTCCGGCCAGTCGGTGGCCTCGGTCAGCAGCCGTACGGCGCCGGAGGCCCAGTCGATGTGCGGGGACGGGGTGTCGGCGTGCAGGGTGCGCGGCAGCAGTCCGCTGTGCATCGCCTGCACCATCTTGATCACTCCGGCGACTCCGGAGGCGGCCTGGGTGTGGCCGATGTTGGACTTCACCGAGCCGAGCAGCAGGGGCCGTTCGCGGTCCTGGCCGTAGGTGGCGAGCAGCGCCTGCGCCTCGATCGGGTCGCCGAGGCCGGTGCCGGTGCCGTGCGCCTCGACGGCGTCGACGCCGGCCGGCGTCAGTCCGGCGTTCGCCAGGGCCCGGCGGATGACACGCTGCTGGGCGGGACCGTTGGGGGCGGTGAGGCCGTTGGAGGCGCCGTCCTGGTTGATGGCCGTGCCGCGGACGACGGCGAGTACGGGGTGCCCGAGCCGTTCGGCGTCCGAGAGCCGTTCGACGACGAGCATGCCGACGCCCTCCGCCCAGCCGGTGCCGTCCGCGTCGGCGGAGAACGCCTTGCAGCGGCCGTCGGCGGACAGCGCGCCCTGCGCGGTGAACTCGACGAATCCGACCGGCGTCGACATCACGGTCACACCGCCGGCCAGCGCCACGGTGCACTCCCCCGCGCGCAGCGCCTGCACGGCCAGGTGCAGGGCCACCAGTGACGAGGAACAGGCGGTGTCGACGGAGACGGTGGGGCCCTGCAGGCCCAGGGCGTACGCGACGCGGCCGGAGAGCAGGCTGCCGGACTGGGCGGTCTCCCAGCGGCCGAGTGCGTCCGGGAGCCGGTAGTCGCCGCTGGTGCCGCCGACGAAGACGCCCGCGTCGCCGCCGCGCAGCCCGGTCGGGTCGATACCGGCCCGCTCCAGGGCCTCCCAGGCGGCCTCCAGGACGAGCCGCTGCTGCGGGTCCATCACCAGGGCCTCGTTGGGCGAGATGCCGAAGAAGCCGGGGTCGAAGTCGGCGGCGTCGGCGAGGAATCCGCCGCGCCGGGTGATGCTGCCGCCGGGGCCACGGGACAGCAGCCGGTCGAAGTCCCAGCCGCGGTCGAGCGGCATGTCGCCCGTGGCGTCGACGCCGGCCACGACGAGGTCCCACAGGTCCTCCGGGGACCGTACGCCGCCGGGGTAGCGGCAGCTCATGCCGACGATGACGATCGGGTCGTCGGTGGCCACGGCGGGGACCACGAACGTCTCTGCCCGCTCGGACCGCCCGGTGCTGCCGAGGAGTTCGGAGAGCAGGTGGCGGGCGAGTTCGTCCGGGGTCGGATGGTCGAACACGGCCGTGGCGGGCACCGTCAGGCTGGTGGCGCGGGCCAGCTGGTCGCGCAGGTCGACTGCGGCGAGCGAGTCGAAGCCGAGGTCGCGGAAGGGGCGGTCGGGTTCGATCGCGTCGGCCGCCGTGGTGTCGTGGCCGTGACCGAGGACGACGGCGCTCTTCTCCCGTACGAGGCGCAGGAGCCGGTCGGCGCGTTCGGTCCCGGGAAGGGCGCGGAGCTCTTCACGCAGGCGCGCGGCCGGATCGTTGCCGGGTTCGCCGGTGTTTACGGCGGCCAGCGCGTCGCGGGCCTCGGGCAGGGCGGCGAACAGGGCGGTGGAGGGGCCGCTCGCGGGAGCGAACGTCGCCCAGTCGACATCGGCGGCGGTCACGGCGGGCAGGCCGAGGCCGACGGCCCGGTCGAGGGCTGCGAGCGCGGTGTCCGGGGTGAGGGCGGGGAGCCCGCTGAGCCGCAGATGCCCGGCGAGCGACGGCTCCACCGTGCCGGCCCACGCGTTCCAGGCCACGGCCACGACGGCCCGTCCCTGGTCCCGGCCGCGTTCGGCCACGGCCTCCAGGGCAGCACCGGTGGCGGCCTCGGCTGCGCGGCCACGGGCGCCCCAGGTGGCGGCGATCGAGCCGAACAGTACGAAGGCGTCCAGGTCGCGATCGGCGAGAAGCTCGTCCAGGGCGAGCACTCCGGCGAGCGCGTCATCGAGGGTGGTCCCGGCGGGTTCCTCCGCATGGACGACGGCGGTGAGCGCGGCGGCGTCCGAGCTGTCGAGGAACGCGGTCAGGGCGGACCGGTCAGCGATGTCACAGGCGTGGACGGTGAGACGGGCCGTAGTCGTGGCGCTGCCGGGGAGGGGGGCCGAGGCCGCGGCACTGTCGGTGAGACCGGCCGAAGGCTCAGCACCCTCCACTGGACCGGCCGAAGCCGCAACACCGTCCATGACACCGGCCGAAGCCGCAGCGCTGTCCCCTGGACCGGCCGAAGGCGAGAGGCTTCCCCCTGGACCGGCCGAAGCCGAGAGGTTGTCCCCTGGGCGGCCCCCAGCCGAAGCACCGTACGTCAGGGCGCGTTCGGCCGTGTCCGGGTCGGGAGCGCGTCCGACGAGCAGGACGTGGTCGGCGCCGCCGAGCGCGGCGTGGCGGGCGACGGCCTGCCCCATCGGGCCGGTGCCGACGACCAGCACGGTGCCGCGCGGCGTCCAGTCGGCGCTGTCGGTGGCCGGGCGTGCTCGGACAACGCGGCGCGCCCGCAAGCCGTCGTTCCGCAGCGCCAGTTCACGTTCGGCCGATGTCCGTCCGACCGTGTCCGCGGCGAGGGTGAGCAGGGCACCCAGCCGTGCGTCCGGAGCGGTGTCGAGGTCGAGCAGGCCGCCCCAGCGACCCGCGTGCTCAAGGGCCGCGACGCGTCCGGCACCCCAGGTCGCGGCGGACGGCGGCTCCGGCGCGGTGTCGGCGGTGTCGGCCTTGACGCCCCGGTGGGTGGCGCACCACAGCGGTGCGGTGAGGCCCGCCCGCTCCAGCAGGAGCAGCAGTCCGTGCGGCCCGTGGGCGCGCACGGTGCCGGGCAGGGCCAGCACACCGGCCGGTTCGACGGTGACATCGGCGAGCGTGTCGACGTCGGCCCGTTGGAGACGGTCGGTGCCCAGCGCCGCGACGGCCGCGTCGGTCCACGCCTCGTCCCCGTCCCCGGCCAGCAGCAGCCAGCGGCCGGTACCGGAGTCGGCGGGCAGCGCGGCCGTCACCCACTCGGCGCGGTAGAGCAGGTCGTCCGCGGCGGCCCGGGCGCGGCGCCTGCGACGCCAGGTCGCCAGGGCTGCCGTCGCCTCGGAGCCGAGGTCGGCGCCCAGGGTGACGGCGAGGGCGGCGGGGTCGGACGCCTCGACCGCCTGCCAGAACTCCGCCTCCACGGGATCGGTCTGGGCCACGGGCGCGGTCTCGGGCCAGTAGCGGCGGTGCTGGAAGGCGTAGGTGGGCAGGTCGGTCAGGCGGGCGCCGGTTCCGGTGAAGAAGCTCGTCCAGTCCACGGGGACGCCGTCCGCGTGCAGCCGGGCGAGGGCGGTGAGTGCGGTGGTCGGCTCGTCGGTGTCCCGGCGCAGCAGCGGCACCACCGGCGTGCCGGCGTCGAGTTGGGAGCGTACGGCGCCGGAGAGCACGGCGTCCGGGCCCGCCTCGACGAACGCGCCGACGCCGGCCTCCTTCAGCGCGGCGACGCAGTCGGCGAACCGCACGGTCTCGCGGACGTGCCGCACCCAGTAGCCGGGGTCGGCGAGTTCGCCGTCCGTGGCAGGCCGGCCGGTGAGGTTGGAGACGACGGTGAGCTTCGGCGGGTGGAAGTCCAGCCGGTCGAGCGCGGCCCGGAACGCGCCGAGCATCGGCTCCATCAGCGGCGAGTGGAAGGCGTGGCTGACCCGCAGGCGGGTGACCTGCGCGGCGTCGAGCCGGTCGAGGACGGCGTTCAGTTCGCTCTCCTCGCCGGACAGCACCACCGCGTCGGGCGCGTTGACGGCGGCGACGGCTACGGCGTCGCCGAGCAGCGGCCGTACCTCCTCCTCGCTCGCGCGTACGGCGGCCATGGCGCCGCCGTACGGCAGGGCGTCCATGAGCCTGGCCCGTGCCGCGACCAGGGCACAGGCGTCGTCGAGGGTGAGGACGCCCGCGACATGGGCGGCCGCGATCTCACCGACGGAGTGTCCGGCGACGTACTCGGGGGTGACGCCCCAGGACTCCAGCAGCCGGAACAGGGCGACCTCGACGGCGAACAGGGCGGGTTGCGCGGTGCCGGTGCGGTCGAGGGCGGCCGTGTCGTCGCCCCACATCAGGGGGCGCAGCGGGCGGCCGAGTTCCAGGTCGAGACGGGCCAGTACGGCGTCGAGGGCGTCGGCGAACACAGGGAAGCGGGCGTGCAGTTCGCGTCCCATGCCGAGGCGTTGGCCGCCCTGCCCGGAGAACAGGACGGCGAGCGGGCCGCGGCCGCCGCGGGCCCGGCCGCGTGCGGCCTCGGTCGTGCCGTCGGGTCCGGCGAGCAGCACGGCGCGGTGCGGGAGGGCGGCGCGGGCGGTGGCCAGGGTGAGGGCCACGTCGGCGGCGGAACCGTTCGGCTCCGCGGTGCGCAGTCGGTCGAGCTGGGCGTCGAGGGCGGCGGCGGTGCGGGCGGAGACGACCCAGGGCCACGGGGCGGAGGACTCCCCACCGGCCCGGGGCAGGTGCTCCGCGGTGGCCGGTTCCTCGGGTGCCTGCTCCACGACGACGTGCGCGTTGGTGCCGCTCATGCCGAACGCGGAAATTCCGGCGCGGCGCGGGCCGTGATCGGCGGGCCACTCGGTCGGCTCGGTGAGCAGGGTGAGGCCGCCGGGCGTCCAGCCGATGTGCGGAGAGGGCTCCTCGGCGTGCAGGGTGCGTGGCAGGACACCGTGGCGCATGGCGAGGAGCATCTTGATGACACCGGCGACACCGGCGGCGGCCTGGGTGTGGCCGACGTTGGACTTCACCGTACCCAGGAGCAGGGGCCGTTCCCGCTCTCTTCCGTAGGCGGCGAGCAGGGCCTCGGCCTCGATCGGGTCGCCGAGGGTCGTGCCGGTGCCGTGTGCCTCGACGGCCTGCACGTCGGCGGGCCCGAGGCCGGCGTCGGCCAGGGCGTGGCGGATGACGCGCTGCTGGGAGGGGCCGTTGGGGGCGGTGAGGCCGTTGGACGCGCCGTCCTGGTTGACGGCCGTGCCACGGATCAGCCCGAGTACACGGTGCCCGGCCAGGCGGGCATCGGAAAGCCGTTCCAGGACGAGGACGCCGACGCCCTCGGACCAGGAAGTGCCGTCCGCGTCGGCGGAGAACGCCTTGCAGCGGCCGTCGGAGGCGAGTCCGCCCTGGGCGCTGAACTCGACGAACGCGTCGGGTGCCGACATCACCGACACACCGCCGGCCAGGGCGAGGCCGCAGTCGCCGTCGCGCAGCGCCCGTACGGCCCAGTGCAGGGCGACGAGCGAGGCGGAGCAGGCGGTGTCGACGGTGACGGCCGGTCCTTCCAGGCCGAGGACGTAGGCCAGCCGGCCGGAGAGCACGCCGGCCGTGTTGCCGGTGGCGGCGTAGCCCTGGACGTCGGCGGTGCCGCGCCGCAGGACGGTGGCATAGTCCTGGCCGTTGGTGCCGACGAACACGCCCGCGTCACCGCCGCGCAGCCCGGTCGGGTCGATACCGGCGCGTTCCAGTGCCTCCCATGCCGTCTCAAGGAGCAGCCGCTGCTGCGGGTCCATGGCAAGGGCCTCGCGCGGGCTGATGCCGAAGAAGTCGGCGTCGAAGTCGGCGACACCGTCGAGGAATCCGCCCTCTCGGGTGGTGGAGGCGTCGTCGGCGAGCGCGGTGAGGTCCCAGCCGCGGTCGTCGGGGAACGGCCCGATGGCGTCGCGGCCGTCGGCGAGCAGCCGCCACAGGTCCTCGGGTCCGGTGACGCCGCCGGGGAAGCGGCAGCCGATGCCGACGACGGCGATCGGGTCGTCGGCGACCGCCCGCGCCCGCGGCTCCGCGTCGCCGGGCGTGGACTCGGCGGTGTCGCCGAGGAGTTCGCCGAGCAGGAAGTCGGCGAGGTGCTGTGGGGTGGGGTGGTCGTAGACCAGGGAGGCGGGCAGGGTGAGGCCGGTGGCGGCGGCGATGCCGTTGCGCAGTTCGAGGGTGGTCAGCGAGTCGAAGCCGAGGTCGCGGAAGGTCCAGTCGGCCTCGACGGTCCGCGGGTCGGCGTGGCCGAGGACGGCGGCGATGACGGCGCGCAGGAGGTCGAGCAGGGTCCGGCCGCGTTCGGCGGCGGGCAGCGCGGCCAGGCGGGACCGCAGGTCGTCCGCGCCGGGCTCATCGGGCCGTTCCTCGGCTGTTGCGGGCCCGGCGAGTTCGGTGAGCAGTGCGGCGGAGGCGGGCTGTAGGGCGGCGAGGCGCGGCCAGTCGACGTCGGCGACGGTGACGGCGGTGTCGCCGTGGGCGACGGCGTCCACCAGGGCGTCGACGCCGGTCTCGGGGTCGAGTGGGGTGAGTCCGGCGCGGCGCAGGCGGCGGTCGATGTCCTCCCCGGCGGCCATGCCGGATCCGGCCCAGGGTCCCCAGGCGATGGCGGTGGCGGGCAGTCCGTCGGCGCGGCGGCGGGCGGCGAGCGCGTCGAGCCGGGCGTTGGCAGCGGCGTAGTTGCCCTGTCCGGCGGCGCCGAGGACGCCGGCGGTGGAGGAGTACAGCACGAAGGCGGTCAGTGGCAGTTCGCGGGTGAGCGCGTCGAGGTTCTCCGCCGCGGTGACCTTGGCGCGCAGTACGGCCGTGAAGTCGTCCGGCGTGAGGGTGTCCAGGACGCGGTCCTCGACGACGCCGGCGGTGTGCAGTACGGCGGTCAGCGGCGCGTCGGCGGGCAGTTCGGCCAGGACGGCGGCGAGGGCGTCCCGGTCGGCGGCGTCGCAGGCGGCCAGGGTGACGCGGGCGCCCAGCGCGGTCAGTTCGTCCCGCAGCTCGGCGGCGCCGGGCGCGTCGGGGCCGCGGCGGCTGAGCAGCAGCAGATGCCCGGCGCCCTCGCGGGCGAGACGGCGCGCGGCGTGGGCGCCGAGGGCGCCGGTGCCGCCCGTGACGAGGACGGTGCCGTGCGGATCGGCGAGACCGTGAGCCGGCGTCGCCGGGGTCTCGCGGTGCGGGGCCCGCACGAGCCTGCGGACGTACACGCCGGAGTCACGTACGGCGGTCTCGGCGTCGGCACCGGCCAGCACCGCGCGCAGCCGCCGCCCGGCAGCGGCATCCATCCGGTCGGGCAGGTCCACCAACCCGCCCAGCCGTCCGGGTTGTTCGAGCGCGATGACGCGGCCGAGTCCCCACACCCCGGCCTGGGCGGGGTCCCGCACGGGCTCGCCGGCACCGAGGACGGAGACGGCGCCACGGGTCACGCACCACAAGGGGGCGTCGAGTTCGGCGTCGCCCAGGGCCTGGCAGGCGGTGGCGGTCAGCGCGGCGGCGTCCTCGCCCGCGAGCGCGAGCAGGGACAGTACGCCGCTGAACGCCCCGTTCAGGTCCCGGAGTTGACCGGCGATCCTCGTACGGTCGCGGGTGACGGTGACGCGCACGACGGCTGTGCCGAGGGCGGCGAGGGTGTCCTCCGCCCACTCGCGATCGTCCGCACCCTCGGGCAGCAGCGCCAGCCAGGTCCCGGTGAGGGTGGCCGTGGCGGGCTGCGCGGGACGCCAGACGACGTGGTGGCGCAGGGCGTCGAGGCGGGCCCGGTCGTGGCGGCGCCGGCGCCAGGCGGCGAGGGCAGGCGTGAGCGACCGGGCGTCGTCCGTGTCGAGGCCGAGCTGCGCGGCGAGGGCGGCGGTGTCCTCGCGTTCGACGGCGGACCAGAAGGCGGCGTCGGCGGGGTCGGCGGCGGACGCCGGTGCTCCGGTGCCGGGTTCGGGCCAGTAGCGCTGCCGCTGGAAGGCGTAGGTGGGCAGGTCGAGGTGCTGGTCGGGCACGTCCGTGGCGGCGAGGAAGGCCGCCCAGTCCACGGTCACACCGTGCACATGGGCGCCCGCGACGGCGGTGGCGAGCTGCGGGACCTCGGCGCGGTCGCGACGCAGCAGCGGTACGACGGCCGCGGCCTCGCCGGTGGCGGGGTCGGCGTCGAGGACGGCTCGGGCCATGCCGCTGAGGACGGCGTCGGGCCCGATCTCCAGGAAGGTCCGCACTCCGCGGCCGCTCAGGGTCGTCACCGCGTCGGCGAACCGCACGGTGTCGCGCAGGTGCCGCACCCAGTGGTCGGGGGCGGCGAGTTCGTCGTCGGTGACGACGTCGCCGGTGCGGGTGGACACGAGCGGGAGCACGGCGGGTGCCGACTCGATGCCCGCGACGGCCTCGGCGAACGCGTCGAGCACGGCGTCCATACGGGGCGAGTGGAAGGCGTGGCTGACGCGCAGCCGACGGGTGCGGTGGCCGCGGGCTGCGAGTGCGGTGGCGACGGCCTCGACGGCGTCCGCGTCACCGGACAGGACCAGTGAGGCGGGCCCGTTGACGGCGGCGACGGACACCCGCTCGTCCAGCAGCGGGGCCACTTCGTCCTCGGTCGCCGTCACGGACACCATCGCGCCGCCCTCGGGCAGCCGGGCCATCAGGCGGGCGCGGGCGGCCACCAGGGCGCAGGCGTCGGCCAGTTCGAGCACGCCGGCCGCGTGGGCGGCGGCGATCTCGCCGACGGAGTGCCCGGCGACGTAGTCCGGTGCGATGCCCCAGGACTCGGCGAGGCGGTACAGCGCGACCTCGAAGGCGAACAGGGCGGGCTGGGTGAATCCGGTGTGGTCCAGCAGCGCGGCCTCGGGCGTGCCCTCGGGCGCGAACATCACGTCCCGCAGCGGCACGTCGAGTCCGGTGTCGAGGTGGGCGAGGGCGGCGTCGAGCGCGTCGGCGAACACCGGGTGACGGTCGTACAGTTCACGCCCCATGCCGAGGCGCTGGCCACCCTGTCCGGTGAAGAGGAAGGCGACCCGGCCGCGCCCGGCGCCGGGCGTGGCCGGGCGGATCACGGCGGGGTCGGGCTGCCCGTCGACGACAGCTCGCAGGCCGCGCAGCAGGTCCTCCCGGCCCTGTGCGACCACGGCGGCGCGGCGCTCGAACGTCGAGCGGTGCACGGCGAGGGCGGCGGCGAGCCGGTCGACCGGCAGGTTCGGCCGCTCCTCGACGAACGCGAGGAGGCGGCCGGCCTGGGCGCGCAGGGCGTCGTCCGCGCGGGCGGAAAGCAGCACGGGCAACGGGGCGGGCGACTCCAAGTCCTGTTCATTGTCCGGCTGTTCGGCGTCGGACGGGCCCGACCCCGCCGCACCGGCCTGCTCCGGAGCCTGTTCCAGCACCGTGTGCACATTGGTGCCGCTGATGCCGAACGAAGACACCGCGGCGCGCCGGGGCCGTCCCGTCTCCGGCCACGCGGTGGCCTCGGTGAGCAGCCGCACCTCACCGGTGGACCAGTCGACGTGCGTGGACGGCGTGTCGGCGTGCAGGGTCGGCGGGAGGACACCGTGTCGCAGCGCGGTGACCATCTTGATGACGCCGGCGACGCCGGACGCGGCCTGGCTGTGGCCGATGTTGGACTTCACCGAGCCCAGCAGCAGCGGGCGTTCGCGGTCCTGGCCGTAGGTGGCGAGCAGGGCCTGGGCCTCGATCGGGTCGCCGAGGGCGGTGCCGGTGCCGTGGCCCTCGACGGCGTCCACGTCGGCCGGTTCGAGGCGGGCGCCCGCGAGGGCGGCGCGGATGACGCGCTGCTGGGCGGGCCCGTTGGGCGCGGTGAGCCCGTTGGAGGCGCCGTCCTGGTTGACGGCGGAGCCGCGGACAACGGCGAGCACGGGGTGGCCGTTGCGGACGGCGTCGGAGAGCCGTTCGACGAGGACCATGCCGACGCCCTCCGCGAGCGCCATGCCGTCGGCGCCGTCGCCGTAGGCCTTGCAGCGGCCGTCGGGGGCGAGCGCGCGCTGGCTGCTGAAGCCGATGAAGGTGTTCGGGGTGGCCATGAGGCTGACGCCGCCCGCGAGGGCGAGGTCGCTCTCGCCGCCCCGCAGCGACTGGCAGGCCAGGTGCAGCGCGGTGAGGGAGGAGGAGCAGGCGGTGTCGAGGGTGACGGCCGGGCCCTCCAGGCCGAGCAGATAGGCGACGCGGCCGGACAGAACGCTGGTGAGGGAGCCGGTCACGGCGTGCCCGTCGGCGCCCTCGCCGTGGGCGGCGGGGTAGTCGTGGTAGCTGGCTCCGATGAACGCGCCGGTGCGGCTGCCGCGGATCGTCTCGGGCACGATCCCGGCGCGTTCGAAGGCCTCCCAGGACGTCTCGAGGAGCAGGCGCTGCTGCGGGTCCATGGTGAGGGCCTCGCGGGGCGAGATCCCGAAGAACTGCGGGTCGAAGCCGGCGGCGTCGCGCAGGAATCCGCCCTGCACGGCGTAGGTACGGCCCGGGGTGTCGGGATCGGGGTCGTACAGCGCGTCGACGGGCCAGCCGCGGTCGGCGGGGAAGCCGCTGATGGCGTCGGTGCCGGACATCACCAGGTCCCACAGCGCCTCGGGCGAGTCGACGCCGCCGGGGTAGCGGCAGCTCATGCCGATGACGGCGATCGGATCGTCCGCGGTGACGGCGACGGGTGCGGCGTGGCCGGAGGTGGTGCCGGACGTGGTGCCGGAGGTCGTGCCGGTACCGGTGGCGTCGAGGAGGGTACGCAGGAACGCCGCGAGCTCCGCGGGCGTCGGGTGGTCGAAGACGAGCGTGGCGGGCAGGGCGAGCCCGGTGGCGGAGGCGATCCGGTTGCGCAGGTCGACGGCGGTGATCGAGTCGAAGCCGATGTCGCGGAACGCGCGCCGCTCGGACAGGTCGTCGGGTCCGGCGAGGCCGAGGACGGCGGCGGCCTGTCCGCGCACGGTGTCCAGCAGCAGCCGGTTCCGTTCGGCGGCCGGCATCGCGGCCAGCCGGGCGGCGAACTCGCCTTCGGCAGCGCCCTGTTGCCGCTCGCCGCTCTCGACGGCCCGGCGGGTGTCGGGCACCTCGTCGAAGAGCCGGGTCTCGCGGACGGAGGTGAAGACGGGGTAGTAGCGGTCCCAGTCGACGTCGGCGACGGCCAGGACGGCCTCGTCGTCGTCCAGGGCGCGGCGCATCCCGGCGAGCGCGAGGTCGGCGTTCATGAACACGAGGCCGGTGCGGCGCACTTGGTCGGGGGCGACACGGCCGACGCCGAGTTCGTTGGCCCAGATGCCCCAGTGCACGGAGGTCGCCCTCAGACCCCGGGCGCGGCGCTCGGCGGCGAGCGCGGCGAGGTGGGCGTTGCCTGCGACGTACGCGGCGTGCTGTCCGCTGCCCCACAGTCCGGCGACGGAGGAGAACAGCACGAACGCGTCGAGGTCGTCGTCGGCGAGGAGCGCGTCGAGGTTGCGGGCACCGTCGACCTTGGCGTGCAGGACGCGGGAGAGGGCGGCGAGGTGGGTGGCGGCGAGGGTGTGCAGTTCGATGACGGCGGCGGCGTGGATCACGGTGCGCAGGGTGTGGCCGTCGGCGCGTAGTCCTTCCAGGAGGGTGGCGAGGGCGGGGCGGTCGGTGATGTCGCAGGCGGCGACGGTGACTTCGGTGCCGGACTCGGCCAGTTCGGCTACGAGTTCGGGGGCGCCGGGGGCGGTTTGGCCGCGGCGGCTGACCAGGACGATGCGTTCGGCTCCTTGGCCCGACAGCCAGCGGGCTATGTGGGGGCCCAGGGTGCCGGTGCCGCCCGTGACCAAGGTGGTGCCTCGGGGGGTCCAGCCTGTTGTCGTTTCGGTGCCGCGCCGTGGGGGCCGGTCGAGCAGTTCCCCGCGCCCCTTCAGGGCGCTCACGGACCGTTGCCCGTTCAGCGGAGCCGGGCGGTCGCGTACGACGCGGCGGGCGAAGATACTGGAGGTCCGCAGGGCGAGTTGGTCCTCTGCCGTGTGGGGGCCGCCTGCGAGGAGAGCGGTGAGCCTGCGGGCGGCGCGGTCGTCCAAGGTCTCGGGCAGGTCGATCGTGCCGCCCCAGAAGTGGGGGTGTTCCAGGGCCGTGGTCCAGCCGATGCCCGTCGACTGCGCCTGCACGGGCCGGGTCACCCGGTCGGCTCGGCCGGTGGCGACGGCGCCCCGGGTCAGCAGCCACAGTGGGCAGGTGGTGTCGAGGTCGCCGAGTGCTTGGACGAGGACGACGTTGAGGGCGGTGCCCAGGGCGGCGCCCGGGTGGCCGGGGCAGTCCTGTTCGGCTTCGGCCAGCAGGGAGACGATGCCGGTGACGGGGGTCGTGTCGCCGTCGGCCGACACGCCCGCGTCCCGCAGCAGTTCGGCGACCGTCTCGCGGTCCAGGTGGGTCTCGTCGAGCACGACCCGCACGGCTTCGGCTCCGTGCGCGGTGAGGGCCGCCGCGACATCCGTACCGCCGCTGCCGTCGGCGGTGACGACGAGCCACCGCCCGCCGACCGCACCGGACGGCACGGACAACGGCACCCAACGCACCTTGTACCGCCAGTCGTCCAGTGTGGACTGCTCGCTGCGGCGCCTGCGCCAGGCGGTGAGGCCGGGCAGTACGGCGGCCAGCGCGTCCTCGGCGACATCGAGGTTCCGGGCGAGAGCCGGCAGGTCGGCCTCCTCCACGGCGTTCCAGAAGGCGGCGTCCTCCGTGCCGCCGGCGCCCTCGCCCGCGCCGGGTGTCACCGGCGGCACCCAGAGCCGCTGATGCTGGAAGCGATAGGTGGGCAGCTCCACCCGCCGGCGCACACCGCTGCCGCCGTACGCCGTGGTCCAGTCGACGCGCACGCCGCGCACGAACGCCTCGGCGACCGAGGTCAGCACGCGTCGCGTGTCGTCCTCACCGCGCCGCAGCGTGCCGCCGACGTACGCGGCGACGCCCGCCTCGTCGACGGCGCCCTGGATGCCCGGGGTGAGCACTGGGTGGGCGCTGATCTCGATGAACGCCCGGTGCTGCCCGGCGAGGAGCCGTTCGACGGCCGGTCCGAAGCGGACCGTCTGGCGCAGGTTGCGGTACCAGTACGCGGCGTCCGTGCCGCCACCGCCCACGACCGGGTCGCCGAGCCACTCCCCCGTCACCGTGGACAGCATCGGGATGCGCGGTTCGCGCGGGGTCACGGGGGCGAGCACGTCGAGGAGTTCGTCGTGCAGGTCCGTCACATGCGCGGAGTGCGAGGCGTAGTCCACGGGGATCTTGCGGGCCCGCACGCCCTCGGCGGTGAGCTGGTCGTGCAGGGCGTCCAGGGCCTCGGGGTCGCCACAGACCACGACCGCGCCGGGCCCGTTGACGGCGGCGACGGTGAGCCGCTCGCCCCACGGCTCCAGGCGGGCGGCGGCCTCGGCGGCGGGCAGCGGCACCGACATCATGCCGCCGCGCCCGGCGAGGGTGCGGCCGATGGCCTGGCTGCGCAGCGCCACGACCCGGGCGCCGTCCTCCAGGGAGAGCGCCCCCGCGACGACGGCCGCGGCGATCTCGCCCTGCGAGTGGCCGATCACGGCGTCGGCGCGGACGCCGTACGCCTCCCACACGGCGGCCAGGGACACCATCACGGCCCAGGTGACGGGCTGGACGACATCCACCCGGTCGAGTCCGGGTGCGCCGGGTTCCTGACGGAGCACCGCGGTCAGCGACCAGTCGACGAACGGGTCGAGGGCCAGGGCGCAGGCGGCGACACGCTCCGCGAACACGGGCGACAGGTCGAGCAGGCGCGCGCCCATGCCGTCCCACTGGGTGCCCTGGCCGGGGAAGACGAACACGGTACGGCCTTCGACGTCGGCCTCGCCGTGCACGACCGGCGCCACAGCCTCCTGCCCCGCGAACGCACCGAGCGCGGCGCCGAGTTCGCCGGTCTCGCCGCCGAGGGCGATCGCGCGGTGGTCGAACAGGGAGCGGGCTGTGACGAGGGCGTGACCGGTGTCGGCCGGGTCGTCGTCGGGCCGTGCCGCGGCGTGGGCGGCGAGCGCGCTGGCCTGGTCCCGCAGGGCGGCACGGGTACGGGCGGACAGCACCCAGGGGAGGGCGCCGGACACAGGGGGCGTGGTGGCCGTCGACCGATCGTCGAGGGAGGTCTCCGGCGGCGCTTCCTCCAGGACCGCGTGCGCGTTGGTGCCGCTGATGCCGAAGGAGGACACGGCGCACCGGCGCGGACGCCCGTTCGCGGGCCACTGCCGCTCCTCGTCGAGCAGCCGGAGAACTCCCGAGGACCAGTCGATGTGCCGGGACGGCGTGTGGACGTGCAGAGTGGGCGGCAGGACGCCGTGTCGCAACGCCAGCACCATCTTGATGACACCGGCGACACCGGCGGCGGACTGCGCGTGCCCGATGTTGGACTTCACCGAGCCGAGCCACACCGGCCGCTCCGGGTCCCGGTCCCTGCCGTACGTCGCGACCAGTGCCTGCGCCTCGATGGGGTCGCCGAGTGCCGTGCCGGTGCCGTGCGCCTCGACGGCGTCGATGTCGTCCGGGGTGACGTGCGCGTTGGCGAGGGCCTGGCGGATGACACGCTGCTGGGAGGGGCCGTTCGGCGCGGTCAGCCCGTTGGAGGCACCGTCCTGGTTGACGGCGGACCCGCGGATCACGGCGAGCACGGGGTGGCCGTTGCGGACGGCATCGGAGAGCCGTTCCACGAGCAGCAGTCCGACGCCCTCACCGAGGGTCATGCCGTCCGCTTCGTCGCCGAACGCCTTGCAGCGGCCGTCGGCGGCGAGCGCCCGCTGCCTGCTGAACGCCACGAACGAGTCCGGCGTCGTCATGACCGTCGCGCCACCGGCCAGCGCGAGGGTGCTCTCGCCGCCCCGCAGCGACTGGCAGGCCAGGTGCAGCGCGACCAGGGAGGACGAGCAGGCGGTGTCGACGGTGACGGCGGGCCCTTCGAGACCGAGGACGTACGACAGCCGGCCCGACAGCACGCTGGGGCTGGACCCGGTGACCATGTGGCCCTCGGTGCCGTCTCCGGCGCCGCGCCCGTAGTCCTGGTAGCTGGAGCCGATGAACGCGCCCGTGCGGCTGGCGCGCAGCGTGCCCGGGTCGATGCCGGCCCGCTCGACCGCCTCCCACGCGGTCTCCAGGAGCAACCGCTGCTGCGGGTCCATGACGAGCGCCTCACGCGGCGAGATCCCGAAGAACGCGGGGTCGAAATCGCCTGCCCCGTCGAGGAATCCGCCCTGTGTGGAGTACGTGGTCCCGCTCCGGTCGGCGTCCGGGTCGTACAGCCCGGACACGTCCCACCCACGGTCGGCGGGGAACTCCCCGATGGCGTCCGTACCGGAGGCGATCAACTGCCAGAAGGCCTCCGGGGAGTCGACGCCGCCGGGGAAGCGGCAGCTCATGCCGATGATGGCGATCGGTTCGTCGGAGACGTCGGCGGCGGTCACCACGACGTCGGCCCCGTCGCCCTCGGCGAGGATCTCCCCGAGCAGGTGACGGGCCAGCGCGAGCGGGGTCGGATGGTCGAAGACCATGGTGGCCGCCAAGGGCGGACCGACGACCGCGGTGAGCCGTTTGCGCAGCTCGACGGCCATGAGCGAGTCGAACCCGTGCTCCTGGAAGGCGCGTTCCGGCTTGACGGCGTCCGGCCCGGGATGCCCGAGCACGGCCGCCGCGTGGGTGCGGACGACATCGAGGACGAACGGCAACCGGTCGTCCTCCCGAGCCGCCGCCAGCCGCGAGCGCAACTCGGCCGAGGCACCGGCGCGTTCCTGCCGCGCCTGCTGGGCCGCCGCCGCGATCTGGCGGGCGCCGGGCAGCGAGGTGAGGGACGCGGTGTGCCGCAGCGCGAACATGCCCTCCAGCAGCTCGGCGTCGGCAAGGTCGGCGACGACCGTGTCCGGCGCGCTCTCGGCGACCAGTTCGGCCATGGCGGTCAGCGCGAGCTCCGGCTCCAGCGAACGACCGGAGGCGTGCCGTCCGAGCCGTCCCTCGCCGGCCATGCCGGCTCCGCGCCACGCGCCCCAGGCGAGAGAGGTGGCGGGCAGCCCCGCCGCGACCCGCCGACGGGCCAGCGCGTCCAACGCGGCGTTCGCGGCGGCGTAGTTGGCCTGTCCGGGGTTGCCGACGGCGCCGGCGAGCGACGAGAACAGCACGAAGGCTTCCAGGCCCGGGGTGTGGTCCCGGGTCAGCTCGTCGAGGACCTCGGCGGCGGCCACCTTGGCCCGGAACACCGCGTCGAACCGCTCCGGAGTCAGAGCGTGCACCACACCGTCGTCCAGGACACCGGCTGTGTGCACCACGGCCGTCAGCGGCGCCTCGTCCGGGATCGCGGCCAGCAGTTCACCGAGCCCCTCCCGGTCCGCGACGTCGCAGGCCGCGACGGTGACGTCGACTCCGAGTGCCGACAGCTCCGCCTCCAACGCCGCCGCACCGGGTGCCTGCGGCCCACGCCGGCTCACCAGCAGCAGCCGCTCGGCACCGTTCCCGGCGAGCCACCGCGCGACGTGGGCGCCGAGGGCTCCGGTGCCGCCGGTGACGAGGACGGTCCCGGTGGGACGCCATGCGGCGGGGTGGTGAGCCGCGTCGGAGTGGCTGTCGGCAGGCCGCCTCTCAGCGGGCGCCGGGACGAGCCGTCGACCGTACGAACCCGCTTCCCGGACGGCGATCTGGTCCTCGCCGTCGGTGCGCGCGAGCACGCCCAGGAACCGTCCCTGGGTCCGCTCGTCCAGTTCCTCGGGCAGATCGACGAGCCCGCCCCAGCGCTCAGGATGCTCCAGCGCGACGACCCGGCCGAGCCCCCATACGGCGGCGGCCCGCGGCTCGGGCAGCCCGCGCACCGCGTCGTCCGCGGCCGGCACACTCACCGCACCGCACGTGACGGCCCACACCCGGGCGTCGAGCCCGATCTGCTCAAGTGCCTGCACCAGCACGGCCGTTCCGGTCACGGCCACCGGAACTCCGGAGTCCCCTACGTCGGTTCCGGCGGACAGCAGCGACACCACACCGGCGATCCCGGAATCGTCCTCGCACCCGGCCAGGGTCTCCCGCAGGCGCACCGCGACACTGTCCGACGCTTCCTCCGCACCGACCTCCAAGACAACGGTCCGCGCGCCGAGCGCTGTCACAACGGAACGCACCCAGGCGTCCTCGCCCAGCCCGGACGGAACAACGGCCAGCCAAGGCCCGACCGCACCGCCCCCGACTCCCTGCGCGACGCCGTCCCCGAGGGCCTGCCACGTCTCCCTGAACCGCAGCCCGTCCACGGCGGAGCGCATCCGCCGCCGCCCGCGCCACGCCGATAGCGCGGGCACGACGTCGTTCAACGCCTCGCTGTCGACGTACAGTTGAGCTGCGAGTCCAGCTACATCGGCGTCGTCCACGGCAGCCCAGAACTCCGCCTCGGCGGCATCGACGACACCGCCGACGGACGCCGACAGCGCGGCGCTGGCGCCGGGTTCGGGCCAGTAGTGGTGGCGTTGGAAGGGGTAGGTGGGGGCGTCGTCGGTGAGACGGGCACCGGTGCCGGCGAAGTACGCCGCCCAGTCGACGGGGGTCCCGTGCACGAAGAGCCGGGACAGGGCTGTGAGGGCGGCTTCCTCTTCGGGGCGGTTCTT